>JAIXSZ010000087.1 GCA_027484425.1 Sphingobacteriales bacterium
ACTAGCCCATAGCTGGCAAGGCGATGGCTGCGATGATACACCCGACCATGCCAACTGCTGGAACATCGACTCCACCCAAGCTGCTTGTAGGGTGATTTCTAATAATGTGATGGACTATAACGTCTATATGAATGCCTGGACACCCTGCCAAATCAGCATCATTCACCAAAACTTCTATGATCCATACTTTCCAGCGCGAAGATTTCTTAGGAAAGATTGGACTTTAGTGCAACCAGGCATGGAAGTTCGCATTAAGGCTGGTGACACCATCACCCTCAATCGGCCGGTTGAGCTTAAAGGTAACCTCACTTTAGAACGAGGAGCCGTGCTTCAGGTGAATCATCAACTGAGACTTCCCGCTGATGGACGACTCACCATAAACAAAAAAGCCATTGTAGTATTAGGTCCAAAAGGAGGACTTTTTTCTTCCACCAAAGAAGGATTAACGCCTCTTAAAGTGTTACGGAAATACTTAAAAAGGGTTAAAAAAAGCTCCTGATAGCGAATGAGTTAAGAAAATAAAATGGTCTCATTCAAATCAGCTGTATATTTGACAGCTTCCTAATGTTCTGTATTTTCCGGAAATGTAGCACCAATTCTTCAATTGCAACGTTAGTAAGTTGAACCTTCAAACCACACCACGCCCATGCTAAAAAGGACGCTTTTACTGCTTACCCTGGGTTGCTCCATCTTGATTGGCTCAGTTAGAGCACAAGACGTAACCTATCCGGAGATGAATGAGGAGAGTGAGGCCATTCTATCTACCCTAGATAGCCTTACCAACCTTCATTACTTCGATATCAAGAAGAGAAATCAGCAGATAAAACGTCTTAACAAGTATGGCTTTCGTCCGGATGACGTACCCACTTACGATGACTCTATCTACAACTATAGAATTGAGTTCCTTGAGCGGGATATGCCCTTCACCTACAACGAATACGTAAAAGGGTACATCAATCTATACGCGGTTCGCAAGCGCAATCTCACCGAGAAAATGCTCGGCCTTTCCCAGTACTACTTCCCTATTTTCGAAGAAGCGCTTGAAAAAGCCGGCCTTCCTCATAGCTTAAAGTATCTTGCTGCGGTAGAATCGGCATTAAATCCCAATGCGGTTTCGCCGGCAGGAGCCACCGGAATCTGGCAGTTTATGTACGGCACCGCACGCATGTACAACCTAAAAGTAAACTACTACTACGATGAGCGCCGAGATCCTTATGCAGCAACTCAAGCCGCTGTAGCGTTCTTCAAAGACCTCTACTCGATTTACAAAGACTGGATGCTAGTGCTTGCCGCTTACAACTGTGGACCAGGAAATGTCAATAAAGCCATTCGTAAATCAGGTGGAAAGCGTGACTTCTGGTCAATTCGCCCTTACTTACCGGTAGAAACTAGGGGATATGTGCCAGCTTTTATCGCGGTAAGTTATGTAATGAACTTTGCGGCTGAGCACAACTTGTACCCTACTCCAATGATTACCCTGCCTACTGTAACCGATGTGGTTGCTGTTCAAGGTCCGGTTTATATCAAAGACATCACCCAGCACCTCGAAGTAGAAGAAGAAACCCTTACCATTCTCAACCCTGCGTTGAAATTGCGTTATGTGCCACAAAGCCACGACTTCTATAACCTGAGATTACCTGCTAAACTGGTTTCAGTTTTCGAACGTAAACGAGATAACATCGTAACTTCTGTTCGTAAGCCTGAAATCTCCAATATCGCCAGTTCAGAAAACAACAGCGCTCCTGTCTCAATTGCTAGCAACGAACCTAAAGAAAACACTACCGCCAATTCAGGTAAAGTTCCAGATGAGAAAGTTGCCAATGGCTTGTACAAAACCAAGCATACTGTTGAAAAAGGCGATAACCTCCGCAGAATAGCAGAAAAATACAATGTTACCATTGCAGAAGTTAGAGACTGGAACAACCTCCCTAACAACATTATACGAGTTGGACAAGACTTGGAAGTTTATGTGAAACAGCTTCCAGAAACTCAGGTAGCTCAAAACAATGAGCCGGAATCTGAAGATCGTTCTATCTTTTCCAGACATCGTAAAAACAAAAGAGAAAAGAAAGAAAGTAAAAGAGAGAAGTACAAGTTCTACACTGTCAAAAATGGCGATACACTCTGGGACATCGCACAGCGTACCGGCCACGGCGTGGATGAGCTTAAAAAGCTTAATGGAATAAAGAAAAACTCCAACCTTAAAAAGGGACAAAAGCTCAAAGTGCCAAAAGCATAATTGAATTCCAGTTCAATGACCAACATATTAATTTTAGGATCGGGCGGGCGTGAGCACGCCCTTTCTATTTCTTTGGCGTCCAGCAAAAACTGCGGACGCCTTTTTATTGCTCCGGGAAATGCCGGAACGGCAGAAGTAGGCGTTAATGTCGCATTAAACCCGCTCGATTTCACATCTATAGCCGCTTTTGTTAAAGAAAAAGAGATTGGCCTTGTGGTATGTGGCCCCGAAGAACCTTTGGTTAATGGACTACGGGATTATCTAGAGTCAGACACTCAGTTAGCTCACTTGCCTATAATAGGACCTGGAAAAGCCGGTGCTCAGTTGGAAGGAAGTAAAGACTTCTCGAAACGTTTCATGCAGCGTCATCAGATTCCGACTGCTTCTTACCAAACTTTCAATCAGTCACAACTTGAAGAAGCATTGGCTTATGTGGCCCAACATCCACTTCCGGTGGTCTTAAAAGCGGATGGTTTGGCCGCTGGAAAGGGCGTTATCATTTGTACTTCCACCGAGGATGCCTTGCATCATACCCAATCGATGTTGAAAGGTGCCTTTGGAGCAGCTTCCAGCACCTTAGTCATTGAGTCTTTCCTTACCGGAACAGAATTGTCGGTGTTCGCACTTACCGACGGACAGTCTTATGTTCTTCTACCTGAAGCCAAAGATTACAAGCGAATATTCGAAGCTGACCAGGGCCCCAACACCGGAGGGATGGGAGCGGTTTCTCCAGTACCCTTCTTCAAGGAGGATTTCAAGCAAGAGGTTATCTCTAAAATTATTGAACCTACCATTGCTGGGCTAAAAAAAGAAGGAATTCCATATACCGGCTTTCTTTTCTTCGGCCTCATCAATCAGGATGGAGCTCCTTATGTAATTGAATACAACGCGCGACTTGGTGATCCGGAAACCGAAGCCATTTTGCCTAGATTAGACGAAGACTTGCTGGAATTATGCCTCAAAGCTGCTTCGGGACAATTAGTTAACAGAGAAGCCCGAGTAAAACCGGAATTTGCGACTACAGTCATGATGGTAAGTGAAGGCTACCCGGGAGACTATGAAAAAGGCAAGCAGATGCACTTTCAGAAATGGGCTAACAGCCCGCCATCGGTTTGGCTGATGCATGCAGGAACCAAGCAAAGTGAAGCCGGTGTGCTAACAAACGGAGGGCGGGTACTTGCGGTCACAGCCTTAGGTCAATCCATCGGTGAAGCTCGCGAAAAAGCCTATGCTGGCGTGCGTACTGTAGAGTTCGAAGGCAAGAAATTCCGCACAGATATAGGGCTGGACTTAGTTTAAGGCTTTTTTTCGCCTAATCGTTTACGGCCTTCAACTGAAATTGTACGGGAAGGTTCTCTTTTCAGACTTTTAATGAACGCGGCTTTTCTAAATCTAAGCGCACTCCAATCTTTGTCTATCGCCACTTGCCGAACTGCCTCAAATCCTAATTCCCCCAATGACTCCCAACCGAAATCGCGGTTAAAGTCTGCTTTATAGCGCTGGGAAGTACCCTTTGGATAGGCCACCCAGCAAGTAGGATCGCCTTGCAAAAGTGGTGCAAGAACGTTGGCCCATTGCTGAATTTTCTCCTTAGATAAAACGAAAACCAGCACAAACTGCACAGGTTGGCCAGTTGTTGAAATCGAAATTGCTACACCTTCTTCTTTCCATTTCTGTAAGGTGTCAGTAAACTCGTTTGGTGCATCCAAAATGACAGCTTCCACGTTTCCGGGGAAGTTTAGTTTTTTCAATAATGGCTCCACCTGAATCACACTGTTTTTGCCTCACCACGTTTGGAATTTACCAGATAAACACCAGTTAAAATGGCTAACATTCCAATAACCTGAAAAATCCCTACCGGTTCATCATCCAGCCAGCCCCACAACATGGCCACTACCGGGATAAGGTAAGTCACCGACGAAGCATAAAGAGCAGAAGTTGCGAGAATAAGCCTATTGAAAATAATCAAGGAACCTGCAGTGCCTGCTAAGCCTAAAATGAGGATACAAATCAGGGAAGTCCAAGCTTGGTTTGATTCAAATTGCTGAAAAGTATCGAGCGGTTTTGAGGCAATCAACATGATTAAACTTGGAATCATTACCGCTGTAATAGGCAAAGCAGAGATAACCAGTGGTGGCGTATCAGCAAGTTTATTCCGAACTGTATTCACGCTAATTGCATAAAAAACCGGAGCCAAGACAACCAGCAAACCGTAACGCCAATCGGCTTGAAAGCCGCCATTGGCATTCATAAGAATCAGAATTAAAGCCCCAATTAAACTTGTCACTACGCCTGCTACTTTCATCACCGACAATTTCTGATTGAACATCCAAACGCCAATCATCAAAGTAAAAAGGGGAGTTAAAGCATTCAAAACACCAGTTACACTGCTACTCAAATGCATTTGGGCCACAGTAAAAAGAAAAGCAGGAATTCCATTTCCAAGAAATCCTACAATAAGAAAAGACGGCCATTTGCGTAAAGGTTCTTTCCTTACATGCCGGAGTGCTATCGGCAGCAAGGCTAAACCGCCAAAGGTTAACCGCATGGATGCTACCTGAACAGGTGAAAACACCACCAAACCACGCTTCATGAGAATAAATGAACTTCCCCAAACTAAAGCTAAGAGTAGCAAAATGAGTACAGGGGTGATGGGGTTTTTATATTGCACGACACAAAGGTAGAAGTATCTGATAGCGCCACAACCAACCGCCTTTTTTCCGAACTTTCGGACATGACAAAAGTCCTGGTTACCGGGGGCACTGGCCTGGTTGGAAGTCACTTACTTGAACAATTACAGCATCAACAGGTATCAGTGAGGGCGTTGTCACGAAATCCGCAACTAGCACTTGAAAAGCCGTGGCTAAAGCGGCTAAAAGCTTTGCCCATTGAATGGGTTCAAGGCGATATTCAGGATCCTGACTCCTTGGAAGATGCCATGGAAGGCGTAACTAGGGTTTATCATTGTGCCGCAGCGGTATCATTTGATAAGAAACAGGCTTCTAATCTCTGGAAAACCAACATCGATGGTACGGCCAATGTGGTGAATGCAGCACTGGCTTCGGGTATAGAAAAACTAGCTTATGTAAGTTCAATCGCTGCATTAGGCAGAAACCACACCTCCGGATTGATTAATGAAGGAAGTGACTGGAAAGATGACCCCAAAAACAGCCAATATGCCATCTCTAAGTTTAGAGCAGAATTGGAAGTTTGGAGAGGGGTTGAAGAGGGGTTGACTTCAGTCATTGTAAACCCGGGTATCATCCTAGGACCAGGCGATTGGAACGCCACTTCTTCCAGATTAATTGGTCAGATTGCCAAGGGATTTCCAGTCATTAGTCCGGGAGCAAACGGCTTTGTTGATGTTCGCGATGTGGCAGACAGCCTGATACATGCCATGAACACCAATCTCCAAAATGAACGTTATGTGCTAGTTGGAGAAAACCTCTCCTACCGCCAATTATTTGAAGAAGTTTGCAGAAGAACGGGTGCAAAAATGCCACAATGGGAGCCTTCTTTCTCCGTATCTATGCTCGCCGCACGTTTGCTCTCTGTAAAATCAGCCTTTTCTAATGGAGAACCAGCGCTTACTCCTGAAAAAGTAAGAACCGCCTTCGCTAGCTATGCATTCGACTCTTCCAAAATCAGAAGAACCGGATTTGCCTTCAGGAAAATGGAAGACACCCTCAACTGGGTCTGTGAAGCTTACCTGCAAGCTAACCACTAACTTTAACCATCTCTTCGGAAAAACAATCACCCATGCCTCAATTCAAGGAATTCAGCAATGCCTTATTGGCCGATTGGCAAACGCAAGTCAGCAAGGAGCTCAAAGGAGATTCCGCTGACAGTCTAACCTGGCGTACTTCGCTAGGATTTGATATGCCTGCCTATGTAAATGCTGAAAATGTTCGGCATTTACCCACCTCTCAAGACAGCCGTTGGCCCTATACCGGAGGATATTACCGTGAACCTAAGCCCTGGTGCATCGTTGAATCAATTGAATTGCAGCCGAATCAAATTGAAGCTTGTAATACAAATGCATTGGATGCGCTTGAACGAGGTGCAACCGCTTTGCATATCCAAGGAGATGCAGGCAGTGAAGCCAACTTCATGAAGTTCATGGAGGGTATACTTCCAGAATACATCAGCATTTGGCTAAGCGGGCCTAAGCAGTATGTGATGGCTCGATGGCTGTCTCATTTAGCGTTGGAACGTGGTTTAGCACCTGAAAGCATTCAAGGTGGCTTACTCGGCCACCAAACAGTTACTATTGCCAAGAATGATTTGCCCCATATGGCGCAAATCATGTCGCTTCTGCCCAACTTTCGCTGTTTATGGATAGATGGCGCTCGCCTTTATAACGAAGGACTTTCGGTAGTCGATGAAGCAGCTTTCGCACTTCTTGCAGGGAAAAACACTTTCCAACATTATGCAAAAGCCGGCCTGTCGCCGGATGAAATTGGCAAGTTTATCCAATTCAAGCTGAACAGTCCGCTGCACTATTTCGTAGGAATTGCCCGCCAGCGTGCTTTCAGGTATTGCTGGAGTCAGTTGGTCGCGGAATTCAACCCTGAACATCCATGCAGTTCGGTTGCCGGAATTTTTACTACCACCGCTTACCGCCATTTAAGCATCCGGGATGTTTTCAATAATATGTTGAGAAATACTACCGCCTCCATGTCGGTGGTACTGGGAGGAACCGATGCACACGAAGTTTTGCCTCACGATTTAGCCATACAGCCAGAGAGTTCTTCCTTCAGCAAGCGTATGGCTCGAAACATTCAGCTCATTCTGGCTCACGAATGTGGACTGGACCAACTTTCAGATCCTGCCGGCGGCTCATACTACTTGGAAACTATGACCACGCTATTGGCTGAAGCTATACTCAATCGAGTCAAGGAGCTGGAAAGCACCATGAGTTGGGAAGAATGGCAAGCAACCGGACTCAACAAGCTCATTCAAGAAGAGCAAAACAAGATTAAAGCGCAAATAGCCGAAGGAACTACCCCGATACTGGGTGTTAACTTATATCCTAACAAAGCCGAAATGCAAGATCCCATGCTGCAAGCGGCGATACAAAAAGCTGAAACCATGTTCCGCGACGCAGCCGTACTAGAGCGTGAAAGCATGCAATAGAAAAGGAAGAAATAGAAAAGGAAGAAATAGAAAAAGGCCTCCAAGGAGGCCTTTTTCTATTTCATGCGATTTCAAGAAAACTTAGTCACCGAAATTGAAGCGGTAAGCAGCACGGAATCCTAAGAAGCCAAGGTTAGAAGTAGTTTCTGTAGTAACGTCCTGTCCTGTGTTAGGGTCAGTAGTAGTATCTTCTGACTTTAAGCCTAACAATAAATCATAACGAACAGATAAGTCTAATTCATTATTGCCGATAGGAAGGGTATAACCAACGCGTGGCGCCAAGCTAAAAAGGGTACTGCTAGTACTTGGAACTTCAGTAGTGACTGGACCAAAAATTGGAACATTCACAGTTACAGAAGTTGCTGCAAAAGTAAGTAAGCTCACACCTAGGTCAGTACCTACATAAAGACCCAAGTCCTCGATAAGCTTATAGTTAGCACCTACTCGAATAGGGATCATAGATACTGCTGGAGATTTAACATCAAATGCAGTAAGCCCTGGAATTCCAGCAGAAATAGTTTTCCCTGAGAAAGTGAGGTAACCCACAGAGCCGGTTAAATCTAACTTATCCTCGATAAGATTGTAGTGGAACATGGCTGAACCGCCAAAACCAATACCATTAGACTCAGAGAAGCTGCCCATAGGTAAGGCAATGTCTGCGCCTGCACTTACACCCATTTTGCCTTGAGCTGATGCGCTGAATGCTCCCAAGGTGAGACAAGCAGCGGCCATTAAGAAGATTTTTTTCATGTTTAAATGTTTAGGTTGAACGGATTTGCGTGTTTTCAAATATCAGGCCAAAAATGCGTTATTTGAAATAGAAAATTATAACCATTAAAGATTTCAGGTGCAACGATTTGAGGCATTATGAACGAAGCACTAGCATTGGGTGAAAAATAAAACGGGCTGATTATCATCTAATCAGCCCGTTTTTCAAATTTTTGGTAGTTAGCTTTTCAGGGCTGCAACCCCAGGAAGCACTTTTCCTTCCATGTGCTCTAGCAATGCGCCACCGCCGGTAGAAACATAGCTTACACGATCACTGAAGCCAAATTGATTGACTGCTGCGGCAGAATCACCGCCACCGATTAGCGAAAACGCGCCTGTATCAGTAGCATCTGCAACAGCCTGAGCAATGGTTTTGGTTCCATTTGCGAACGTTGGCATTTCAAAAACGCCCATAGGTCCATTCCAAAGAATGGTCTGGGAATTTTTTACTACCTCTGCAAACTGAGCCGTTGATTTTGGCCCAATATCAAGTCCCATCCAGCCTTCTGGAATTTCCATATTGCCACACAAGTTGGTATTGGCATCATTCGCGAAGTTGTCAGCGATCACGGAATCTTCAGGAAGAAGAAGCTTTACCCCTTTCGATTTAGCTTTTTCAATTAAGCTTAGTGCGAGGTCTAATTTATCTTCTTCGCAGAGCGATTTTCCGATATTTCCACCCATAGCCTTGAAGAAAGTATAAACCATTCCACCACCAATAATGAGGTTGTCCACTTTATCCAGCAAGTTCTCGATAATGAGAATCTTATCAGAAACTTTGGCTCCACCCATGATGGCGGTGTAAGGACGAGCAGGATTTCCCATGACTCGGTCGGCATTTTCAAGCTCGGCATTCATCAGGAATCCAGCCGCTTTTCTTCCGGGGAAAAATTGCGCAATCACCGCGGTGGAAGCATGAGCACGATGCGCCGTTCCGAAGGCATCATTGACATAGAAAGTGCCAATTTTGGCCAGTTTAGATGCAAATTCTAAATTGCCTTCCTCCTCTTCCTTATAAAAACGAAGATTTTCCAAAAGCAGGACTTCACCGGCTTTAAGGTCAGAAGCTAAATGGGAGGCTTTTTCTCCAATACAATCAGGCGCGAATTGAACTGGAATGCCCAGCAGCTCGCTTGTTTTCGCTACGATATGACGAAGTGAGTACTTGTCTTCGGGGCCTGATTTAGGACGACCCAAATGCGACATTAGAATTACACTTCCGCCATCTTCCAGTACTTTACGAATGGAAGGCAGGGCAGCTCTGATACGGGTATCGTCAGTTACTTCGAAAGTGGACTTATTGAGTGGAACATTGAAATCAACCCTCATTAAGACCTTTTCACCTGCGAAATGAAACTGATCAATGGACTTTACCATAGGAAACGGTTTGGTCAGAATTAAGCGCCTACGCGAACTGCCAAGTCGGCTAAACGAGCAGAGTATCCGGATTCATTGTCATACCAGCCTACCACTTTCACCGTTTGACCGATTACCATAGTAAGGTCGCTGTCGAGGATACAAGAGTGGCGGTTACCAACGATATCGATAGAAACGATTAAATCCGTTTCGTATTGAAGAATTCCTTTCAATGAACTTTCAGCAGCGGCTTTAAAGGCGGCGTTAATTTCCTCTACCGTTGCAGGTTTCTTTAAGGTTGCCGTGAAATCTGTAACAGAACCATCAGGGATGGGCACACGCATCGCGTTTCCGTTAAGTTTTCCTTTGAGGTGTGGGAGTACCAAACCAACCGCTTTGGCTGCACCGGTAGAAGTAGGCACAATGGAATAAGCAGCTGCACGCGCTCTTCGAAGGTCTTTGTGTGGCGCGTCTTGGAGGCTTTGATCAGCAGTATAAGCGTGAATGGTGGTCATGAAGCCATTTTCAATTCCCCAATTCTCATCGAGTACTTTCACCATAGGCGCGAGGCAGTTGGTGGTACAAGAAGCATTAGAAAGAATGGTTTCAGTTCCGTCGAGGGTTTCGTCGTTTACTCCAAGTACGATGGTTTTGATATCGCCGGTAGCAGGAGCCGAAATGATAACCTTACGAGCGCCGGCAGTTAAATGCTTGCCTGCACTTTCGCGGTCTGTAAAGCGGCCTGTTGATTCAATAACCACATCTACACCGTGAGCGCCCCAAGGCAATTGTGCAGGATCACGTTCTGCAAGAATTTTAATCTTATGGCCATTCACGATGATTCCTTCTGCATCATGGCCTACTGTTCCGGCAAAACGTCCATGAACGGAGTCATACTTGAGCAGATGGGCCAACGTTTTGGTGTCTGTGAGGTCATTGATAGCCACAATTTCAACGTTCTCTTTTTCGAGAAGGTACTTAAACACGTGGCGACCAATACGCCCGAAACCGTTGATGGCAATTTTGATTTTTGACATGGTACTGTTAGTTATTGCCTTGCAAATATACGCGGTAACCCAAGATAAATTGGCCTCTTTCTATGGAGCTTCCAAACTTGAAGGTATTCCCCCTTGCACGCTTCTTTCCTAACAGAATTGAATCAAAAGAAAATCAGCCAATGCTGACCTCGGGAACTTTTTCTTGACCTAAAGATTTTTTTTCAAGGACATTTGGTTGTTTAAAATCCATTGCGCTATATTTGCACCACTCTAACGGAACGGCCCGTTCGTCTAGGGGTCAGGACACAAGATTTTCATTCTTGGAACAGGGGTTCGATTCCCCTACGGGCTACAAAAACCGCCTTTTGGATATTCCAGAGGCGGTTTTTTATTTAATAACATCCATAAAGCCCCCTTTGCATTTCCTCAAAGAAAGACTTTAAGTCTTTGATGCTTCCCATCTAGGCTTGCCCAACCTAAAGGCTGCCCTCACTTGTATAAAATATAAAAACCGCGAGAAACCAGCCGTTGCCTTCTTTCTCGCGGTTCATGATGAATCTTAAAAAAGTTATTCTTCTACCTTTTACTTGCTACATAGTTCAGTAAAAGCTTAAGCTTGGTTCTCAGCTCTTCAATGCCTTCTTTCTTCAGCACTGAAATAAACACGGCATCCCGATCTTTGGCCATCCAGCTTTTTTGTAAGTCTGAAGCGTTCATTTCGGGATTGTTTTTCAAAAATAAATCCATCTTATTGAATACTAGCAAGGACGGTTTATCAAGCACTTTTAAATCTCGCAACGTTTCTTCTACCACCACCAGTTGCTCTTCGAACCCAGGATGGCTAATGTCCACCACATGCAACAGAATATCTGCTTCACGTACTTCATCTAAAGTTGATTTGAATGACTCAATCAAATGAGTAGGGATTTTCCGAATAAAGCCCACGGTATCAGAAAGAAGAAAAGCACTTTGGTCAAGCACCACTTTTCTAACGGTTGAATCAACCGTGGCGAAGAGTTTATTTTCTGCAAAAACTTCTGCTTTCGACAAGAGATTCATGAGGCTGGATTTCCCCACATTGGTGTAGCCTACCAAAGCCACACGGGGTATAGCTCCTCTACCCTTTCGCTGTGTTTGGTTTTGCTTATCGATGGTTTTAAGTTTCTCTTTGAGCAGGGCAATGCGGTTTCGGATGGCGCGGCGGTCGGTTTCAATTTCCTTTTCTCCCGGACCTTTCATACCTATTCCCCCTTTTTGCTTTTGAAGGTGGGTCCACATGCGAGTAAGACGAGGCAGCAGATACTGGTTTTGAGCGAGCTCTACTTGGGTACGAGCTTGTGCGGTTTGGGCACGTGCAGCGAAAATGTCGAGAATTAGATTGGAGCGGTCAAGGATTTTACAGCTAAGTGAGTGCTCCAGATTTCTGATTTGTGCTGGAGAGAGTTCATCATCGAACACCACGAGATCTGCCTCGGCATGTTTGACAAAGTTGGCTACTTCATCCAGTTTTCCCTTTCCGATGTACGAACGGGAATCCGGCCTTTCTAATTTCTGAAGGAATCTCCCAATGGTTTCAGCTCCGGCAGTTTCTGCCAAAAAAGCCAGCTCATCAAGGTATTCTTCTGCTTGTTCTTTGGTTTGATGCTGGCTAATGACGCCAACCAGCACGGCTTTTTCTTTACCCTTCATCAAGTTCTATCAAAAAAGAGCAGTATCGTGCATGACACGAACAACCGCCCAAAAAATAAGTGCTAAGATCATCATGGCATAAGCAATTCCGCTGGGAAGATGATTTTTAAAAAGCATCACATCCTCTGAAGAAAACCGCTGAATACTTCTATAAAGAACCAACCAATTAATCAAAGCGTACAGCATAAGAAAAAGCTCATGCCGAAAGGTAAAGTTCATCCAAAAACGCACCCTTGTCGGTCCTGGAACAAACGCCAAAATCACCATAAATAGCGTAATGAGACAGGGCAGGGTAACCACATTCCATACAAAACGGCGGCGGCGCGATTGATCACCACTTTCTGCAAGGATGAGATCAAAAACAGGCGCACTTTGGTATATGGAAGATAACAATTGGCGAAAAATAAGGTAACCGACAAAAAGTGAACCCAATATCATAGCCATTCGCACAACAAGGTTTCCATAAAAATTCCAAAGCAAATAGTAACCTAGTTCTTTGAATGTGATAGCTCCGGCAAAAGATGCACCTAGGGATCTGATTAGAAACCAAATTCCCAACCACATGAAAAGTAGCTTTAACCAAGTGTGACTCTGGAGGGTGATTCGGTACAATCCCCAGAAAACCGCACCTGTAAACAAGCTTAAAACCGGCGCAAAAAGATAAATCTCGGTTACGTTACTCACATTCCATGAATCCTTAGCAGCCTGTGTAGTGATATGATGAAAAAAGTAAACCGGGCTCATATCGTTCAAGTAACAAACAAGCCAAGTGTAAAAATTATGGCCTGCAAAACAAAGCAGGTATGCCAAAAGCGCGGCAGCAGTATGGTTGATTAACTGTTGGCGATAACATTTGCTAAGCTGATCTTCTGACAGCGTAAGGATAGGATTGGAGGTTGATTCCTGCACAGTGAAGTCCATTTAAAAAAGAAGGCCTCTTGCGAGGCCTTCAAAATTGGTTGAATTCTTTCAGTTTATGAAAACTGTTATTTGTTCAGTACTACCTTCTCGGTTGAAATACCGGATGGAGCTGTGAAGCGAACAAGGTAAGGAGCGTTTGCTAAATCATGGAGATCCATGCTAAATACACTCTCAACAACTTGGTATGCCGCTTTCATCAATCGGCCATTAAGATCTAAGACTTCTATAGTAGTAGGCTCTTGTTGACGGTCGAAATTGACAACCAATGTTCCATTGTTGACGAACATAGAAGGTTTTACAAAGGAAACATTGTTGGTGGCAGTGGTCATCGCGTTGATGTGAAGCACAAAGCGATCTTTACGGTTGGTAGCTTGATGGGTAAAGGCATATCCACCGGCGCGGAGGTTATGCATTAGGCCTGTGATTTTGTCCTCCAACATGATGGTCCAAAATGGATCTACGTTTTCCAGATTTGGCTCTATGCGGTAATTACCCGCACCATTGAACTCGAAGTAGTAATCCTCGCTGATTCCGGAAGTGGTCATAGGACGGCTATTTTGGACCAGTTTAAAGTCTCCACTAGTCATAGAATAAAAGCTCACACCGTTAAAGCTACCTGGGAATTGAGAATCATAATCCTCGTCTAACCCTGCAGTAGCTTGACTTGCTACTAAAGACATAGCGGACAGCAATGGCTTATTATTTTGAGTCACCTTCAGACGAACAATAGGAAAAATGGATTGCTGACGGAAGTTGTAAACGGAAGCGGCATTGCTGGTATGAGAGGTTCTGAAATTAAGGGTAGGTACCGTTGCAGAAGTAGCTTTTACCATAAAAGCTTGATAAGGCGCAATCAGGTTGGTACCACTACCGGTGCTGGTATTGGTGGTTGCGTTGTAGCTATCCCAACTTCCATAAGTGGTGTTATAGAGGTAAATCGTAGAACTAATATGGGCAACATCGGCAGTACCGAACATATTTTCCCAATCTAGAGTGGCCAAATAAGGATTACCCATTAGCATCCAGCCATTGTAAGAGCGATTGCTGTTTACTAGACCAGGAGCTGAGATGGTGGTACTATTTAAAGTTCCAGTAAGGTCGATAGTTACGGGCGACGCGAGGTTGGCAATGCCACTAGAACCGCCATAAGCGAGGAATCCACGTCCGGCAGCAATGGTGCTACTTGGCGTTGCATTGATGCCGGTATCGGCAGCAATACGCCAGTTTGAAGCTCTTTCCCAAGCTGCACCTGTCCAGAAATTCATATCGCGAAGAGTAATTAAATTAGAGCCATTTACCCCTTGTACGCCCAAATCTATAGTCGGACTGATATCGCTGTAGTTAGCTGCTACCGGAGCAGAGAACCCTCTCCAAGCGTTGTTAATTCCACTGATGTAGCGCTGAGAAGTAACGTTACCGGAAATGCTGCCTGCAGCAGCAAAGTTGACTTGTCCTTGATAGGTAGCACCGCTTCCAATGGTAAGGAAACCACCGGTGGTAAGTGCGCCGGAATTTTGGCTTAATAGCCCTCTAACCTCCATGGCATTGCCCAATGTAGTGGCACGGCCGGAAGTATAGTTATTGATAGCATTGGCACCACTTAGGAAAAATAGATTTCCGGTGGAAGAACTACCTAAGGTTAGGTTGGAAGAGCCATTTCCTGTAAGTGCGTTGGTAGCATTACCGGAGAAAGCACCGTTAATGGTAAGGGTATTAGCGCCAATTGCAAGGCTTCCGCTTGTAAGGGTAAGCGCGCCGTTGGTAGTCACATTGCCACCCATATTATCGGTAGCTCCACCATTGAGTGTTAGGTTATGATAAGTTAATGGAGAAACTGTTTGGGCTGATGCTGATGTATATTGAACTGTAGACCCGGAAGCAAGGGTAACACTACCCGCTGAAAGACCACCGAAACTACCCACTGTAAGTCCGTTAGCGTGAGAGGTTTGAACGGTTCCACTAATTGAAGCTGTAGCGCCCGTGTTGAAAGTAACGGCATTGCCACCCATATTGAAAGTACTACCTGAAGCCACTGTCAAAACATCACTGGCACCAATGCTGGTAGTTCCGGAAGCGAGTGTTTTGGTACCACTACCTGAAATGGTTAAGTTACCATAAGCACGAGCATCCACGGTTTGTCCGGTACCATTGTAATTCACAGTTGAAACTGGACCAAGGTTAACAGCGGTGAAAGTACTTCGAATTGCTGTCACGGTAGAACCGTAAAGGCCATCAGGGTCTGAGGTAATGACTGTACCATTGATGTAGGCTATACCATTATCGCCACCACCGGTGTTGTTGTTACAATTGATTCCCACGTTCCCGATGTCCAAGGTTGCACCTGCATTAACGGTAAAAGAACGACAATCAATTTGGCTGGAACCCGCTAAAGTGGTGTTGCCAGCAAAAGTAAAGTAAAGTGAGTTTCCTCCGAATTCACCAAAGAAAGTACCGCCGGCATTTCTAATTACACCATTCGAACCGGTAAAAGTTACGGTCCGCAAGCCCGAACCGGAACGAATGTTTGACGTTGGAGAACCTGCTACCAAACTACCTGTAATGGTTACACCTGTTTGAAAATCCAAATCACCTGCAGATGAGGTGTTAATCGTCATGTCGTGAAGTGAGCTTGGGTGAGTGCCAATGTTCGTATAGCTGTAACTAACCCTAGTTTCAAAGCTTCGAAGCGCAGTTGACATGGGGTTTGAAGCTGAGCCTGAAGCAGTAGAAGGAACTGATTGATAGAAAAAGAAGCGAGGATTAGTTCCATTTTGATTTCCAGAAGGATTGTTTACACCGTTAGGAAAAACATCATAGAAAAAATCAAATCCAGGACTTCCGAAAGGATCTGGGTTAAATGCATATCCGTACCAGTTAAATGACGAAGGCCTCGTTCCACCAGTACCGTTGATATCAGACCAACGAATTCTGCATTCTCTATTGGTTCCGCTGTTTCCACGGTCAAGAATGCCTGATGAAGCCAATTGTTGGTTCCAGTCGCCAGAACCATTTCTTTCCCAATATTCTATGTAGGTAGCTGTCCAATAAACAGAAATATCTGTCCTGAAAGGAGATTGCGAAGTATGGTCAAAGTGATTTCTATTGAACAGGTTACCATTGCTAGATGTACCACCACTTACAGGCTGCATGGGATCTAGGTCAGCTGCAAAAATTACAGGTTCGCCAGCAGAGCCACCAGTTTTACCTAAGTACAAATACGTATTATCCCACGCAACAAACCAACCATTGGTTCCGATGTTGGTGTAGTTTCCATATTCCGCCGCAGTGATGGTACCATCTTGAACAGGCGGGGTAGAAACAAACTGCGCTTGAGCTCCATATCCAAAGAGTAGCGCGAGGCCGAGTAGAATTTTCTTCATAGTTCGGTGTTACAGATTTTGCCCTAAAATAAATAGGCATTTCATGATTATCAAAGTGTTAAGAGAGGCATTTTGATGAGAAATGACAAAAAAACGATGTGTTTTTCTTCGAAAAACACAAAAGCAGAGAAAAAGACAACCAAAAATAGGCCTATTAGCCTCCAAAAAGCCTTAAGTCCTGATTTACAAAGCCTTTTGAAAAACTTGAACTAGGCTATGTGGATAAATTCTTTTTGGGCAGGACTGGGCAGAGAATGTCACGATTACCTACATTCGTGTTTCGAAAAGCATCAAGACATGCCAAAGGGTTTTTTTATGGGAGAATATGACGGAAAGTTGGATGACCGCGGTCGTCTGGCTATTCCTGTCAATTTACTCAAGGAAATCCCTGAAAATGAGCAAGATGAGTTAATCGTTGCAAAAGGATTAGATGCTTGCTTAGAAATAATGACACAAAGTGAGTGGCTGAAAATTGTTGAAGAAATTGAAGCACTTGACCAAGACATAGAAATCAACAGACTATACGGAAGCAAACGAACCAATGGCGCAGTAGGCTGCCCCTTAGATAGTAGTAAACGCATTAATCTCCCCCCCCGGTTAATGAGTTATGCAGGCTTGTCGAGTAAAGATAAAGTGGTTATAGTAGGCTCTATTCGCAGAATTAGAATCTGGAAAGAAGAAACCT
Organism: Sphingobacteriales bacterium; assembly: GCA_027484425.1. GTDB lineage: Bacteria > Bacteroidota > Bacteroidia > Chitinophagales > Chitinophagaceae > Nemorincola. The sequence goes on from JAIXSZ010000087.1 coordinate 17,173, forward strand.
ACGACGAATATTTAAACAAAGGAGGGTCCATGTCGGATTTGGCTGAACAGGTCGCAAAGTTGAAAAAACGTGACTAGTCAAGCCTATCATATACCTGTCATGGCAGACGCTTGCCTTGATGCCCTAAACATTCGACCTGAGGGCACCTACGTGGATGTAACCTTCGGTGGTGGCGGCCATTCACGACTCATTTTGAGTCAATTAGGCCCGCACGGGCGGCTCATCGCTTTTGATCAGGACGCAGATGCAGCCAACAACATTCCTGACGACCCACGCTTCACCTTTATTCCTGCCAATTTCTCCCACATTCGAAGGTTCCTTCGCCTCCATGAAGCACTACCTGTTGATGGCATACTTGCAGACTTAGGCGTTTCGTCTCACCAGATCGACGCACCTGAACGCGGCTTTAGCTTCCGTTTCAATGCTCCACTCGATATGCGCATGGATCAAAATCATGGCATCGATGCAGCTACCCTCCTTAATGAAATAGAAGAATCTGCCTTAACTCGAATTTTAAGAAACTATGGCGAGCTGAACAACGCCGGCAAGCTCTCTCGTATGATTGTGGTGGCACGTAATAAATCGGCCATCAAAACCACTTTCGACTTGAAACAAGCATTGGAGCCTGTTCTACCACGTGATCAACAGTCGAAATTCCTCGCCAAAGTCTTCCAAGCAATTCGAATAGAAGTGAATCAGGAGATGAAAGTGCTGGAAGATTTTCTTCACCAAACCGCAAGTTGCCTGAAGCCAGGTGGTCGTTTGGTTGTACTAGCTTACCATTCTTTAGAAGACCGCCCGGTAAAAAACTTCCTCAGAAGTGGCAACACCGAAGGCACCGAAACTAAAGACTTCTACGGAAACCTTCTAAGGCCATTCACGCCCATTACGGCTAAAGCAGGCAAAGCTGACGAACTGGAAATTCAGCAAAACTCTCGCGCTAGAAGTGCGCGCTTAAGAATAGGAGAACGAAACGCATGAACGCACCTCGTACCAAAGCTCCCGAAACTAAGCCGAGGCCTGAGTCAAAAGCCAATGGACGCCCACTGCCGCTCCATTTGTTCGACCCAGCCAACCTTCTGAAGATAGAATTCTTACGCGAACATTATCGCTTCCTCCTATTTCTGTTTGCTCTGATGATGATTTACATCGGCAATGCCAACATGAATGAAAAGCGTCTCAAAACGATTGCAGCACTTGAAGACTCCATCAAGATTGCACGCAGAGATTATATCTCTTTGAAAAAAGAACTCACGCATGCAACCAGAGAATCCCAGGTTGCGAATGCTGTTGAGGGCCTTGATCTGCATATTATCACTCAATCACCGAGGAAAATCTATGTCAAAAGAACCCCTTAAGCCAACCGGAAAAAATCCAATGGCATTTGGGGCAAATTTATACTTTTTGTTCCTCGTGCTAATGGTCGCATTCGTCATGTTCCGGGTGTGGAGCCTTGTGCTTTTTGAAAGCGAAAAATATAAAGAGGTGCTTTCACGTAAACTTTACAGCGACACCACTGTAAGCGTATTGAGAGGAACCATCATGAGTGAGGAAGGCGACATTTTAGCCACCACGATTCCTTATTACGACCTAACACTCGACATGACAGCTTCCTACCTTAACAAAAAGAGGAAGAACCCAAAAGATGACTCTCTAATAGTCCGACTTAAAGCAGCTGGCCTAAAAATCGATGCCGACAAAGCGAACGAAAATTGGCTTGATAAGCTGGCTTCAAAATTTTCAGGTAAAAAAGAAAAAATCACGAAAACCATCTTCCAAACTGAACTTGAATACACAGCTGAAATTTTGGCAAAAACACTAGGCGAACGTAATAAAGAAGAGTATGAAAAGCTTCTTACTAAATGGTATAGAGAGGCTCAAAGCAAAGGGCCAAAGCCTGCTGGATACCGCTATCGTGTTTTAAAGAAAAATGTTGATTACAAGACCTTCGAAAAACTCAGAAATGAAGGCATTTTCTGTGCTGAAAAAGGACATATCTCCTGCTTGAACAAGAGTGAACGCTACAAACCCGTATATCCTTACGGGAATCTGGCCATGCGCACCATTGGAAAAATTCCAACAGAAGAAGAGCATAAAGACAAAAAGCTCTTCAATGCACAAACCGGCATTCAATACAGCTACAACAGCTATTTAGCCGGTATTACGGGCAAGGTTAAACGTAAACGACTGGGCAAAAACGCTTACCTCACCCTCGACGATGAGAACAACATCCTCCCGCAAAATGGCAGTGATGTGATTACCACCCTCGATGTGAACATGCAGGATATGGTAGAAAACGAGCTTCGGAAAACTCTAACAAATCATCGTGCCGAATTTGGCACAGCCGTGGTCATGGAGGTAGCTACTGGTAAAATTAAGGCTATGGCTAATCTAGGCTACGATACCACTAGAAGCGGCTATTTTGAATTGGAAAACTACGCGATAAGAAGGCGCTTTGAACCGGGCTCAACTTTAAAATTGGCTTCATTAATGGCAGCCATGGAGAAAGAAGGGCTAACTCCAAGTGACCGTGTTGATATTGAAGGTGGCACTGCCAGAGTAGGTGAAATGCTGGTTCGAGATGCTGGACATGGCAAAGCAGAAAGCAATCTTACCATTCAGCAAATCTTTGAACGCTCCTCGAACGTAGGGGTAGCGAAAACCGTTTACCGACTGTTTGAACAAAACCAAAACAAAGTATCTGAATACCTTGAAACAATCCGAACCTTCGGGCTACTCAACACCACCGGCATTGACCTAAAAGGCGAAAGAGAGCCTAAGACTTTCTCTCCTAAAGATAAAAGTTGGACGCGCAACTATTCCCTTATCAAGCTTTCATTTGGATATTTCTTTGAGTTCACTCCCCTTCAAATTCTGAACTTCTACAACACAGTTGCCAATAATGGCAAGCAGCTGAAGCCCTATTTGGTAAGCGAGGTCCGCTACCTCGATCAAACCATCGAAAAGTTTGAACCTAAAGTTATCAATCCGAAAATATGCAGTGATAAAACCCTCAAATGGGCGCATCAACTTATGGTGGGAGTTGCCCTTAACGGAACTGCCAAAGGGCGCGATTCATTAGAGTTTTTCTATGCTGGAAAAACCGGAACGGTTCAGTTGTTAAACTATCCCAAAGACGGAATACCAAACAATCCTACAAACAGCTACTTGTTTCCTGATGGCCAAGGTGGCTGGACCAACCGTCATCAAGTATCCTTTGTGGGCTACTTTCCAAAGGATAATCCCACCTACTCTATCATCACCTTAATTAATTATCCTAAAACTCCTGAACCTACCGGAGGTGGGATTGCGGTTCCCTTATTCAAAGAAATCGCTAAGAAAATATACGCAGGGTCACTGAATTACCAATTCAGAGCACTACCAGCTCCTAATCGCGTTGCCATTTCCAACTTGTACCACGGACAGCAAGCCGACTTGGCACTTTTACTCAAAAAACTCAAGCTTCCATACAGAATACAGCGAGAGGAAGAATTCGCAAAAGTTGTAACCAATGCTGGCAAATACTACTTACAAGGAAACAGAGTGCCGGAAAGCGCCATGCCTGATTTAACCGGCATGAATCTGCGAGATGCTTTGTATTTGCTAGAAAGCAGGGGAATCAGGCCAAAAATCAACGGCAAAGGCCGAGTGATCTCTCAAAGTATAGGAGCAGGAAGTCCACTCAAACGAGGCATGTCACTTCAATTAGAACTATCCTTATGAAGCCGCTATCTGACATACTCTACCAATGTCAACTCCTGGAAACTGCCGGAGTTATGAGCCGCACGGTTAGCGGGATTACTGCTGACTCTAGAGCGGTAAAGGCAGAAGGCGTCTTTGTGGCGGTCCCCGGCACACGCACTGACGGACATGACCATATTGGGCAAGCCGTTGATGCAGGCGCTGTGGTGGTAGTTTGCGAAAGAATGCCTGAATCGCGAAAAGACTCTGTTACCTACCTGCGCGTACAATCTTCATCTGCGGCTTTAGGTCAGATGGCTTCCAATTGGTACGGTCAACCTTCCACTGAGCTTATTGTAACTGGCGTTACCGGCACAAATGGAAAAACCACAACTGCTAGCCTCCTTTTCGAACTATTTAGCCGATTAGGCTACCGATGTGGCTTGCTTTCAACCGTTGGCAACCGCATCGGAGAAGCCATACTTCCCTCAACTCACACCACCCCTGACGCCATTGCTTTGCATGAATTGTTGCGAAGAATGGCTGATGCCGGCTGTACGCATGTGTTTATGGAGGTAAGCTCTCACGCAGCGCATCAAAACCGGATAGAAGGATTAAAATTTAAAGCAGCTGTATTTACCAACCTAACCCACGATCATCTCGACTATCATGGAACCTTCGCGGAATATCTGAAGGCAAAGAAGTCGTTTTTTGATCGATTGCCGGAGGATGCCTTTGCTTTGGTCAACAGAGATGATCGGAATGGCATGGTGATGTTGCAAAACACCCGCGCTCAGGTGCGCACCTACGCTTTGAAACATGGCGCCGATTTTAAAGGCAAACTTCTGGACAATAGCTTGGAAGGCTTGAGCCTTGAATTTGACGGCATTCAGTTTCACAGCCGACTTATAGGAGACTTCAATGCTTCCAATTTATTAGCAGTTTATGGCACAGCCATGTTGCTGGGAATACCACAAGACAAGTGCCTTGAAGCACTTTCTGCAGTTGGAGCAGTGGCGGGCAGATTTGACTATCAGGTTTCTGCAAGCCGAATCATAGGCGTGGTGGATTACGCCCATACGCCCGACGCGCTGGAAAATGTATTAGCAACCATACGCCGATTTAGGAAAGGAAGTCAACGGATCATTTCCGTAGTAGGCTGTGGCGGAGATCGAGACAAATCCAAGCGACCTATCATGGCAAAAATCGCTTGTAGCCTCTCAGACCAAGTGATTTTGAGCTCTGATAACCCAAGAACGGAATCTCCAGAAGCCATACTCGACGATATGGCAGCCGGAATTACCAATGATCTCCAAGCCAAATACCTGCGAATCAGTGACCGTAAAGAAGCTATTCGCACCGCTTGTTTACTCGCACAAGCAGGAGATATCATCCTGCTTGCCGGCAAAGGCCACGAAACCTACCAAGAAATTATGGGCGTTAAGCACCCTTTCGACGATAAAGCTATACTGGCGGAAACCTTTCAATTGCTGAAAAAATAATGCTGTACTACCTCTTTAACTACCTCGATCAGCAGTTTGACGTTCCCGGTGCCGGAATGTTTAAGTTTATCAGCTTTAGGGCTTCGGTTGCCGCTATTCTATCACTTCTGATTTCTCTGTTTATAGGAAAGCGAATCATCAACTTCCTGAAAGCCAAACAAATTGGCGAAAGCATTCGCGTGTTAGGTCCTGAGAGCCACTTTTCTAAAAAAGGGACTCCCACAATGGGCGGCATTATCATCCTGGTATCGATTCTGATTCCAACCTTGCTGATGGCCAAAGTGGCCAATATCTACGTGATTTTGATGGTGGTTGCAACCATCTGGATGGGCGCAATAGGCTTGGCAGATGACTACATCAAGGTATTCATGAAAAACAAGCAAGGCCTTCGTTCTAAATTCAAAGTCATGGGCCAAGTAGGCTTAGGCTTGCTCATAGCGGGCATCTTGTATTGGCACCCAGATACTGCTGATATCAGCATGAAAACCAACGTTCCTTTCTATAAAAAAGGTTTCGACTATGGCTCAATCCTCGAACTGGGCAACTTCGCATGGCTTGTTTATCTGCCTATCATCATTTTCATTGTTACTGCAGTAACCAATGCCGTAAACCTTACCGACGGAATCGACGGTTTGGCAGCCGGAACTACTGCGATTGTTGGAGGTGGATTAGGCATTCTAGCCTATATGTCAGGAAACTTCAAACTGGCTGAATATCTCAACATTTTGTATATCCCTAACTCAGGGGAAACCGTCATTTTCCTTTCTTCTGTAGTAGGCGCTTGTATCGGATTTCTTTGGTATAACACCTTTCCCGCCCAAGTATTCATGGGCGATACCGGAAGTTTGGCTTTAGGCGGAGCAATTGCAGCAGTAGCCATCATCATCAAAATGGAGCTGATGCTACCCATTCTCTGCGGTGTTTACTTCGTAGAGAGCCTTTCAGTGATCCTGCAAGTTTCTTACTTCAAATACACCAAGAAGAAGTATGGAGAAGGCCGACGCATCTTCAAAATGTCGCCTATACACCATCACTTTGAGTTGAGTGGCATTCCAGAGCCCAAAATCGTGACTCGCTTTTGGATTATCACCGTGCTATTAGTCATCATCACCATTGTATTACTTAAAATCCGATGAGCATGAACAAGTCAGAGAGAATAGTAATACTAGGTGCTGGTGAAAGTGGCGTAGGCGCTGCAATACTAGCGCAAAAGCAGGGATTTGAAGTGTTTGTCAGCGACAAAGGCAGCATCAAGCCAGCCTACAGCCAGCAGCTCAGCACTTCTGGTATTGCGTTTGAATCAGGCCAACACAGCATGGACCTCATCCTCAACGCATCGCTGGTGATTAAAAGCCCAGGATTATCTGATGCAACCCCGGTAATGCAAGCAGTTATAGCCAAACAAATTCCGGTTTGGAGTGAAATTGAATTTGCAGCACGCTACACCAACGCTACCTTGATTGGCATCAGCGGCACTAACGGAAAAACTACTACCACCCTACTGACCTACCATTTACTAAAAAATGCGGGAATGAAGGTAGGTCTGGCAGGAAACATCGGTAAGAGCTTCGCACGACAGGTAGCAGAAGAAAACTTCGATTGTTATGTGCTGGAGCTCAGCAGCTTCCAACTCGACAATATGTACCAAACACGGTTGCATATTGCCATACTCACCAACATTACTCCAGACCACCTTGATCGGTATCAATATCAGCTTGGCAACTATGTAGCAGCCAAGATGCGCCTGCTACAAAACCAACTGCCAAGCGACTATTTCATCTATTGCTCCGACGATCCGCTAACCATGGAAGCACTTTCAAGGTTACAACCCACGGCCAAGCTGCTTCCTTTTTCCTTGAATACCGAAGTAAACGAAGGCGCCTTCCGTAAAAACAACCAACTCATCATCAGATTTAATAACTCCGAATTCACAATGCCCTTAGAAGAATTGCCCATTAAAGGCCAGCATAACCAATTTAACAGCATGGCATCAGGCTTATCAGCCAAGATTATGAACATCCGCAATGAAGCCATGCGTGAGAATTTCAAGAGCTTCGAAAATGTGGAGCACCGCTTAGAGTATGTAGCCAGTGTTCGCGGTGTTGATTACATCAACGACTCTAAAGCGACTAACGTAAACTCTGCCTGGTATGCCTTAGAAAGCGCCACAAAACCAGTGATTTGGATTGCAGGGGGGGTAGATAAAGGCAATGACTACCACATCCTGAAAGACTTAGTAAAAGAAAAGGTAAAAGCCATCATTTGCCTCGGTACGGATAACAGAACCATTCACGAGTTTTTCTCAGGAGAAATTGAAGTGATGGTGAATTGCTTATCCATGAAAGAAGCTGTAGAAATGGCTTATAAGCTTTCCTCCAAAGGCGATATGGTGCTGCTATCACCGGCCTGCGCAAGCTTCGATTTATTTGAGAATTACGAAGACCGAGGTAAACAATTTAAAAAAGCAGTTAAGGAGCTTTAAAATGACCATTGGACCATTCAAACTTGAAGGCGATCGTTACATCTGGATACTAACCTTGATTTTCATGTTGGTATCTCTTGCTGTAACATTTTCCTCAAGGCCGGAAGATAATATGCTATTCGAAGTGTTGAAGCGCTTCGCTATCTGCGTAGCCGGACTAGGTCTTATTTACAAAATTCATCAAATCGACTTTAGGATTTTCGCTAGGATTTCTAAGTTAATTCTACTTCTCGCGTTTGTTATCCAAGGAGTTGCCTACGTTTCTGGTGGCGACGCTACCGAAGCAGGCACGCGTTCTATAAGGCTAATTCCAGGGTTTAGCCTCATGACTTCCGACTTAATGAAGTTTGCGGCAGTAATCTGGACTGCGGTCATCATCGCTCGAAATAGAGAGAAAATCAACACTGTGAAGGATTTACTCAGAGAAATGCTCTTTCCCGCACTCATAGCCGCTGTGGTTCTTCCTTCCAACTTCTCTTCTGCAGCGATCATTTTCACCGTGGTAATTGGTATGCTCCTTATCAGCAGAGTAAAGCTGTTATTGATACTGAAATCGATGTTCTTCTTCGCCCTTGCAACAGTTTTGCTTGTTTTTATGTTCGAGCTGGTTGGATTTAGTCGATATGAAACTTGGAAAAGCAGGCTTTATGCCGCCGGATATATTCCTCCATCTGTAGCAGATAAACTTGATATCAAGAAAGATGAAAGGAGCATGCGGGACAAAAAGAGCCAACCCGAGCTCGCTGTTATGGCCATCGCCACCACTAATCCGGTCATTGGTAAAGGTCCGGGCAATAGCGATGTTCATAATATCCTGCCACAACTCGACTCAGACTTCTCTTTTACCTTAATCCTCGAAGAATACGGCCTCATATTCAGCACCTTACTCATAACCTTATACCTATCCTTCGTTTACCGATTACTCTACATCGCCAAAAAATTACCGATGGGCTTTTCTGCCTATCTGCTAATAGGATTTGCCCTATTAATTTCCATTCAAGCACTTATCAACATCATTGTTTCTACTGGTACAGGACCAGTAACCGGACAACCCATGCCACTTATAAGTCATGGCGGTTCGTCACTTATTTTTACTTGCTTGGAGCTGGGAATTTGCCAAAGCATCATCAAAGAATATAAAGACAAAGGGCTGCAAATAGAAAGGGGAAAGTATGACTAAACAGCCCAGAATCATCATTAGTGGTGGCGGGACAGGTGGGCATATCTTCCCGGCAATTGCCATTGGCCAGGCATTGAAAGCATGCTGTAACGCTGAATTATTATTTGTCGGTGCCGAAGGCCGTATGGAGATGACCCGTGTACCCGAAGCAGGCTTCCGCATTGAAGCACTGCCCATACGAGGTTTGCAGCGTAGCTTTTCTCCTGAGAATTTGAAATTACCTTGGCTGATTCTTAAGAGCCTAAAGCAGTCAAGCGCCATTATTCGTTCTTTCCAACCTGATGCCGTTATCGGCGTAGGCGGATATGCCTCCGGACCACTTTTGATGGCCGCTCAATGGAAAGGTATTCCAACTTTTATTCAAGAACAAAACGCTTTTGCCGGACTCACTAATCGTCTTTTAGCGCCTAATGTCCGCAGGGCCTATGTGGCATTTGAGGGGCTTGAAAAAGTATTTGGAAAGCGTAAAACTCGAATAACCGGCAATCCTATCCGCAACGACCTTCGTCCGGCTAGTGAAGCGGTTAGGAACGAAGCATTGCAACACTTCGGCCTGTCACCAGACCGTCCTGTACTGCTTATTACTGGTGGAAGCCTCGGAGCAGGAACATTGAACAAAGCGGCGAAAACCCATCTTCAGCAACTAGAAGACTCCGGTATTCAGCTGATATGGCAGACAGGACGCAGCATGGCCGATCAAGCCTCACAACTAAATAAAGTCGGAAGATTCGTATCGCCATTTATCCAGCGCATGGATTTGGCCTTCGCTGCAAGCACTTTGGTTCTTTGCCGCGCCGGAGCTTCAACATTAAGTGAGTTGGCCGCCGTTAGGAAAGCCGCCATCCTAGTTCCAGCGCCCATGGTTGCCGAAGACCACCAGCGCATGAATGCCCATGCCTTCGTAAAAAAAGGCGCTGCTCGCATGCTGCCCGATGATCAAGCCTCCGAAAGAGCTATCCCGCTGGCGATAGACCTCCTCCAACAGCCAGAAGCCTTAAGCGCTATGGAAGACAATCTCGAAGCCTTTGACCGCAGCGAAGCCGCCTCTGTTATCGCCAACGACATCCTTCAATTCCTTAAAAAATGAAAAAGACTAGCCACTATTTCTTTTTGGGCATTGGAGGCATCGGAATGAGTGCTCTCGCTAGATACTTTAATCGGAGCGGATTCCAAGTTGCCGGCTACGACAAAACGAAAACTGACTTAACCCTCCAGCTGGAGGCAGAAGGCATGTCCATCACCTATTTGGATGAAGTCAACACCATTAACCATCTGCCTTTATACCCTGAAACCACCCTCGTAGTTGCCACTCCAGCTGTACCCGCCAATAGTCAGCTGAGGCAATATTTCCAAAGTGAAGGCTTCACCATCTTGAAACGAGCAGAGATGTTGGGACGCTTAACCGCAGAAGGGACCCTGGCCGCTGTAGCCGGAACTCATGGAAAAACCACCACTTCCTGCTTGCTGGCGCATTTATTACATGAATCACAAGCTCCAGCAACTGCTTTCTTGGGTGGAATAGCTACCAACTACCAAGACAACTACCTCGAAGGTGACCTGAACCGATTTGTTGCAGAAGCCGATGAGTTTGATCGCTCCTTCCTTCAACTCAATCCTGAATTTGCCGCGATTACCAGCACCGATGCAGACCACCTCGATATTTACGGCCACGCGGCTACTGTTGACGAGGCCTTCCAAGCATTTGCCTTGCAAGTAACCAACACCTTGTTGTTAGCAGAAGGAGTTAGCTTGAAATCCAAGCCAGGCGTTAGGGTTTTAACCTATGGAAAAAACGGCGACTATCGCTATGCAATCAAGGGAGTTGAAAATGGAAGAATCCTCTTCGATTTCTTCAGCCCTGAACTCACACTTACCGGACTCAACTTTGCACTCCCAGGAAACCATAACCTGATGAATGCAACAGCAGCACTGGCATTGGCCCTGCTAATGGGTGCCCATCCTGCGCTTCTTCCTACCGCAATTGCCAGCTTCAAAGGGGTAAAAAGAAGATTCGAACGACAGTTTGAAGGTATTGACATTGCCTATATCGACGATTACGCCCATCATCCTACCGAAATCAAAGCGCTGGAACAAGCGGTACGACAGCTATATCCAGGCAAAAAACTAACAGCGGTATTTCAACCACATTTATTCAGCCGAACCCGCGATTTCGCATCAGGTTTTGCAGAAAGCCTCAGCTTGTTCGACGAGCTTATCCTTATGCCTATTTATCCGGCAAGAGAAACTCCAATTCCAGGCATTACCTCGGAGTGGCTGTTACAAGCGTGTACCAATGTTCGCAAAACCATGGCTACACACGAGCAAGTACTTGATTGCCTAAAAAGCAGTGAAACAGAAATCGTCCTCACTGTTGGCGCGGGCGACATTGATCTACTGATAACACCTATTCGTAATTGGATGAGTGAAAGAGAAAGGAGAATGGCATGAACTGGAAAAAGGTCGTCAACATCACCATAAAGATTCTCTTTCTTTTGGCCGTCGCCGCAGGTTATGGATTCAGCTACTATCAGATGAACAACCGACTGATCAGTGACTATACCATTGAAATCAATGGCCCGGATGGTCTCAAGCTCGTCAACGAGAAAGCAATCCGCAGTAAACTGGAGCAAACAGACGTTCAATTAGTAAAAACAAGACCTCTCAAACAGTACAATTTGCATTTGGCGGAAAAGCTCATTGAGCAGATGCCTCATGTGGCCAATGCAGAAGTGTGGGCGAACTTCAACGGAGAAATTTGCATCGAAGTAGATCAAAGAGTTCCCGTACTCCGCATTATCAACCAGAATCAGCAAAGCTACTACGTAGATTCCAACGGATTAAAAATGCCGCTTTCGAGCATAGGAGCTTATCGGGTTCCTGTTGCCACCGGCAACATTAGGGAGAAAAGCGGCATCCGTGATAGCCTCTCCACCCCCATCGGACATCAACTCTGGCAAATGGCCCTTTTCCTTAGAGAAAATAAGTCCGCGAACGCGTTGACTGCTCAAATTCATGTCAACGAACAAGAACAGCTTGAAATCATACCCATGCTGGGTAATCATACCGTTGTGTTAGGCGACACCTCCTCACTCAACGATAAATACTTTAAACTGGAAGCCCTCTATCGTGATGGCTTTCGGGATGAAGACTGGAACAAGTACTCCCTCATCAACCTCCAATACAAAGAACTAATCGTATGTCGAAAAGCGAAGTAAATGACCAGTTCTATGTCGGTTTAGACATAGGAACCACTAAAATCTGCGCAATGGTTGGGACCTTTAATCCCAATGGCAAACTCGTCATCCTCGGAGCCGGCATATCGGAATCCAAAGGCGTACATCGTGGCGTAGTGGCCAATATTGACATTACTAGCACTGCAATAGCTAAAGCCATCACCATGGCAGCCGATAAAGCAGGAGTTAACATTGACGAAGTGAATGTGGGCATAGCCGGCCAACATATCCAGTCGATGCATCAATCCTACAAACAACTTCGCAACAACAAGTTTGATGTCATCAGCGAAGCAGAAATTCATGCCATGCGCGAAAAGATGATGTTCATCAACGTGCAGCCCGGCCATGAAATCATCGATGTAGTCCCACAGGATTACACCATCGACGAAGAGTCAGGCATTCAAAATCCTATTGGTCATGCTGGTACCGAGATCAAAGGGAACTATCACATCATCACCGGCCAGTTTTCTGCCATCGAAAATATCGCACAGTGCGTGAAAAAAGCGGATGTAAAAGATGAAAATGGGAACCCGCTTAAACTGAAAATCAACTACCTCACCCTTGAGCCATTGGCATCTGCTGAGGCAGTTTTATCGCCTGAGGAGAAAGAGGCGGGTGTTGTTTTAGTTGACATCGGAGGAGGAACTACAGACATTGCTATTTTCCATGAGCATATTATTCGTCATTCAGCAGTTCTTCCCTTCGGAGGTAATAGCATCACCAACGACATCACTCAAGGTTGTAATGTGCTGAAATCACAGGCAGAAGCGTTGAAAAGACAATTTGGCAACGCTTGGCCCGACGATACCTCCGATAAAGAAATCATCACCATTCCCGGCATCAAGGGAAGGGATCCGAAAGAAATTTCAATGCAAAACCTTTCTCTTATTATCCATGCCAGAATGGCTGAAATCATGGAGATGGTTAAATTTCAGATAGAACTTTCCGGACTCCGCGATAAACTCTCCGCAGGTATTGTAGTGACCGGTGGTGGCGCTCTTCTGAAAAACATCCGAACCTTGGTGGAAGATGTAACAGGACTAAGCGCGAAAATCGGATATCCCAACGAGCACCTAGCTCCTGGAACCTACGAAGTGAAAAGCCCGGTATTTGCGACTTGCGTGGGTCTAATGATTACAGAAAAAATCTACCGAGACCTCAACTATACATCGGCTATAGAAATTCGGGAAGAAAGAAAAAACAGGCCTAAGCCTCCTAACGAAGAAACGAAAATCGATAGCAAACCCCTTGGTCTAAAAAAAGAGAAAATCGACGAAAGGGGAGACATTATCCGACGATTCCTTGAAAGAATCAGAAGAATCATCGAAAACGACGAAGAAGGAAATTTAAATTAACAACAGCCCCCTCAACCCTTAACACGATGGAATTTTTAACCACTCCAGACTTTAAACTCAACAGCCTGATTAAAATCATCGGCCTTGGTGGCGCCGGCGGGAACGCGGTAAAACATATGGCTGAAATCGGCATCAAAGACGTTGACTATATCATTTGTAATACCGATGCTCAAGCGCTAGAAAATAGCCCTATAGCAACTAAAATCCACATGGGCGCTTCCCTGACCAAAGGTAGAGGCGCTGGGAATAAGCCAGAAATCGGGCTAAATGCTGCCATTGAAAGCATCGATGACATCAAAGCTGCTATCGGCGTTGACACTAAAATGGTGTTCATCACAGCCGGAATGGGCGGTGGAACCGGAACCGGAGCTTCTCCTGTAGTGGCTGAAGCCTGCCGCGAACTCGGTATTCTTACCGTAGGCATTGTGGTTACCCCGTTCAACTTGGAAGGCCCTAAGCGCATCAAACAAGCCAATGAAGGTTTAGAAAAACTGGCTTCCGTAGTGGACTGTTTGATGGTGATTTCTAATGACTCTATCCTCACCAACTATGGTAACATGGCGCAAAGCAAAGCCTTTGCTCTGGCAGATGATGTGGTAGCTACTGCAGCGAAAAGCATTGCAGAAATTATTACCATCTCAGGAAACACCAACGTTGACTTTGCAGACGTTGAAACAGTGCTCCGTGATTCAGGGGTGGCCATCATGGGCTCCGGCCTAAGCAAAGGAGAAAATCGTGCAGTAAATGCTGTTGAGCAAGCGCTTTCTTCTCCATTACTTACCGAAAGCAACATCTTTGGCGCTCAAAACATCCTGCTCAACATCGGCTCTGGTCATCAGGAAGTCACTATGGACGAGATCGCGCTCATCATCAACCACTTACAAGAAGCTGCTGGTGGAGAAGCCAACCTCATTTGGGGTTCTTATATCGATGACCATTTGGAAGACAACCTCCATCTCACTGTTTTAGCTACCGGTTTCAAAAAAAAACCTGATGCCATTGCAGTAAAAAAAATTGAACTCGAAGTAAAAGACCAACGTGTTGAAGTTGAGTTTGAAGCTCCGAAAAGCAACTTGTTCGTTTCATTACCTGGTTTTAATGAAGATGAAAAACCCTTCAATGAACTGGTTGACATCAAGATTAACAGACCAAGTCAGGAATCAGATGTTTCTGTTGGATTTAAAAAGGAGCTTTTCGTAGCTGTTGAGGTAACTCCTTCCGTTGAAGATAAAACCATCATTCAACCAACTGTAAAAGAAACCATCCGGCTAGACGAAGTACCTGCAACTCCAAGTGGCGAAGCTGCCGATCAGGTAAATAACCTGATTAGAAATATCCATGAAACCACCTTGGAAATTGACAATCGATCTAAAGCGAAACCGAATGACATAGAAATTAAAGATGAGTTACTTATCTCGCTTGATTCTGTCTATGACAATGAGTCGTTCACTTTAATCAACAAGGACACTCAGGAAGTAATCGATTCAAAGCCAAGCCATACTACTCCCGCAGCTGCCAATCAAATTCAAAACGCTCCTACTCCTGGTGTTGTGTCAGGCTCAACTAAAGATAAGCTTAGCCAGTTGAAGGGCGTTAGTAACCTTGGAGAAACGAAATCAAACCAGAGACTTGGCAGCTTGAAGGACTTCAATAACGTCAATACTATCAGTGATTACGAGAATACGCCTTCTTACCAGAGAAAAAATGTTTCGTTGAACACAGTACCTTCCTCCGCTGAGGCACAAAACTCAACGCTCAGCGTAGGGGTCAATAATAAAACCGTCATTCAGACCAACAACAGTTACCTGAATAAACGCATTGACTAATCGTCCAATCAACGGAAAAAGCAAAGGCTGCACCTCAACTGTGCAGCCTTTTTTATTTGTTAACGAAAGGAAGGTGCTCTTGGCGATGCCTCACACGTTCGTTATCACAATGAACTTGATGGTTTCTCAGGGAGCATTAAGTTTTTTTAAAGTCAATTTATAAAAACCTAGTGCGCCTTGTGACACAATTCGTGCCCTTTGTGATACCATACACCACAATAAGAAAACCCCATTACGCACGAAAGCCCGGCAATGCCGGGCTTACTCACACAAACCAAAGGGGAAATTACTCCACTACTATTTTCATGGTGCCAGATGCCTGACCTGCTTCAAACTGAAGGAGGTACAAACCCGGGCGTAAACCTTCTAATGAAAGGGGAAGCACTTGCTCACCGGCCAATAACTTGCCATATCGCTGAACTTGCAAGGCTCTTCCACTTAAATCGATGACTCTAATCTGAAACTCTGCTGCTTCCGGCATTTCGAACGTAACCATTGCTGTTCCTTTTGCAGGATTAGGATATACAGCCAGTCCTTCAAGATTCAAACCACTAACACTGGCAGGGAAAAAACCAAGTTTGGTGTAGTTGAAGTTAGCTCCACTGGCGGCAATTGAGCCCGGACGAGGTGAAAGGTTCGGGCGAATGGCCAATGAGTTGGCTAATGTATCCCACGGAGCAGGACGATACAATTGAATAGCTTCTGTATTCAATAACGTATCATTGCCATAACCTTGAGTGAAGAACCAGTTATAGAAGTTCGCAGAGTCTATACCGGCAGTGTCTGAAGCTGATGAGGTTAAGCGTGCATTACGACGGCCTGAACCAGCTACAATAAGATTACGAAGCATCAGATTTTCAAGAGATGCTTGTGCAACAGTGCGGCGGTTTTCGAGCATGATGCCTGACTCAGTCCAGCCGGTAAGAATAGAGTTGAAAGCCGACATAGCAGAACCGCGACGAATGTGGGCTGCCCTACGGAAGTTGGAGTTAATAACAGGAGCTCCTGAAAAACGAGGTCCTATGAAGGAGAAATTACAGAATACAGCCTCAGTTCTTGGCAAACGGTTGGAACCTTGCGCGTCGTTGTCAGACTCGAAACCATTTGAACCACTCTGGTCAGCAATCTTCGGATCGCGAAGTGCGATTCCAAATTGGTTCAAACCACGGTAGCCATTGTCGGTATCAAAATCATCGTCCCAAGTGCCTAATGCAATTAAGTATTTTCCATTTACAGTACCGCCAAACCACTCATAAGCATCATCGCCGGAGTAGGAAACCTGAATATGATCAAGCTGGGTTCCTGAACCAACTGCACAAAGCGTAAGACCGTTGATTTCAGAGTTAGAAGCAGTAGTCAAAGGAATACCGGGATACTCTAAGCGTACATAAGAAAGTACTCCAGAGTTGTCGTTATCATCATTACCTCCATATCGACCATCGCCGCTAGGCAATGCTTTTGCAATTCCACCTTCAGCCGCAGCGGTATCACCTGCTAGCAGGTTATGAGTAGCACGTCCTGTAATAACAATTCCACCCCAGTTTCCGGGCTGGCGGCTTCCCGCAGGAGCATTAGAAGTGAACACGATAGGTTGGCTTGCAGTACCCTGCGCAATGATTCTCGCTCCTCGGCAGATGATTAAGGTCCCTTTACCTTCGCCTCTTATGATAGTCCCAGGCTGAATGGTCAAAGTAGCGCCATTGGTTACGTAAATGAAACCGCCATTCAAACGGTAAACATTGTTGCTAGTCCAGGTGGTGTTGGTAGTAATATCACCAGGATTTACATCAACCGTGGTAACAGGATAATTGGTAGTTTGGGGATTCCAATTGACCCAAGCTTCGCGGGTCCAATCCTGAGTAGAGTCAGGAGAAACCGCGCCGCGATAGGTAGTGGGAGTGAAAAACTGCGCAGACGCCAACAAGGTTGAAGTCATCAGCAAAATCAGGAGTAAACCTTTTTTCATGGGTTGATATTAACTTGCTGCAAAGGAATTGCGTCAATGTTAACCCTGTTTTGCTTCTATGTTACCATATTCCTTCAACCATGTTATGGTTAAGTTATGGATGAAAGCGCATTCAGTAGCGCATAAATTGAAACGCCCCATCTTTTAAGATGAGGCGTTTAACTTCTCGACTACCGGTTTGGAATATCTCCGGTATTGAATTTATAAAGCTTCTCAGCTTCTTCTTCTTTGAGTTTCATCACCAGCGACAAGGCGTCGGGAACAACGTCGCTGCAAAGGATGATAAGTGAGCCGGGCTTAGCTTCGCCAACGGCGTGTACAATGGCTTCCCGCTCGTTGGGAATTACGGTGATTTTCTTGTTCGGATCGTGCTCGCGGATGCCCACTTTCAACATCTCAATCAACTCATCAGCGGTTTTTCCTCTTAGGTTTTTATCCTGACGAATGATGATTTCATCAAACATCTCTGAAGAAATACGCCCGATGGCGATGTTGTCTTCTTCCCTCCTATCCCCGATTCCGGCGATGATACCCACTTTAGTGGTAGCATGCATGTTCGAAACGAACTTCTGCAACGCCCGCAATCCGGCAGGATTATGCGCATAGTCCAAAAGCAAGTCGAAGTTGTGGAAGTTGAAGAGATTCAAGCGGCCTGGCGTCTGGGAAGGCGATGGCATAAACGACTCCAACGCTTCTTTGATGTCTTGAAGAGAAAAGTCACGGACGTACCCGGTTAAAACCGCGGGTAATATATTCTGAATCATGAAGGTAGCACGACCGCCATACGTCAGCGGAACATTCACCGCCTTCGTGATTCGCATTTTCCATCCTCCTCTCGAGATGGTGATGTAACCATTTTCGTAAATAGCTGCTAAGCCACCCCGTGAAGTGTGCTCTTTGATGCGAACATTGTTTTCATCCATAGAAAACAAGGCCAGCTTCGCTTTTATGTCTTTTCGCATAGCGAAGACTAAGTCGTCGTCGGCATTCAAAATGGCGTAACCATTGATGTTGACCGACTCTGGTATAACCCCTTTCACCCTGGCGAGCTGGTCGAGGGTATGGATACCCTTCAAGCCCAAGTGATCAGCAGCCACATTGGTTACAATCCCGACATCACACTGATCGAAGGCTAAACCGGCACGAAGCAAGCCGCCACGTGCTGTCTCCAACACTGCAAAATCGACAGTGGGGTCACGTAAAACATATTCAGCACTGGCAGGACCGGTACAATCACCGGGCACAACCATCATATTCTGAATGTAAACACCATCGGAGGTGGTGTAGCCCACTTTATACCCCTTCAACTTGGCCATGTGAGCAATGAGGCGGGTGGTAGTGGTCTTCCCATTGGTGCCCGTAACCGATACAATCGGAATGCGTGAAGGCGTTCCGGCAGGGAACAACATGTCGATAACATTGGCCGCCACGTTACGCGGAAGCCCTTCGCTAGGCGCAATGTGCATACGGAAACCTGGAGCGGCATTCACTTCGAGGACAGCGCCTTTGGTTTCATTCAAAGGCTTGGTAATATCCGAGCACATCAAATCGATGCCGCAGATGTCGAGGCCAACGATGCGGGCAATGCGTTCAGCCATCAATACATTATATGGATGCACCATATCGGTCACATCGGTGGCAGTGCCCCCAGTACTTAAATTGGCAGTATCCTTCAAATTCAAGCGTTCTCCATCAGCCAATACAGTCTCCAAGGAATACCCTTTTGACTGAATAATCTCCATCGTGAGCTTATCAATATGAATTTGGGTAAGCACATTTTCATGTCCATAACCTCTGCGTGGATCCTTATTCACCTCATCCACCAGTTGCTGGATGGTGGACTTTCCATCGCCAACCACATGGGCGGGGGAACGCAGTGCTGCTGCCACTAGTTTGTAGTCAATCACTAACAGCCTGTAATCGTCGCCGAAAATCATGCGCTCCACTATCACAGAATTGGAAACCTCCTTAGCAGCTTTGAAAGCAAAAAGCGCCTCGTCCATGCTGGAGATGTTGGTAGTAATGCCACGACCATGATTTCCATTGATGGGTTTAATAACCAGAGGGAAGCCTAAACTCTCCACCGCTTCGCGAAGTCCGGTTTCTGTTTTAATCACTTCGCCCTTTGCGATGGGGATTTCGGCTTTATCCAACATGTACTTGGTGTCCTCCTTGTCGCAAGCTATTTCCACCGCAATGCTGGAGGTTTCGCTGGTAACAGTAGCTTGAATTCGCTTCTGGTTGCTTCCATAACCCAACTGACAGAGCGAGTATTTATTCAAACGAAACCAGGGAATACCACGAGAAGCAGCTTCTTCTACAATGGAGCCGGTACTTGGTCCAAGTCGTTCTTCTTCCCGCATTTCGCGCATGGCCTTGATGTCTTCCTCGAGGTCATACGCTTTATTATCTACCAGGGCTTGGGCAATTCGTACCGCAGCGCGTGCGGCATAGCGACCTACCTTCTCTTCCATGTAGGCAAAGACTACGAAGTAAACGCCCTCTTCTCCATAAGTCCGGGTGCGACCAAAGCCCACATCCATACCAGCCAAAGTCTGGATTTCCAGGGCGATATGCTCTACCACATGTCCCATCCATGTGCCTTCTTCTACACGCTTGTAAAATCCGCCGGGGCAACCTTCTGAACATTGATGGGTATATAGGGTTGGAAGCAAGGCTTGTAGCCGCTCCAAGAACCCGGGTATTTGGTTGGTGGGCTGTTGCTCAAGCTCCTCAATATCAAGTGTCATCACAATGAGCTTGTGACGGCGGATGGACCAGTAATTGGGCCCACGCATGGCGCGTATCTCTCTAATAACCATAGATGTGCAGGATGTAGGTTGAAAAATGCAGCTTTTTTAAAAGAAGCTTGCGATGGTAAATTAGCAGAATTCAACAAGAATTAAAACTTTCTCATTGGCCATAACTGTTAGAAACAAAAATTACAATTGAAAGCATTTTCACAGATGAGTTCTTCCGAGCAGGTATCTTGTCCAGCTATATTTCCTTATCTCCTTGGAAACAAAAGAAAAGGCTATGACTAAGCCCACGAAAAAAGCTATACTTCAGTTCTCCACACTCTTGTTGGCACTTTTTATCGTTGAACTACTTTTCACTGATGAATGGACACCCAAAGCGATTATAAAACCAATAGTGAATGCGCTCGTGCTCTTTTTTGTTTCTAACAGCATTAAAAGCAAGACCCAAACAATAGAACAAGATTAAACTACCTGCTGCTAAGGTTAACAAGAATAGCCCTTATAAGCGACAGCAAAGGCCCAACTTTCTCTTTATACGTTTCAATTTTTGGCTTCTGCCCCTTTTATAACTGGGATGGCCCGTAAACTGAATGTGTCCGAGTTTTTCAAGAAGAGCCGTTTGGGTTTAACATGAGCTCATGTTGTAAGAGTGCCTACATAAAACTAGCTCATCTTCCTATATTGAGTTCAATAACATTATGAATAAAGAGCATCCAAATCAAGCCAAAGACACCGCTTTTATAAGCGAGGTAAAGAAAATTTTAGAACAGGCGCGTCAAAAAGCCTACTCTGCTACTGCTTTTGCCATGATAGAGGGGTATTGGCTGATGGGGCAACGCATAGTAGAACAAGAGCAGCAAGGGAAACTTCGCGCTGAGTACGGACAGGAGTTGCTTAAAAACTTATCTGCTGCCTTAGGCAAAGGTTTTAGCACCCGAACTTTACGCGAAATACGACAGTTTTACCTGTTTTTCCCTGACTTAATAGATATGGCGAACGCGTTCGCCAATTTAAACTGGTCGCATTTTCAACGAGTACTCAAAGTAGCAGACCCAAAGGCAAGACTGTATTACCTTAAAGAGGCATCAGCTCAAAATTGGTCCATTCGCACACTCGATCGCAACATCGCTACCTACTATTACCAACGTTTGCTTTCATCTCAAAAGCAGGAACCGGTAGAGAAAGAAATGCAGGAAAAAACCGCCGATTTACAAGCCAACCCCTACGAGTTTATTAAAAATCCTGCGGTGCTGGAGTTCCTTAACCTGCCCACACATAAAGCCTACACAGAACAGCAATTGGAACAGGCCTTAATTGATAACATACAGCAGTTTCTATTAGAGCTGGGAAAGGGGTTTTCATTTGTTGCCCGTCAAAAACACATTCGAACCGAAACAGCGGACTTTTTTATTGACCTTGTTTTTTATAACTATTTGCTCAAGTGCTTCGTGATTGTAGAGCTTAAAGCCAATAAAATCACCCATCAGGACATCGGGCAATTAGATAGGTACGTACGAATGTTTGACGATTTGGAACGTCCGCAAGGCGATAATCCAACCATCGGCATTTTACTTTGTACCGAAACCGACAGAACCATAGCCAAGTATTCCGTACTAAGTGAAAGCCAACAACTCTTTGCCAGCAAGTATCTACCTTTTCTACCTACGGAAGAGGAATTAATCGCAGAAATAGAAAGAGAAAAACAAGTGTTACGAGAAAAACTAGGCGAGTATCATGCTGCGCCTGTAACATGCTAGCAACTTCAGGATAACGGAAAAACGGATAAGCTAACCATTTCTCCGAGTAGTAAGTAATTTTCAAGCCGAAGTTGGGTCGGTTAAGAAGTCTTAGCGAAACTTAAGGCAAACACCTTTTAACTCAAGATTTATCCCAACCGAATCATTTGACATCCTTACAACAGAAGCATATTTAAAAGCTTCTCTCACCTAAGATGTTGGAAGAAGTGTGTACGCTGAAAGCTCTGAAAATTAGGAAAGCTAGCTTCTGTGAAACTAGCTCATTTGCAAGCATCCTTCCAACAATACCAACTTGAGGTGTCTTAGTTTCCTCCTTGTTATAGAGAATATGGAGACTTGTTTACAGTGTCCTTCTGCCTTGAATCCTGCTTTTCTCCTAGAATTAACTAAAATTTAAAATACATTTGAACGCATCAATCAAAACCAACACGGTCACAACATGCGGGGAATCCTGATTCCGATAGGCGGAAACGAAGACAAAGGCCAGGACAGAAGCCACGAAGACAGCGAAATGTACACCCTCGAGTTCATCGACAATGGCATCTTAGCCAATGTGGTGAGAGAAAGCGGTGGCAAAGAAGCACAAATCGTAGTGGTAACTACGGCCAGCAGCATCCCAAAAGAAGTAGGCCGAAATTATGTGGACGCCTTCTCTAAACTAGGCTGTAACCACGTGCAAGTGCTCGATATCAGAAGTGCCGAACAAGCCGAAAGCGAGGAAGTCATGAATGCCGTGAAAAACGCGGATTGCCTCATGTTTTCCGGCGGCGACCAAAGTAAGATTGTGGACGTTATTGGAGGCACCCGTCTTCACCAATTGATTAACCATAAACTCAAAGAAGAATCCTTTGTACTCGCAGGCACCAGCGCCGGAGCCATGTGCATGAGTGAAGAAATGATCAGCGGCGGACACAGCACCGAAGCGCTGTTCAAAGGCGGCGTGAGCATGCGCAAAGGCATGGCACTTCTTCCGCATGTCATCATCGATACGCACTTCATCCAGCGTGGTAGATTTGGACGATTGTCGGAAGCGGTGGCCGAATTTCCTCGTTTGCTGGGATTGGGTTTAGCTGAAGACACCGGCCTCATCATCCGCAATGGTTACGAATGTGAAGTCATCGGCTCGGGCATGGTCATCGTCTTCGACCCCAGTAAAATTACCCACAACAATGTAAAGTCGGTAAGAGAGGGAGTTCCGCTTACCCTTACCAACTTAGTGGTTAGCGTGTTGGCACTCGGAGACCGCTTCAATTTGGCCAGCAGGGAAGTAGAAGTGCTTTCCCTGGAAGAATACGACCGGATGAAAGCCTAGCCATCGCGTGGCACCCGCGCAAGAAGTATCACAACGTACACAGGGGATGTCACGAAGTACACCAGGTTTTTTTATGAAGAACTTTGCGACTTCGCGGCTTTGCGAGACATTTTCCCACGCCAAGGTTTTATAGAATCACTTTAAAACTTTGTGCGCTTTGAGAAACCCTAGAGGCCTTTGTGATAACCCGCGTAAGATGTATCACAACGTACACAGGGGATGTCACGAAGTACACCAGGTTTTTAATAATAAACTTTGCGCCTTCCCGGCTTTGCGAGACACATTTTCCCACGCTAAGTATTTTATAAATCACTTAAAAAAACCATTGCACCCTCTGCGGAACCATTGCACCCTCTGCGTGAAAAATCCCGTAGCGCACGATCACCGTATGGGGATCACTCGGGTGTTAGCACTTTCACCAGCAAACCAAACTCCTTCTAAACCGGCCACTGCTTCCCGTGCGCAAGCCACAACCAACTCCAAGAACCGCCTTCTCGGATAATCCTCCCTCACCACCAAACTGATGCTCCGGACCGGCATGGGCGCCTCAAACGCCAGCATACTAGCCTGATAAGCCTCCGAAAGCCCCTGAAGCTGCAAAGCAGGAACGAGCGTCATCCCGCCATGACTGTGCACCAAACGCATCAAAGTCTCCGTATTTCCCGCTTGATAAGTAAAACCCGGCTGTCGCTGCACATGGTTGCACAAGGCAAGCATTTGATTTCTCAAACAATGGCCTTCTTCCAACAACCAGAACGGCGCATCCGGCAAATGGCCCAAGCTAAGCGGTTTAGAAACTTTTTCATGCAAGTCCGCTGAAGCCATTAAATAAAAAGCCTCTTCAAAAAGCGGAATTTCCAACAATCCTGGCTCCACAATGGGACCAGCCAAAATGCCCATATCTGCCTCTCCTTGTTTAAGCTGCTGCAGCATTTCCGCTGTGAAGGTCTCTTTGAGGTCAAGCGTCCAGTTTGCCTGCGGCTGCAGCATACGAGGAAGAAAAAGCGGCAAAAAAGAACTGGAAAGGGTTGGAATAATAAGCATCCGATAGTCTCCTGCAGTGCTGCCTAGAAGCTCTTCGGCCAGCATTTTCATTTGCTTAGCCTGGTGAAGCACTTGAGCAGCCTGCTTGATGAGCGCTTCACCCGCAGGCGTTGGCTTTACCGGCTGACGGCTCCGGTCGATGAGCCGCAACCCCAACTCCTCTTCCAGCTTTTTCAGCATGGCGCTCAACGTAGCCTGAGTAACATGACAGCGGTTAGCCGCCTCTACAAACTGACCGGTTTCGGCTACAGCAACTAGATATTCCAACTGTTGAAGGTTCACCCAACAAAGGTCGGGAGCAGATGCACAACTTGATTCCTGCACTACCAATGTTAAGCCATGATTAAATAGCCAAACACAAGCGTCATACCCGAAAGGCAAACTTTACTTTTGCGCCGGATATTGAACTATAACTAAGGAGCTTTGGCCACCAGCTTACTCATATTGCTGGCAGTTTGTTTACTGCTGGCGTTCGTCTTTGAATTCGTCAACGGATTTCATGACACTGCTAATGCGGTTGCTACCGTCATTTACACCCATTCCTTATCGCCCGGTACTGCCGTTGTTTGGTCGGGAATCTGGAACGCACTGGGCGTATTTTTCGGTGGAATCACCGTCGCCATGGGCATAATCAGCTTATTGCCCGTAGACATGCTCATCGATCAAAACGTTTGGCATAGCATCTCCATGATTCTGGCGCTCTTGCTTACCGCCATCATCTGGAACCTCGGAACCTGGTACTATGGCATTCCATGCTCCAGCTCTCATACCTTGATAGGCGCTATCCTGGGCGTTGGTTTAGCATATTCCCTATTACCTGAGTCGGGCGCAGTGGCTGTAAACTGGAAAAAAGCGGGAGAAACCGGCCTTTCCCTGCTATTCTCTCCCCTATTCGGATTCAGTTTAGCAGTCTCTATCATGTTCATTTTGAGACTGATTCTCAAGAAAAAGCACATCATCTTCAAAGAACCCGATCATCAGGCGAAGCCTCCTTCCTGGATTCGAGCCATCCTTATTTTTACTTGTACAACCGTAAGCTTTTTCCACGGGCAAAACGATGGACAAAAAGGTGTTGGATTGGTGATGCTGATTTTAATTGCCATCCTCCCCGCTCAATACGCCATCGACCGCAGCCTATCGGTTGACACCATGCGGAACAATGCCGTACAGATTGAGTATTTCCTGAACGAAATTGACTCCTCCAAGCTGAAAACTACCGCAGAAGTCGAAGATTTGATGATGGCCAAAGCCAAGATGCGCGAGATTGCTGGTTTCGCAGCAGGCGTAAATAGCTTAGAACAGTTGCCGGAGAAAATTCACTTGGCTATTCGCCGCGACATCCTGAAATCTGCAAAAGCGATTCAAGGCCTCCTAGAAAATGGCAACATCGACCTGAGCGATAACAATAAGAAGGAGCTGAAGGCAGAGTTAGCCTCCTTGAAAAAATATACCGACTACGCACCCAAATGGGTCATCATCATGATTGCCCTTGCCTTAGGCATCGGAACCATGATTGGCTGGAAGCGTATTGTGGTGACCATTGGAGAGAAAATTGGGAAGCAACACCTCACCTATGCGCAAGGCGCATCTGCCGAACTAGTGGCTTCGAGTACCATTGCGGCCATCACCTACTTGGGCTTACCCGTGAGCACCACCCATGTACTTTCTTCAGGAATCGCGGGAAGTATGGTAGCAAGCAAAGGCATCAAAAACCTTCAATCAGGCACCATCCGCAACATCGCATTGGCCTGGATTCTTACCCTGCCCGTTTGCATTGTGATGTCAGGAGTGTTATTCTTGTTTTTCAGAATGATATTCTGAAAATAAAGAATGGCAAGCCTTTCCGCAGGAACCTTAACATGGCATTACAAAACCCTTTGCGAAGGGAAAGACACCCTGATAGCTTTTCATGGAATCGGGCAAAATCCTGAAGATTGGAACGTATTACTGCCTTTCTTAACGGGACAGTACACCGTTTTGGCGTTTCACTTGCCACACCACGGACCTTGCCTTTGGGACGAATTTCAACTTACACCAACCGACTTCGACGCCTTCACAAACGCTGTAAGGCCATTGCTTCATGGGAAAGTGTCGATAATGGGCCACAGCATTGGGGCAAGATTAGCCCTTTCACTTTTTCTACAGCCTGGCTCGCCTTATCAACAACTAATTCTCACCGCCCCTGACGGCATACGCGACAGTTTAATCTATCGCTTCGCCACTAGATCCTCTTTAGGAAGAAGTTTAATGAAAGGCGTAACCCGTCACCCTAATTGGATTATGGCCATGGCCTCCCTGTTGCGAAAAGCCGGTGTTATTCCTTCAGGCTTGTTTCGTTTTATCGAAGGGCAGTACAATACCATTGAAAAAGCAGAACGCATTCGCAGAACCTGGCTCGCACTTTCGTGGCCTTCTTTTACACCTGAACGGATGAATCAGGCGATTTCAGAAGGAAAAGAAGTGCTGGCTTATTTTGGCAAGCACGACAAAGTAATTAGACCTGGAATTGGGAAGAAATTGGCGAAGCAGTGCCCAGTAAAAGTGGCTATGCTAGACAAAGGGCATAACCTGCTGCACGGCGACCGCCTGGGGCTGATGCTACAGCAGGATTTAATACAAGTAAACGGCTAATTGTCCCACATCCCGGGCTCAACCACTTCAAGCAAATGCCCATCCGGATCCTTAAAGTAGAAAGAACGGTGGCCTTTCTCCCAGACATGGTCATGGATGATCTCAATTTCATTGCTCTCCACCTCTTCTCGGATGTTGTCGTATTCACCTTCCGGCGCCTCAAACGCTAAATGAATGACTCCTGAAGCATAATGAGGTGGAGGAATATCCTGTTCGCGTACCGGTTTTTCAAGAAAGCAAAGCAAAACAGAGCTGCCAACCCGAAAAAACACATGGCTTTCCTTCACGTAGCTAATCATTTCAACCCCGAGGGTATCCATGTAGAATGCCATCGTTCTGCGAAGGTCTTTAACGTATAGACAAGTCTCTTTTATCTGGCTGAACTGCATAAATCTGTCGCAATATAAGCCATTCGCGCTGCCTTCTTTACCTTCTTACCGGTATTAACCTAACGAAAGTGCCCAGCATAAACCCATCAACTCTTTCAATATCACCCTGATTGTAGGCGAGTTATGCCCAAAAGTTGGAATTATAGCTCGTTATATTTTTTATTACTTCCTTTTGCTTTTTCCACCGGATAGCGGTCGGCGTTCTTCAACATTTTATCCTGAATGATAGAAGGGATATCCCATCCATAATGGTGAGCAAGGAGAAAACAGAACGAAAAAACATCGGCGAGTTCTTCTTTCACTGCCTCTTGATTTTCTTCGCCTTGTTGTTTCCAAAGAAACTGCTCCAGCAACTCTCCTGCCTCTACATTCAGCCCAATGGCCAAGTCTTTTGGATTGTGAAATTGTTGCCAGTCGCGTTCATCGCGAAAGCGAACCAGCGCTGAGGTGATTTCTTTAAGCTCCATGGTACAAAAATAAAAAAGCCGGAAGCGATGTTCCGGCAGGTCTAGTAATTTCTACGGTCTATTCCCCACATCAATTTATTCCGTAACGTAGTGAGGTAATTTTCGTGTTGAAGTCGAATCAAGTTAAAGGCGCGGTCTGCTTTTCGAATGGCCAATTGCACGGTCGAGTCGATGACTTCCGTGCGACTATCCAAAGAAATAAGGAAGTTGCTCTCCCGATGTTCAATCTCGAAGGAAATGACCACATCATCGGGTACAATTACCGGGCGCACATTCAAATTATGTGGCGCCACAGGTGTAACAATGAAGTTTTTATTTTGAGGAAGAATAATGGGGCCTCCACAGCTCATGGAGTAACCCGTTGAGCCAGTAGGAGTGGCTACGATGAGTCCGTCAGCCCAGTAAGTATTCAGATAATCGCCATTGAGGTACGCATGAATGGTGATCATGGAAGAAGAATCCCGCTTATGGATGGCGAATTCATTCAAAGCTTGGTGTACACCTTGAAATAAATCACGGTCGGCATGAAGCTCAACCATGGAACGACGGTCGAGGCTGTAGTTACCTTGCACCAACTGTTCAATGGCTTGTCGGATACCTTGTTTATTGACAGAAGCAAGAAAGCCAAGTCTGCCGAAGTTGAGTCCAAGAACTGGGAGGTTGCACCCACTTACGAGCGAAACCGCATCGAGTAGGGTTCCATCCCCTCCAACCGTAATCAGGCAGTCGGCTTCTTTACACAAAGTGGCGGCGTCCTCGAAAGGACGGCAGTGGTGGTACGATTGAAGGTTAGCAATACTGTCGTACAAAGGTTTGTACAAAAGCATTTCTACTTGATTTCGGCTGAGCTCTGCGAGCAATTCCAGCAGACTCTGCATCGCATCCGCCTTGAGCGGCCGCGCGTAAATGCCGATGACCATATTTACAAACTGAGATAATGCATCAAAGCCTGATAGCGCTCTGAATAAAAATCGAAATCTGATTCGTGGAAGTGCGCCGCTACTTCGTAGCCAAAGCGTTCGTAGGTAGCGATGATTCCATTTAAATCAGCCACATTGAATTTTACAAAGACCAACAACCGACCGCTGTCAGGTTGCGGCTGAATGTAGCTGGAGAGAATATGCGCATTGTTACTCTCTGCTAATCGGGCAATTTCCGCCAATGAGTAGCTGTAAGAAGGAATTTCGAGCACTAAACTTCCACCGGGATGACTGATGCCACTTAAACTGGCATAATGCCCCATCAAGTCGTGCATGCTGATGGTACCTGAAAGTTGGCCTTCATCATCCAAGAGCGGAAGAACGCTTAAGTGGTGCGCAGTCATTAAAGCTACCCCTTGGTGGAGGGGCGCAGAAGCCGGCAAGGCTTCATGCTGGAAGTAATCCGCTAAGGAGGTCAAAGATTTTCTTCTTGCTGCATGATCAATGATAACTTCAGCAGAAAGATTTCCGAGGAAGACAGAAGATTCTGCAACAGGCAAATCGAATACCTTATGCAAAATCATTTGTTCCAAAGCAAACTCCCCTTTATCGGAAAGTTTAAGAAAAGGCAGGCTTTCACCTGCTAAGTCAGCGAGTCTCAATCGTTAGCAGTAACCCTGTCCAGAAACGACTGGAACAGCACATTAAACTCTTCCGGGCGTTCCATCATCGGAGCATGACCACACTGATCGATGAAGTGTAATTCAGATTTCACCAGCAGTTTATGAAACTCCTGGGCAACGTGAGGAGGTGTAATTTTATCGTCGCTACCCCAAATTAGCTGCACTGGTTTTTGGATTCGGTAGAGCTCATCAGCGAGATTTTCCTGCATGGCTGAGCGGGACATCGCCAACACACGCAGTACCTTGTTGCGGTCATTCACGATGCTGAACACCTCATCAACCAGTTCTTTAGAAGCCATGGCCGGGTCATAGAAGGTGTAAGCTGTTTTATCCTTGATATACTCATAACTTCCACGTTTGGGGAAGGAGCCGCCCATGCCATTTTCGAAAAGTCCAGAGCTTCCGGTAAGCACAATGGCTTTGTAGTTTTCAGAGAAGCGCAAAGCGTAAACCAAAGCTACGTGTCCGCCAAGAGAGTTGCCGATAAGTATAGGATTTTCAATACCCTTAAAAGCCAAAAACTCGTGCACATGTTTGGCAAGCTCTTTAACCGAAGTTTTAAGCAAAGGCAGGGTGTACAAGGGCAGCATGGGTATTACCACCCTATAATTTTTGGAAAACCGTTCAACAACTGCCTCCCAATTAGATAATGCGCCGAATAGCCCATGTAGCAGCACCAGAGGCTGCCCCTGTCCTTCATCGACAAAGTAAAAATCGCGTTCGTGTTGGACGTTAAGACCCATGTAAGTACAATTCAGATGTAAAACTAAGCACTAACCGTTGTGAATATATGATTATCCTGCTTGTTCAAGATTTTTTGAGCTTTTTTATTGTAGAAGTCCAGTTTTTCAACAATTCTAAGCCAGCGGAAGTAAGAATCGATTCAGGATGAAACTGCACGCCGAAAACCGGCCATTTCGTATGTTGCAAAGCCATAATCAGTCCGTCGGGGGTTCTGGCTTCTATTTCAACTTCCTTCACTGCCTCATTTTCTTGCAAGACCAGGGAATGATATCGCATGACTTCCAGTGGTTGACCAAGGCCTTCAAACAACCCTCTTCCTCGATGAGTAATGAGCGAAGTCCTACCATGAACCGGTTCCGGCGCCTCTATCAACTTTAATCCGAAATGCATGCCCAATGCCTGATGACCGAGGCAAACGCCCAATGTTGGCTTATGTGCAACATAACAGCGAATAACATCCATCAGAATTCCGGCATCTTCTGGCCGTTTTGGACCGGGAGAAAGAACAAGACCATCGGCTTCTGCAAACCGACTGTCGTGGACATGAGTGGCATCGTTCGCAATTACTTCTACCTCCGCACCAGAGCGCACAAGGTAGTCTGCCAGGTTCCAGGTGAAGGAATCGTAGCTGTCCAGCAAAACCAACTTCATGGAGTAGTCCAGAGCGGTGTAAGGGAAGCGAAGAAAGCTTCCATGGCGGGGAATATCTTTCCTACAGGAGGAATCACAAGCCCAATTAGCCCAAAAGTATCGGGGGCAAGATTCAACATGGGCTTGAAGAGTACACTTTTAGCCTTTAAATCGGGAGGAAAAACCCTGATTTGATTGAGCAACCACAACATGACACTGGCGGTGTAAGCTGCACGTAACGCTCCGAAAACAGCTCCGGCAATCCGGTTGGGAATTCCTAACAAAGCCAGCTTCACCAGCTTATCGAGGAGCTTGCCCAATAAGTTAACCCCTACCAAAACCACCACCAAAACAACCAAAAAAGCAACAAATGGCCAGTATTCTGATTGAATGTCAAAGTTTTTGGCCAAAGCCTTTCCCACCTTGTCCATAAGTGCAAAACCTGCCATCAGTCCAAGTAAAAGGGCAAGGAGCGAAAACGCTTCTTTTACAAACCCTTTCCAAAGACCAACCGCAGCTCCTGCTACAAGAATGGCTATTAACACATAATCTATCCAGATCACCCAAGTCGGCTTTTATCCTCTTAGTTTATCCAATAAGGCCGAGAGCTGTTCAGCTTCAGCTTCTGTAAGCTTATGTCTTACTTCTTCTTCGTTTTTACGCATGGTTGGCCGCACCTCTTCCAACAATTGAATTCCTTCATCGGTAATGGTTACATCCATAAAGCGGCGGTTTTTATCGTTATAAGATCGACTTACCAAGCCCTTTATTTCTAAGCGATCCAGTAGCCGAGTAACATCAGGCGTCTTATCGAGCATCACTTCTTTGATATATCCAACAGAACAACAATGAGGGTGTTTACCTCTCAGTATTCTTAACACATTATACTGCTGAGAGGTAAGCCCTGATGATTTAAAAATGCCGGCACTTTTATTCTGTATCCAGTTGGAGGTATAAAGGATGTTGACCGTCACCTTTTGGTAAGGCGACTCAAATTTGCTTTGACGAATCTCTTCTTCTAGTCTCACGGTGCAATTCGACCATATAAACGTGGAAACGGAATTGTTTCACGCACATGGGGTAGTTTGCAAATGTAGGCTACAAGTCGTTCTAAGCCAAGGCCAAAGCCTGAATGGGGCACGCTCCCGTAACGTCGAAGATCGAGGTACCATTCGAAGGCTTCCATAGGAAGCTGATGTTCATTAATTTTTTCAATTAGCCAATCCAATTGGGTTTCACGTTCTCCACCACCAATGATTTCGCCGTAACCTTCCGGTGCTAGAACATCTACACCTTTTGCCCAGCGTGGATCTTGTTCATCGCGCTTCATGTAAAAAGCTTTCACCTCATGTGGCCAGTTGTACACCATGATGGGGCTATCAAACAAGCGGGTGAGTACGGTTTCGTCGGAGCCGCCGAAGTCGTTGCCCATGCGGAAGTTGCGTGCACTTTCTAACCAAATAGGGATGTTTCGTGCTTGTTCTTCGAGTTCAGCCAGCTCTTCTTTCAGCTTTTGAACTTTGGCTTGATTGAAGCCAATTTCGCCCTTTTTCATGCCAGGCTGGCTCAGCTTGAGCTCACGATCTGCAATTTCTTGCTGTACTTCGTTGATTCTAGCTATTACAAGCTCCAAATCGGCCTCAAGGGTTTTGATGGCATTACGACCCTCTACTTCTTCTTCTCCTTTTAGAATACGAACTGCGCGCTCATAGGTAATTCTTGGAAAAGGCTGAAGTACTGCGCGGAGTTTCTCAGTGTCTCTACCGATTACTTCCAACTCGGTTGGGCATTTTTCTAACACCTCATCAACTACCGAACGAAGGAATTCTTCAATCAGCGTCATGTTCATGTCGAGGTTGTAGAAAGCCATTTCTGGCTCAATCATCCAAAATTCCGAAAGGTGGCGGCGTGTTTTGGATTTTTCCGCACGAAAGGTTGGGCCAAAGGTGTAAATCTTACCCATGGCCATGGCCATAGCTTCGCCATAGAGCTGTCCACTTTGGCTTAAATAGGCAGGTTCACCGTAGAAATCAGTTTCAAATAAGGTTGAAGTTCCTTCGCAGGCGTTGCTGGTAAAAATGGGCGCATCCATTTGCACGAACTCATTGCGTTGGAAAAAGCCGTGTATAGCTTGAATGATGGTGTTGCGGATGCGCATAATCGCCCACTGACGACGGCTGCGCAACCAAAGGTGGCGGCGGTCCATCAGAAAGTCGATACCATGCTCTTTGTTGGTTACCGGATAATCCTGCGCGATGCTGATCAGCTCTAAAGCTGAAACTTGAAGTTCAACGCCTCCAACTTGACGGTCATCGGCCACTACTTGTCCGGTTAAACGGATGGAACTTTCCTGGGTAAGCCTTTTGGCTACTTCGAAAGATGCTTCACCTAGCTTCTCTTCGGCCAGCACACACTGAACGATTCCGGAGCCATCGCGCAAAACAATAAATTCGATGCCTTTGCTGCTACGCTGGTGTGTTACCCATCCTTGAAGGGTCACTTCGCCACCAATATGCTGGCGAAGGTGTTGAATTGTATCTATCATCTTGTTAATTGCCGCAAAATTAGGAAATGGAGTTTGTTATGTTGATTACATTCGCTACATGAAGCAAGTGCTCCTATTACTTAGTGCCGTTTTAGGCCTTCAAGCGGCTGTTGCCCAGAATAAAGTTCCGGAAATCTCTTTACAGGAGATTTGGGCTTCGCCCAAATTCATGGCTCGTTCGGTGAGAGGCATGACGCCCATGAAGGATGGAAAAACCTATGTTGCACTCGGCAGTGACCCTGCCTCCAGAGTGCCGATTATTGTCCGTTATAGTTTCGAAACCGGCAAACCCATCGACACGATTCTAAATGCGGAATCTCTCAAACCTGCCGGTGAAAGCAAGCCCATATCCTTCGATAATTTTAGCTTCAATGAGGACGAAAGTCTGATTCTGCTTAGCGTGGACAGCGAGCCCATTTATCGCCATTCGTCCCGCGAGGTGAATTATGTGTATATCCGAAGTAGCAACAAACTGGCGGCCATCAACTCCGGCAAGCAAGCCTTAGCAACTTTCTCCCCAGATGGAAAAAAAGTCGCTTACATGCGCGATAACGACCTCTATTGGAAAGACATGGAGTCCGGGAAGGAAACCAGAATCACTACCGATGGCAAAATCAACCATGTGCTCAACGGGCATACCGACTGGGTTTATGAAGAAGAATTCAGCTTCACCAAAGCTTTTGTCTGGAGTCCGGATAGTAAGCATATCGCCTTTCTCCGCTTCGACGAGTCTGCCGTACCCAGCTATACCATGCCCATGTACGACAGCCTCTACCCTACTAACTACGTCTTCAAATACCCAAAAGCCGGTGAAAAAAACGCAACGGTTTCTGCCCATTTGTATGCGCTGGATAAAAACAACATCCAAAACCTGAACTTGGGCGAATATGAATACCTGCCTAGAATAGGCTGGACCAAAGACAACAGCTTGTTATGGATTCAGCGCACCAACCGCCACCAAAACAAACTCGACCTGCTCACAGTAGATGTCCGCAATTTGCAAGCTAAACTTATCCTTCGCGACAGCAGCGACACTTATGTGGAAGTGGACGACGATTTAACTTTCCTTCCAAACAATCAAGGTTTTATTTGGAGTAGTGAAAAGACCGGATTCAACCATTTATATCATCATGACCTCAATGGCAAGCAAATACGAGCCATTACTTCCGGAAAATGGGATGTGATGGAATTCCTGGGATACGAACCACTGAAGCAAACCCTGTTTTATCTCTCCGCCGAAGTTTCACCTATGGAGCGCCATCTCTACAGTGTAGGTTTAAATGGCAAAGCGAAAAACCGAATTACCAAAGAGAAAGGTACGCACAGCATCACGTTCTCCGGCGACTACAGCTTCTTCATCGACAACCACAGCGCAGCCGGACAGCCGGCGACCATCACCATGAGAAATCTTCAAGGTGAAACGGTTCGTATGATTCAAGACAACGCCAAGCTCAAAGAAACCTTGGCGGCTTACCAGTTAAAAGCACCAGAATTCTTCAACTTCACCAGCGAGCAAGGCGTGAATTTGAATGGCTGGATGATTAAGCCAGCCAACTTCGACCCGAACAAAAAATATCCGGTGTTGATGTATGTCTATGGCGGCCCCGGCCACAACACCGTCAACGACCGCTGGGGCGGACCAGATTATATGTGGCATCAGATGATGGCACAAAAAGGCTATCTGGTCGTTTCTGTGGACAACAGAGGCACTGGCGCTCGTGGTGTTGCTTTCAAAAAATCAACCTATTTGCAACTTGGAAAGTTGGAAACTGAAGATCAGATTGCAACAGCCAAGTATCTGGGATCGCTTGCTTACGTAGATGCTAATAGAATTGGCATTTTCGGTTGGAGCTACGGCGGTTATATGAGCACCAACTGCATCACCAAAGGGGCGGATGTTTTTAAATCGGCGGTTGCCGTAGCTCCTGTTATCAACTGGCGTTATTACGACTCTATCTACACAGAACGATACATGCGTACACCTGCGGAAAATGCCAAAGGGTATGACGAAAACTCTCCTCTAAACGACGTAAGCAAACTAAAAGGCAGCTATTTGCTCATTCACGGCACCGCCGACGACAATGTGCATTTTCAGAATGCCATGATGATGGTTAAATCTTTAGTAAATCAGAATAAACAATTCGACTTCATGGCATATCCTGATAAAAATCACGGCATTGGAGGAGGATTAACCCGCTTGCAACTATTTACCAAAATCACCGACTTTTTTCTTCGTAACCTATAATCATGAAAAACAGCATTTGCCAACTCTTTGGCATCCAGTATCCGATTATTCAAGCAGGGATGATTTGGTGTTCCGGTTGGGAGTTGGCAGCTGCTGTCAGCAATGCCGGAGGATTGGGATTAATCGGCAGCGGAAGCATGTATCCGGAAGTGCTTCGAACCCACATTCAGAAGTGCAAAGCAGCCACTGACAAACCCTTCGGAGTTAACGTGCCGTTGCTATACCCGGATATCGATAAGCACATGGCCATCATTATCGAGGAGAAAGTACCGATTGTATTTACCTCAGCAGGAAATCCTGCCACCTGGACTTCTACTTTAAAAGAGGCAGGAATCAAGGTTGTGCATGTGGTTTCGAACGTGAAGTTTGCGTTGAAATCGCAGGCTGCAGGAGTTGATGCTATAGTAGCCGAAGGATTTGAAGCAGGCGGACACAACGGAAGAGAGGAAACCACCACCCTATGCCTGATTCCCTTGGTGAAACAAGCTATCCAAGTTCCACTGATTGCGGCCGGCGGAATCGGCAGCGGACAAGCCATGCTGGCTGCTATGGCATTAGGCGCCGATGCCGTTCAGGTAGGAAGTGCGTTTGTAATGGCAGAAGAATCTTCGGCCCACATCAATTTCAAACAAGCTGTAGCTGAAGCTGGCGAAGGAGACACTCAGCTCAGTTTAAAAAGCCTGACACCTGTTAGGTTAATCAAGAATCCATTCTGGAAAAAAGTGGCAGAAGCAGAAGCACAAGGAGCCACCAAAGAAACCTTGGCTGCACTTCTCGGAAGAGGACGAGCTAAGAAGGGAATGTTTGAAGGAGATCTGGAAGAAGGTGAGCTGGAAATTGGTCAGGTAGCCGCCTCTCTTACAAAAACTGAACCTGCGGCCATAATTTTTAATCGAATGCTCACCGAGTTTGAAGTTTCCAAGCAAAAGTTAGCCGAAATTTCGTTTATACGATGATATCCTTCATGATGTTACAGTAAATCTGACTTGGGGCCTTGGTGCTTATGGTGTTCTTTCTTGAAAACCCAGGCTGTAATATATAAAGTTGCGAAAAACAGATATGGCAATACGGAAAGCATCATCTCTAGCTCACCTGCTGCAATACTAATGATTAACACGAATAAAATCAGTGGGCTAAGCAGTCCAAAACCCAACCAACTTACTACCCTGTTGGGCACTGATTGAAACAAAGTAATTAGCAACAAAATCTGTCCAGAAAAGGGCATTCCTATAGCCGGATGGAGTAAATCAAGCGGTTTATTGGTGAGTTCTGATAAAATTCCTGCTTCAATTTCTAAGAAAAAGGCATTTTGGCCTCCGCCCCATCGCAGATATCCAACAAGTGAAGACAAAACTAAGAAGCCGTTTATCCACCGTCTTCTGGAACTAAGTTGGGCTGAATAACTCATACCACTTAAAGATAGTAATTTAAAAAAACCTATTCCATCCCAACCAATTGCTTGAATCGAAAAGAGGCTCCAAAGAGCCTCTTTTTAACTTGACCAATTGAGAAAGTTAAGGTAACTTTTCAAACACAATCACCAACTTATTAAAATCAGCGGCATCGTTGATCACTTTCCTAAATTCAGCATAACGGCTTTTAGGATAAAATACACCTTGGTAATACTCAGTGCCTGTTAAAATCAATTCATCACCATCTTGTTTCCAATTGTTTGTAAATCCAAACAGCTTTCTTCCTTTATCGTCGGTATATTCATCTTTAATAACTAGTTTTTCCAAACCCTTTGGACGATAACCTTTAGGTATTTTAACCCGAATAATTCTTTCGTATGCATGTGGATACTGGAGGACAATGTCATTTTTCCGATCCTTATCTTCATACAATTCACTTTGCTTTCCTATTAATTCTCCAACTTTGAGGATCAAATTGTCACCAGCTTTTTCAAGATAATCTTGACAGCTTAAATCTGCATCAATTACAAAAGGTTGAGCCATTTCATTGACATCGCCCAGATTGTAGTTAGATGCTACTAAACGGATTACACCACAGCCGGAACCGGTATTTTTAACAAAATCGTAGAAAAAATCTTTCTGACTTGTCTGACCTGATAAGTAATACACTCCTCTGAGCCCCATTTCCGCGAAGTTAGACATCTCACGATGGTAGTTGATTTTCGCAGTGTTGCGCTCTGGTTCTATGCTTACATTGAGCACCATTTTATCATTGTTTTGCTCTAAGTCTGGTATGGAAACCATTTTGAAAGACGTAACACCGGAATACTGCCCGTCTAAAGCCACTGGCTTGATGTGTAAAGCATTCTGACCCAGATATTCATTTCCTGCATAACCAGCTCTACTTATAATACTTCCTGGTTCTATATAAGATTGAGTACCTGGAAAGTACAACATGAGATTGTTCATAAATGACCAAGAATGAAAATTCTTATCAAAAACTTTATTAAAACGGTCCGAAGTAATAACAACTTCTACTGGTATTTCAGAAGCAATGTAAGCTGCTGTAAGCAAACGGTTGAACCCATAACGGGAGCAGAACTTATTTTTAATTATGCTTTTAATTTCATCATCTATTTTTCTTTCAGACTTTACTACAATATTAGTCTTTAAAAAATGTTCAATAGCTAAAATTCGCTCTTTCTCTGTAGCTCCTTTATTGGCTTTTTTAATAAATTTTTTAAGCTCTGATTGATAAGAAGAAAAGTCTCCTATTAGTCGATCAAATAAAACCCTTCCAATTTCAGGGTAACGCATTGATTTCTTATTATTATTAATATTCTCCGAAAAATTGTATTCAACCCTAATTTTATTAGCCAACTTTGCGGAATACTCCTCACTTTCAAATGCTGGAACATTACTAAGTTGATAGAGATAATGTCTGTTACCATTAACTAGAGTGTCCCGCAATGGCGCTTGTGCGTTGTATAATTGAATATCAAATTTCAACATTTCTGGAACTACAAGACTAAAATTCATTTGCCCAACCTCCTCACCTAACTGTAGATATGCATCATCATAGGTATCATTTTCTTCTTCTGTATGAATAATTACTTCTATAAAACAGCCTATGGTTAAAGAAGAGACTGCTAACAGCTGAAGTTCTACCTCTTCTTCTTTAACCTTTTTAAAATCAGAAGCGGTGTGTGAAGCCAATATCTTACCATCTTTCACAACCCTAACCTTCACATCAACGAGGTTGTTAGAATAGAGCGGCAACCTAATTTTGTTATTCTCTTCAACCCCTTTATCATCTGTTACTGCTGTAACATAATGATTAATAGAAAAACGTTTTAACTCATCACCAACAATCTGGTAATAGATTCTTTTTGCAAACCAAGGAGTCCAAGTTGGCTTGTTTAACAACGTTTTATCCTTGCTTTCATTAACGGTAAGCGAGCGAAATTCGTAATTGCTACGTTCCGGAGCTTGTGCCATTAAACCATTGTTTCCTATCAAAAGAAAATAAAACAGGAAACCTAACCACGTACTTTTCATTGCTTTTTTAATATTAGTGAAAGATTTTGAGCTTCTTTTATCTTCATCAATGCCGAATTAAAGTCAGATAATTCTTCGAAATTAACTTCAGCTTTTTTTAATTCAAAAAATGAATGAAGAAGTATTCTTCCTTTATCTAATTGATAAGAGATTTTCCATTGGCAAAATGAATTGTTATCTTCCGCATTTTCAGGGAGTTTAACAGGTTTAAAATTTGGCGGAATAGTTAACACAATAACGTCTCTTTTTTTAAAGAGAAAATCAAATTCTCGCCCATTACTCCTTCCACCTGAGGTATCTGCATATAGAGTTTCCCAAGCTTTTTTAAGGTTAAGATTTAGATAAAACTCATCATCAATTTTTCTAACATAATGATCCAGTTCCAATTGAAAAGTCATCAACAATGGTTTACCAAGTTCAAACAATTGCGAAACCATTGGCTTTTGAATCTTACACTTATCATTTCCCCTGCTTAAAATCCCCTTCATCAACTCCTCATATTTTGCAGGTTCTCTGTCTCTAAACGCGCTGGTAATTCTATCTCTGTAATACCCAGACAAGCTAGTTGTACCATTTCCTAGCAAAGTATCCCCTTTTATACTACACCAAAGCGTATCAATCCATTGATTATTGTCTGCCTTTTCCCATGGCACCAAAACCTTTTCAAATTGAGCAGAGTCAATGGCGATACAAGCATACCTTCCTTGCGTAAACACCGAAGGTTGACCCAACATTTGCTCTCTTCCGGTTGCATCAAGAAATATCCAGCCAGTATCGGTTTTAAGACTTGCAATCATGTGATTACTTGATGCCAAATGCTGCAATTCTCTGAAGTCTCGAGGAACTTCTCGTGTTCCAATCCAAACAGGGTAAGCAGGCAATCCCGCCTTTTTCATCAGCCGAGTTAAAAGCACTGCCATATCTTTACAATCTCCATAACCATTTTTACAAACAGTTTCTGGAGTTCGAGGTACCTGACCGGAAAACCCATCCTCTATGCTGATGTAACGAATGTTCTCTTGCACCCAACGAAATAGAGCAGAAGCACGATCACGAGGTGATTTTATAAAGGTTACAATCGAATCTACCAGCTGCTTTTGAGGTGTGGGCAAATCACTATTCATAGCCTCCCGAATAAAAGAATAATTCAACTTATTAAATGCGTCCATAGAATGATTAAATAAGACTTCCTTACCATCAACTACGTATGAATGCAACCATACATAAATCTGAGGAATATAATGTCGATAAGACAATCCATTACGATAAAAACGATATTTTGGCAAATTGGTAGCTTCCCAAACAAGAATTTGTAG
Source organism: Sphingobacteriales bacterium (assembly GCA_027484425.1). Lineage (GTDB taxonomy): Bacteria > Bacteroidota > Bacteroidia > Chitinophagales > Chitinophagaceae > Nemorincola. The sequence continues at coordinate 57,310 of JAIXSZ010000087.1, forward strand.
CCCCTTTCGCTTTTCAATTCTAAGTTTAACCATGCTGCTATCTCCCCGAAGTTGCCAACCAATACGAACGCCTTCAGGAAGAATTACCCTGTATACTGAAGACAAAATAGGCGAACCAGTAGAGAAATAACTCGAGGATAAAAATAACGGGTGATGTATCCTTAATGAATAGTTTAGCTGCACTATGCTTCCCATGCTTAATCCGGGGAAACTTACTTTTCTCATACGAATATCATCATAGAAAACTTCATTTTGCGATCTATTCTGTTCATCAGAAATTACTCCAATACCATTTTTATACCTACCTGAATCATAAATTCTTGAAGTTGCTTTGCCATTCAGGTAGGAAGAAAATGGAGGAGCATACACTATTTCATCACTTCCATCATCAATAATCCTATCGTTTAGTAAGATACGCTCTTCTTCATTTCTTTCAATAATTTCTAAGGTGTCTTTATTGAATTGAAACTTAAGTTCTTCTATTTTTTTAAGATATACTTGACGGTCTTCAGGAAATTGTTTTCTAAGTACTTCTAAATCTTGAGCAAAAGCTAAATTACACCCTAAAATAAAAAGTAAAATGACTTTAAAGCAGTTTCCCATATCGGTAATTTACTTGTTTTTCAACTTTACCTAATGTATTATAGTATTGAATTAACCCATGGAGTGTACCATAATAATAATGGCCACTCTCCATTAACAACCCGGATTCAAAGTATTTTTTATATGGTCCATGCTGGTCATTTCTTTCAAAATTAAGTTGTTGCATTAATTTGCCATTTTTAAAATAATCCTTCGCAAGTCCTTGTCGTTGCCCATTTTCATAAAAACACTCTGCCAACAAATTACCATTACTCATAAACATCTTGTATGCTCCTGAAAAAACACCTCTAACAATTTGAAATTCGAAGGCAAGTTTTCCATTTGGATGGTGAGCGCGTATTTGAGCAGTTTGAGCGTCAATATATTTCATTGCAGACATTTTTCCATCTGGTCCAATTTGAGAAAATCCAACTAAATAATCATTATTATACTCTAAAACAGCTACAACCTTTCCCTCATCATTAAAAAGGCGCTTACTACCTTGTAAAAGGCCCCATTCATAACGAGATTCTGAAATTTTAATCCCACTAAAATGAAAAGAAGTTTCAACACCATGTTTTTTCCCTAAATCATACTGTGTTGAATCTTGCAATTTTCCATTCAACGAATAATCCAGACTTAGCGAATCTAATTCGCCGTTTTTATACCAACTACGTTCTGACAACTTTCCGTAACGATTAAATTCTTCAAACAGTCCGCTTCGTAAACCATTTTTATATGTTTCCTTTCTAAAAACTGTTCCATCTGAAAGGTAATGAATTAAAGGTTCATCAACCTTAGAACCATTGGCATAATTAGCCTCATACTTAATTCTTCTATTAGGATGAAGCATTCTCACCTTTCCAGAAAAGTTGTTTAAGAGACTATTATTATAAACTTTACCCAGAGTATCGTACTGAATCAATCCTTTGTACACTCCGTATTCATAGAATTCTTCATACATTAACTCTTCATTCACCTCATACTCTCTATCAGCACCATTCAATTTGCCATCAACATAAAATTCACGAGAATCTACAACACCATGGTTATAATAATATTCCCAAGTTCCTTCACGTTCTCCATTTTGAAAAAAACCATCTACTTTAGGCCCACCTGACGGCAAATAACTCCTGAAATAGCCATCAATTTCTCCATTTCTATAGAAATATTCTGACTTTAATGATCCACTACTATAATATTCCTGTTCAATACCTTCCTTCACTCCATTCACGAAAGTTACAGTAGATGATTTAACTCCACTATCGTAATAAGTCCACAATCCTATAGGAACATTTTTTTTGTAGGCCCCTTCTGATTTTAATTGTCCAAACTCATCATAAAAAACTACTTTAAATTCATCAACATTGTTTGAAACATCAGCAACTAAACTCCCATCTGGTTTCCAATGTTGCATACGTTTAATAACCCCTTTGTTGTAATTAAATGCTGCATATTTCCAACCTCCTCTTGCATAATAAGTTGAGATTCCATTCAACTCACCATCCTTCCAATTTTCCTCAAACTTAATCTTTCCATCAGGATACCATGACTTAGCAATCCCTGTAATTTTCCCATTTTCATAAGTCATTTGCTTTTCTTTTGCTCCATTAGAATACCAATAAATCCAATCTCCATTGAGATTTCCATTAACAAAATCGCCTTCTGCTTCTTTTACTCCGTTCTTATGCCAGAAAGCCCATTTGCCAACACGCTCATTTGCTTTGTTTAGCCCCTCAGACTTCTTTATCCCACTAGGATAAAAATAAACAGCCTTACCTTCTAATAAATCATCTTTTTCCTGAACCTCTGAAATTAAGCTCCCTTCAATATCATATCGTTTAGTCTTTCCAGATCGTTTTCCTGAAACAGCGTTGATGACTATATTTAATTTCCCACTAGGGTAATAAATTTTTATTTCTCCTTCAAATAATCCATTCTTTTGTTGCCCTTCCTCACGTACAATTCCGTTTTCAAAAAAACGCTTATAGGGGCCATTCTCTTTTCCATTTTCATAAATATCAGTAAGAGACAATTTGCCATTTGAGAAGTAAACCCACTTACCTTCACGTTTTCCATTTTTATACATTCCTCTTGCTTCCACTTCACCATTTTGATCTACAAAAGACCATTCTCCATCTAAACCTTCACCTAAAATTCGTTCTCCAAAAGCCGCTATGTTTCCTTTCTTTATTCGCGTCATATATTTCTTTCTTACTCCATTTGAATCAGAAAGAACAACAGTTTCTCTTTTTTCTAAAAAGTAATTACCAGCCCAATCAACAAACTTTTTGATAGTCGCTTTCTCCTTTTTGACTGCATCATTAATTTCCTCAGAATTTAAACCTTTTAACCCTGCAAGAATTACTGCTTGATAAGAACTGGCTTCAATGGCTTTCTGATAAAAATTAAGATACTCAATAGCAAGTTCATTTAACCCCTCCGTTGACTTCGGAAGTTTTTGTAGAATGAGCTGCAGTTGTCGGGTTAATTTGAAATTAAGCTTAATACCTACTTTAAAGTTATTGTTTAACGCAACTTTAGACAAAATCAATTGATTAAGTTCTGATAAGGCCTCTGAATGCCCAAATAAATCTTCTGGAACATTTTTCAAATCTTTTCTAAACTCGTCTGAAGCTATACTTTCATTAAGTTTAATAATTTCAAATTTATCATCTGCATTGTCTTGAAGAATGCTAGCAAAATGATACGCAAGTATTGCTAATGCAGGCTGCCCAGCTTCAGCAGCAAGATTTGCAACCTGATAATGTGATTTTAGATAAAAAGGTTGTTTTTGAAGAGAATTAAAGAGCAAGGTTAAAGCTTCAGCGTACTTTTCTCGCTTAATTCTAGCTACTGCAGATTCGTAATCAGCCATGTGGTGAAGAGGGAACTGATTTCTGACCTTGTTGTACCACCAATCAGAAGAGTCAGCCATAGCTAAGTCATCATAAACATTTGCTATTAAAAGTTGATAATCCCTTGCATTTCCTTGCCTGTCTTTTACTGCAAATAGAACATCTAGAGCTTCTCTGTATCTTTTAGCAGCATAATAACTCAAGCCCATTTCAAACTGAGCAAGGACATAAGCCGAATCTCCGGGGTTTACCTTTTTGTATTGATCTATGGCTTCTTGGTAGTCACCTTTATCATGTTTTTCAACACCCATGTTAATCCGCGCTTGGCCCTTGATATAGGGTGCACCAATGTTTGGACGTTGGGCAAATGAAACTGTACTGAATAATTCTAGCACGATTGAGGCCAGTAAGCAAAAGCAGCTACGAGTAAATAATGTTTTCATATTGCAAGCAATATAAGCGGATGAAAGAAAATTAAAGCTTGTAGTTCTAAAAAGTTATAAAAATAGAATGCCCCTGCCTGAATAGGCAGGGGCATTTAAGATGACCCTACGGGATTACTTCACTGATTTGAAAACTTTCTCAGTAAATACACCGCGGTTGGTAGAGACTTCAATCAAGTAAACACCGAGTGGGAGATTTACTCTTTGTTCAACAGTACCACTGTGCTCAAGTCCTTGCGCATTGAATACGCGACGACCGCTAAGATCCATCACTTGAACAGACTCAACTACAGTTCCTTCTGCAAGGCCGGTGATGCGAAGCACATCAGCGCTGAAGAACATACCAGGCTTGGTTTGCTGGATAGTTGGAACGGAAGTAGTAAGAGGCTGGAAGTGGAGATAGAAGCGACCAGTAAATGAACCTGTGGAAGTTGCGTTGAATACATACGCACTGTTACGAAGGTTGTGCATAGTTCCGGTAACCATATCCTGAAGGTAAATACCAGTAGAGGCATCCACATTTTCAAGTTGGTCTATCATAAACGTATGCTGGCCAGTAACATTAACATCGAGACCAAGCTCAACTACTTTGGCTGAATTAAGTTCACCCATTGCATTAACTGCCATGTCTGCACCATTCAAGCGGCTATAGAGGCTTACAACTGGATTTCCCTTGTTCTTACGTCCATCCCAAAGTCTATCGTACTGATCAGTTGCATCAGCAGTGAAAGCAATCAAAGTATTATTAGCCACATTCTGACTATTGTGTGCCAGAAGGGTAATTCTCTGAATGCTGTTCTGGGTACGGAACATGGAAGCAGCAGTAGCATTTCTCATGCTGTTAGTGAAGGAAAGGCTAGTAGCGGTAGCATCAACAAAGAAACCTTGAGCTACCCCTACCTGGAACGGAGCGTTAGCCAATGTACGCGTTACATAATCAGCACCTGTAAAGTTGTTGTTACTAACGTTAGTGGTAAAGGCTGTGTTCCAGAAGTAGAGAGGGCCAACCATATTAGCAGCGTTGTCAACAATAAAGGTTGCACCATCGATAGAACTAGGGTAAGGGTTACCAACCAAGTTCCAATCATCGTTAATGCCTGGATTTACAGACATCGGAACGTTGATGTTTCCATTATTCGGCATACCACTGAACTGACGTGTACCGGCAGTTCCAAAACCAGAGTTGCTACCGGTGGATGAGTAGCCTACACCAGGAATCATTGCAGCAGATGAAATCTCAGGAGTCCAGCTTTGAGTAGCCGCATTGAATGAATAGTTATTGTTTCCGTTCAAAGCAGCAATGGTAGATCCACTCATTGGGGAAGACCAGAAATTATACAACAATGGATTGGTAGAACCTGCTCTTCTTTGACGTAATGTTCCGGTGAAAGAACCACCACCGCCAGCAGTACCGGTTCCATGCATCAAGGTACCATTATTCAAGAGAATCAAAGTAGTTGTTGACAAAGTGGAACTTGAAGCAATTCTAACTGTTCCGTTGAACTGAACCGTTGCACCAGAAAGTGTTTGAGTACCTGTACCTCCAAAAACAATTGTACCAGTTCCGCCGAAAGTAGTTACACCTGTCGATACGAAAGATACATTACCATTGATAGTCACAGTTCCTGTACCTACGCTTACTTGTCCGTTACCTTCTACGACAAGCTCACCGATGGTAGATCCATTTGGTAAAGTGACAGAAGTTCCGGCAGGAACACGTACTCGAGTAGTTCCGGTGCTTGCATCTGGAGTACCACCAACCCAAGCGCTTCCACTCCAAGTGATGATGTTCTCCACTTTAATAGAGAAGGAAGTTCCGCTAGAGGTACCAGCGTTTGCATTGTAAACACGGATGAAATACTCTTGACCAGCTGTTAGTCCAGTTGCAATCATGTATTCAGTTCCGTTGTTTCCAGTTGCATTCGTACAACTACCAGCAACTGGCACTAATGAGCCACAGCTTCCGCCGAAAGCTTGAACTACAGCGTTCAAACCACCAGCACCTACAACCGTCACTTGAGCGCGGTTACCATTAGCTGTAAACTTATACCAAACATCATTCGCCTGAGCCGCAGCACAAGGAGCTAAAGTTTGAGTAGCATTAGAAGAGCTTTCGCCACTTAACAAAGCACCATTTACAGTGAGAGATACCGCTGATGCACAGTCATCATTAACTGGAGGAGTTGGAATAGTAGTAAATGATTGTGTAGCACAACCTGTTGCTACGCCGGCAAGGTTACGTGGAACAACTTTCCAGAAATAGGTCGTGTTGTTTTGCAAACCAGAAGCCACATAGCTATTACCAGCCTGATTCTGACTCACACGAGTAAAGACAGCTTGGTTAGCAACGTTGGTTTGGTTAGTAGCTAGGTAAACATCATAACCGGTTGGGTTACCTGAAGGAATACCCCAAGAAAGAGTAAGGGAAGTTCCCTGGTTGGTAGCTCCATTAGCAGGAAGTAAACCTGTAGCACAGCTTGGCAATGTTCCGGAAGTTGCAAACTGACGTGTAGTACAGTTGGCAGAAGTACCGTTTGCATTAACCGCCAACACTCTCCAGAAGTAATTGGTACTCTGAGCTAGAGTGTTTGCAGTAATGGTAGTGCTAAGTGTAGATAAACCGGATTGGTTTACAAGCATGCTGCCGAAGTTGGAAGAAGTTGACACTTGGAAAGTGTAGGTAATTCCTGTACCAGGACCTGCAGAAGCAGCCCAGTTGAAAGTATTATCTACAGCAGGATCAAGGTTCGACAGGTTATCAGATGGTGAGGTTAGAGCAGGACAAGCGGCAGTTGGTGTTTCAGCAAGGATTGAGAATCCAGTTGTTGGCGTAGAGCCACTTGCGAAGTGGTAAACACGTACACGGTAAGTTGTACCTGCAACAGTTGCCAAATCCAAGATTTCAGCACCACCAGCACCGGAATTGTTTACGCAAGTAACCAAGTTAGTAAGTGCATTACATGCGCCTGTCATTACTTGTACAACTGCGTTGTAAGGAGCTACTGGAGAAACAGTCAAGCGGGTGTAGGTACTGTTGGCAGTAAAGGTGTACCAAACATCATCATCAGCAGTACCAGCCGCACAAGTTGGAATGGTAATGCCAGTTGATGTAGTGGCTCCTGCTGTATTACCAGAGTTAACTGAGGCTCCAAGAGTAAGAGCCTGAGCACCTGAACAGTTGTCATTAACTGGAGGGGTTAATACAGCATTCAAACCAAGGTTGAAGTAACCGGTAGAGTTGGCAGTTGCACCCCATACTCGGATGTAGTAAGTGCCAGCGGTAAGACCAGTTGCAGTAATAGATTCTGTTAATCCGGTACCAGCAGCATTAACACAGTTCAAAGAGGTTTGAGAACCGCAAGCACCACTGATTAATTGAAGAACTGCATCATAGTTTCCACCAGGAACAACAGTAACAGTAACATTGGAAGTATTGGTCAAGGTGAATTGATACCAAACGTCACGTTGTTGTAAGTTGGAGCTATTCGCAGAACAGCTAGGAACGCTTGTAGAAACCGTTGAACCTGTTGTACGATAAACGATACAAGGATCAGCATTTGCACCATTACCTACTGTTAATAGGGTTGCAGTTGAGCAGTTGTCGTTCAGAGTTGCGTTAGAAGGATCTGTAGGTAGTACAGCGTTAGTACCAGGAGTAAAGGTAACTTTGGTGTTACAGCTTGGCACGATAGCCAGGTTGTTAACCGAAGTAGCATTCGAGAAGTTGTTTACGTTCTCAAGTTGTTGAGAAATAAAGTTACCCGCACCACCAGTGGAGTTTAATGCTGAAATACCTGAGGTATATGCATAAACCACATTAGCATTTCCATTCATGGCAATCATGTTGCCATAGATAAACTCGATTGCACCGGTTGCTTCATAAAGCTTCACTTGGAAGTTTAAGCTAGGTCCTGAAGACGAGAATAACTCAATGTTGGCCCACTCAATGGTGAGAACTTGGTTGTTGTTAGTTCCAGTAAGCTGATACTTGATGGAGCTCTGCAGTGCTGCGAGTGTATTATTATTTGGAGAGGTTACAAAGTCAAACCACATTGGTGCAAGAACTCCAGCTGAAGTTGCAGACACAAAGTTGTTAGTTGCTGTGTTTGCAGTAGCTTGGTTGAAGGTCAAATAACCATTGGTATTAACTCGGATCTGGCTAACTGGAACACCTTGATAATTGAAATTGAAACCAAATGCAGATAAGTCTAAAGCACCACTAAATACATCATCAGTATTCAAAGTAGGCCAACTAAAGTTGACACCAGAGTTCATGATAGAAGTGTAAGTCTGACCAGTCTGACGAGCAACATCGTAATCTAGGTTCAATGGAACAAATACACCTACCACATTGGAGTTAGAGGAAGAACCAAACGCACAGTTTACAACACAACGATAGTATTTAGTACCACCAAGAGCTGGGGTAGTGTACGCGGTGGTATTGCCATTTTGTCCGCTAGTCACGTTTACCCAACCAGATACTCCATCGTTACTTTCTTGCCACTGATAAGTGATACCATTAGCAGCAGTTTGACCACTTAAGCTAATCACGGTAGTTCCTCCAGGAGCTACAAAGTTGTTTGCCGCAGCAGCGGTTCCGGCAACTGGAGTTCCTGAACAATTGACCAGGCTACCAACTGCAAAGAATCCAAGACTAGTTACAGTATCAGAACTGATAGTAGTGAACGGAGTTACAGGAGCTGATGAAATACTGGTATAAGTTCCACTTAGAACAGAAGAGCGAGCCAAACGATTGTTGGCTCCGAGGCCTTGTTCTGTAACTCTTACTACCGCACTAGAGAAGTAGTTAGGAGAAGAAGTAACTGAAGCTTGCCAGTAACGGTTGTTGAGTGCGCCAAGAACCACATTGTCAGGGTTACCGGTTGGAGCCACATCATTCAAGACAACACGAACGTCTGTTGTACCAGCATTCAGTGTTTTTGCAGCAACCAGCTCAAACGGAGCATAAACAGCACCTCCAACTGGGAAGGCATAAGTTGAATCACCAGTTAAGGAAGCCGACATTCTTCTTACAACCGGCCCCACAATGTAAGCACTGGAAGAACCTCCAGAGATTGCTGTGGTGAATGGATTGCGAAGCGTCAGCGTATTGGTAGAACTAGTGGTTACCGTTCCATTGGTGAGTGTTAGGGTAGAAGCTGCATCAAGAATAATTGGGGTACTTAGAGTAATTCCATTACCATTATTGATGGTTACAGAGCGAAGATTACCGGTAGAACCAGATACTGCATTGCGGTAGGTTCCGGGACCGGAAATAGTCTGAGCATTAACCGCAGAATAAGTAGCACCACTACCTAATGAGATATTGCGAAGAGCAGTGAAGTTTCCACCTGTGCCAACACTGATATTTCCACCAAGTACTACTTCTCCACCTGATGCTAATGTGTTGAATTCACTGTTATTGGAGATAGTTAGATTTCCAAGAACGTTCATTCCCAAAAGACCTGGAGAAAGGAAGCGACTTCCAAGGTTACCACCACTGATGGTTACATGATTAACAGGAACACGTACTGAGTTATTTCCGAAAGTTTCCAGAACAAAACCATCACCGTTGCTACTAGTAGTACTTACACCATTTCCAAATTGAATGGTGTGGCTACCACTAAATGCACTGTTATTAACAGCAGCACCAGTAATTCTCAATGCTTGTGTTGTTCCTGCAGCTGAAGTGCTAATGGCAGGATCTACAATTTGAATAGTACCTCCGCTGAAGCTACTAGCTGTGTTAACAGTAAGTCCCATCGTCAAGATACCAGGAGTAAGATTGAAGGTTGCACCAGAACCAGATCCTGAAGAAACAGTTACAGTTACTGGGTTTGTAGGAAGTACGGAGTAAATACCTGGGTTCACTACCCTTACAGTGGCAACACCGGTTCCAGAAAGCGTAGCAACCTGAAGTTGTGCTGGCTGGGTAAATACGCCACCAGAAACATTTACGATAGTTCCAACAGTGTAAGAAGTTCCTGCACTAACTACTGCTGCGGAAGAAACCACATTAGCAGTTGCACTTGAAGCTGCATTATTGGCATTGTTTGGATCTACAGCAATAACACCTCCAGTTTGGCTCACATTAGCTCCAAACAAATTGGCGGTTCCAAACACATTCAAATTACCACCGCTTATAGCAAATGTACCTGCTGAATGGAAGATGCGGTTAGCAGAAGTTGCTGAACCAACATTTACATTACCACTTGACATGCTAAACGTTGACATAGAGAAGTTGTTCAGTCCAAGACCAGCCGCTCCGGTTACATTAAGCGTACCGCCGGAAACTGTAAGATTACCACTATTAAATGCACTAGATGCAACATTTAAGGTGCTTCCTGAAAGCGTCAAACCACCATTAGGATTGATAGCGATACCGTTACATACAGCAGCCTGTGCGTCCACAGTAACTGTAGTTCCACCAGTAATCACTACGTCATTGGTAGCATCAGGAACAATTCCTGTGTTCCATGTATTCACATCCTCCCAAGATCCTGTTGCAATTGCAAAAGTAGTAGGAGCCAATGTAGCAGTAGTAGCATTTCCACCAACTCGGTAGGTAGTGTTGTTGAAAACTAAAGAAAGTGCTGCATTAGGGAAGGCACGAGATACTGCCGGAGTGGCAAATGTGCCTGTTCCTGCAGAACCTGTTGTTGTATTATCCGTTCCATTAACAAAACGAAGTGTTGTTACATCTGAGAAACCACCGACACCAATCACTGAAGCAGTAGGAACCAGTGAATTTGTACCGAGGTTCAATCCACTTTGAGCAAATGTCCAGGAAGAGTTGGTGGTGCGATCTACTAATACACCATTATCAGTGAAGGAAGTGATGTTGGTATTTCCAACTGCACCATTATGGCGAGCTGAAATTCGGCCTCCGGCAGTTAACGAACCGCTATTAAGCAAGTTAAAGTTGACTGAACGATTATTTCCAACAAAGCTGAATGGGAAGAGGAAGGTTCCTGCTTGGGTTAAAGTAGCTGTACCAACCCAACGGCTAAAGAAGCCGGTAGAAGCAGCAAAGCTTCCGGCAGTATAGGTTAACGTTCCGATAGAAGAAGCTGAAGTACCAAGCGTGAAGGTATTAGCTCCTAAATCGATGATACCATCTAACATGGTTAATGTACCGCTTACTGTACCAGTTCCTGTATTGCTAAGGGTGCTAATTGTAACACCGGAAGCATTATTCATAATGAAGTTGGTAAAGTTGGCAGTAGGTGAAGCCGCAAGGTTACGGAAGGTTCCTGAACCACCAATAGTAGAGGCAATAGGAGATAGATTTCCAGTCGCTCTAACTGCTAGGGTTCCAATGGAGGTTAAGGTTCCATTGTTCGTCAAGGTTCCATTGATGTTCAAGGTACCACCTGTAGGGATCTGCATTTCAGAACTTGCGTTGATGGTAAGTGTACCGGTAATATCAACGGCTTGCGCAGTACTGGTTGTAGTACTTACAAAACGGTTAGTGCCTGAGCCTCCATTTACTTGAACATTACCAAGTGGAACTGCAATGCCTCCAGAGAACAAAGTAGCAACACTAAAGCCTTGGCTTGCTACACCAGCTGTTGTGCTGGTACCATCTCCAAAGCGCACCAAAGTGCCACTAAAGTCACAATTTGCATTTGATAAATTAGATCGGTTAATCGCAAAAGACAACCCTGTATTAGCATGTGGGTCCACAATGGTAATGGTACCCCCTGTAGCAGTGATTGCATTACCTGCTGAACCAACTGAGAAGTTCAACAAGTTTTGGTTGGATGCTACACTAGTAGCTGCTGTGCCCGAGTTACCATCAATGTTGAAGTTACCACCTGACATGTTGAAAGAAGAACCGCTACCGAAGTTGGCAAATCCATTTACATTCAAAGTACCAGAAGAAATTGCAACTGTACCACTCACATCCAACATACGGTTTCCACCGCCTGCAGGACCAATAGTAAGGGTACCACCTGATAAGGTTAATTGAGCATTAGATTGAACAGTAACACCATTTGCAGCTGAAGTACCATCAGCAGTAACATTGTATGGTGTAGCAATTACTACATTGGCTGTTGATGGTGGAACCGCGTTCAAATCCCAAGTTGCAGCATCATTCCAGTTTCCTGAAGCAATCGCTGTATAGATAACTGGGAAGTTCTGGCTGTTTCCACCCAAGTAGAAAGTTCCGGTGCTGTTAAACAAAGCAGAGGAAATACCTGTCCTGCTTACGTTAGCTACACCAGAAACAAAGGTAGAGGTAGTGCCATGTGAACCAGGAGCAATACCGTTTGCAGCTGTCACTCTCATGTCAGCTGGAGTGGTAACATTTTGGAAAATGCTAGCAGCTCTTAGTTGCACCGACATGGTAGTACTGGCATATCCATTTCCGGTAGAAACTACCCAACCACCTGCTGTACGATTATCAACAGTAACCGTTCCATCGGTATAAGATGGGGTTATGGTAGCTAATCCGTTAGCATCTGCAAAGCGAACACTGATGGTTCCACCAGCAGTAGCTGAGGTTTGTCCCATAAAGAAGGTACGATCTAACCCTTGTGTAGTTGCAAATGGGAATTGTCCAGCTGCTGCTGTAATCGTTACAGCACCAGTTCCGACCCAACGAGTAAACGTACCGGTTGTAGAAGTGAAGAATCCAGTGCCCGCTGTAAGCGTACCAGGCGCGGCTGCGCTTGTTCCTAAGGTTAAGTTGTTGGTTCCCAAGTTAATAAGAGAACCCGCTGTATTCAATGTTCCCGCAACAACCAAGTTGTTAACATTAACTGTTGCTCCTTGTAAATAGGAGTTGTTGTTGAAGGTTAAACTAGCAAAAGAACCTGTTGAAATGAAGGAGCCTGCTGTTAAAGTAGCGGTTGCTCCAGTTCCAGTACCACCTGTTAAATTCAATGTACCAGAAGGTTCTGCTGTATATGCACCAGGACTTTCAAGGGTAAGTGCAGTAATAGTACCAAGGTTAACTCCTGTAACTTTAAAGGTAGCAGCAGTTGTGAATGTGCCACCTGAAACAGTTAGGATGTCTCCAAGAGAATATCCAGTACCTGCTGAAGCAATTGCAATAGTTGGCGTTGAGTTTCTAAAAGTACCAGTACCTCCTAATGATTGTGCAACAGGGTTTCCGCTACCCGCGAATGAAAGGTTAACAAGTCCACCAGTAGTTGGAACATTTGAAGTAAACCATGTTCCATTGTTGGTAATATTTCCAGCAATGTTCACGTTTGTAGCTCCCTGACGGTAAACAGAACCTGAGTTGATAGTAAAGTTTCCAAGAATGGTTTGAGTGGTGCCAGGGCCAAGATTCACAAAACGTCCTGAACCCGAACCACCATTAACCGTTACATTACCCAAACGGAAACTCAAACCACCGCTTACACGGAAGCCGTTTACTGAGTTATTTGAGTTTGTTCCTGATGAACCACCTAAAACAAGGGTATGACCTACGCAGTTTGTGGTGATTGTTGGCGTATAACTCATTGATAAACCAGTTCCTGAGAAAACAGGGTCAACGATAGTCATGGTACCACCATTCAACTGAACTCCGATTGGAGTAGCAGCAAATGAAACCGCATCAATACCTTCTGGAACAGAAGTAGAAGCACTTCCGCTGTTAGGGTCAACATTGATGTTACCACCTAACTGACTAAATAATGCATTGGCTGTTTGAGCAAACTGAGCATTACCATTGATATCAAGTGAACCACCTGAAACATTGGTGATACCATTGTTTTGGAAGGTTCTGTTGTGGCCACCCGCAGTACCAACTACAACAGTACCATTGGTTTGCTGATACGAACCTGTAGTTCCAACTGCAACAGCAATTGTAGAGATACCGAGGTTAAAAGTAGCACCGGAGCCTGAACCACCAGTTACCGAAACTGGGTTAGTGGGCAGTCCATTGTAGCTTCCGGGATTAAGAATATTCACCAATTGAATACCACCTGAACCATCTACCAAGGTTACAAGGAAAGTGGCGCTGCTTCCTGAACCTCCTGTAACTGTAACCACATTGTTTACAGCATATCCTGTTCCACCAAGAACAGGTGTTGCAGAAGTAACCTCAGCTGAACCCTCTACATTGAGCGTTCCACCACCTACGTTGAAAGTACCATTCAATACCACGTTACCACCTATGTTAAGGGTATTGGCATTCAAGTTTAAAGTACCACCATTATCAATAGTCAATTTGCTGGCATTGTATGAACCACCTCCTTGAACATTGACCGTAACTCCAGAAGGAATTACAGCAGCTTCAGCAGCAGTTGGGGGTGTACCTGAATTCCAAGTAGCACCATTACCCCAGTCACCACTGGCAATTGCTGTTACCACCGCAAGTGCATTGGAATTTTGAGTACCAACATGGAAGGTGTTATTCAATAAAGCAGTAGAAGTCAAAATCTTATTGACCTGAGTATTTGGAGCTGCTCCTGTATTCGCTAATGATCTACCGATTGGGTTAGCAGCAGTAGAGGATACAAGTCTCAAATCTCCGGCATTGAAAGACTGAATCATATTCGTGGTTGTAGCACGAATGGTCCAGCTTCCGTTACCAAGTCCATTTCCGGTAGAAATTGCCCAACCTGAATTGGAACGTGTGTCGATGTTGTTATAGTTTACAAATCCTGATACTCCAGAAACTTCATTGAAGGAAGTCATTGGTGTTAAACCACCAGCAGAGTTGACAGTTACTGAAACAGTACCCCCACTGCTAAGTGAGGTAGCAGGGTTAATCAAAATGCTTCGGTTGTTGGTATTTGCTCCCATTGGGAAAAGACCATCTACCGAGGCTGCTGACTTAACCGTTCCGTTGTACCAGCGAGTCATACTTCCAGAACCTACCACTAAACCTGAGGTATAAGCAAGTGAGCCGGGAACAGCAGTGGAAGAACCAATGATCAGGTTGTTTCCATCTAAGTCCACGTTTCCACCACCTAATGTTAGTCCAGGTGCAGTAGTTAAGCTTCCAGAGCCATCACCAATGATCAAATCTCCTCCAACAATCTTCATTCCGAGGCTATTGGTTAAGGAAAGGATATTGATGGTTCTGGCCCAAACTCCGTTACCTGTAGTAGTTGGAATTTCAGGACCTGTGATGTGCTGTTGGGTCTCCTGAGCAATTAACACTACATAAGCAGCAGTTCCCACGTTGAATGCGGGAGTAGTGGCAAAGTTTCCGGAAGCAGTTGGCCCAGCAGCATTTCCGTACTGAAGTACTACATCGGTGTTTCCTGTACCCAAAATTGCGTTATGAGTAGGAGAGTTATTGATAGAACCGTTGAAGAAGTTAACACGCTGCGTACGAATGGTCGCATTCAGGGTTAGACCAGCAGTATTCTGCATAGAGAAACCAGCAGCAGGTGAGTTGATCCCTGTTCCGGTGTAGGTCTGTGGAGTTGTTCCAAAGAAGGTAAACCTACTATTCACCGGATAGGCATCAATGACACCATTGTTAACAAAAGTGGCACCACTATAAAGGATAGTAAATCCGTTCAGGGCCATTGCCGTATTCGGATTTACAGTGGTGGTTCCACGAACGTTGATTTGTGCAATTAAGATTGCTGATTTGTTGGTAGTGGTATTGTCGATGGTTAAATCGAAAATGTCACCACGCACACGATAAGGAGTACCAGAACCAAGGGTTACCACAGCTCCAGAGCCTGTACCGCCAGTTAAGGTTATATTTCCGGTTGGGAGTGAAGTGTAAACCCCGGGGTTGTTTACCATGGCCTGGGTAATTACACCACCAGCTCCAATGCTGGTAACCGTAACGGTGGCAGCTGTGGTAAAACTACCTCCAGACACTGTAAGTACCTGACCAATTGCATAACCTGTACCTCCACTTACTACGTTATTAACCGTAATGAAGCTATTAGGAGTTGGAGTGCTTCCATTTCCAAGACGAAGATTTCCACCCGTCATGTTGAGGAATCCTGCACCAAAAAGTCCAACCCAATAGTCAGTTAAAGGAGTTGGAGAAACACCAGTAGTCATCGCTCTACGAACGATGGTAACAGTACCACCTGTAATATTCGCAATGATACCCGCACTGGATAGTGCAAACGAAGGGTTCGCAGAAGAGTTACCTAAAGTCGCTACGTTGATGTTTCCCGCAGATTGGGTATAGTTAAAGGCCAAGGTTGTAGCAGGATAACCAAACGCACCTGCTACGTTAAGGGTTGCAGCAGCGCCGTCGATGATGAAGGTAGCACCTGTGCTAAACAACAAGTGGTGATCTGCAGCTGTACCAACGTTGAAAGTTCCAGAAGAAAGTCTAAGAAGACCTAGTTGATTTCCGGCTGAACCAGCCTGACCAGATACGGTAAAGTTGGCGTTATCTAACCAGAAACCGGCATTGGCAGGAATTACGTAAGCGATAGTAGCAAAAATCGGGTTCGATTGTGCAAAAGAACCTGAGATTTTAAATGTTCCGTTTACTAAAGACAGGAATCCTGAAGTGTTCGCACCATTAACCGTAAATGGGCGTGCCATGTCAACAATCGCAACATTGGAAGAGCCTTTATTAACGGTTACAGTAGAAAAGTCAAGCGTAGCGCCGTTACCACTAACCGTACTGTTGAAAGTACCGCCAAAAATAACGTTAACCGTAGAAGAACCACTCATATCGAATGTTCCATTTACGGTCAGATTTCCATTTGACTGAAGTCCGTTTGGATTAGCACTTGTGCCACCAATTCTCAAGGTGTGTGTGAGCGTTACCCCAGCACCAAAGTTAAAATTACCTGAAGCAGAAACAGTCACATTGTTCACAACATCAAGTGCTGAGTTAGAAACATTATCATAACGAAGAGTTCCATCTACCGTTAAGTTGTTACAAGTTGCAGACAAGCTGTTAATCGTAACCGTATGACCTGAAGCAATCACTACATTTTGTGACGCAGCAGGAACCGTATTGGTTGACCAAGTAGCAGGAGAATTCCAGTTTCCGCTACCCACAGAGGTAACAGTAGGAGCAGATATAGTAGAACCTGAAACAGCTGCAAAGGCAGAAGAAAACTGTCCTTCATTGACAGCATAGATTCTGTACAGGTAAGTAGTACCAGAGAGCAAGCCGATGTCTGTGTAATTGGTGGCATTAGCCGGCATGTTGGCGACGTAGCTATACGTAGTACCACCATCATCAGAACGATAGATGGCATATCCGGTTTCTAAAGGAGCTGAAACTGCGTTATCAGTCCAAGAGAAAGACATGGTAGTGGTAGTAGCACTAACAAAAGTTCCACCTGAAGGACCTGTTGGGGCACTTACTGGTGGAGTGAAGGTGATTTTACTATTAGAAGCTGGAACTGTTACCAGCGCATTACTTGGTGAATTGGAGAAAAACGTAGTGTTCTCAATATTCTGAGTAAGGAGCTGATTGGGTGCCTGTGTAGTAATAGTAGTAACTAAACCGGCCGTGTAAGTTGGCGAAATGGTTGGAGAACCTAGCGCCATGTTTCCATAGCTAAATTCAATAACCCCGGTTGTTTCGTAAAGAATTGCCTGGAAATTGAATGATTGGTTGGTTGCCGTAACCCCGGAAGTACGAACATCGGCCCATTCTACCACCAAGCGGCGGTTAGGAGCGGTTCCTAAAGTTTGATATCGTACGCACGTAGAAGGACTGGTGTTTACTGCTCCAACAGTGAGGTTATCATAGAAAGGAGCAATAGTCAACGGCGACCCTCCACCCAAATTGGTAGAGAAAAGCGAGTTGTCAGAACCATATCCGATCAAAGCACTTGCACCGGTAATACTTGCTGGGATTGAGTTCAAGGAAATGAACCCTTCCAAGCTCGCATGGAACTGGGTGTAAGGAACGCCGGCGTAAACAAAGGTGAATCCGATTGGATTCTGACTGCTGAGGTTTTCAGCGCTAAAGCCATTTCGCCAATTGGTCACCGAGGTGCCCGAATTGGAAATGGTACTGTAGCTCTGACCCGTTTGTCTTGAGACGGAGTAGTTCGCAAGGGATTGCGCATCTACCCGCGTCGCAAACAACAACAGCAGTGCGGCCCACATAGCCCCTCTCAGGACCTGGCCGAATCTGTAAGTGTTCTTCATATAGTTTGGGTTTGGGTTTTGTTTGTTATGGTTTTGGTGTGGGAGTTTTGGCAGCTTGAAATGCTGCTTTATTGAAGGAAGGCCATTTTTTCTTACACCAACTCAACAAGGCAGATTCCGCTGAAAACGAATCCGCTTTGGGCGAATCATGGTCTTTATTCTCTTGATACCAAGATTCCGCTTGTGGCAGTTGTTCTACCTGATACAGCACCACGTGAGGCGCAGGACGGTAAGATAAAGGCCTACAGCCTGGCAGCTCAGGCGGCTGAAATGGCTTGGCTTTAACAGGAGCAACCTTCCCATTTACTTTCGCCTGAGGAAGCTGAAGCACTATCCACTCCATAGGAGGAGGCATCTCTGCATGAGGTGAAGCCATGGCCTCAGCCTCTACTCCCTGACCAACCAGCTTGCCACTGGTCAAAAGAGTAAGCATCAAAAGTGAAAACAGATTTCTCATCGTTCTTCCAAGTTAAGTTTTGGTTAATACACTGAGCCCTTCTTAACACTATTTAGCTTTTAAAATTAGAAAATAAGGTTTAGAGGATAATTACACTTATTTATCCTTTATCTATGTGTGTTTAAACAATTAAAGAAGATTAACTTGACACCTAACACTAAGGCTGTGCGCCCTGGTAATGCGATAAAATACGCCTAAAATCTGCCGCCTTCTATAAGTACTAACTGCACCATCTATATCAGATGCTGGATTAGCCTATTGGCTTTATCCTCATTATGAAATACCTTCATTAATTGACGCCGATAGTCCCACTCATCATCAGTTAAGGAAGGATTTAGTTGCATAATCAAGGCTGGTAATTGGTTCCAGTCTTTCAAAATTGTAACTGCGTTCTCTAAACCGGTTCCCGAAACCATATTTGGATTGGCTATGACCCTTCCGCCCTGAAACAATACATTAAGAAACTTCAGCTTTATACCGGTTGGTTGTGGTGTGAACATGAGATGCCAGCCAGCTGACGCTATCAATTCATCCATTTTACTGTCTTCCGGGTTAGGGATAATTTCTATTTTTGGGGAGGCATAAGCCAAAAGGGACTTAGCTGGAAACCTTCCGGCAATTACCAATGGTGGAAGCGCTGGATGTTTTTCCCATAATTGAACAAGCATCAGGGCAGTAACCGCGTTTTCCTGAATGGCTAAGTTGCCATGATAAAGCGCAAAGGAACCGCCACCTGCTCCTATCCTAATATGATCGTAAGGGGTGAAGGATGGAATCCAATCGTGTTTTATCCTTGAAAACTTCTGCCTGAAATAACGTTGATCTTCCAACGACACATTGCAGAAAAGTGAAGCAGCGTTGAGTTGAGACTCCCAGCTTTCCAGCCTACGAGCATCTTCTAGAAAATACCATCGCTTCCAAGTTCGATTTTCATGCTTAGCTAAATGTCTATAATAATCATGCTCGATATTACTCTCCCGAAAAATCTTCTTTCTTTTTTCTAAGGATGGATGAGCTATGAATCTGGTAGTATGGAGACTTTCAAACAATACTGTTGAAGAATCCCTGTTCAAGTTTTTGAGCAAATCTAAATTACTTCGGGAAGTAACCGTGTAGGGAAGTCCATTAGCGAGCGCGCTCCACCCTATTCTTCGTTTATACAGGGTAATATTCTCACAAACACTTTCTAGTTCTGGAGTGATGGTTCTTCCTTGGTAGGCCCACGCATGCAAACTCACTTTTACGCCTAGCTTTTTCAGCCACCTTAGCTTATGATAA
The DNA here is from genome assembly GCA_027484425.1 of Sphingobacteriales bacterium. Classification (GTDB taxonomy): domain Bacteria; phylum Bacteroidota; class Bacteroidia; order Chitinophagales; family Chitinophagaceae; genus Nemorincola. Next base: position 76,986 of record JAIXSZ010000087.1, read on the forward strand.
ACATCCTGCACACCTCCATAATCAGCCGGATATGGAATAGCGAATGAAACGATATGAACACTAAGATTATTTAACCCTATCATCGTACCATTTTATCATTCGCCCGGCCTCAATTTCCCAATTATATCTTGCTCTTAATTTAATTGCATTATCAACTAACTTTTTATGATGGCTTTCATTCAATAATTTATTAATCGCCTTGATTAAATCCTCTTTTGAATAATGATCTATCAATTCAGATACTTGTGGACTATTCAATGCCTTATATTCCGGATAATTCATATTAATCTGCGGAAGGCCTGCTTGCAAGTAATCTCCAAATTTATTTGCTAATGAATAATAATAATTTAGTCCTTTATTTTCTAGTAAATTAATTCCTATCCAAGCCTGATCAGTTATCGCTTTCAATTCATCCGGATAAACCTTTCCCAATAATTTAATTCTTTCTGAAGCTTTACTATTTCCTATTAATCGCTGTAATTTTTCTTTTAAATAACCATCTCCAACAATGTATAAATACACATCTTCAAAATAAGGCATAACTTCTATCGCTATTTCCAGTCCACGCCCTTCATTTAAATCACCTTGATATAAAATAATTTTAGGTACACAAAAAGAAGTTGGAATATGAAAACGTTGAACAGGAAAATTACGAGCAACCATACAATCCAAATGCGGATATAACTTCCTGAAATGATGAGCAACACTTTCACTGACTGTACTTAAAAACTTGAGCCGTGAAAGGAAGATCTTTTCCAATTTCAGCCAAATAAATTTTTTCCATCTCCTTTCTTGCAATTCAGGAACTTCAGGAAAATATTCATGCGCTTCATAAAACCAACGTTCAGGCGTATGGCGTCTAAGCAACCAACCCGTAGCAAGTGTATCCAAATCAACATTCACTATTACCACCTCATCGGATAGTTGACGAAGGTACCGCCACAATGCCCAATTTAAAGACAGATAAAACAACGGCCCATGATGAAAAGAAAGCTTCAATCTCACCTGTTTAAAAGGATGTTCTTTTAAAGGCAAAGAATCAGGCTTTTCTCTTCCTACTAAGGTAACCTCCCAACCTTGCTGGGCAAAACTGGTTGCAATGCGAATCATGCGCTGATCGGTAACCAGATCATTGCTAACTGTAAAAACGATAGCTCGGGTACTACCCATTCGACGGCACTCTTAATCGCTCAAAGGTAAGCTCTAACTCTCCCGATTTCCATATTAGTTCACCTAACTGAGCCAGTGCGTCTCTGTCTTCTTCCAATACCATAGCGAAAATATTACAAGCATCAACACCTTTCCCTTCTCCATAATAAATGCCTAAACAATTTATAGTGGAAGTTCTTTTAGCCGATTCTGGACCTACAACCACCTCACCTGAACAAACCCAAACACTGGCATTTTCTTGAATCACGTTAATCGGAGGCATATCGCCAGTCCAAATTTCTGAACCTGAATATCTTGCATGTAAAAAGAGTCTGGAAAAAGGCAATTGTTTAGCAAATGCTTCACATGTCAGTGGTGCTTGATCCAGATAATACTGAAACCTAATTCGAACCCCATCAGGGGTATATAGATAAAATCCTGCTTCTGACATGCTTCAATGAATCTTTCGCGAATTACGGAAATGGAAATGCACATTCCTAAATCAAAGGACGTTAATATCCCTTCAAACGTCAGCCACTGTTATAAAAGCGCCCTTCTAAACATAACTTCTTTGCGCTTAGTTGCCAGCCATCAAGTATGAGAGCATACAACGAATATTGACAAGGCCGAACTAATGAATTTTTAATATACATATCCTGGCAATCTGAGTATTTTACGCCCTCATAGAGCTTCTCATGCGCATACTATTAATTTTTACGAGCCTCCTCCTTTCAAATACCTTAAAAGCTCAAACAGCAGAGTTGCTATGTGAAAAAGCCTATGAAGCTTGCAAGTCTATCCAACAAACAGAAGCCACCTTACAAGCAACCATCCAAAGTGGCATAGCGCAAAATCTGCAGGAACTGAAAGCTGAGACATTCAGCAGCATGTTTACCTTAACTCAAAACCCGGCTTCCAAGTTTTCTCTCTATCAGTTTTATAGTGAAACATGGCGTGCCAATAAACGTACTAGCGGGGTGTATTTCGGCGAAGGGCGCTTGATTCGCTATTTTGAAGCTGACAGCCAGATTACCGAACAAATTTTTCAGGGAAAGCAGCAAAAGCCTGTACTAGAGCCACACCAAATTTTTTTGCCTTGGGTGGAAAGTGCCAACTTCTTTCTCCTTCCGCAGGACCGACTGGATGCAGGAGTGATATTTCTTGAACGCGCCGGAGACACTATGGTGAACAACACCGCATGTGATTTAGTAGTCATGGAGCGGGATTTAAGCACAGCTGAGCGTGTACTGCCACCACACACCTTCCGAATTGCCTTAAGAAAAACAGACGGTCTTCCGATTGCCTACCAGATGAGTTGGCAAATGGGAGAAGAAGAAAATAAGTTCATTTACAAAGGAGATTTTTCAATTCGTGTTATGAAACCCAAAGCTGGAATTAAGCCTGTTAAATTCGAGGCTTTACCCACTTGGGTGAAAGCCAAGCTAAAGAAATCTGCTACTAAAAGAAAGTAAACTAGGCCGAACCTGTAGAGCCCTCAGGCTGTAACAAATCAGAGCCGGTAAGTTTAAGAATCCAACGCATCATAGGGCCGGACGTCATAGAAGTGACTAAAGCCATGATGACAAGCGCAACGAACATATCCTCACGAATCAATCCAGCTTGTAAAGCCAGCGAAGCTAGGATAATTTCCATCGCACCGCGTGCATTCATTCCAAAGCCTACCACCAGGGATTCTGACCAAGGATAGCCGGAAGAACGAGCCGCTAAAGTACAGCCAATCAGCTTCCCGGCCATGGCAAGCACTAAAACCAGCAAACAAAGTACAGGATTGAAATGCTCGGTAAAACTGACCTTCAAGCCAATAGAAACGAAAAATACCGGCGCGAAAATGTTGGTTACAAAAACATGAATAATCTCTCGAACTTTTGCGTTCATGTGCTCAGATTCACCGAGTGAAACGCCCATGATGAAAGCACCGAAAATGGCATGAATGCCGAGATGCTCGGTGAGCGCGGCAGCAAAAAACGCCAATGCAATTGTGACCCCCATGATGCCACCCGGCCAAGAAAAATATTGATTGATTTTGGGAAGGATAAGGTTGAAAATCCTTTTTCCTAGGGTTATCATCAAAATCGCAAAAGCCAATGTATATCCGGCATTGATTACTATTCCACTGAACGACACATTTTCGCCCATCATACCTAAGATAACGGAGAAAATAAGCCAACCGAGAAAGTCATCGACCATGGCGGAAGAAATAATCAACATGCCCACATTGGTTTTAAAAATTTTCAAATCCATGAGGGTCCTAGCAATAACTGGCAATGCACTAATGCTCAAAGCAGTTCCGAGAAAAAGAGAGAATAATAGCGGAGAAGTTCCTGTTTGCCCGAACCAGTGCGGATACTGCCAGGGCAGCCAAAATCCGATAGCAAATGGAATGATTAAGCCTCCCATTGAAGTTACGAGGGCCTTCTTTCCCTGTTTCATGATAAGGTGCATCTCCACTTCCAATCCCGCAATAAAAAGAAGAAGGATTACTGAGATTTTTACTACACCATCGAAGGCGATAAAACTTAAAGAATCTCCACGAAAAAGATCATTAAAGGTATCGGGGGCAATTTTCCCGAATAATGTTGGCCCAAGTACAATACCAGCGATGAGTTCACCTACCACGGCAGGTTGATTGAAACGGCGAAGCAGCTCACCAAAAAGCCTACCAACCAACATCACCACACCGAGCATGACCAGCAAGTGGGCGAGTTCGGCATGTGCTAAAGACTTCATCGAATTACGATTTTACCATCAATATATTGGCTGGCAAATCTGCCAAAATATGCTCCAAATCGTGAGGGAAGATGCGATCAATCAGGTTATATTTTTTCCCGGGTGCGCAAATAACGAGCAAGTCGGCCTCAACCTCTTTGGCAAAATTCGAGACTTCCACCCCAGGTTTTCCAGCGAGCATCTTCGTAACATAAGGTACATTCTTCAGTTTACCTTCTACATACTGAAACACTGACTTATCCTCCAGAATCATCTCTTTATTCAGTTGTTGCGCCTCAGTCTCCGTTAAATCCTCATTCATCATTCGTTTAAAACCATGCAGGTCGCATTCTCGGGTGATGTAAAGCCTTTCCAGCTTTTCCTTTTTAACAAATTCCATGGACTGATCGAAGAATCTGCCTGCAGCTTCGCCTTCCACGAGATTAAGTACCACTTTGCTAAATGGCTTAGGATGGTGGTTAGGCTTCATGATCAGCAGCACATTGCAGTGCGACTGACGAATGATGTCACGCGCAATACTGCCCATGTAATAAGTGAAAATATTGTCTTTAATGAGTGCTCCTGCAATGAGCAAATCTACCTTGAAGGTATCGCAGGCTTCAATGATTTTCTCAACCGTGTTGCCCTTTTTCCAAACGATAATCACGTTGTGGAGATTGTGATATTCGGCTAGCCTGTTGATGTTGATTTCCTTCTCTTCGGTTTTTTCACCAACATGAATCAGGATAATCTTAGCATCAAATAAATTTCTGATGCGCACTGCTTCGGCCAACAGGGCTTCCATAGTGGGTGAGAAGGCCACCGCAATGGCCACAGTACGAATCGGTTTAATGGGCGCCTCCATCATGGGGAATATGGTTTCAGAATGTCACAAAATAGGCAACCAAAAATGCTAACGCAAAGAATGATAGTCTGTAAATCAGAATTTTTAATTCCTTAAAGTTTCGCCAATCTTTTCACAAGCGCCGGGCCATGATAAATGAATCCTGTATAGAGTTGAAAGAGCGAAGCGCCAGCGTCTAATGCGGCTTTAGCGGAGTCTTCAGAGCCGATACCCCCTACTGCTACAATTGGAATTTTGCCATCACTTTGCTTGGCCAGGTGCTTGAGCACTTGCAGGGATTTTTCTCTCAACGGTTTTCCACTAATTCCTCCGGCACCCAAGGCTTCAATAGAAGCCGCAGAACCGCTCAGTTCCTTTCTTGATAAAGTGGTATTGGTTGCAACTAGAGCTGAAAGCTTACAGCTCAATGCTAAATCGAGCACTTCATCAAGTTGCTCTAAGGTTAAGTCCGGCGCAATTTTGAGAAATAGGGGTTTGGGTTGAGCTAAGCGTTCATTTTCAGCTTGAAGATGCTTAAGCAAACGCTCCAGCGGCTCTTTATCCTGAAGTGCACGCAATCCGGGCGTGTTAGGAGAAGACACATTGAGTGTAAAATAGTCAACCCAAGGTGCAAGAGCACGGAAGCTTTCTGCATAGTCGAGTTCAGCTTCTTCATTGGGGCGGTCTTTGTTTTTGCCCAAGTTCCCTCCTATAATCAAGCCTTTTGGTTTTTGAAGATGGCTAAGGCGGCCTGCCATGGCACTCACCCCCTGGTTGTTGAAGCCAAGGCGATTGAGTAACGCTTCATCTTCTTTCAAACGGAACAAACGTGGACGAGGATTTCCGGGCTGAGGCTTAGGGGTTACGGTCCCAATTTCGATGTGCCCAAATCCGAGTGCTGCCAGTTCAGGTATCCATTGACCGTTCTTGTCAAAGCCGGCTGCTAGCCCTACTTTATTCGGAAATTCGAGTCCTGCTACCCGAACCGGTTTCCCTTGATTGGCCTCTACATTCCAAGCAGCCGACAATCCTGGAATTTTATTCCCAAACCTGAGCAAGTCCATGGTAAGATAATGAGCAGTTTCAGGCTCTAGGCTAAACATCAGCCTGCGGAACAGGGAATACAACATGCAGCGAATTTACCGCTTACCTTTGTGGCCTCCAACGCTATGCAAGCAACTACAGGCACTAATCCTACTGTAGCATTCTATACCCTCGGATGCAAACTCAACTTTTCCGAAACTTCAGCCATTGGGCGGCAGTTTATGGAAGAGGGTTATCGGAAAGTCAGCTTTACCGAAGGTGCCGATGTTTATGTAATCAACACCTGTTCGGTAACCGACCATGCCGATAAAAAATGCAGAAAAGTAGTGCAACAGGCCTTGAAACATAACCCCAATGCCTACGTAGCGGTCATAGGATGTTATGCTCAGCTAAAACCTGATGAAATTTTGGAAATTCCAGGGGTCCGCATGGTGCTGGGTGCGCAGGAAAAATTTTCCTTGCCACAACACATTCAAGCGCAGAAACACACGGAAGTTCCGGTTAAAATCGCAGGAGACATCAGTGAAGTGAACCGCTTTACTACCTCTTGGTCTGCCGGAGACCGCACACGCTCCTTCCTGAAAGTGCAGGATGGTTGTAATTATTCCTGTTCGTTTTGCACCATTCCATTAGCACGTGGCCGGAGCAGAAGCGGAAGCCCGGAATCACTGATCGCACAAGCAGAATCAATTGCAGCCAGCGGAATCAGGGAAATCGTACTTACTGGCGTTAATATCGGGGATTACGGCTTAAGTGGAGAAGACCAAAACCGCTTCCGGATTTATGGCACTTTTCTCGATTTAATCAAGAAGCTGGATGAAGTAGAAGGCGTTAAGCGATATCGGATATCTTCCATAGAACCGAATCTGCTTAGTAACGACATCATCCGCTTCGTGGCTGAATCGAAGCGTTTCGTTCCTCATTTCCACATTCCGTTGCAAAGCGGCTGCGACAAAATCCTTCGTTTGATGCGCCGCAGGTATTTGCGCGCCTTGTATGCTGAGCGCGTAAGTGCCATCAAGCGGCTTATGCCCGATGCCTGTATCGGTGTGGATGTGATTGTAGGCTTTCCAGGCGAAACCGAAGAGGATTTTTTGGACACCTACCAGTTCCTACAATCGCTCGACATCAGCTATCTCCATGTTTTTACCTATTCAGAACGCGCCAATACTCCCGCTGCTGAAATGGAGCAAATCACTCCGAGGATTCGCCATGAACGCAACACCCAGCTTCAGAGCTTAAGCGACAAAAAGCGTTATGCATTTTACCGCAGCCAACTAGGAAAAACAGCTACCGTGCTGTTCGAACAAGAAGAAAAAGAAGACATGATGTACGGTTTCACCGAACAATATGTGAAAGTAGCAGCCCCATACGACCCCTTGTTAGTGAATGAAATGGTTCCGGTTAGGTTGATGGAAATCCGTGAGGATGGCTTGGTCAAGGTTCAGGTATTACACGAACTACCCCAACAAAAATTAGTTTCAACCCCAGGTTTATGACCGAAAAAATGCTCAAAGGCGGCATCATTGCCCTGCTGTTGTTCATCATCAGTTATGGTGGTTATCGCCTGATGAAACCTTCTAATCCTGCAACTCCAGACCCTTCTACCCTCCCCTATTTTGAGATGAAGGAAACCGGAAGCGATCAAGTATTCGACTCTGAAAACTTAGACAATGGCCAAGAAACTATCCTGTTTTACTACGGGCCGGAATGCAGCCATTGCCGCACTTTGGCAGACGAAGTGCGAAGCCGAATGGATATGCTTAAGGAAGTTAACCTCGTTTATGTAACCCATATTGACCCGTACAAAGCAGAGCAATTCCGCAAACTATACGGCTTCGATAAATTCAGCAACGTTCATTTTCTCCATAACGACGGGAGTACCTTTTACAATGCCTTTGGCGATATGTTTATCCCTTCGGCCTACATTTATGGAAAAGATGGTAAGCTAAAACGCTTTATCCGTGGAGAAACCAGCATTCGCGAGATTTTACCACTCATAGAAAACCTGAAAGAGCCGGGCGCATGACCTGGGAGATTAGTCTTAATAACGCAAGATTTTATGCTTTTCATGGGGTACATCCTGAAGAGCAAATTGCCGGAAACTGGTTTGAAGTCAGTATTCGGGTGCAAACTACGGGCATCCCTGAAGTACCAAGAGCATTGGAAGAGACCTTAGACTATGGATACCTATACTTAGTAGCCAAAAGAGAAATGAATAGGAAAGAAGCGTTGATTGAAACGGTTGCCGGAAGAATAGGCCGCAGCCTAATGGATCACTATTCAAAAATAGCCTCTATTGAAGTTACTATTCAAAAGCTCTCCCCTGGCATTGGCGGGACCACGCATAGCACTGCGGTGAAGGCAATCTTTGATGTATCTTCGCAGCGATGAGCATTCACACCGCCGAGCGCACCACCATTCAAGACGCTTCTGAGAATCCAATTTTTCAGCGACATCTGATCGCCTATCATGAAGCTGCCGCACGAGTTTCCGGCAATGTACTGGAAATTGGTTGCGGAGAAGGCTATGGCATCAGCATTCTAGCACCAAAATGCAGCTCTTACCTTGGAGTGGACAAATTCCCTACCACTATCACTGAAAAGCCGGAACATGTTACCATTGTTCAGATGAATGTGCCGCCACTCACTGGCGTAGCATCCAACAGTGTGGACTTTGTGGTGAGTTTTCAGGTGATTGAACACATTGAAGATGACCATAAATTTCTGGAAGAAATCTATCGTGTGCTCAAGCCGGGCGGCCAATTGATTATGACCACGCCCAATCGCGAGATGTCCTTAACTCGAAATCCCTGGCATGTGAGGGAATATCGCTTAAACGAAATGAAATCAATCGTCGAGAAGGTTTTTGGATCGTTTGATTTTATGGGAGTTTTCGGCAACGAAAAGGTGATGACTTACTACGAGCAAAACAAAGCTTCAGTGAGAAAATTTACCCGCTTCGACATCTTTAATCTACAATACCGACTACCGAGAAGGCTGTTACAAATTCCTTACGACATTGCTAACCGCATGAACCGCCGCATGTTGAGTCAATCAAATAGTGGCCTTGTGAGTGACATCCACTACAGTGATTACTTATTAAAACCGGCAACAGCATCGGCACTAGATTGGTTTGTAATAGCTAAGAAAAAGTAGAGGCGATTGTATAAGAAATAACAATCGCCTCTACCTGATCAACCCCATAGTCCACTCTTTTTAGAAAAAGCGCTCATGGCAAGTCAGTGCCTTGGCGTTGAGATGAACTGCTCCATTCCCCCTTCATACTCATTTCATTATTCAATGAAATAGCTTGCGAAAAAATGAAAATTCAACTTTTCAACCATTTTTTTCTCGAAATAGCATTTCCCATTTTTACTTCAACAACATAAAGACCAGGCGCATAACTTGAAACCGGAATCAGCATTTCATTTGTTTGATTTAGCCAGGAATCAATTATTCGTCCGTTTACATCCATTATTCTAATTTCTGTTTTAGCATTCCCTTCCCATTTTAATTGAATAAAATCGGCAGCAGGAATCGGATAGATTTGAAAATCCTTTTTGGTAAGCATATCCTCAACTTGAGTTGTTCCACCACCTTGGATGTTGATATTGGCACTCCCACAAGAAGCCAAATCAACCATATTTAGCCTTATGGTACTATTGGGAGTAGAACCCAACACAGGATAAGGCATGTTTAAAGGAGCTCCCATCACCACTTGACCCGGAGAAATTGAAAATGGAATTAATTTATTCGGATAAGTTGTGCTGTTAGGACCAAAAGCCACATACAAAGTGTTGTTGTCAAAAAAGCAACCATAAGAATTGGAAGCATTAAAAGAAATAGGCATTGTATCTAGAATAGCGCCTGTTGGAGAAATCACATTTAATTGATTTACCATACTTCCAGCACCAGAAAAAAAATAGACATTTCCTAAGCTATCAACTGCAATATCACCTACAGGCAATGAAGTAACAGAATCTTGCCAGATGGTTACCATGGCATTCCCTGTAAAACGCTTTATCAAACCAGGCCAAAGGGCTGTTCTGCTGGCATGGTAGTACAAAAATGACCCATATCCGGCGGCATTGGTAATGGTATAGTCGCCTGAACTATCAGAAAAAGCAACATTCCATTGTGTACCATCTAAACGAAGTACTCTATTTACAGCACCAATTTTATAATGCGAGTAAAGTTTTTTTCCATCCCCAAAATCCGCAATAGCCAATGATAATTGATTCGTATTCGGAAGAGCCGCAATGGGGGTCAAAAGATTGGGAATAGTAATCGTCCCGCCTGAGTTTTGCAGCCTGTAAACTGCGCTTTGTGCTGAAGTAGTGGAATTTCCGATTGCATAAAATTGCCCAGGTCCACAAAACAATTGTGCCCATGCCTGAAATGGGAGTGAAATCAGAAATAACCAAAACCAATTAGCTGTAATTGAAAACCCTTTCATGTTTGATGATTTATTTAATAAACCAAACATAAAAGGCAAGTGAGTTACCTGTAACCCAAGACTAGCCGAAGCCGTGTTAATGACGTGTTATTCTACTTAAGCTTAATTAAGAAATGGATTGTGAACCTTCTCGTAGCCAATGGAGGTAGAAGGTCCATGCCCGGGATAAATGACCGTGGCATCAGGCAATACCCAAAGCTTGGCTTTAATACTGGAAAGAAGTTGCTGATGGTTCCCAAGTGGCAAATCTGTTCTACCGATGCTTTCCATGAAAACCGTATCGCCGGCTATTAACCAATTATCTTTTTCAGAATAAAAGCAGATGCTTCCCGGAGAATGACCAGGAACATGAATCAGCTGAATAGTATTACCCCCGAACTCCAATTCATCACCCTCGTTTAAATCATATTGAAATTCGGGTAGTGGCTTGGCTCTTAAACCGTAGTGCGTGGCTATAGCGGGCATCGATTCGATAATCGGAATTTCTAACGCATGAATACGAGGCGTTAAGCCGTATGCATGAGCGACAAATCCACTACCGAAAACATGATCGAGGTGCCCATGGGTGAACCAAAGTGCAACTGGACGAAGCTTGTTGGATTCCAACCAAGCAGCCAGTCTGTTCTCTTCGGCAGTGCCATAGCAACCTGGATCAATAATCACACAGGTGTTGGAAGAGGCGTCCTCCAACACATAAGTATTTTCCATGAAAGGACTGAACACCAAAGCGTGCACCTTTATCATGGCGTTGAGCTATTGATTAAAGCTTGGCTTTTACCTCTACCCTGTCGTAACCTTCGATGATGTCATCCACTTGGATATCGTTGAAGCCTTTGATGTTCAGACCACATTCGTAGCCTGTATTGACTTCTTTCACATCGTCCTTGAATCGTTTCAACGACTCAAGTTCTCCGGTATGAATTACAACACCGTCACGGATTACACGAATCTTGGTATTTCGATTGACTTTACCATCGAGGACATAACATCCTGCGATAGTGCCCACTTTCGAAATCTTGAAAGTTTCGCGGATTACAATGTTACAAACGACTTTCTCCTCAAAAGTTGGCGCTAACATACCCTCCATCGCAGACTTGATTTCTTCAATCGCGTCATAGATGATGGAGTAAAGGCGGATATCGATTTCTTCCTGTTCAGCCAGCTTTCTTGCAGTAGGCAGAGGACGCACCTGGAATCCAACGATGATAGCATCTGAAGCAGAAGCGAGCAATACATCGGACTCAGAAATCTGCCCAACCCCTTTGTAGATGATATTGACTTGAATTTCGTCGGTAGAGAGTTTTTGGAGAGAGTCAGCAAGGGCTTCGATAGAACCATCCACGTCACCTTTCACGACCACGTTAAGTTCACGGAAGTTACCAATTGCCAAGCGGCGACCGATTTCATCGAGCGTGATATGTTTCTTGGTTCTGAGACCTTGTTCACGAGCCAATTGCTGGCGCTTAGCCGCAATATCTTTAGCCTGAGCTTCATCTTCCGTACAATAGATTTTGTCGCCGGAAGTTGGAGCGGCGTTGAAGCCGAGTATTTGAACCGGTTGTGCAGGACCAGCCTTTTTAATGCGTTGCCCACGCTCGTTCATAATGGCTTTTACACGGCCATAATGTTGACCAGCAAGGATTGGATCCCCTAAATGCATGGTACCTTTCTCGATAAGGATAGTGGTAATGATACCTTTTCCTTTGTCGAGCGAAGCTTCGATTACCGTACCAACAGCGCGTTTATCCGGATCTGCTTTGAGGTCGAGGATTTCAGCTTCGAGGAGGATTTTATCGAGAAGTGCATCGATGTTGAGCCCTTTCTTGGCTGAAATTTCCTGCTCTTGGTATTTACCACCCCAACTTTCCACGAGGATATTAAGTTGAGCAAGCTGCTCGCGAAGGCGATCAGGATTAGCTTCAGGGCGGTCAATTTTGTTGAAGGCGAAGATGATTGGCACATTAGCCGCTTGCGCATGACTAATAGCCTCTTTGGTTTGAGGCATCACTTGGTCATCGGCAGCGATAACGATGACCACAATGTCGGTAACCTTGGCACCACGGGCACGCATGGCGGTGAACGCTTCGTGACCCGGAGTATCGAGGAAAGTGATTTGTTTACCATTTTCTAGGGTCACCTCATAAGCACCAATGTGCTGGGTAATTCCACCTGCTTCACCAGCGATAACGTTGGTGTTGCGGATATAGTCCAAGAGCGAGGTTTTACCATGGTCAACGTGACCCATGATGGTTACAATTGGAGGACGAGATTGAAGGTTCTCTTCGATATCATCTTGCTCGAGGCTTGGTTCATTGTCGATAGCTGAGACGAAATGAACATCATAGCCGAACTCATCCGCCACGATGGTAATAGTTTCTGCATCAAGACGCTGGTTGATGGACACCACCATACCAAGCATGAAGCAGTTAGAGATTACATCGGTAACGGGCACATCCATCAACTGAGCAAGTTCAGCGGTAGTGAGGAATTCTGTTGCTTCAATCACCTTACCCTGACCATCGTGTTGGTCTTTGTTGTATTCAGGGCGTTTAAGTTCGCGTCTGCTTTTACGACCACCGCCACTTGCAGGGCGAGGGCGGTTATTACCACCAAAGCGAGGGCCACCACTGAGGCGAGCCATGGTTGCTTTGATTTGATCCTGAATTTGCTTTTCGGTAATTTCAGGCTTGTCGCCGGGAGCGCCGGTTGGGGCACCACCTGGGCGATTGTTTTGGCCTGGACGGTTGTTCTGGCCTGGGCGATTATTCTGCCCCGGACGGTTTTGGTTAAACTGACCCGGGCGATTCTGATTATTTCCTTGGTTGGTTCCACCTTGCTGGCCTGGGCGCACATTGGGTTGCGTACTGGAAGCTGCCGGCTTCTCTTTACGTTTTCTTTTTGGACGTCCCATATTTCCTTCAGCGGTGCTGGAGGCTACAGGCGAAGGCTTTTTCTTTTCAAACTGGCTTAGGTCAATTTTCCCAACTACAGTTGGACCACTTAGCCTGTCGGCGGTGGCGCGGATAACGCTATCATCAACCTCAGCAGGAGCATCAACCGAAGATTCAGCATCAGGAGTTACGGCCACTTCCTGCGTTTCAGATTGCTCAGTAGCAGTTGGCACTACTGGCTGAGGTTCTTCTAATTTGGATGTTGGTGGAGGGGTTGCCTTAACTACTTCAATTACTTCTTGTTTTTCTGGAGTAGGCTCAACAGGTTTAGCAACAACAGGAGCTGGTTCCGGTTTTGCAGCAGGAGCTGGTTCCGGTTCTGAAACAGGAGCTGGAGCTGGTTGAGGCTTTTCTACAACAGGTTCCGGAGCTGGCTTTTGCTTCACTTCAGGCGATTGCTGAGGCTGAGGCTTTGCCTCTGGTCTCTTAGGACGACCTTTGCTATCAAGTTCTATTTTTCCTAAAATCTTGAGGCCTGAATCGGCAGCCGAAAGCGTTTCCGGTTCTTTAACTGGCGCGGCTGGCACCACTTCAGGAGCGGGTTCAGGCGTTGGCAAAGGGGCCGGAGTCGGTACTTCTGCAACAACTTCCGGTTTTTGAGGCTCCTCGGGTTTGATTACTGGAGCTTCTACTACAGGAGGTGCAGGAGTTGCGACAGGTTCAACTTTAGGGGGAGCCACCGGAGCTTCACGAGGCTCTTCTTTTTTAGCGACTGGGGCAGCAGCAGCTTGAGCTGCAGCTTCACGGGCTTCGGTTTTAATCCGGCCAATGGTGATCTGCTCCGCCTGTTGGCGAACTTTCAGATCTTGTTTAAATTCCTGCAAAAGCAGGATGTGCTCGTCCTCAGAAAGCTTAGTATTGAGGCTGTTCTCTACTTTGTGGCCCTTACGGGAGAGAAATTCCACAATGGTATCGCGAGAGATATTAAACTCTTTTGCGGCTTTTCCGAGGCTTATAGTGCCGATGGTGTCTGACATCCAGATAGAAACGAATAGTTGGGGCGCTGCAAAGGTAGTGTTTATATCCGTAATTCGGCTAAAGTATAGAATAGATAGCAGAACGGCCACAGGAGTTTGATGCTCACTGTGGCCGTTGATAGGAAAAACGGATTAGATTTATTCGAATTCAGATTTAAGAATTCGAATTACTTCTTTTACTGTTTCTTCTTCCAGCTCTGTACGACGCACTAATTCGGCAGCATCAGTGTCGAGTACTGCTTTAGCGGTATCTAGTCCGATATTTTTCAGCTCATCGATGATCCATTCATCAATTTCGTCGAGGAATTCATCGAGGTCAATGTCAAAGTCCCCTCCATTATCTTCAATATCGCGGAATACATCAATCTCATAACCGGTTAAGCGGGCTGCAAGCTTAATGTTATGGCCACCTTTACCAATAGCCAACGACACTTGGTCAGGACTGAGGTAAACGCTCGCCTTTTTATTATCCGGGTCGAGGTTGATGGTTTTAATTTTCGCAGGACTGAGCGAGCGGGTAATGTAGAGGTGGAGGTTGCTAGTGTAGTTGATTACGTCGATGCTTTCTCCACGAAGCTCTTTCACAATGCCATGAATACGTGATCCTTTCATACCCACGCAAGCCCCAACCGGATCGATGCGGTCATCGTAGCTTTCTACCGCTACTTTGGCACGCTCTCCTGGTTCACGAACAATTTTCTTAAGGGTAATCAAGCCGTCAAAGATTTCCGGCACTTCATTTTCAAGGAGTTTGCCCAAGAACTCAGGCGCACAACGTGAAATGATGATTTTCGGATTGTTGTTCATGGTGTCAACACGTTGAACAATGGCCTTAACAGTGTCGCCTTTTTTGAAGAAATCGGCCGGAATCTGTTCGGTTTTAGGCAAAATGAGCTCATTGCCTTCATCGTCGAGGACCAAAATTTCCTTTTTCCAGGTTTGGTGTACCTCTCCGGTGATGATTTCACCGATACGGTCTTTGTACTTCTTGTAAAGGTTATCCTTTTCAAGCTCCATGATTTTCTGCACCAAGGTTTGGCGGGCAGAAAGCACTGCACGTCGACCGAAATCTTCAAGGCCAATTTCGTCGTAGTACTCATCGCCTACTTCGAGATCTGGCTCTAGTTTCTTAGCGTCTGCGAGAGGAATTTTATCGGGATCCCAGATGTCTTCGGAATTGTCGTCAACGACCTCGCGGGTGCGGATAATTTCCACATCACCACGATCCACGTTTACAACAACGCTGAAGTACTCATCCGATCCGAATCTTTTACGCAACATAGCGCGGAAGACCTCTTCTAGGACCCGTTGCATGGTGGCACGGTCCACACTTTTGAATTCCTTGAATTCCGAGAAGGATTCAATCAGATTCAGGTTCTTCATATCAAAATGCGATTTGTATTCTTGCTTCTTTAATATCGGAATAAGCCAAAGTTCGGCTCATTTCTACTGCTTTTTTCCCCTTTTCCTTGTACTTAAACGTCAGCGTAAAGTTCGCTTCGGTAATTTCAGTAAGCGTACCGAGAACCTGTTCTCCTTCGAGCGTGGTAACCTGCAGGGTTCTACCGAGATGTTGGGGATATTGGCGCGGAAAACGCAGGGGTTTGTCGGCACCGGGAGAGGAAACGGTCAGGTTGTACGCGTAATCCTCCGGTGTGATGGCATCAATCTTCTCCCCTAACTGACGGCTTAACCAGCCACAGAAGTCAATATCAACACCTTGGTCACCATCGATGTAAACCGTGACCTGACGCTGATTTTGAGTAAGGCTAACATCTACGAGGAAGTAAGCGGTACTTTCGGTAAGCTCCCGGGTAAATTCGCGTATTTGCTCTTTTAGATCCATGGTGGTATTGGGTAGAAAAAACAAAGAGGGGACTGCCGGTCCCCTCTCATCACGCCACAAAAGTAGGGCGAGCAACAGAATTATACAAACTATTTTTCCATCAGGGGCGTAAGGCCCCGAATGATTGCACCTAGTCTGATAGCTTCATAAACTTGTTCCTGGGTTGCGCCTAGTTTTCGAACCGATTCTTCATGGGCATTGACACACAACTCACAACCGTTTAAGGCGGAAATCACGAGGCTCATTAGTTCAAAAAACAATTTCCCCAAAACCGGCTTCATCATGAGATTCATTTTAATTCCGGCAGGTGTTTGCTCGTAGTAAGCTTGCTTGGTAAAATGACGAAAGCGGTAAAACACATTGTTGACATTGAGCAAAGAAACACAAGCAATGGTTTCTGCTAACTCTTCCTCGGTGGCACCCGCCGCGATTGCCAAGCTGCGAAAGCCTTCTTCCAGAGCGGGAACACGGTCATTAACCGCAACCGCGTAAGCCAACAAGGTTCTTTCTTTTTCTGAAAGAGAAGGATATTGAAGTGCATTTGACAAGTTAATTCTGAGGTCCTTTAGATATGGACTTTCTACCCTTGCCATTTGCATCAAGTTTTCACCTAGGCTTGTTGCCTGAATCCCTAGCATATCAGCGAGGCGTACAACGCCTTCGTGTTGAATCATGGAGTTCATGAGCTTAGGCTGTTATTGTGGCTTCACCTTTTTTCCAGTTACAAGGGCAGAGCTCGTCGGTTTGAAGCGCATCTAGGACGCGTAAGACTTCCTCTACGTTTCTACCTACGTTTAAATCATAAACAGAAACCCAGCGAATGATTCCTTCCGGATCGATGATGAAGGTAGCGCGGTAAGCTATTCTTTCGTCTTCAGTCAAGATTCCCAAAGCTTCAGCCAATGACTTTGACGTATCTGCCAGCATGGGAAAGCGCAGGTCGCGAAGGTCGTCATGGCTTTTTCTCCAAGCTAGGTGAACGAACTCACTGTCGGTGGAGGCGCCAATCAGCAGGGCATCTCGATCCTCAAAATCAGGCTGGCGCTTGTTGAAGGCCGCAATTTCGGTGGGACACACGAAGGTGAAATCCTTAGGCCACCAGAAAAGCACGGCCCAGCGGCCCCTAAGGTCTTCATGGGTTAAGTTGCCGAAAGCTTGTTCTTCATTGATAGAAACGACTGTTTTTTTGTTGAACTCAGGCAGAGTATTGCCTACAGAAAGTACTTGCATGATGTAGGTTTATTGGGTTAAAAAGGAGTTGATGCGTTGAGGTACCAGAGGTCTTTTTCGGCTGCGCGAAGGGTTCCGGTGAGCATGTCAGCGGTGCCGTGGTCAGCGTGAAGGGCAGCGAGCTCGAGCGTTTCGCGAATAGCTTGAAGAAGGTGTTGATAGTCGGCCTTTAGTTGAGGAAGAATCTGGCTTTCGTTACGAAGCAGTGCACCTTCATCGAAATCGGCGTGTTGGCGAATGCTGACTAAGCTTCCCTTGGGAGTTTCGCCGCGCATTTTTATGCGCTCGGCCAGCGAATCGGCTTCGTTTTGAAGGCGTGCGGAAGCTTCATCCAACCAAGTATGCCAAAGTATAAACGAAGGACCTTCGAGGTTCCAGTGGTAATTTTTTAGCTTAAGGTTGAAGACTATTAAATCGGCGAGTAAGCCGTTGAGTTGTTGTTGCAGTTGCTGTTGTTCGGCTTTGGCTACTGAGCCGTTTATCCGTTCGTTTTCCATGACCCAAAGGTCAGAAGTTTCTTTCCATAGATAAAACTGATATTTTCTATATCACTATTGACTCGGTTAATTATCATTGTTTACACGCTGCATAGATAGAATTACTAATGGGGTGCTCTTCGATAATAATTAAGAATTATGGTCGCCTACTTCCTAACTGCGAGTTATGAGTCAATTTCCCCTCTTTGTAATTTGTAATTTAAAGCAGCGCACTTCTCCCTCCTCGTAATTCGTAATTTGTAATTCGTAATTTACTTCTGCATACTTCCCTCCTCGTAATTTGTAATTAGTAATAATCCTCAACACCACTACGCCATGAAGCCCTTACCCATTCTGCCGCAGCCTGTTATTGAAGCAGGAAGTTACCTGATGGACGCGCTCAGCATGGCTGACTTAAACCCGATGTTTGAGATGCGATCAGATCCGAGGCAGTTACAGTACATTCAGCGGCCCTTACAGCGCAGTCTTGAAGAAACAAAAGTGTGGCTAGAGGGAGTTCTGGAGAGTGAAGCGAAGGGCGAAGGGATTACATGGGCCATTCGCCGGGCAAAAGAAGGTGAATTATTGGGCGCAATAGGGTTTTACCGTACCAAATGGGAGCATTTCCGAACTGAAATTGGCTATATGGTTCGGGTGAATTACCATAGGCAGGGCATTATGGCTGCTTGCGTGCCAGCAGCATGCCGTTGGGCGTTTGAATATTGGGGCGTTCATAGTATTGAGGCGAATATTCATCCTGAAAACCAGGCAAGTCGTGGTGTTTTGTTAAAGGCTGGCTTTCGGAAAGAGGCCTACTTTCGGGAAAACTACTACTTCGACGGACGCTTCTACGATTCTGAAATCTATGGGTTGCTCCAACAAGAACTGAGTTGCAACAGTCCATTAGCATAAAGAGCATGCAGGCTTCTTCTCCACCCCCATCAGGTAAAATAAAAAGCTGGCTCAAGCGAGTAGGCTGGCTGGGTTTTCTGTTTTTTTTGATTAAAGGTTTGATATGGCTTTACCTGATTTATTGGGCAGGAAAGCAGATTTAGAAAACACAAAAAACAAACGCCCGACCTTTTCAAGGCCGGGCGTTGACTTGTTGTTGGCAATCAACAAGTAAGGATCAATGGGCAATTTTCATGGTGTGGATAGCGCGGTTGTTTTCGCGAATCTGGAAGAGGTACAGGCCTGGGATGAGGGTACCTGTTTCGATGCGGATGGCTTGTGGGCCTTCGTTGAGCTGACGAACTTCCGACTGAATGAGGCGGCCGCTAAGGTCTCTCCATTCGAAAGTATAGGTGGAAGGATTGCTCACTTTCAGGTTAAGGTTAAGAACATCTTGTACCGGATTGGGGAAAGCAGACTCAACGCTTAACAACTGTTCTGCAATTCCGGTGGTAATACCATTGCTATTCACCACAAAGTTGACTCCGGCTACTTGGCTGTTGTTAGTTGCGAGATTCACTGTAAACGCAGGCTGTGCAATGCCGGACCATTCAACATGGACACGATAAGTTCCGGAAGGAAGATTTGTAAAGGAGTAACTTCCATTGGCATCAGAATATTTCCAAGCATGGGTTACGGTACCAGCCGCATTCAGCAGATAAACTTTGGCTTTAGGAAGCATTCCATTGGTGGCACGAAGATTACCACGGATGACGTTTCCGGAAACTGAGCCATTACCACCAGCAGGAAGTGCGACAATTTGCTGGAGGGTTATGTCGAAAGAAGATGGCGAAGCGGCATTTCCTACTAATAAGCTGTTGGCTTGTTGCCAAGTTGTAGCCGTTTGGTAGTAGGTTGGCAGATAAACATTAGCGGTTGTAGAAGTTCCGAGAAGCTGAGCCAATGCTTTGTAGGAACCTTGTGGACGAGAACCAAATGAGTAGAAGAAGTATCCACTGGAATCTGGAAACGCCATTACCGTATCTAATCCAGTCCAATTGGCATCGAATAGAATTACTTCTACTTGATTGGCGGTGCTACCAGGGATGGCGGGTGGGCCGATGACAAAGCCATGAACGGATTGCTGAATATTGGCAGTTAACACTTGGATAGTATCGCAGAAGGTGGATGTACAACCGCCGCCGGTGATGGTAAGGCAAACTGTGTAATTTCCATTGTTGCTATAAGTATGTGTAGGATTTACAGCATTAGAGGCTGTGCCATCTCCGAAGGACCAAGTGTAAACTGGGGGTGGGCCTGAAACCGTGGTGGAGGTATTGTTGAAATAAACGATGCCATTGGCACCGGCATTCCAGGAATAAGAGGCTTGGCAACCAACCGGGGTTCCGCAATAGTTAAAGTTGGCAACAATTAAGTTAGTGGTAACCAATAAACTGCCCAATTGATGAACAGATTGACCGGAACAGTTGGTGATCCAGATATCAAGCGCGCCCATACTATTGTTAACGAGGATGGTGTCCACATAAAAGCCATTGGCATTGGTATAAGCCACGCTGGTTGAAAATCCGAGGTTGCCGGTAGAATCTGAAATGGTGACAGGAATATTGGCAACGCTTACATTAGGATTGGAGCTAGTTAAGGTACCTTGTACCACAATGCCCCTTTGCTGAGCCCAAGCGGTTATGCTTATCAGCATGACAAGAAGTAAAGTTTTCAGTTTCATGGTCTTTGTTTTTTGGTTTCTGATAGCATGACGATTAGCTATCAAGCAAAGGTTGGTTAAATACAGATAATTCAAATGTTAAACAGTATAAGTATTTGTATCTCAGATGAAATAACATATGTTAATTCGAGAAATGTTTCACGCAGTGGGCGAAGAGGACTCGCGAAGGGCGCAATGGCCTTCTTAAATACTTGGTGGATGCTGTTTGGGGAAGGTTTCACGTAGTGGGCACAGAGGACTCGCGAAGGGCGCAATGGTCTTCTTATATACGAGGTGGATGCTGGCTGGGGAAGGGTTCACGCAGTGGGCGAAGAGGAATCGCGAAG
>JAIXSZ010000016.1 GCA_027484425.1 Sphingobacteriales bacterium
ACCCAACAACTGGCGCTATCAACCTCACTACGGATGTAGTAGGTAAAGTAGTGATCTACACAATAGATGGCAAGCAGCTACAGCAGTACGAAGCGAAAGCAGGTACTACAAGTATCTCATTGCCAGCAGGTCTTGCAAGTGGTGTGTACATGCTGCGCTTTAACGGTGCAGATGGCAGCAGCAAAATGGTAAGACTCGTGTACCAGCAGTAGTGTAGTATAAGCAATTATTTATTTGTTTGCTATATTAACGAAAGTAGCCCCGAATCAATATTGATTCGGGGCTTTTTCTTTTTTATATTTCATGGCGTTCAATCAATTATTATCTCATTGGAGAAAATATATGATCTGGGTAAGAATAACTGTTGATTTTGTATTCGTATAGATTAAAGGAACGGTCTTGAAAAAAGGTTGTTTAATATAGATCAGAAATTTAGCAACTTTCTTAAAGAAGAGCTGTATCATTTTTGGTTTTTAATGCAAAGGGCTGACACTTTTTTGTGTCAGCCCTTTGCACATGTATTGCAAACTAATCTTTTCTAACTAAAGAGGCAATTTTATAGATCACTTCATGTACTTAAAGTGCACTGCTCTGCCACCTTGGTAAACAGAAAGGATATACATACCACTAGGTATGTTTTCAGGTAGGTTTAATGTGCTTGTTTTCGATTGCGCAGGCAACAAGTCTTCATATTTCTTCACTATTCTACCATCGCTGCTAGTTACAATTGCAGTTAAGTTTTCATTACTATTGGCAGTACTGATGTATGCTGTGCCATCTGCTATCCACAAATTAATCGGTGTATCCTCAATGTAAGTTACAGATGTAGGAGGTGTGTCACCATTTATACGCATTATTTTCGGATGACTACCATCAGTCGCAGTAATTATAACCTTATTATCTGGTTGTGTATATAATTTTAAAGCTTTGTCGTAAGAGTTGAAGTTTAAGATCCCATCAGGATTCATAATCCCGCCTGCCGCAAAACTTGTATTCGCACTGCCGTCTGCTTTGTACGAATGGTACTCATCTCTATAATCCATAAAACCTACCGAGTAAAACATTGAAAGATACAGTTTGCCGTAACTGGTAGCGGTAACAGAAGCAGGGAATGAGTTTATAGATGTAGGAGGTGTTTTTCTAACTACGCCCGATACGCCATAGGATACATCTTGAACACCTGTAGACGATAGTTTAGTAGTGTAGTATTCACGAGTACCAGCGCCATTATTCGATCCACTAACGTATATCGTGCCATTATTTGCTATCGACATGCAATAGGGGTCTTCGGTAAGATTATTGAAGTTTAATATCTGCGCACCCGCTACACCAAAGGTATTGTCACTCGTGCCATCCAAATTAAACTTTCCCACAAACATATCATTCATATTGTCAGGGAAAGTGCGTCGCTGACAAGAACCTGTAAACAGTATTTTACCATCATTGCTAAACTTTATCTCTCTTATATCATTGTAGAAACCAAATTTCAAAGTATCCAGTGGCATTACTTTTATACCTCCTGTGCCATATGTTGCATCCAGCACCCCGTTTTTGTTTGTTTTGGCTATTACAATTGCATCCGCAGACCCGCCGCCACTTCCAAATCCTCCCTTTCCAGCAAAATAAAATGCAGTCCCAGACTCATAAAAGTCATACACAAAATCGATAACCTGTATGGGGGTGCCTGCATTAAGGTCTAGAAATCCAGCAGGAGGTACAGAATTTCCAAATGTATTATCAAGCGATCCGTTCGCATTAAGTCTCATTATAGAATAGCCACCAAATACGACCATCACTTTTTCATTCGTAGTTTGTTTGATCAGCGAACCTTCTGGCACACAAACTTTACCTCCCAGGTACAAAACACCGGGAACATTGGGAAACAATTGAAACCCTGGATCTCCAACAAATGTGTTGTCTAATGTTCCGTCTGGCATAGTCCTAAAAATATAGGTATGTGAATTACTGCCATACATACACAATAGTTTACCATCTGTTTGAGTGGTTACATCTACTGGGTTATAGGCAGGTATCGCATTGAGTATGGACGTGCCATTGGTGCCAAAAGTCGAATCAAAGGGGAGCGATTGAGCCAATATTTTGCTGGTGGCTACGCCTATGATTGTAATCGTTAGTAAACCTTTTTTTATGGTCATAATATTTTGTTTGTTATTGTAGACTCAGTGATCATTTGAATGGTTGGGTATATACTTTGCTCGTTTTTTGTTGTCCAGATGGGTGAATAAACGCAGTATTAACTGATGGTACTAGAAGATAGGTTCCACTATTAATTGTTGATTAACTAACCTCCTCAATATTATTTTTTAAACAATTACCAATGAATGCGCTTACTCCCAAAAAATATTTGTGAAAGGTTTTGCAAAATTTGTTTTATTTACACACCTTTACAACCAGACTTTTGTTGTGTATTTGATTTTATAGTGATTAGAAACTTACGTCTGCGTAATTCTCATTTTCTAGAGTGCCTGAGTTGTATCTGTATCCTATAGTTAATTGGCTCAACATTAAGAGGGTTTATATTTTTAATAGGTCTACATTGCATACACAAATATGGCTAAGGTAACGTACAACAACAAGAATGCAGTTTTTTTTCAATCGCTAAAAGCTGATGTAGATAAGTATTTCAAAGAAAACGGGATTGAAAAAACAGGTAATTGGAAACTTTACCTCAAAACAATAGTACTCGTACCTGTAGCTATTGCTCTCTATTTATTTTTACTTACTCAGCACTACACACCACTTGTAGGTATATCTCTTAGCTTAATGTTGGGTCTTGCATTATCGGGTATTGGGTTCAATATTATGCACGATGCATGTCATGGCAGTTATTCATCCAAGAAATGGGTAAATGAATTGTTGGGTCTTACACTCAATGCTTTGGGGGGCAATGCCTTTATTTGGAAACAAAAACACAATATCATTCACCATACCTATACCAATGTAGATGGTCTAGACGATGATATTGCCAAAAGCCCAGTTATTCGTCAATGTCAAACACAGGTATGGAAACCAGCTCATCGTGTTCAGCATATATACCTGTGGTTGATCTATGCCCTGAGTTCCTTCTTATGGGTATTTGTTATGGATATGGCCAAGTATGGTACTAAACGTATCTATACTACTGAACTCAGTAAAATGGATACTCAGGAGCACCTCATTTTTTGGACTAGTAAGTTGCTTTATTTGGTATTTTACGTCGCTATTCCTGTCTATTTTGTAGGATGGGGTGCATGGGGCGTCGGCTTTTTATTCATGCACATAGCTATGGGCTTATCCTTATCAGTAGTTTTTCAGTTGGCACATGTAGTAGAGGAAACAGAATTTGAGTATACTGCCGGTATCGATGATAAACAGATAGAAAACGAGTGGGCAGTTCACCAAATCAAAACAACAGCAAACTTTGCTCCAGGCAACAAGGTTATTTCATGGTTTGTAGGGGGGCTCAACTATCAGGTAGAACACCATCTGTTTCCTAGAATCAGCCACATTCACTATCCCGAAATAAGTAAAATTGTTGCTCGTAAATGTAAGGAATTTGGTTTGCCTTACCATTCCATGCCTACTATGATTGCCGCAGTAGGCTCACACTACAGATTCATGAAAACCCTAGGTCAAAAGCCGGCTTCATTAGCTTAGAACTTCTCTTTTATTTATAATTATTCACTGCTTTCTGTTTTTTACAGAAAGCAGTTTTTGTTTTATGTGTTTTGTCGCGACGACCAACAATAAATTAATAACTTCGATGAAAAGCGTTATTTCCGAAAAATGAAATTACACTAGCACTACTAATTTAAAGCATGCACTTGCATATAAATTTATATTCTAGCATTATTTAGAAGATTTCACATTGCCACATCAGCGTAGTACTTTTCAGGAACTATGTGTGGCTGGGGTTACAGAATCAGCGATGCCACTAACGTGCTAGTTTATCTTTTGCCTAGGTCTGGTTATTGCAAGGTAGGACTGGTTTTTGGTAATAAAGCACTTAGGGTCATCTAGGACAGTAAAGTAGCTAACACTACTAAACAAGAATTGAGTACTACAAAACACTTGCAGAAGGTACAGGTATACTGTTAAGTATCTTAGATGTGGGCTTACTGAGTGACCTAAAGGACTTCATCACAATAAAAATTGCTAATTAGAAAATTTTTTCAAATTTTTTCTTCTTTTTTTTGGCATTTTTCTCTCATACTACGTCTCAAGACAATGTCAGTCGCATATTCGTTACAATCACTCCTGTAGCGGTTTTTAGTCATGTGTTACTCGTCTGATAGGTACACATACACCCCTGTATTATCTGAAAACAGCTAACTATCAGTGCGTTGCAACCCAAAAACTATGCCAATAATAAATTATGAAATGTGAAAGAGACTTTTTAACTTGTAACTAATTAAAAAGCAAATGTTATGAAAAAACAAACTTTACGTAAGTTTTTTAGTGCCACAATGCTGCTGCTTGCTGGTACTACTTTAGTTAACGCCCAAAACGTTATCTCAACAATTGCGGGAACAGGAGTTTCTGGTTTCAGTGGAGATGGTGGCCCGGCGGTAGAAGCACGTTTTGCTAATCCATACGGTGTTGCAGTTGACCCAGCGGGCAATATTTTTATTGCTGATAAATCAAACAATAAAGTAAGAATGATTGACGGTAGATCTCACAACATAGTTACGGTTGCAGGTTCTACTTATGGTCTTGCAGGTCTTGGTGGCCCAGCTACTTTAGCTAAAATGAAGTATCCTACTGGTGTTTTCGTAAACACTTCAGGAAATCTTGTTATCACTGATTGGTTCAATGATATGGCTTTCTATCTCGATAGAACTAGTGGTGCTTTACGTGGTCATTGCGGCGATGGTAATCAAGGTTGCTCAGGCGATGGTGGACATTGCCTATCTGCCAGAACAATGACTCCAGCAGGTGCATGCCAGGATTTGGCTGGTAATACATATCTCGCAGATTATGGCTGCAACAAGGTACGCAGAATAGATGCAGTTACAGGCATCATTACCACAATCGTAAATGGTACAGGTAGCTTCGGCTATACCGGTGATGGTGGTTTGGGTGTAACTGCTAAATTGTCTCGCCCTACAGCAGTATTCGTAGATCCTACTAGTCCAGGAAATGGTCATCTATACATATCTGATGCAGGTAACAACGTAGTTCGTAAACTAGATATGAACACTGGTATCATCATTACAGTGGCAGGTACAGGTGTAGCTGGTTACTCTGGCAATGGTGCCAAAGCTATATCTGCTCAGTTACGCAACCCAGGCAACTTATTCATAGCTGCCGACAAAAGCATGTATATCTGCGATCGTGGCAATCATGTAATTCGCAAAATGAATGTAGAAAGAGGTATCATCAGCACAGTAGTAGGTAATGGTACTATTGGTTTTTCTGGCGATGGCGAAGTTCCAACATTTGCTCAGCTTAACGATCCTCAAGGTGTATGGGTAGACAACTCAGGCAGAATATACATTGCTGATGCAGGCAACCAGCGTATCCGCATGGTAGCTCCTTTAGGCGATGCTGGTTCTGCTACTTCTCCAGTTACTCCTAAAATTGAATCAGGAATTTCTAATGTGCTCAATGCTGCTGATGTAAAAGTATACCCTAATCCTTCTAATGGTGTATTTACCATTGCTGCAGGTACAGACTATGCCAACTCTTCTGTAGTTATTAGCAATGTAGTGGGTGCTCAGGTTTACAGCACTACACTTACTGATGCAAAGGCTGAGATTAATCTGTCTAGCTTGCCATCAGGTGTTTACAATGTAACACTCAAATCTACAACTGGTACACACACTGAGAAAGTGACAATAAAATAAGTTGTACTTACAGTAATTTATTCAATAAAAATGCTCTCTTTTAGGGAGCATTTTTATTGAATTTTAAGTTCGAACTTTACCATTATGAGGATTGCTACACTATTCTATCTTGTTTTTTTGTTCTCGTTGGGCTACTCTAATGCTTATGCTCAGGGTATCATAACAACTATTGCTGGTAATGGTGTCACGCAATACATTGGCGATGGCTGGCCAGCTACCACTTATTCATTAGCATCTCCAGCAGGTGTTTGTGCCGACAAAGCGGGTAATGTTTACTCAATTGATAATGTAGAGCCGCGCATTCGCAAAATAGATAAATACGATACACTCTTTACTATAGCAGGTACAGGTACGCCCGGTTACACTGGCGATGGTGGCATGGCTGCTTTCGCCACTTTTGGAAGCCCTGCCAGTATGGCTATAGACACTGCCGGCAATCTATTCATCACAGACCAATACAACAAAGTAATTCGCAAAATAAACAGAACCACCAACATCGTTACTACCGTTTGTGGCTCAGGTGGAGGTGGCTTTAGTGGTGATGGAGGCCCAGCCACAGCCGCCAATCTCGAACAGCCCGAAGGCGTTTGGGTAGATAAACAAGGCAACATATACATAGTAGACAAAGGAAACCAACGAGTAAGAAAAGTTGATGCACTTACAGGCATAATCAATACCATAGCTGGCAATGGCGTAAACGGTTATTCTGGCGATGGTGGCTTGGCAGTTAACACGCGCCTTTCCTTTCCCAGAGGTGTATGTACAGATGATGCTGGTAATGTATACATAGCCGACTATGGCAATAACCGCATCAGAAAAGTGGATCAGAGCACAGGCATTATTACCACCATTGCAGGCACTGGCGCCGCTGGTTATGCCGGCGATGGAGGCCCTGCTACGGCGGCTACATTAGTATCGCCTTATGGTCTATATTGGAGCAGCCAAGGCAGGTTATACATAGCCGATTATGGCAACAATGTCGTGCGTGCAATATCTGCTGACGGTACCATAAGAACAGTAGCAGGCAGCGGGCTTTATGGCTTCTCTGGCGATGGTGGCTCAGCCCTTAGCGCGACCTTTCAAGGACCTAAAGCAGTATATGTCGACGACTCTGAATACCTATACATCGCAGATAGCGAAAACTCAGCTATACGCAAAGTAACACCCTCCTTCAACAAGGCTACGAATATAAACACTCCCGATCTTCTCAACGCCTACCCCAATCCTGCTAATAATATCCTCACCATAAGTTGTAGTATACAGCTCACTGATGCAACACTTGCTTTATACGACATGCTAGGCCATGAAGTATTTCGTACTATTATCGATGGCTACCAATCTCACATCAACATCACCAACCTTCCTATTGGCATATACATTTTGCAAGTCCGCTCTGGGATGATCGTATCAAACAAGAAAATCGAGATAAGACGTTGATTTTGAACGCTTACTAGATTCCTCATCACTACTTTTCTGGTTAGCTATTTTCAGGTCGTTTCCACTATTAACACTTTATTGAAATCTATCTCCGTACTTTTGTACTATTCTCATGAAGAGGTTTATAGTCACCATACTCACAGTGTTGTACATGGCAAGTGCCATGGGTGCTACCGTGCACCTGCATTACTGTATGGGCGACTTCGTCAATGCTACCCTCATTCACCATGACGAACATAAGTGCGAAAAATGCGGAATGACTAAAAAGTCGGACGACAATGGTTGCTGCAAAGACGAACACAAAACAATAAAAACCGCAGAGCACCACAAGTCTACTGCCACACATGATATTGTCAAGCATTTCGCACCTCATCTACCTGTTGCGCTACATCATCCTACTCACACTTCCTCATTTATCCCGTCAGGCAATGTTGTAGTAGCCTCCGCTCATGCACCACCCGATATAGGCATTTCTTGTCCTATCTACATCCGCATTCGCAATCTCAGAATTTGATACCCTCCTTATGGCAGTGCATTTGCTTTCGCAATTGCTGATTAACCTTTAGTACTCACATAGCTTCTATGTGTTTTGCTATTTTGGTGATCACTTGTTTGTTTACAGGTCATTGTACTGCCGCTTCTATTCTTTTTACTTATTGGTCATTCGTGCATCTATTGTGCATAGCAGCTACATCATTGTAGTGTCATTTGGCACTACGGTATGTCTTAGCTGTCTACGCTCTACAGTTGTAGTATGTCATACCACACAACATTTTCTATTCAAACAAACAATCATAACAATGAAACTCCTAAAAACAATACTAGCATCACTGATGCTCATAACCATAGCACCACAGGTACAAGCACAAAAAGTAACCGAAACCATCAAAGTATCAGGCAACTGCGATATGTGCGCCAAAAAAATAGAAGCAGCCGCAACCTCAGCAGGTGCCACTAAGGCCAAATGGGATGCCGATACCAAGGTGCTTACCGTAAAGTACAACAGCAAAACCACCTCCAATGCCGCCATCCAAAAGAGCATAGCCGCCACAGGTTACGACACCGAGCAGTACGATGGCGACATGGCTGCCTACAACGCACTACATGGCTGCTGCCAGTACGATGGCAAGCGCGGTGCTGACAAAAAATAAGCTCTTTAAAAACTCAATTTGTTTCACTACAAAACAATCTAAACAAATGAAAAACTTCCTTTTAGCAATAGTGCTGTTATGCACACTACCCACATACGCACAAATCAAGTCTGCCCAACTCACAGCCAGCGGCCTCACATGCAGCATGTGCAGCAAGTCCATTTTCAAGGCACTCGAGAAAGTCCCCGCCATACAGTCGGTAGAAGCAGATGTAGAGAAATCTATCTTCACCATCGTCTTCAAGCCCGGTGTCTCCATCTCGCCCGACGAGGTCAAGAAAGCCGTAGAAGATGCCGGTTTTTCGGTGGCCTCCATGGTGCTCACCACCAGTTTTTCCGGCAGTAGGGTAGGCAAAGACAGCCACCTTACCATCGGCGGCAATACCTACCATGTAGTAGGTGCTACCGACAAAGAGCTGAATGGCGATGTAGCCCTACGTGTAGTCGACAAAAACTTCACCTCTCCCAAGGAGCACAAGAAATACGGCAAGGCTACAGCTATGAAGTGCTACGAGTCTGGTATGCGGGGTACTTGTTGCCCTGCCGATGCTTCATCCCCAAACCGTATCTATCATGTGGTGCTATAAGGGGTTACTGGCAGCCGCACTCATAGCAGCCGCCAGTCATACAAGCGCACAAGAGCTATTTGTACAAACCGAGCCCGCTAGCAATATGCCCGCACACTCGGTGGGGCTCCGGCTCAGCAACTGGATGATGGACGAGCAGGCTACCACCCGCACCAACTACCACTTCATACCAGAGCTCATGTGGGGTGTCAACAAAAACCTTATGGTACATGCCGAGGGCTTTTTCAGCAATCGCTCTACGGGTATGGTAGCAGAGGGCGTAGGGCTCTATGCCAAGTATAGGTTCTACAGCAGAGATGCTGTCTATCGTCACTTTCGCATGGCAGTCTTTGGTAGGGTATCTACCAACAATGCCGATATTCACCAGCAAGAGATCCAGACCAACGGCCACAATACTGGCTATCAGTTGGGCTGGGTAGGCACACAGCTACTGCACAAAACCGCCCTATCTGTCACAGCCTTCTACCACAAGGCTACCAACAATTTCAACAACAACGAGCTACCCGCTTATGTGTCTGGCGATGCTGTCAACTACAGCCTCTCTGCCGGCAAGCTCATGCTGCCCCGCACCTACAAAAACTACAAGCAGGTCAACCTTAACATCATGGCAGAGCTCTTGGGTCAAACCATCACCACCGGTGGGTTGCACTACCTCGATATTGCACCCTCCATACAGTTCATCTTCCACAGCCAAACCCGTCTCGACATTGGCTACAAATACCAACTCTACAGCAACATGCAGCGCACCGCCCCCAATGGTTTTGTGCTCAGGTTAGAGCATCTCTTGTTCAATGCCGTTCATTAAACACACAATGCCTGTGCAGCACTCGCTACACAGGCATTGTTTTTATATTGCTCCTTATCATCACTCCCCATTCACATACACCCGCTTCACCCTTTGCGATATCCCCGCCATTATCTCGTACGATATCGTGTCCGCCCACCTTGCCAGTTGTGTAGCCGGCAGGTCGCTTCCCATCACTATCACCTCATCACCCTCGTTCACGTTCGCCAGGTCGGTTATGTCCACCATGCACATATCCATACATATTATGCCCACCGTCGGTGCCGCCTGTCCGGTTATCAGCACATGCGCCTTGCCATGCCCCATACTGCGTGGGTAGCCATCCGCATAGCCTATACTTATCGTAGCCAGTCGCATATCACGCGCTGCAAACGTCTTATGCCCATACCCTATACTATCACCAGTAGGCACATCCCTTATCTGGGCTATGCTTGTTTTCAGGGTGCTTATGTGTTGCAGTTTATTTTTCAGCAGGCTGCTGCTATCTATGCCATACAGCCCCAGCCCCAGGCGCACCATGCTATACTGCAGGTGTCTGTGTCGGGTTATGCCCGCCGTGTTGCACAGGTGCTGCAGCGGCAGGTAGGGTATAGCCTGTAGGATGGTTCCACTCATCTCATCATACAGCCTTGCCTGATGAGCCGTAAACGCATCCTGTGCCGCATCATCGCTCGCTGCCAGATGGCTGAATATACTCGCTATTTTTATCGTGTTAGTTTTTTGCAGCGTTGCCACCAGTTGCACCATATCCTTCCGCTCAAACCCCAATCTGTGCATACCCGTATCCAGCTTTATGTGTACCGGATACTCTTTTTTGCCCAGCGCATCTGCCACCCGCACAAAGCTATTCACCGACCCAAAGCTATACAGCTCAGGCTCCAGTTGCCACGCTATCATCCTGTCAAACGAGTTGGCCTCAGGGCTCATCACCATTATCGGCATCCTTATCCCCGCCTTGCGCAGCGTCACACCCTCGTCAGTATACGCCACCGCCAGATAGTCCACACCCGCATACTGCAGCAGGTTTGCTATCTCATAGCTGCCACTACCATACGCAAACGCCTTTACCATCGCCATCGTTTTCACCCCTGGGTTTAGCCCCGCTCTGTACACATCTAGGTTTTGCCGCAGCGCCCCTAGGTCTATCTGCATCACTGTTTGGTGCACCTTCTGCTCCATCAGTTTGCTTATCTGCTCAAACGCAAACACCCTTGCTCCCTTCAGCAGTATAGCCTCATCCTCAAATGTCAACCTATGAAAATCACTCACAAACGCCCCCGTGCTTTCATAAAAGCTACAATCCGCTATGCCCGCCTCCACAAACACCTCCCTGTTCCTGCTTATAGCCGCCCCTATACCCACAAACCTTTCTATCTTCCTTCTCGCTATGTGCATAGCCACCTCCCTATACAGGCTTTCCTCACTTTTGCCCGGTTGCAGTATGTCCGACAGTATCACCGTGTGCCGCCTGTGTTGCCGTTGCTGCTCCAGGTAGTTCAGTGCCAGTTGCAGCGATGTTATGTCCGAGTTGTACGTGTCATTAATCACCGTGCAGTTATTGCTCCCATGTATCAGCTCCATCCTCATCTTCACCTGTTGCAGCTTACCCATCCGCTCCGCTATCCTTTCCCCACTGTAGCCCAGCAGCAGCAGCACACACCAGCACTGTATCGCATTTTCCACCGCCGCCTCATCGCCCATCCCTATCCGCACCTCCATGTCCCTTCCCTCATACCGCCCCTTTATTGTCGTCTGTCCGTTGTGGGGTGTTATCTCCGTTATGGTCAGTGTTGCCTCGCCAGTTTTGCTCCATGTCATCAGCCTCAGGTCCTGTGTGCAGCGAGCTTTCAGTGCCAGCACACACTCCTGCACCAGTGGGTTGTCCCTGCAGTACACCAGCGTCTCGCACCCTACAAATAGCCTTAGTTTTTCTTCCACCTTCTGCCGCATATCCACAAACCCCTCACTATGTGCCGCCCCTATATTCGTAAACACCCCTATAGTAGGTGCTATCATAGGTTGCAGTTTTTCCATCTCCCCCGGCTGCGATATACCCGCCTCAAAAATCCCCAACTCATGCCCCTCATTAATTAGCCATACCGATAGTGGCACCCCTATTTGCGAGTTATAGCTCTTCGGGCTACGCACTATTTTTTTATCATCGCCCAGCAGCTCCGCCAGCCATTCCTTCACTATTGTTTTGCCATTGCTACCAGTTATTCCTATCACAGGCAGGTTATACAGTAGCCGGTGCGCCCTCGCTATCTGTTGCAGCGCCACCAGCGTGTCTTTTACCCGTATCACATTCACCCCCTCAGCATCCCCCACATCCACATGTTCACTTACCAGAAAACTCCGCACACCCTTCCGCAGCGCATCCCCCACATACACATGCGCATTGCGTAGCGGCGTCACCAGGCACACAAACAGCGCACTCCCCGGCTGCTCTATGCTCCGGCTATCTATCGCCAGTTCCGTCACCACCGCCCCCGCACCATCGTGCAGCACCCAGTCACCACCACACCATTGTTGTATCTGTTCTATCTTGTTCATATCCGCTCCCACAAATATAACCACATCACCGCACTATTTGTTTTCCCACTAGGGCAGGGTAGGGCCACCAGCACTAGCACTACTATCATCGCCGCTTGTGTCACACCCTTGTACGTTCAGGGGTAGGAGGGGCTTTAACCATGTAGAGTAGTCATCATATCAGAGATAGCTTTGATTATGATTGACTTATTTTCAAAGTTGTGCCCTTCTGTTGGTTCAATTATAACTTGATGATATTTACCTAACACTGATAAAGTATAATTGTAATCTACTGTAGTATCCATAGCACCTATCACTACAATTTTGTCAAGATGCGGTCTGTCTATTACTGGATATTTCCGATATGAGTCAATATTTTCTTGTGTCAAAGTTCGTAGTTCGCCACTATGAAAATTCTTATTCACACCTAAGTATTTTACTAACGAATCGTATGGATTCAATGAAGGATTAATTAATACACATTGGATAGAGTATTTATTTGCAAAATAATTTGCCCAGAAGCCACCTAAACTATTTCCTACCAGTACCAAATCGTTATTCAGCTTATCCAGATTTTGTATCTTAGCATCAAGTTGTTTTTCAGCTATTTCCGGGTTTATATAATCGTATTCCAGAGAGTGAACCACTTGTGTGCCAAAATGTGCTTTTAAAGCTCTCGATGTGTTGCTATTTGTTGTACTATTAAATCCATGAATATTTATAATCAAGGTTTTCATAGCTTTAGGTTCATTCAATACTGAATTGTTGTTCATTGTAATTATTTGAATTGTAATATTATTTGTTCTACTTTAATGTTGGCATGCGATCGACACACACTAATTTCTATTTGTGCGTCTTGCAGTACTGTATTATATGATTTATAATTGTCATTTTTATGCTTTCTCTTTTAGTAATTTCATTGTGAATTTCACATACCACACTCGCATTATCAAAATCTAAACCAAGTTTTTCTACACAAGACCATTCAGGAAACGGGCCTGAGTAATCAGATTTGTTTTTATCAGGTTGATAAATTCCTATAAACAATTCACTTAATTTATCATTGTAGTGAATGCCATTTAATGGTTCAATTCCAATAAAACGACCTTCTGTATTTGTTTTGATAAACAAAGCAGGGCATCGAACGTCTAATGAGTTTTTCGTATAATGTGCTTGGTGTCCTAGTTTTTCTAACTCCTCTTTTATTTCATTCCAAAACTGTGTAAGAATATCATTTTTTATTTTCGAATAACTATTTGCAAGAATTTTAGCTGCTTCAAAATTTGCTGCTGTTGCGGTAATAGTTTCAGTTATTTCTTTCATTTCTATGCTGTTAAGTTGATTAGTTAATTTATTAATTGTGCGTATGTATTGATTTATTGTTTCTCTGAGTATAGGGAAATTCACCGTGTCTTTTAAGCATAATTCCAGCCAATTTATGATGTCCGTTTTATATGATATGCATCTATGTTTATCTTTGGCACTTGGATCGTTAACAATACTCTCATTAGTGTCTACCGCACCGTCGTTATTGATTTCAGAAGTTTGATTTTTTCCATCAAGTGTCAAATATAGTATCGGAGCATTTTTATCATGGCGGTGATAACGTTCCAACCAATTTTTTTGCTCTTTAGCGTGTATCTTATTCTCTATTATTATTTTATTGTTGTTAATGTCTTCCAGTTTTATATCTATACGCCCCCCTGTTTCCCATGAATCATCAATCCTACCAATATATTTTTCTACAACTACAGACGCTTTATGTGGATTGAATTTTTCTAACCCCTTAGCGAATTCCGTTTCTTGGTACTGATTTTTTATTTGATTTAAGAAATAATTCAGAAACTTATCACCAAATCCATGGCTGCCTTTGGGGTCTAATAATGCAGCTATAAAAGCAGAATGAAGTCTTACTTCATTCGTGGTTAAGTCTAGAATGTCAAACACATTAAAACGTAATCCTGTTACTTGTGCAATAGCATTATGTTTTTCATTGATTGCATACACTCTTTGTAGTAAAGAATAATGTATTTTTTTATCTGTCATGTTTAGTGTTTATTTATTTGTATGGAAAAGTTGTCCCGAATCTTTTTTAAAGGTGTAGTATACCCAGCTTTTGTTTAATTGTTTCATTCTTATTGTTAAAACTTGAATTTTATTCATTTTCTCTTCTATGCACTATCCGCACACTTGCCAAGTGTGTAATACTAAAACAAATAAACTAATTACCCGCCATCTCCCCATTTGTTCTTTTTTGCGCAACTGAGTTTCCTTTTTTGCATTCAGGGTTGTAAATTACTAGACACAAAACCGATTCGTATATTGCAGATCCTACAATGCACCATCATGAAAAAAACTCTATTGTTCTTTCTACTTTTCTCTACAGCTACATTTCAAAATTTTGCTCGAACAGAGCCAGTTTTCCGTTATGAAACAGCTGGTACTATAACAGTGTATATTCAGCCACTAGGCAGCGTAGATGCCAAAAATATCGACGTAATAGTCAATTCCCTGAAGTCTTTCTATGGCTGCAAAGTTGTAGTAAATACATCAGCAACCCTCACAAATGACCTACTCGCAAAAAGCAGGACAAGATATGAAGCAAGTAAGATCCTGAAGAAATTCAATAGCAACAAAAATCTATTAATCATCACCCAGCAAGATATAGCCTGCAAGAATACTGAACGTAACATCGATGAGTGGGGCGTCTTTGGATTAGGGTACAGACCCGGCACAACATGCGTCGTCTCTACATTCCGACTAAACCGTAAAAATCCTTCACATTCTCTACAGCTTTTTAATGAGCGCCTTGCAAAAGTGTCCCTTCACGAGATAGGCCATAATCTTGGTCTTCCACATTGCACCTCAGGCACAGATTGCCTCATGAACGATGCAAGAGGAGCGATAAAAACAGTAGACAATGAAAAAATGATATTGTGCAGCAATTGCCAGAAACAGTTGTGATTTTCGCTTACCCACTTACCCCTGTTTACAACTAGCAGCTATCGAGCAACTCATTCCTTCGTACTATCCCACCCTTTAGGAGGAATGAGTATTGAAAAATCTGCGGGACTTAGATTATGTTTGATAATCCCTAAAGCGCTTAAACATTAAATCGTGATCAAATTTTTTAATTATATTCCAGTACTGTGCTATTTTATTCCTATTCTTTTATGCTATTTAAATAGTTATGGATATGTCTCTCTCAGTAAAATGGAGTTTAAAATAAATATACTTATTTTTATTGTTGATGTTGTATTTATTTTTATGTACTCCATTAGGCAAAGTCTTAAGAAAAAAGTTATCCAAACGGCAGAAATAATAAACGTGCGTTACTTCACAAATACAAGCGAATTAGGAGATGATAATACTAATTGCGAACTAACAGTTCGTTTTTTGTTTGAAAATTTAGCATATATCATTAAGTGTCGAGTGCTAAATATAAAATTCTATAAAGAAGGCAGTATTGTCGATGTCGAGGTAAATGTTGAAAACCCCGAAAAGAGTGTTGTAATGGAAAGCATCAGGGGGAGTTATTTAGCATTTTTAGTTTCTTTTCCCATTGCATCAGCTGGTATTTTGTGGCAGCTGATAAAAATTATGGAGGAATAGTGCGTTCTAGCTTGGCGTAGGCTCCGGCTACGTCATAGTGGTTGCCAGTCTCCAGACTGGCGTATAAACCTACCACAAGTTTTCCCCTTGCTCAGTTTTAAATACTAAAACACATAAACCCATTATCCGCCTTCTCCCCATTTGTTCCTTTTTAGCATTCACGGTTGTAAATTACTAGACACAAAATCGATTCGTATATTGCAGATCCTACAATGCACCATCATGAAAAAAACACTACTGTTCTTCCTGCTTTTCTCTACCACTGCCTTTGGGCAAACCAACTATGAAAAGTTCAAAACACTTTTTCAAAGCAAGGATACTTTAAGTATGAAATCCCTTTTGAAGGAGTGGGAAAATACAAGTCCCAATGATCCAGAGTTGTACACATCAGCATTCAATTATTATGTTTCAGTAAGCAAAGAGGAGGTGATATCATTAGAAAAGAAACAACCACAAACTGAAAGTCTACAGCTAACTGATAGCATGGGAAAAGTTGCTGGTTACTTAACTTCAAATGTAGGCTATAAAGAACTTCAATTGAGTAGCGCATTCATCTATATCGATAAGGGTATAAAAATGTTTCCTGACAGATTAGACATGAGGTTCGGTAAAATTTATCTACTGGGTTTGATATCTGATTATAAAAAGTTTACAGAAGAGATAATCAATACTGTGGAGCGATCTTCAATCAATAAGAATAACTGGTTGTGGATGGAAAACCAGAAACGAAAGGACGGACAAACATTTTTGCTTGAAAATGTGCAGGCGTATATGAAGCAATTGTACGATACCGAAGATGATAACTTGTTGCCGAACATGATACAAATAGGAACACAGACTTTAAAGTACTATCCAGAAAATGTAGAGGTATTGTCAACAACCGCAGTAGCACTGATGCTGACAAAACAATACGACAAGGCAATTGTTTATCTAAAACAAGCTGAAAACATAGACCCCAAAGATTACATTGTCCTGAATAACATTGCACAAGCATATAAATTAACGGGCGATAACGAAAATGCAATTATCTATTACCGTAAAACAGAAAAATACGGCGACGAACAAGCAAAACAACAAGCTAAGGATAATATCAAAAAGCTCGAAAAATAGAATGCTATCCCTCTACAGGCAAGGAAAAACAATATATACGGGTAGCGCTACCGGAGTCTACAAAGGAAATGCATGCTTCTGCTATTACGAAAGTACAATACAAAAAGCTAACTAAGCCCAACGAATAATTATGAACACGAAATTGCAAATTGTAAAGGACGACCTCTTCATTTACGATAGTATACCAGATGAAATAACTCTGCGTGAGGACATGTACCAAGCGAAATGTGGGGCTTATACTATCGATTGTGGGTGGTATGAACTTGACGAAGAAGGGAGTTTTATCACTTTTATAATTAAAAATGCAGATTGGGGAAGCCCGATTCTTAAAATCCTTACCCCTAACTTCTCAGATGCTAAGTGGAGTATAAATGCCTGCAAAGAATATATCGAAAGTATCATGCAATGAATTAGACAGTCCTCTGCGCCCTTTTTGGCTTAAGTGTTTGATAAATTCGGCGCCAGTCTTTTCGACTTGCGAATATACTCCCGAAGGTAAAGGTACAAGAGAAAAGGAACTGAAATATGAAAAGAAAAAGGTCAATAAAAATAGAGAGACATTAGATAGAGAACTACATAAAAGGTCATAATATGAATTTGAGATATATAAATATGGATTTAGACCGGGAAAACTACGGGAATAAATACGGGTATAAATTTTTCTTGAATACGCGTTTTATTAGCAATTATTTATCAAAAGCTATACGAAAATTCAAATTTGCCACAGATGGTACTTTTAATATGATTTCTATTAGGGTTTCTGACGAATTAGTCGAACCTAAAATAGTACCCTTTGATGTACTTGCGGTTGGCGTCCTCTTTGATAAAGAGTGCTATGAACTAATGAGAAAAACCGAAAACTGTAGTTATTATCTGGAACTGTTAGAGGAGGGATTTAGAAAGGCCTCTAAGTTTAAAGAAATACCCTTGAAAACGTTGTTAAACTTGATAGACGAATTTAAAAGTGGAGGCTGCAAGAATGAGTGGTTGCATAAACGAAAGAAATTCAAAGAACAAGATTTAGAAGTAGCCTTAAATTGTGAGTTTACTACTAATCATTTTCAATTGGTAGCAACAATAAGTCAAATCTCTACCGAGAAAGAACTAATAAAAGGCATCGTATTAAGAACCGAACCTGACGAAGTCCTTTATGATAAAATGTTTAAAGATATTTTAATCGAAAAGAATAAAATAGTAATCACAGATGCTTCCGATTCTCCTAGGATAATAATAAATGAAGAAGACGCTCTAAATGGAATTTTAAAATTTGAAATAAGAGGTGATAAGGAAATTAAAGACATACTGTCTTATGGATTAACGTAAAATTTCCCCATTAGTCCCTATTTGGCTGAAGTATTTAATAAATTTGGAGCCAGTCTTTTCGACTGGTGTCTTTAGTTGTGGCAGTGTTTTTCACTGGCGAATAAACCCTCCCTTTTTGCATCTTCCAAGCTGACAATATACAGCTCAGTATATCATACAATTGAGCCATTTCTACCTTTATAACCTAGTTTGGCGTAACCAAAATTGAGTTAACTATTTTATGATTTTCAAATCAATCAACCTTTGGATTGTTCATTTCTATAGTGCTTGAAAAATTATACATTATATCTTGAACCTCTCCATAAAAATAGGTTAGACTAACAGTTTTATGAAGTTTATTATTTGAGATGTATTTTCTGTATTTTCTACTAGGAGTATATCCATGAAATCGTTTAAGTAGTGTGTTAGCACCCACAGATATTTTTGAGTGATATAGCTGCCCATTTACAGTTATAGATATCTTCTCAAGGTAGTTGATGCCTTTTGTTGTCTGTTTTCGTCTTACAGGTTTTATTTTGTAAGGGATCTCTGAACAATTGCCATTTCTATAGTGATAATATTCGATGTTGCCTTTTGTCGAGTCAGATAGACCACAATCATATATCACCCACTTACTGATGTGTACTGTGTCATTTTTAATTCCTTCAAAAGTACAGTAGCCCCTTTTATCATCTAATAAGACATGTATGCATTCTCCGGTTATTCCACCCACAACAGCGTTAGGATATGCCTTACGATTTATCTGAACATTCAAATTCTCATTATCTAAAATGCCTTGAAAAGATCTATCACAGGTAGAAATAAGTGAGTTTTTAAGTATGTAGTCATCAACTACAGATAGCAATGTATCAATCACTACAACTTTCTTTTGACTGTAACTAGTTGTATCATAGTATAGGGTAAATAATGTTATAAACGTAATTACTCTCATTTATGCGCCAATGATGGATTTGCTAGTTCAATTAGTTAGTCTGTGTCCAATCTTCGATTTGTATTCCACTAACTCTTTCAAAATGTTTGATGTTGTTAGTTACAAGAGTTAGGTTATGAGATATTGCGGTTGCTGCAATTAAAAGATCGAAATCATCAATAATCAATCCTTGTTTTTTTAGTCTTGCTTTTTCTTTTGCATATATTCCTATAGAATTGTAAATAGGGAGTATTCTGACACCAGTTAAGAAATCATCAAGTACTTTTTGATTTTCTTTTTTCTTTAAACTATTCTCTACTCCATATTTCAATTCAGCAAGAGTAATTTCGGATATAAACAAACATTCTGTATCTATCGTATTGAAATAATGGGCTAGATTTTGCAAGCCCTTCATGTAAAAGATACAAATGTTAGTATCTAAAAGATATTCTTTCAAAAAGATTCGATTTGGCGGGTAAATAAACGGTCGTTGCGCAATTTTGAAATCAACTCTTCAGCGGTTTCATCTGATTGGAATGCTCCAAAAGATTTTTTGAATAGTTTTTTATTGACTTTTGTTTCAGCCTTGATAGACATTGAAAGTTTGGCTATCAATTCCAGTTTGTTGCCAGTACTCAAACTGTCAAGTAACTTTAAATAGCTATCAACCAAATTACTTTTAATTTCTGCTGAGTTCATATTCGCAAAGTTAATGGTTTTAAATATACTAGTCTCCACTCAGCCAATTTTGCATAATTAAACCACCGCCCAATCGTCCCAGTTTGAAACTGGGATATCAAGCCTCCTCACTACTACAATCATCCCTCTTACCAATCCCCACCCACAACAAATACAAACAAGCTGCGTTTGATATAAAATCTGTATCGATGAATCGTATATTGTTTGTCTTAGTTATAGCATTGTGGGGCGCATTGCCCGCCTGCAGAAAGCAATCTATCAGCGCTACCAACATCACTCCCGACAGTACCCAGACAAACACAGATACCAACACAGTTAAAGCAGCAGAATATCAACCATACACCGACACTTTCATCGGAGGCATGCACAGAGGGTACGCACATTACAAGCCAGTAGGAGATACTATAATACGATTTTATGTCTACTACTTCGCAAAAGATAGTTTCCGCATCACCAGCAATGTTAGATATCCACACGATGAAAATTTCAATATATTCTCTCTAGACCTTAGATTTTTAATAAACTCAAATAAATTGTACACTAATAATATAACAAGCCGAAAGCAAATAATTTTCAAACAAGACAGTGTTTTATTTTCTTGGGAAGTCCAAGAAGGGCAAGCCAACAGAGGTCCGCTAGGTGGTAGTATCTATCACTCTTTAGTTGCCTACGGCATCAAAAAACCTAAGTTTTAGAGCCCACTCGTCCCAGTTTACAACTGGGATACCACGGTACAGCGTTTATAACGCCCTTTTGTACGCCAGCTAACATAAATCCCCCTCTGGTCCAAGCATTTGCTTGGTCCTCACAGCCGCAAGCGTCGCGCTTGCGAAAATCTAAATTGTGGATATCTTGAACGCTGCCACACCCCACATTGGCGCACTTTTTGCGGCGCCAGCATAGCGTAGTCTATTTATCCCTAACTCTATTAAATCCTATTCTTTATGTCAACATTTAGTTTCCCATTTTTTACTATTTATATTACCCAACTCCGCAATGTGTACCGCACCTCTCTCACTAGCAAATGCCCACAAACCGGAAAAGTGAATAGTATTGATAATCAACGAGTTAAGCCCAAAAACATAGGAAAACACCGGAAACAAACCGGAAATACTAGAAATGATGAATAAACAAAATATGACCACTCTTAACAACAAAACACATGCCGATAGATATAAGAACGCCCAGCCCTTGATGGTGCCTTTTGATGCCGAAGAAGAAAGCCCAACAGACAAATTATAAAACCCCAAACCCTAACCTATGAAAAAAAAGCCAGATAGATGTACTGCACCGGCAGAAAACCAGCACCAGGCAGATGCCAGTAGCCGAAGGATAACAGCGTAGAGCTATTTTTTTGTCAGCGGAGCGATTGACAAAAAATTTCCTTTTCTTTTGTTACTTTTCTTTTTGAAATAAAAAGAAAAGTAAGAGCCCACGTTCAGAATAACACCGCGCAACACACCCAACTTGCAAAAACGAATACCATTGATAATCAACGAGTTAAGCCAAAAAACATAGGAAATCACCGGAAACAAACCGGAAATAACAGAAATGATGAATAAACAAAATATGAAGGTAGGAATACTACCCCAAAACCACCGAGATCCTGTAAATCCTAAAATCCTGTAATCGTGTTCAAAGACAAACACCCAACCATAAAATGCCCACAAACCGGAAAAGTGAATAGTATTGATAATCAACGAGTTAAGCCCAAAACCATAGGAAAACACCGGAAACAAACCGGAAATTAGAAATAAACAAAATAGGATAGTGGCCCCACAACCACTAACCCCAAATTTCCTAATTTTACACATCTAATATGCCGGGTAATACCCCTAAAGCAACACACTTAAACCATGCAGAACATACTCTTGGGCTTTTTATCAAAGTACATTACTCTTACACCAGAAGAGAAGGACGCTATATTTTCATTAGACATATTCCACTTATTCAAAAAAGGCACAACCCTACTCAAAGAAGGACAAAAAACAAAAGAAAGCTACTTTGTACTGAAAGGCTGTATCCGCACCTATTATGTTATTGATGGCGAAGAAAAAACCACCGCTTTCTACGCAGAATTAGAAGGAGTAACACCTCCTTGTGTATTAACCCAAACTCCATCCGATTATTACATTAGCTGCACAGAAGACAGCATAGTATTGATATCCGATGCCGAAATGGGAGCGGTAGTAAACGCCAAATTCCCACGGTTCGAAACCCTTTGCAGAATATTTTCTGAAGAACTATTAGCCAAACAACAAATAGACTTCGACGCTTTCAAAACCTCCTCTCCCGAGCAGCGATACCTCAACCTGATACAAAAAAGACCCGACCTTATTCAGCGGGTCCCACAACATCAGTTAGCCAGTTATTTAGGCATCAAGCCACAATCGCTAAGCCGCCTCAGAGCAAGAATTATCGAAAGGAAGAGCTAGGCAGCATTTCTTAACTTAAGTGAACGAGTGGAGGCAGCCTGCCCATCTACTTTTGCATCATCATTCATCAATCAGTATTGACATGCAAAAGAAGATTTTAATAATAGGCCTACTCCTATTGACCACATGTAGCCCCCACCTCAAAGCACAGTATGCCCCTACAGACACCACATTCAAACGGTGTTTCATAGGTAGCACCATATTCCTATTGGGTAATCTCGCAACCACCAATCCCCCCAACTTTTTCCAACTCAATCTGGGCTACCGCATCACCGCAAAAGATGTAATTACCCTCGAACCCAAAACCTGGAAATATGCCTGGCCAAATGGTATTCACCCATTTTTCAACAATTCGTACGGAAAGCCCCAAGAACAATTTCCCGGTTATGTGCGGGAGTATGGCATATCACTGTCTTACCAGCGCTTTTTGTACCACGGTTTATACACCGAACTTAACGTAATGCCTACTTGGCAGTCTTTTATCAACAACAACGGTCGTAAAATCGATAAAGGTTTTCAAGTATTCAACACCTACCGCTTTGGCTATCACATCAAGCTATTTAAGGACAAGTTTTTTATTCAACCATCCATTGCCATCACCCACCGTGCTTATCACACCAAGCTCCCCGATGGTTTTAGGCAGCTAGACGATAAATGGTCGAAATTTGTTATCGGAGAGCCAGGTTTTCATTTTGGATTTAATTTTTAATCAATATTGTATGAACACACAAATCGCACCACAAAATCAACTCATAGACTTTAAAGTCAACGTAAACCTCAAGCTAGCAGCACTCTGGGCTAGTTTGATGTTCCTGTATATCTATGTCGATTATTTTCACCTATACATGCCCGGATCACTCAAAGATATGTTAGCAGGCAAGGTATATGTCTTCAATGTCACCCAAGGCTTTCTTTCCATCACACTGGTCTCTATGTCTATACCAGCGTTGATGATATTCCTCTCCGTAGCCATGTCAGCTAAAGTCTGCCGCTACACAAACATTATCGTAGCTTTGGTCTATATTCCCTACACATTATTTAACCTAGCAGGAGAGGCATGGATCCACATGTACATAGGTGCAGTAGTAGAGGTCATTTTGCTTTGCCTCATCATCCGTTATGCATGGCAATGGCCACGCACTCTTACCCCCAGCATTACCCACAATAAAAACTAAATTTACGCACCCAGCACAATGACACAGTTAATAAAATACTTTACCGCAAATCAAAAAAAGCTACTCTTAATCGACAGTATAGGAGCATTAGCGACAGCATTTTTCTTATTTCTTATCGTCCGAGAATTAAATCACTATTTCGAAATACCCACACCAGAAGCCACCTACCTCTCTGCCATAGCGGTAGTGTTTTCCCTCTATTCCGGAGCCTGCTATCTATTGCTGAGGCGAGGCTTCACACCCTTTATCAGGTTTATTGGCATC
The DNA here is from genome assembly GCA_027484425.1 of Sphingobacteriales bacterium. Classification (GTDB taxonomy): domain Bacteria; phylum Bacteroidota; class Bacteroidia; order Chitinophagales; family Chitinophagaceae; genus Nemorincola. The sequence continues at coordinate 23,886 of JAIXSZ010000016.1, forward strand.
GCTAATTTGATATATTGTGCATTTACATTCGGTCTACTCATCAAATACTACCCCTCATTAACAATCATCGGCAAAACCTATTTTCTTTCCGAAATCGTTATTATTTGCACACTTAGCTACATCGAACTGAATGTAGCAACAAAAAAATAAAATAATCTATCCCCTGCTAGTCCCAGCATTTGCTAGGTCCTCACCGCCGCAAGTGTCGCACTTGCGAAAATCTAAATTGTGGATATCTTGAACGCTGCCACACCATACATTGGCGCACTTTTTGCGGCATCAGCACAGCGTAGACTTTTTATCCCTAGCTTTATAAAATCCTATTCTATATGTCAACATTTAGTTTCCCATTTTTTACTATTTATATTACCCAACTCCGCAATGTGTACCGCACCCCACTCACCAGCAAATGCCCACAAACCTTTTAGTAGCCATAGCTTTTCAGCGACGGCTACTGCAAAAGTGAATACCATTGATAATCAACGAGTTAAGCCCAAAAACATAGGAAAACACCGGAAACAAACCGGAAAAACAGGAAATTACAAACAAATCAAATAGGACAACAAATAACTAAAAATCGTAACAATTGTTAGGTCATAAAATGCTAATTCTGTAAATTGCAATTCTCTAAAAGTATTATAACAGATGAATGATAACGACATAAGATGGGAGCAGCGATACAGTAATTTCAAGAAAGCTATAAATAAGCTAGGTGACGTCGCTAACAACAGAAGTGTTGAAAGTCTTTCAGAGTTGGAAAAAGAAGGACTAATCCAACGTTTCGAGTACACCTTCGAATTGGCTTGGAAAACACTTCAAGACTTACTAGCTTACAAAGGATATGTAGATATCAAGGGACCAAAACCAGTTCTAGAGCAATCACTTAAAGATGGATATTTGCAAGACGAATCTGGCTGGCGTAAAATGAAAACTTCAAGAGAGTTGACTTCTCATACATACAATAACGACACAGCCCAGGGTATAGCATCAGATATTGTAACTGTATATTATCCTCTGTTACATGCACTAAATATACGTTTGCAAAAAGAAGTCAAGCAATAATCTGTTTGAAGAAAACTAGTATGAAGTATGGATTGGAAGACAAGGATGTCGAAAAAATAATTGAAACAGTATCTGCAGTGCCTACTGTTTCTGGTATTGTTTTATATGGCTCTAGAGCGATGGGTAATTATAAGCCAGGCTCAGACATAGATATTGTACTGCTCGGCGATACGGTAAGTCATGATGATGTACTGGACGTTATCTCCAGTTTAGACACCCTAGGTATGCTCTATACTTTCGATATTCAGCCTATGAGTGGTATTTCAAGTACGGACCTGTTAAGCCACATTCAAAGAAAAGGAGTGGTATTATTTAATAGATTTGGGTAGCTAGATACCATTTTTTTGATGAGTATACAGGAAAATTCCATGTGTATAATTCCTGAAAGTCTCAAATATCCTCAAGCCCTATTCCCAATTTGTTGATAAGTAATTACTTTTCTCTTGTTCTAATTATTACATTTGCCTACAGCATTTAATTTATTTTTCTTTGAGGATTACTAATTATCAACCCAACTAAAATAATATTTGCTATTGTCTTGTATAGATAGGATAATTGGCTTAATTTGCTGTCATAATTTTTTTTACCGATTTATAAACGACTAATAAGATGAAGAAATTATTACTTGGCTTAAGTGCTGCGGTGCTGTTTTCAGGTAGTCTGATGGCGCAGGATGTACACTTTACCCAATATTTCACATCGCCGTTGACACTCAATCCGGCTATGACCGGTTTAGTGGCCGACGACCTTCGTTTTTCTGGCAACTACCGTCAGCAGTGGGCTTCAGTTTCCCCCAATCCTTACATTACAGGCTCTATGTCTTTCGATATCGCTACCCTAAAAGGAAAACTTCCAGAGGGTGATGCGTTAGGTCTTGGTTTCCTAGGTCTTTATGACAAGTCGGGTTCGGGTGGTCTTACCAACACTACTGTAGGGCTTTCTGCTAGCTATCACAAGGCTTTTGGCAGAGACAGAAAACAACACATATCTTTCGGTTTGCAGGGTGTTCTGGTACAGAAAAGCCTCAACTTCGCAAAGCTTACTTTCGAAGATATGTACAATTCAGGTAGCGGCACTTTAGCCTTCCCTACCAGCGAAACCTTCAATAACGGCGATCTTACCTATCCCGATTTCAACCTTGGTATTATGTACTCAGGTCAGGTGTCAGACAATGCAACTTTCTATTTAGGTTACTCTCAGTACCACCTCACTCGTCCGGTCGAAACTTTCCAACCCGGCGGTGGTTTGCCAGGTGCAGCAGACCACAGAATCAGCAATCGTCACACTGCCTACATCGGTGGCTCGTTCGATATGAACCCCAACACAGTATTGTATACTAGTGGTCTGTATCAGGCTCAGGCAGGTGCACAGGAGTTTATACTGGGTGCAGCAGTTGGTTTCGTACTCAATCCCGGTCACGATGTTGAGTATCAAAAAAATACTATTCTTTATTTAGGTGGTTGGTATCGTTACGGCGATGCAGTATCTCCTTACATGGGTCTGGAGTGGTCTAAAATGCGCCTAGGTATCAGCTACGATGTCAATGTATCTAGCTTTGCTCCGGCTACAAGAGGTGCAGGTGGTTACGAGATATCATTAATCTACTTCGGTCGTATCAATAAAAGTGAAAGAAACCCCAACTACAGTTGGTCATGTCCTAAACTTTATTAATAATTATCATATTTCACTTCTCAAAACCGGCTCTTTGCCGGTTTTGTAGTTTATACACTGCTCGCTCAGCAATATTCATTAAGTCATTTATCCACACATTTTGTAATAATGTCTACTCCCAAAAACAAAGGAACTTTAGTGCTTATCCCTCTGCCCATCATAGAGGGCGCACATCAAACCCTACCCCAAGAAGTATACACTCATACCCTGCACATCCAGCATTATTTTGCTGAGAATGTTCGTACAGCCCGCAGATTTCTCAGGTCGCTCCACGCCACTCTCCCGCTCGATAATATACAATTTTCAGAGATAGATAAGCACATTGGCCCCGATATCCCACTCCTCAAAAAGTGGCTGAGTGAAGGCAAACAGGTGGGTATTATGAGCGAGGCTGGTTGTCCCGCCATCGCCGATCCTGGTAGCAATCTTGTAGCGGTAGCGCATGCTATGGGTGCTACAGTTATGCCACTTACAGGGCCGTCTTCTATTATATTAGCACTCATGGCATCAGGCCTTAGCGGTCAAAACTTTGCCTTCTGTGGCTACCTCCCTGTCAAAGAACCCGCTCGCAGCAAGCGCATCAAGGAGTTGGAGGCACACTCAGCCAAAGAAAAACAAACACAGATTTTTATAGAAACTCCCTACCGTAATAATAATATGTTGGCCGACCTCCTTAAAAATTGTGCACATCATACCCATATGTGCATAGCTGCCAATATCTCCGCTCCCGATCAGTACATCGTTACTCGCTCCATAGCCGACTGGAAAAAAGATATTCCAGTTTTAGGCAAGTATCCGGTTGTATTTCTGCTATTAGCATACTAACTATACCAAGCTTATTTTCTCCTACTTACATAACGGCTCACATTTTAAGGCTAATTGCATGTGATTTTTTGTTACTTTTGCGCCCTGATTTTAAACCAATCACAAAATGCATTTATCCATTATAGGCACTGGCTATGTAGGGCTGGTTACAGGTACTTGTTTTGCTGAAACAGGTAATAATGTTGTGTGTATAGATATTGACGAGAGCAAAATTAATAATCTCAAAAACGGGAAATCTCCCATTTACGAACCCGGTCTTGATACGCTCCTAGAAAGAAACATCAGAGAAAAAAGAATCTCATTTACCACTTCGCTACCCGAGGGTATCGCGGATGCTAAAGTAATTTTTCTGGCATTGCCTACACCTCCCGGAAAAGATGGTTCAGCCGATTTGCAATATGTTTTAGACGTAGCAGAGTCGCTTAGCAAAATCATCACCCGCTACACCGTTATAGTCAATAAAAGTACCGTGCCAGTTGGCACTGCTGAAAAGGTAAGTGCAGTACTCGCCAAAAGACTAGATAAGTCGTTGTACGATGTAGTATCTAATCCAGAGTTTCTAAGAGAAGGCGTCGCTGTCGATGATTTCCTAAAGCCCGACAGAGTAGTTATAGGCACCTCATCCGACAAAGCCCGTAAGGTCATGGATGAGCTCTACCAGCCATTTGTAAGACAAGGCAATCCTATCCATTTTATGGATGAGCGTTCATCAGAAATGACCAAATATGCGGCCAATTCTTACCTGGCTATGCGCATATCCTTCATGAACGAAATGGCCAACCTATGCGAAAAAGCTGGTGCCAACGTTGATTGGGTGCGAATAGGTATGGGCGGTGATAGCCGCATAGGCAAGCGTTTTCTGTTTCCAGGTATTGGTTACGGTGGTAGCTGCTTTCCCAAAGATGTTAAGGCATTAGCCCATACAGCCTTAGAAATGGACTATGATTTCAAGCTCGTGAATGTTGTAATGAATGTAAACGACCAGCAGAAAAAAGTACTAGGTAATAAAATAAAAAATTACTTCGGCAGTAATCTTTCAGGTCTCACTTTTGCTGTTTGGGGCCTTTCTTTCAAACCCGAAACAGATGATATTCGTGATGCTCCCGCGCTAGATCTCATTGCTGAGTTGCTTGCCGGTGGCGCCACTGTGCGTGTCTTCGACCCAGAAGGTATGAACAACGTCAAGCAACTAATGGGTGATAAAATATACTATGCCACAGATCAGTACGATACACTAACTGGAGCATCTGCTTTGATCATTGTTACAGAGTGGAGCGAGTTCCGTAACCCCGATTTCGAACGTATTAGCAGCTCATTAGTGCATCAGGCTATCTTCGACGGCCGCAATGTTTACTCGCTCGATAAAATGCAGGATATGGGGTTCTATTACGAAAGTATAGGTCGCAAAGTTATCAACCCTGCTGTGAGAGATACACTGGCTATGCCCGATACCACTATCATCAGAGAGCGTGGTACACTTGACTAACACAATCTGCATCACTCGTTCATAAAGTATTTTTTAGTTTAAAGCAATACTCAATATTATACAATGGCTAAAAGGATTCTGATTACTGGTGCTGCCGGATTTTTGGGTTCTCACCTTTGCGACCGTTTCATTAAGGAAGGTTACGAAGTGATAGGTATGGACAACCTACTCACTGGCAACATCAAAAACATAGAACATCTGTTCCCCCTCAAGGAATTCCAGTTCTATCATCACGATGTTACCAAGTTTGTGCACGTACCCGGCAATATAGATTATATACTACATTTTGCATCTCCAGCCAGTCCTATCGACTATCTAAAGATGCCTATCCAAACCCTCAAAGTAGGTGCTCTTGGCACTCATAATCTTTTAGGGTTGGCAAAGGCTAAAGGTGCTCGCATTCTGGTCGCTTCTACATCCGAGGTTTATGGCGATCCACTTATTCACCCTCAAACCGAAGAATACTGGGGTAATGTTAATCCGGTAGGGCCTCGTGGTGTATATGACGAGGCAAAACGTTTTATGGAAAGCATCACTACCGCCTATCATACCTTCCACAATGTAGAAACCCGAATTATACGTATTTTCAATACTTATGGTCCTCGTATGCGACTCGATGATGGTCGTGCACTGCCTACATTTATGAGCCAAGCACTCCGTGGCGAAGATGTAACCGTATATGGCGATGGTTCTCAGACACGTTCTTTCTGCTATGTCGATGATCTGGTAGAAGGTATCTATCGCCTGTTAATGTCAGACTATACTAAGCCAGTTAACATAGGCAACCCTGCGGAAATTACGTTACAGCAATTTGCCGAAGAGGTATTAGCCCTCACTGGTTCTAAGTCTAAGATTGTATACGAAGCATTACCACAGGACGACCCAAAACAACGCAAGCCCGATATTACTAAGGCAAAAGCGCTACTAGGTTGGGAACCAAAAGTAGACCGTCACGAAGGCCTCAAACGTACGTTGGAGTATTTTAAGTTGCACATTTAATTCTGCATCTCTGTTATATAAGCAGCAATAATCTTTTCAGGTTATTGCTGCTTTTTTTATCACAAATCACTATTTCTACTTTGCGCCTAATCCGTATCTTTACATTACGTATGAAACACCTATCTTCTATACTACTCCTTGCTATACTATTCACCTCTTGCAAAAAGAAGAGCGGCGACGATAATAACGCTAACAACAGTACTGGGGAATTTTCTTATTCAGTCAAGTACGATTCAGTAGTTACAACTACCCCTCAGAATTCAGCTATTTTCGTCTTCAGTATCAAGGTGCTAAGCGGAGATATTGCTGCTAACAAGTTGTATTGTTCTATCACTGGGCTGCCATCTAATATGTCGGTTACACCTTCCACATTGGCAGTTACACAGTTGTTGGGTGGTATATTCACTTTTAGTGTTGGTACTGCTTTTTATGGCGATTATCCTTGCCAGCTCAAAATATCGAGCCAAAACAAAGCCGACCGAATTATTAACTTCAAGATACGAATAGTACCTCCTACCGATTACGCCCCTGTGCTTTCGGGTACCTACGACTCTTGTTATGATTTCTGCTCCATGTCAGGCTTCACTTATTATTCTTCAGTGGTTTCCACTGTTGCAGATACCCCATATTTGCTCAAGCTTTCCAACATTCAAAATCTTGGAAGTGATGCTATCGTCAGAGCCTGGATTTCTAACATTGTTACAGTACCGATACAGTCTGTGGCTGGGAAGACAATTTGGGGCAAGGGCACCTATAGTCAAGATGCTCGCCCCGGTCATACTGGCGATTACATACTTACTATAGATGATACTCTGGTATCTGGCACCGACACTCAGACTTGCACCATGCACATAGAGCACTAAACTCTACCTTGCCGGTACTGGCATATTATTTGCTGTATCATAGCTTTATTATGCTTTCTGCTATTCCTATTTCGTCAGGTATTGTTTTACCCCACATCAACACCAGATACCATTTTTCTGGTGCCATATCGCCAGAGCAGTTAGCTTTTTATACTCATTATGGTTTTCTTCATTTTACAGGGTTTCTGTCTGCAAAGGCTATAACTCAGTTGCGCCAAAATGTTGCTGATGTAACCAGCCAGCTTTTAGCTAGTAATGCAACAAAGGTCAATGGCATTCCGATTAAGTTCGGTTTGGCAGATAATGGCGAACGTATCATTCATCGATTGCCTTATACGAGCCACCACAACAGAGCCATAGAGCAGATTTTGAACCATGCAGGTATTCACACTTTTTGTAGTTTGCTAGGCAGGCCTGATGCCCGGGTAGGCTACAACGAAAAAGATGGTATCGTAACCAATTATTATATTAATAGTAGTAAAAGTAACCAAAGGCAAATGGGATGGCATACAGACTCTATGAGAGAAATTATGCTCTTGCAACGTCTTGAACCTATGATAAATGTGGGGGTTTACCTCACCGACTCTGGTCCACACAATGGCGGATTGAGGGTATTGCCCGGCTCACATACTCAAAGCACACCAGCCATGATATTCAGCAAAGTGCAACTGCTTAATAAACGTGCAGATAAAAATGAGTTCTTGGTCAGTGCTCATGCGGGCGACCTAGTACTACATAGTGGTCGGTTATGGCATAGGGTAGGGAAGTCGCCACTTATGGGAGTGGAGAGTGTAAGGCAAGTTATGTATGTGCCCATAGTTTGTGGTGCTCAGGTAAACAGGCACAGTAATAGCAGCACACCGCTCTATCACAAGCTCAACAAATATTTAAGTTACAAATAAAGGTATTGATGGATTAAAGAGATTTCGCGCAGTAATTGTTACTTCGGCACTTCCCCTTTATCTACCTGCACAGATCCTCTGGGCTTCAGTATGCGGTACCAAGTAAAGTCTCTGTTGGCTTCCATACCGTTGCCATATAGTACTTCATTATTAGTAGTAATAACCACAGGTTTCTCAGTGAAGAATTTCTGAGCACTTTCATTCCATATAAGTTCGTCGGTGTTCAGGCGTTCGCCTTTTCGGCTTACTATCTGCACACTATCCCATACTATGAAATCGCGCTGCAACTCATAGTATCTCGAAGAGTCTGCAGTAAGGACATCGCTTACATTACCGCTATCATCAAAAAACTCCATTTTCAGCCCATTATTCATATCTATAAACGGACGTTTGGCATTATTGTTTCTGACAAATACTTTGGCATAGATGCGCATTTTTACATTGCCATCTTGGCTATACAAAAAAGTCACACCCCTAGCTCGGTCTTCTTGCATGTTAGTCTGGCCCGTTAGTGCTCTTATCTCGGCTGGGTCGTTTTTGCAGGCTGCCAGCACACACACCAATGTACACACTGTAAAGGTGCGTAGAATACTGTATCTGTTGATGTTCGATTGCCCTGACATTTATAGCTAAAATAGACGATAATTATAAAAAGTGCTTCAAACTACAAACAGCACCCGATGGTGCTGTTTGTAGTTTATTACTCAAGTCTGCGTTTCACAAACCAAAGATCATTAAGGGATATTCCTAATGTAAATCTTACGTAGTTATGTCTGTTAAGGTTGTTTTCTGTAGTGCCTAGTACACCTACGTCAATAGCGGCATGTACTTGCGACAGTGTGCGCCTGAACGGTAGGCTGGCACCTGCAGTGATACCATAATAAGGTAAAGAGGTGCTTTGCAGTAATAAATAGTCAGTACCATAATATGCTCCTAGTCTGTAGGTGCCTCGTGATAAGTAATGTCTGAGGTTCTCCGCATCGGGTGTATATTCACCACCCACGCTAATGCGGTAAGAGCTAGCAGTGATACCGGTATTCATGTAAGAGTTAAGATCACTTTTGAATTGACTCCATTGGGTAGCCTTGTAATCTATACCCACTCCCCATTTGTTGTCGCGGGTTAGCATGATGCCCACACTGTATGATAGCGGCATAGTCAGCCTGCCTTCTGTTTCTGGTAGGTAGTAGCTGGTATCGCGGGTGAGAGTATCTGTAAAGTTGTAAAAAGAAATGTGGTATTCACTGAAGTGTTGTTTCAGTTTTTGATTGGTACTAAGGGTAGCACCTATGCGTAACGTGTGAAAAGAGTCTAACTTTACTTCGTACAATAATCCACCCTTCCATTGTATACCCCCTGTACGAGTATAGTTACTGAATTCGCTAGTGAAAGCATTATTAACGGAAAAGGAATCAATAGGCACTAATACCGTAGAGTTACGAATGGTTCCAAAGGTGTATCCGGCATTAAAACCAACGCTTAGCCCTTTGTACTTAGCACTTCCACCCAGATAGGCATAATTCAACGCACCCTCGCCATTATATAACTTTTGTGCACGGCCTATAGGCGAGTAGGGAGGTTCGTATGCAGATATAGTATCTGCCAATCTGTAGTATACGCTAGACACTGGTTTGAAACCCAGACAAAATCCACCGTTTTTGGTTACCGGTACTGCCAGATTCAAATAGGCTACAGATGCAGTACCTGTTTGATAGCTCTGCTCCAAACCATTGAGCGTACCTGTTACGGTACGGCTAGTGCCATTAAGGCCCAGCTCAAAGGTAGTGCGCTGCAAAAAAGAGTACGATGCAGGATTATCGGTATTCAGTCTGTAAGCGTTGTAATAGGCAGATGTGATGCTGCCCATACCTATCAAAGCGGCATTATTGCCGTTTTTAAGTTCGCCAATACCGTACTGCGAATAGGGGTTGTTTTCTCTTCCGTTTGTAGGGTTACTGCCAGAGGCTGTTGTTTGTGCAAACAATGACGTGCCGCAAACAACCAGCAATACAGTGAGTAGTGAGTACTTAGCGTGGCAATGGCACATTATGGTTCAGAATTAAATTTAACCCTTTTAATAATAAATCAGGGTCGGCAAATATCTTACTTTTAAGTTTGGCGGCAAAGTATGGTGCATCTCCCCCAGTTAATATGGCGTTAAAATCGGGGTATCGCTCTTCATATGCCCTTATCATGCCATCTATTTCGGCTGCCATGCCATTTACCACACCACTTTGTATACAGGTATCTGTGTCGTAGCCCAGCAACAGCGGCTCATCTTCCAGCGTTGTTATTTGTGGCAGTTTGCTGGTAAACGTATTCATAGCTTTGAGGCGCATCTGCAAGCCTGGCGATATAGCACCACCTCTGAATGTTTTGGTTTTTTGCACCAAATTATAAGTAATGCAAGTGCCCAAACTTATCACCAGATTGTTTTTGTCGGGATGAGCAAAGTGCGCTGCATTTACGAGGGCCAGTCTGTCTGGGCCTAGTGTATCTGTGCTTAGGTATGCATTGTTGATGGGCACATTGGTGTGCCCAGTCAGTATCAGTGTATGTGGTAGGGCAGCTTTTAACACTTGCGCCAGTTCTGCACTGTGGTCTACCACAGAGCAGAGTATCGCTTTTTCTGGTTTGTGACTTTCCAGAAGGTCTGTTATACGTTCCAGTGCAGATTCGGCCGAAAACTGTACTTGTTTCTGCAATTTATCGTCGGCAAACAGGGCTGCTTTAATGTTAGTGTTACCCCAGTCTATACAGAGATTCAATGACATTGAGATTATTTTTTATGGAAAGATGCCAAAATACTAAAAAATCAGGCTTGTCGTAGCATTTGGCAGCATTTTTTTGTCTAATCCCTCACTTGACGTCATAACAGCACTTTTCCCGCTAGACAATAGCTGTTTCAGCTGCCACTGCTTTCATTCGTTCATTATGCAGCTTGCGCACTGTTTCGCCTATCGGGGTAGGGGTGCCATCATCATCTATACGCACAAAGGTGGTATTGGTGGTGCATACCACAGCTTCCTCTCCGCTGTACAGATTGTATTTTCGTACTTCTAGCATTATGTTGATACTGGTATTGCCCAGTGACAGTACCTCCCCATATATTCGTATGTGGTTGCCCACCTTCACTGGTTTCTTAAACAGTATTTCTCCCACACGTAGCGTCACCATATTGGGGGTATGGCAATATTCTGTTGCAAATGCGGCTGCCGCTTCGTCTATCCACTCCATCAGTATTCCACCAAACAGGTTATTGTGAATACCTATGTCTTTGGTCATGCAAATTTTCTTGCTTATCAGATTCATATTGTGTTGTTGTTGCTATTAGTTGTTTAAAAAGAAAAACCCTCCGGAGTTTTGAGTCCGGAGGGTAGTCATGAGTTTGTATATCTACATACATGTCACTTTCACCTCCAGAAGGGAGTATGGCAGCAGCATGTATTTGTGTTTGTTTCTGTCACAGTGCAATATTACTGACTGTGTTTTGTCTGCACATCAGTGTGGGTGTTAAATTGTTGTTAGATGATACTTTACAACTACCACAAACGAGCTGTATGCTTCTTTATCTAGTCATTGCATCAGTTCATAAGCCTGCTCAGTGTTTCTTTATCCTTGCCGGTAGCATTGTTGCTGTTTATTACTTCAGCTATCATTTTTTTGTACTTGTGCTGAGCATAAAAGTATTTTACGGTCTCAGTGGCCGGGCCGGATAGTCTGCCATTGTTGGTCAGGCATGCATTTACGCAGTTAGCCACCAGTGCTTTGTCGCAATAGTTTAGTCGGCGCAGCGCCGCCATAGCATTAGTACGCGTCACAAACTCGTAAGAGTTGCTGGTGTATTTCACCAGGTCATTTACGTAGCTCATATCACCACCTTGTGCAGCAGATATTTCCAGCCATTTCACCAATACATTTCTACCATTTGTTCCTTCTACACCCTTAGTTGCATCCAGATACTTACTGGTATTTTGCGGGAAGGTAGCACACAGTTTTTCTAGTGCTGTTACAATAGTTACGTAAGACGAATCTTGCAGCATCGGCTCAAAATCTGTCATCAACCATGCAGGAATGTTTTTTGTGCCAGTCATTATGCCCTTACGCACCAGCACATCCTTGTCTGTAAGTGCCATGCGCACTATTTGCTCGCTGGCTTTGTCATCCATCAGTTGTATGGCTATCTCTGTTTTTATGGCATGAAAGGTGTTGGCTTTGTACACCTGTTCTAGCAAGTCGCGTTTTTTGTCGGGGGCTATACTGCGCATGGCACATACTGCATCATACCTGTCCAGCATATGAGGTGCTTTCAGCGCCTGCTCTGTCAGCATCTCAAACGGCTTTTCGAAAGTCACTGTTTTCAGCACTTGGCTATTAGGGTCAAACAATACAAAGGCTATTTCTTTATTTTCTCTATTGGGCACCTTTACAATGTGAGTGGTTTTTTCTATCCATTCAGTCTTTTTGTCTATGCTACCATCTGTGTAGTGTACTTCAAACACTATGGGCATCTTAAACAATCCCACCACTTCATTTGTCTGGTGGGTCTGCGTCACTACTATCTGTGTTCTTCGGCCCTTGTTGCTGGTTATGTCTTCATAGCTTACCTCATAATCTGGCTCAGCACCTCTATACACCCACTCATCCCAAAACCACTCCAGCGACATACCCAGCTCATCCTGAAACGCATTCAACAGGTCGTCTGAGTCCACATTTTCATATTTATGTGCCAGCAGATAGCGTTTTACGGCTCTGTTGTAGGCTGCTCTGCCGGTTACATATTTCAGCATTTCGAGCACCACCGATCCTTTCTGGTAGATAAGCGATGTAGGTGTTTGGCTATGTGAAATCGATTTTTTGTCGGTAGTGTTTATTGCCGACTGATAGGCATTACGTCTTGCCCAGTCGAAATGGTCTTGTCCAAAACATTCACGCTCTGCTATGATGTTGTAATGGGTGGCAAAGCTCTCTTGCAGCCAGTGTGCATTGCCGCTGCGAGCTGTTACCATATCGCCAAACCACTGGTGAGCAAGCTCATGTGCATTTACGGACACATAGTTGCGGTCGTTATAGCTGCGGGCATCTGTCTGAAAAAAATCACCAAATAGTGTTGCAGATGTGTTTTCCATAGCACCAAACATAAAGTCTTGTACAGGTATCTGCGAGTAAGACTCCCAGCCATATGGTACGCCTATTTCTGACTCTAGGAAGTTGAAAATCTTTTCATTGTATTTGTAAGTGTACTGGTAGCGGTCGGCCCACTCAGGGTAGTACCACTGACGCAGCGGTACACCCGATGCCGATTTTGTTTCCTTTACTTCATACTTACCTATTCCCAGCATCACTAGGTAAGATGCATGTGGTTTCGACATTTTGTAGTGCCACAGTTTGGTGCCGTCTTTCTGCTCTTTTTCAGCCAGTTTCACCCCGTTCGATAGTACTTTGTAGTTCTTATCAAACTTTACTATCACTTCTGTTATCAGCTTATCGTTGGGCGTATCATAGCACGGAAACCAATGCCTGTTGTCTATGCCCTGCCCCTGTGTCCATATCTGCTTTCTCGATATGTTGTTCGGGTCATTCCATCCTATAAAGTAGATGCCCTTGCGGGGATGCGCTTCATACTCTATAGTCAGGCTGTCTGACGACCCATAATGCAGCCCACCGTTTGGGTAAAAAGTAATACCCTCAGCCGTTGTTTTGTACGTTACAGATTTACCATTCAGCATGGCAGACTTCACATTTATACCCGGTCCATCCAGAAAGAAACTATCCACATCCTTGCGAAGCGGCAAGAAGTGGTGGGTAATCGTACCCTTTACCAGTCCCTTTTCGGGCTCAAACGCTACCTGCAGTCGCATACGCACAAAGTCTAGCGGGTGGTCGCGCATCACACTTCCGGGGTCATATTGCACCGTCACATGGCTGTGCTGGGCATTTAGGCTGGTTGCTCCTGCGGCGAGTAGGTACAGTGCTGTAAGTAGTTTTTTCATTTACTGAATGGTTGTGAGTGCAATGCAAGAACAATATCCTGCTTTTTATGGCTCTAAATATATAAAACAGGCTTGATAATGTTACTCCTGAATAAGATAAAGGTTTAAAAATCACCCTAGTTTTGCTTTTGTTGTTTGACTTGCAAGTGACATCCTACGTTTTTCTGAAATCTCCAATTTTACGCATTACTAGTTTTGTGTATGCTCGAACCAATTTCAAAATGTTGGGCAATCTTTGTGGATTTTCCATTTCATACGCTACATAAATCAGACTGATAATGTATTTTTACTAATAAAGTCTCTGATAATGCCAATTCTCAGGTCTGGAGGAGCCTTTCTTGTCTATTGCTGAGACTCATAAATTGATATTTGTTTTATTATTTTCACTACTAGCACATGTTATGAATACAGTTGTCGCAAAAAATATTGATTATATTCCAGTTGAGTAGAGGCAATCGACGAATTATCTGCTTCTTATAATCTGTGTTAATGAGAAACTCTATGCTTAGTATTATATGTCAATGTAAAATGGTTGATAAATTGGTGGAATACGAAACAGACTTAAGTAATAAAGCATAAAATAAAATACATGAAATCAATACTCTTTATTGTGCTGTTATTGTCATTCAATATTTTTTATGCTCAAGACTCATTTACCCCAGTAGAGCACAGTTCGACATTATTTTTTCCTGATTCTTCATTTGTATTTAACAAGAAGCATAAAGGTGTGGTCAAATTTTATGATACTGACAAGGTGACTTTATATGCTAGTCTAGAGCATTACTGTGCTGCAATCAAAAAAAACATAACTACTGATGACAAAGTAGTTAGTGAAAATCTTATCTCAGCTTTAAAAAGTAGAAAAGAAAGAATTATCATAATAAAAAAGGGTTTTGCAGATCTATATGACTATCCAAACTTTAGATTAGTTGCTAGTCAATTGCTAAAAGAACGCCAATGTATTGTCTATCATAAACCAACAAATAAATTAGCAAGAAAGGTTGTAGAGATAAAGCATGTAGAATGGTATGGTAATAGTCTTAGAGATGGAGGCGAAGAAGGAATTAGATATGAGATTGACGGTGTGCGTTTCTTTACGTATCCTTACTCAATTTGGAATTAAATAATATTGCCGACATACATTGAAATAATAGAACAATTTAGGACCTAGTGTAACTGTGAATTGTGTGCAGCACAACTATGGACGGTAATTGTGATTTGGAATATGTTGCCTTATTGGGTAACTTTGCATTGTGAATAATAGTTTCATCAGGGATATATTTTATTACAAGAATCATTATCTGGAATTCTTTGACCAGCTAAAGCCAGAAGTAAAGAAGAAGTTTAACTGGACTTTACAATTGGTTGCTACTATAGATAGAGTTCCCGAGAAATATTTCAAGCACTTAACAGGAACTTCTGGTTTGTATGAGATTAGGGTAGAGGTGGGTACAGATATATATCGGGTGTTTTGTTTCTTTGACAAAGGGCGACTTGTAATTCTTGTAAATGGTTTTCAAAAGAAAACCCAAAAAACTCCCAAAGTAGAAATTGAATTGGCGGAAAAACTAAAAGCAGAATATTTCAATGAAAAAGACAGACAATAACTTAACCTCCTTTGCCGACCATCTCACCAATCAATATGGTGAATATGGCACAGCAGAGCGCGAAAAATACGAAGAAGAATTTGAAGCATTTAAGCTGGGGGTAATGATACAGGAGCTACGCAAAGAGCAAGGGCTTACACAGCAGCAATTAGCTGAAAAATGTGGTACAACTAAAAACTATATTTCACGCATAGAAAATAATGCCAGTGATATCAGGCTATCAACATTAATGCGTATTATCAGCCAAGGGCTCGGTGGGCATTTGAGGCTAAGTGTCAGTTAACCACTTCTACTCTTCCATAAAGTTTAGATCCTTTCCAAAGGTCTCTTCGGTCATAAACACCGCTGTAATACTTATACTCATTACCACCACACCTGTAAGGGCAGCAGCATTGATGTAGGTAAGGCTGGGCTGCAGCGCATTGAATAGCAGTATAATCAGCGGTAGCGAGCCACGCACCACATTAGGTACTGTGGTAGCTGCTGTAGCTCTGAGGTTAGTGCCAAAGTGCTCTGCTGCCATGGTTACAAATAATGCCCAGAAGCCAGTAGAAAAACCCATAAACATACAGATACCATACATGGCGTTGGCGGTGCCTCCATACTGAAAGAAGTACATGATAATACTCACTACTGTAAGTGCATAAAATAGATACAATGCTTTTTTGCGGCTATGTAGCCAAGTGCTCAGAAAACCTATCAGTAGGTCGCCTACAGATATACCCACATATGCCAGCATCACAGACTTGCCTGGATCTACGGGTTCCGTAATCCCAAAGTGCTCTGCAAACTCTTTAGAAAACGTAATCAACACACCTATCACATACCAAGTAGGTAAACCTACTAGTATTGCCAGCAGGTATCTTTTGAATCGTTTGCCATTATTGAAAAACATAAGGATGTTACCCTTTTGCACCTTGGCATGCTGGATATTCTGGTACATTCCTGACTCAAAAACACTTACCCGTAACAACAGCAGCATCAGCCCCAATCCGCCACCTATAAAGTAGCATATACGCCAGTCGTAGGAGGATGCTACCATTTTCATAGCCCATTCGCTCAGGCCAGCATTGCTGCCGGCGGCCATCCACTCAAAAGAGTGTGCCACAAAGTAAGCAGCTACAGCACCGGTCAATCCAACTCCAGCCACTATAGACGTGGCTTTCCCTCTATTTTCCTTAGATATTAGTTCGCTTACCAGTGTTATACCAGCACCCAGCTCGCCCGCTAGCCCTATACCAGCTATAAAGCGTGCCAGTGCATATTGGTTCACTGTCTGCACAAATCCGTTCGCTATATTAGCTATAGAATAGAGTACTATAGAACCAAAAAGCACACTGAGTCTGCCTTTTTTATCACCCATCATTCCCCACAGTATACCACCTATCAGTAGGCCATACATCTGTATACTGATGATAAACTTGCCTTCGGTGTCTATAAGAGCGTCGGTTAGGCCCAACCCTCTCAGGCTCTTCACCCTTATGATGCTGAACAGCAGCAGATCATATATGTCTACAAAGTAGCCAAGAGCGGCCACTATTACCGGTATACTAAAGAGTCCTGCTGCCTTGTGCTGCTTCATGCAATGTGCAATATTACAATGGTGGAAAAGCCTCGCTAATGACTGTAATAAGCAGGAGCAGTGTTATGCTGCCTGTTTATCTTTTTTGCCAAAAAACATTTTGAATAATACAGGGGCGGTAGTGATGAATACAATGATGAGTACAATCTTTTCCAGATTAGCTTTTACCCAAGGTACATTGCCCAGCAGATATCCCGCCATTATCATGCTTACAACCCACGCTATACAGCCTATAATGTTGTAGCGAATGAATTTTTTGTAATTCATCTCTGCCATACCACCTACTATTGGGGCAAACGTGCGCACAATAGGTAGAAAACGTGCCAGCATGATAGCCATGCCGCCCTTTTTCTCATAAAACTCATGCGCTTGTTCCAAATGTTTTTTCTTGAATAGCCATGTGTCAGGGCGTTTCATCAACAAATGCCCTGATTTTTCGCCGAACCAATATCCTACTATATTACCCAATACTCCAGCCACAACAAAGAGCAAAATCCAATAAATCAGGTTTACAGGCGTGCTGTCAAATGGAGACATGGTATTGGCTATGGTAATGCCAGTGACAAACAATAATGAATCGCCAGGTAGGAAAAAGCCTACAAAAAGCCCTGTTTCAGCAAATATGATAAACATTACCAGATACAAACCTCCATGGGCAGTTATCCAGTTCATTAGTTCGTCAGGGTTGGCCAGTAGTGTCTTAAGTACTTCTAAAATTTCGTGCATGATGTTTTTGTGTTCGAGCGGTGAAAGTAATAAAAAATTGTGTAACCCTGTTTGCCGCTATACCTCTATTGTTGAGGGTTAAAGCGCTATTCGTTTGTGGTAAGGCTCATACTTCTTTCAGTTATGTCTGTAGTGGATATGTACACAGCCAAATGGGTGGGTGGGATCAATTCAGGTGCTTTTTCGGGCCATTCCACCCAGCAAAAGGTAGGTCCGTTTTTGGTTTGGTCTATGCATTCTTCCATGCCAGCATTGATTGCCTCTTCAATGTTGCGTAGGCGGTACCAGTCGGTATGTAGTATAGTATGTTCTTTGCCTTCATATTCAAACCTGTATTCGTTTACAAGTGCAAAAGTAGGGCTGCTAACAGCATCGGGTACTTGCAAGTAATCACATAGGTGACTAATGAATGTAGTTTTTCCTGCACCCATATCCCCACTAAAAGTTACTACTTTGAAGTTTTTTGCGATCTCCCAAAATTGCTCCACGGCTGAGTCTATAGTGTTCAGACTATATGATATGGTCATCGTCATTGCTGTTTTTGTTATGGTTGATTGTCGTACTCTTAGAACATTCTAATAGAACACTGTTTTTGGTTAGATTCAAAACACTTAACTTGCCGAACTTAATAATATAACAAAGGCTTAATTGAAGTTCAAAAGTATCTCTCTTATTGTTAAAAAAAAGCAACAATGAAAAAGTTGATCACCCGTTTGGTTTTGTGTAGTATGCTGTTATGGGCTGGTAATGCTGCAGCCGGTAACTATTGGCATCAGATAGACCCAGCCAAAGCACCCCAAAACTTACAGTGGCAACACCCCGAGCGTTTTTTGGTGTATACAATGGACGAAGCTACTTTAAAATTTTTGATGTGGAACCTTTCTACCGACCCTCAGGAGGGCATGATAGTTACCTTACCGCAGCCCGATGGTAGTTTTAGAGATTTTAAAGTATGGCAAACACCCATGATGCCCGATGTACTGGCTGCCAAATACCCAGATATCAAAACATTTACCGGTGAAGCTATCGACAATCCAATGGTTACCGCCAAACTAGACTTTACGGTTTATGGTTTCAGCGCCATGATATATGATGGCGACAACACTTCGCTTATCGACCCTTACGATAACTATCATGATGGATTTTACATGGCGCATTACAGACGCGATGAAAAAAGAAACCTTAATGAGCGCATGGTATGCGAGGTAAAAGATGATAATGAGCATGCAGGTGGCACCGCTATGGCAACAGCGCAAAGCGGTCTACCTAAGCTGGCGCAGAGAGTTTCTAATGGCTATCAACTGCGCACTTACAGACTGGCATTGAGTGCCAATAACTATTATTGCAGGGCAGCTACTGGTCTTACTGCGCCTACCATAGCTCAGGCATTCTCAAAAATGACCACTACCATTAATAGGGTGAATGGGGTTTATAATAGAGAGTTTTCTGTGCAGGTCAACTTTGTGGCAAATGAAGATACCCTAATATGGACAGCACAAACTGGTACGATAAATGGAAATGATCCTTTTCATACTAATAACAGTAACGGAGCAGCATGCTTGGGCATCAACCAAACTACCTGCACCAATAGGATAGGCACTGCCAACTATGATTGTGGACATGTGTTCACCACTGGAGGTGGTGGTATATCAGGTGTGGGTATAGTATGTAATAGTTCTCAAAAAGCCCGTACAGTTACGGGCTTATCTGCACCGGTAGGAGATGCATTTGATATAGATTATGTGGCGCACGAAATGGGACATCAATTTGGATCTAACCATACATTCAATAATGATGTAGACGGTAGCTGCGGGGGCAATGCATCGCAAAACAATGCGTATGAGCCAGGTAGTGGCTCCTCTATACTTGCATATGCGGGTATATGTTCGCCCGATAACCTACAGGCACGCAGCGATGCTTATTTTCATGCATCCAGCCTTACGCAAATACAGGCAAGATTAGCAGGCTCGCAAGATGTATGTGCTGTTAAAACCAGCACAGGTAACAAACTGGTGTATCTGGCGCCCTTTACTGCCAACTACAAAATACCATACAAAACACCCTTTGAGCTGATAGCGCCTACAGCAGTGGATTCTGTAGCCGATACGTTGGTGAGCTACTGTTGGGAGCAGTGGAATAGGGGAGATTTTGGTAAGAAATTGCAACAAACCTATTTCAGAGGTCCTATTTTTCGGTCTTTTCTGCCCAAGGCTTATGATACTGTGAGGGTATTCCCTAGAAACAGCCTTATTTTGGCAGGTAACCTTACGAATGTAACTTCTAACGGGAATATGGGCGAAAAAGCACCTGATACTACCCGTTACCTAACCTTTAAGCTTACTGTACGCAACATATTTAACGGTTATGGCTGTTTTCTCTTTCCCGACGATACAGTACACATAGATGCCATAAGCACTGGCGCTACAAATAACTTTGGCGGCTTCAAGGTGACGAGTCAGGGAACTACTGGTATAGCTTATGATGGAGGCTCTACCCAAACCATCACTTGGAACGTGGTTGGCACCGACGCCGCACCTATAAATGCTAGCAATGTGATCATATACATGTCTACAGATGGTGGCAATACATGGCCGTACACCGTGGGTACTTTCCCAAATAATGGTAGCGCTAATATTATAGTGCCTAATCCGCCAGCTAATACAGTAATAGGTAGGTTCAAAGTAAAGGCAGTAGGTAATATCTTCTTCAATGTAAACACCAGAAATATCACTATCCGCAACAATCCTTCATTACCTACTGGTGTTGCTGCTATTAATTCATTGAGTGCTAATGATGTTAAAGTATATCCGGTACCAGCTCATGATGTACTGAATATAAGCACCACTTTACCCAACAACTTGCAAGTAGCCGTGTACAATGCTACTGGACAAATAATGTGGAGTGGTAATGTAAATGGTCAAGCCAATATAAATGTGGCAACATGGGCAAGAGGTGTGTACTACATTCGTTTTGCAGATGGGGCTACTGGCGTAAGCTTGGCAAAAACGGTTGTTATAGAGTAGTTTATCTATTTTGTCCAGATACTTAGGCGCGTGGATTTTATTCATGCGCCTATTTTTTGGCAAGGTTATTGCAGAAAATTTAATAGAAGAGGGATTTTAGAGGTGATTTTTGGTATGAAATCCTTAATTTTAAGACTTGTTTTTACAACACCTCTTCTAAATGAAGGGAGCTAACTACTTTTTACTCAAACAAATTGAAATGAAAAAGATTTTTGTGAAGCTGGCATTGTGTGCTTCCTTGTTTGCATCAATGAGCTTTTCGGCATTTGGAAACTGGAAAGAAGTTAATCCAGACCTTGCTCCCAAACAACTACAGCTGATAAAGCCAGAGAAATACAAAGTGTACACTTTGGATGAGAATAACCTAAAAATCAGGTTGTGGAATGTAGCTAATACGCCAGATAAAGGAGAGGTGTTTGCGTTGCCTATGCCCGATGGTAGTATGCGCGATTTCAGGGTATGGGAAACCCCCATGATGCTGCCCGAGCTGGCTGCCCTTAACCCCGAAACTAAAACCTTTACAGCGACCGCGGTAGATGATGCCACAGTCACTGCCAAATTGGATTTTACTTTATATGGTTTTCATGCCATGATATTTGATGGGGATAATACTTGCTTTATAGACCCATGGGATAACTACAGAGATGGGTTTTACCTAGTACATTACAAGAATGACCTGAACCGCCCAGCCAATGAACGTATGCAGTGTATGCTGCACGATGAGCCAGGTGGTGAGCAGCTAATGAACGTAGATACCCAATTGCCACCAATGGCGCAGAAAACCATAAATGGTTACCAACTTCGTACTTACAGACTGGCATTGTCTTGCTCCAACCAATATGCCAGAGCATCAACAGGACTCACTACACCTACCAAGGCGCAGGTACTGGCTAGGATGACTACTACTATGAACCGTGTTAATGGTGTGTATGAGCGCGAGTTATCTATAACTATGATCTTTGCTGCTAACCAAAATGCGTTAATATTTATAACCGCTACCGGTG
The DNA here is from genome assembly GCA_027484425.1 of Sphingobacteriales bacterium. Lineage (GTDB taxonomy): Bacteria > Bacteroidota > Bacteroidia > Chitinophagales > Chitinophagaceae > Nemorincola. Next base: position 45,629 of record JAIXSZ010000016.1, read on the forward strand.
ATCCATTTAACTCAATCAATTCTAATCCTGGGTCTTGTCTTACTATGAACCAGACTCAGTGTACATCGCTGATAGGTGCAGCCAACTACGATATAGGTCATGTGTTTACTACTGGCTCTGGTGGGCTGGCTACCCTGGGTTGTGTGTGCTTAGGTGTTATAAAAGCGCAGGGCACTACTGGTAGTCCTTCGCCCGTAGGAGATGCTTTTGATATAGACTATGTAGCCCACGAAATGGGTCATCAATTTGGTTCTGATCATACGTTCAACACTACAAGCGGCAGCTGTGGTGGAGGCAACAGAGCGGCTAACTTATCGTACGAGCCAGGTAGCGGATCTACCATCATGGCGTACGCGGGTATTTGCTCTCCCGATGATGTGCAGAACAATAGTAATCCTTACTTTCATGCCGCAAGTATATCTAAAATACTGGCATTGGTAAATAGTAGTGCTTCTTGTGCTACCCAAACTGCTACTGGTAATAAATTGGTAAAGTACAACGCTTTTTCGCCGACTACTTACTCCATCCCTTATCTTACTCCATTTGAGCTGACAGCTCCTGTTGCTACCGACTCTATGGGTGATTCTGTGGTGCTGTATGCTTGGGAGCAATATGACCTTGGTGGCTCATCAGGCATGACTTGGGCGGCTACTACCAGTGTTGGCCCATTGTTCCGTTCCTTCAATCCCTCTAAATCAAATGTGCGTGTGTTTCCTAAAATGTCATCTGTATTACTGGGAAACCTGAATACACAATACGAAAAAGCACCTACTGTGGCTCGTGCTATGAACTTCCGTTGTTTGTACCGCAATATCCGTAACAATAAAGGTTGTGTGACGATACCTGACGAATTGATAACCCTCAATGCGGTGACCAACAGTACTGGTGCGGGCTTTAAGGTAACGAGTCAGGGTACTACTGGTATCTCTTATACTGGTGGTAGTACACAAACCATAACTTGGAATGTGGTAAGCACCAACACAGCCCCCGTAAGCGCTACGAATGTGGATATATATATGTCTACCAATAGTGGTACTACTTGGCAGTACCTAGTGGGTAGATTCCCAAATACGGGAACAGCTAGTGTGGTGGTGCCCAACCCCGCAACTAACAGCACTACTACCCGCTTTAAAGTAAAAGGTGCTAATAATGTGTTCTTCAACGTGAACAGTAACAACTTTACGGTGACCTACAATTCTAGCTTGCCAGTAACTCCTACCGGAGTAGCTGCTGTCGCTGCCCCTGCGGATGTGATAGACGTATATCCGGTGCCAACTGCCGATGTACTAAACATGAGTGTGAGTGCTAACTCTACCGCTGCTGCCTACAACACACTGGGCCAACTGGTGTGGGAAGGTGCTGTGAGCGGTACCACACAGATAAGCGTGGCTACATGGGCTAAGGGTATGTACTATATCAAATTTGTAAATGCTACCAATGGCAACGCTACTGTGAAAACTGTAGTGGTGCAATAGGGCAGTAACTAGCTTATACTTTGAAATATCGGCTGTAGCTCTTACGAGTTACAGCCGATATTGTTTTACGCAGTTTGATTTAACCAGTTTATGCCAGCGACTTTTTTACAAGGTCTATAAGCATATCTACCTCTTGAGTACTGTTGTAGATGTGGGTGGATACCCTGAGCGAATTAAGTCCGTTTTCGTTGACACCACGTATCCGTATTTTGTGCTCACCGCACATACCTAAGAATTTCTGAAAGTCTACTCCTTTGATTCTGAATCCATTGACTCCAGCTCTGGATATTTCTTCGGTGGGGGTGAGCAGCTCTATTTTGTCGCCAAAAACTAGTAAGTTATCTTGTGTATACTTGCCCAAGTATTTTATTCGGTCATAGATGTTTTGGGCACCTATAGCCTCTATAAACTCTATGGCTGCCAGCACACCTGCATACAGCCCATTGGACTGGGTGCCGCCGTAATAGCGATGCGCATTAGGGGCATAGCCACCCGTGGTAGACGGATCGGTCATAAGATCCCATTTGCCGTCATCGCTGCCTGCTCCTACTGTGTAGGGTTGCAGGGTATCCTGAAAGTCTTTGCGAACGTACAAGAAGCCAGTACCCTTGGGGCCTAGCATCCACTTGTGACTGCAACTGGCATAGGTATCGCAGCCCATATCGTGAAGATTGAGGGGTATCATACCAGGGCCGTGGGCACCATCTATTATAGAAAAAATGCCTTTATCGCGCGCTAATGTACATATGTCTTTTATGGGTAAAATTTGACCTTGTGTGCATGGGATGTGGGGTGTGGCGATAACTCTTGTTTTTTTGGTGATGAGGTCAGCAATGCGGGTTATTGTTTTGACAGCTGTATCTGCGGGCGTGTAAGTGCGCACTACTATACCGTGCAGTTTTTGGCGGTTGAGCCAGGGCATCGCATTGCCCATATGCTCATGTGTGGTAATGATAACCTCATCGCCCCGCTTTAGGGGTACGCCCCAGCAACCTATATTTATCCCATCTGTTACATTGTGCGTCAGCGCTATTTCGTCTTTGTTTGCACCTACAAACTTTGCTATTTTTTCTACTGTATCTTCCCAGTTGCCATATTGCCCGTTCATATCGCTTTCCATCATACCTGCCTTTACTGCCTCTATTACAGGGTAAGGAGAAGGGCCAAAGGTGCCATTGTTGAGGTAGGTCATGGAGTGGGTGAGGGGAAATAGCTGACGAATGCCCCGCCAGTAGTCATCGTCCTTTTCGCTAGTGGGTGCGCCGCCGCTGTGCATCTGCGCTGTGGCAGATAACGATTGTAGCTGTGCCAATGACATAGTGGCCAGTGCGGTGGCAGACCTGAAGAAGTTTCTACGAGTAAAATTCATAGTGCTGATATTGTACAACGATAAATATACAATACATAGTTCATTATATACGTGCACATTTAGCAATCGGTACAAAATATATAGAAAATGGTAGCTAGATACAATGAGGTACCGGTTTGTTGCCGGTGTTTTCATGGGTTTTGATCGATAAATCGTTGATTATCAATGGTATTCACTCTTCTAGTCTGTATACATTTTCTTATTGTCTTTATCGGGAATTGCGAGATACACATTGAGGTGGCTTGGTATAGTTTGTTGTGATGCATTGGGAAATAATAGGTTGACTCCGAGATTAGGGTTTACTGGGGTATTAGTAAATAGGTACGCTCTACCGATGCTGCAAAAAGTGCAGCAATGTGGGTGTGGCAGAGATCAAGATATCTACATTTTGAAATTTGGAGATTATTGTAAGTAATTGCAGATGTAGGGGAAACAAAACACAGCTTGATAGCCCTGATTTCGTCCATTCACCGCAGAAAAAGTGGGGGAGATCTAATAACGATGAAAAGAAAAAAATATACGAAAGGAGGAGGTAAATATCTACGACGAATGCATTTTACATAAAATTGTAGGACACAAGATTATACAACGTTATATTGTACATTTGTTAAATTTATGTTCAAGCTGTAGACATAAAACTATATACCCATTGAATAAAATTAGATTTTCACGGAAAATGAATTACCATTGTAGAATAATATACCCAAAAGTTACCTTTATGAAATTCAAAAATGCAGAAAACGGCATAAACTCGTTTTGTACTGAAAAGCAAAACGCGCGCTCATCTCCCAAATATTGCGATACAAAAATCGTATTAGCAATCCATTCTAAAAATTGAGTGAAACATTTTTTTAGTAGTTTAAGGGTATACGGTATTGTTTTTAACAAGTTAAACACTAGAAGTATTAATCCAAAAAAGCAAAGATGAGAAAATTAGTCACACAGCTTTTGTTGTGCATTTGTACTGCAACAACCCTGCATGCACAACCACAGCAAACCTTTAAAAAGGAATCAACTATTGAGAGAAATGCTGTAGACAATACTGTAATGTCTGCTGCACTATCTAGCGATGCAAATTATAAAATAGGGCAAGCAGCGGAGTTATTTAGAGACTATTTACAACTTAACATCAACGAAACACAGTTGGTGTTAAGAAACAGTAGTATATCCAAGACGGGTATCACTACTGAAAGATACGACCAGTACTACAATGGTATAAAAGTTGAAAATGGTGTATATACAGTAATGTATGGCAAAGACAGCCGTGCTTACTTCATAAATGGGAACTTCTACAAATCAGTTCCCACAATTAATAGCATACCTGCACTGAGTGAAAAAGCAGCTGTCGCAAAAGCTTTACAATCTGTAAAGGCACGCAAGTATGCATGGGAAATAGATGGTCTGGAGCAACAACTGAAAATAGAAAAAAAAGATTCTAAAGCTACCTATTATCCAATTGGAGAATTGGTGTGGATAGAGGACTATATCGGACAAAAATCTGACCGAAAGCTATATCTAGCCTACAAAATCAATGTGTATGCCGTAGAGCCGCTGAGCAGACACCACATATATGTAGATGCAAAATCGGGAAAGATATTACACAAAAAATCACTTATTGACCAAATCAATGGTACTGGGACAACATTATATAGTGGCCCAGTATCTTTCAAAACATCGATACTAAGTGGCGTAAACAGATTAAGGGATTCTACGAGAGGATTGGGAATCAATACATTCTCCTGCGCCAATACTACAGGAACAACGGTAGTAGATGTAACGAGCGCTTCAACCGTATGGGCTACAGATGCTGCACTTGACGCCCATTGGGGAGCATCAAAAGTATTTGATTACTTTATGCTGGAGCAGGGTAGAAGCAGCTTTGACGATGCTGGTGCTGCTATCAATAGCTATGTACACTTTGGAGTGAACTATAATAATGCCTTCTGGAATGGCTCGCAAATGGTATATGGCGACGGTTCTGGCCTCCCATCTGGGTTTTCGCCGCTAACCTCATTGGATGTTTGTGCACACGAAATAGGTCATGCTATTTGTCAGTATACTGCCGACTTGATATATGAAAAAGAGTCGGGAGCAATGAATGAAGGCTTTAGTGATATTTGGGCTGCTATTATAGAAGAATACGCAGACCCTCATGAAACAGACGCAGTAGCAAAAAACAAATGGAAAATAGGAGAAGAAATAGGCACCAACCCTATACGCAGAATGGACAACCCCAACATTCGTTACCAGCCTGATACCTACGGTGGTAGCTACTGGGTAAATGTGACTGGATGTACCCCAGCGGATGGAAATGACTATTGTGGTGTACATACCAATAGTGGTGTACTTAACTATTGGTTTTATTTGCTTTGTACAGGTGGTAGTGGCACCAATGACTTGTCTAATGCATTCTCGGTGACCGGTATAGGCACTGCTAAGGGAGCAGATATTGCCTACCAAACTGAGCTAATGCTTACCCCTACATCTACTTATGCGACTTGTCGTACTGCAAGTATTAGTGCAGCTACTGCGCTATACGGTATATGCTCACCCGAAGTAGAAGCAGTAACCAGAGCATGGTATGCGGTAGGTGTAGGCAGCAACTACACTACTCCCTCGTTGCCAGCTATTACGGGTGCCAACATTGTATGCACAGGAAATAATGTGACATTCAGCATCGCTTCTGTAGGCGGTACTTGGTCATCAAGTAATGCCTCTATTGCTACAATAGGTAGTACTACAGGTATTGTAGCTGGGGTGGCATCAGGCACAGCTAGAATAACCTATAGTAGTGGAGCTTGCATATCTACTAAGATAATAACCGTAAATACGCTACCAGCCACCATAACAGGTGCTACAATGGTATGTGCAGGTAACACTGCTAATCTATCTTCGACAACAGGTGGGGGGACATGGACGAGCAGCCATACTGGCGTTGCCACTATCGGTACATCAGGTATAGTAACAGGTGTGGCAGCAGGTACAACCACTATTTCATATTCACTGAGTGGAGGTTGCAGTTCATCGGTAATTTTTACAGTTAATGCCGCACCTACGGCCATTACAGGCACCGCAAGTGTAAATGTTGGCAGTACAACTACATTAAGTAGCACTACTTCTGGTGGTACATGGAGTAGTAGCCTTACTGCAATAGCCACTGTGGGCTCAAGCACGGGTATTGTTACTGGCATTGCGAGCGGAAACACTATAATTTCGTATACGCTCAATGGATGTGCTGTTACAAGATCTGTAGCAGTAACTGGCCCTTTTTCAACACCTTATATTTTTACGATTGCCGGAACTGGTACAAATGGTTACAGCGGAGATGGCGGACTAGCATCCGCAGCAAAGTTGAATGGGCCTCACGGAATAGACATTGATGCTACAGGTAATATTTTCATCAATGACATTTCTAATCATGTGATTCGCAAAGTAAATGCATCAGGTATTATCACTACAGTGGTAGGTATTGGCACTAGTGGTTACAGTGGAGATGGTGGACCAGCAACAGCAGCACGAATCAACCAAGTTTTTGATGTGATAACAGATGCTGCTGGAAACATTTATATCGGAGATGGTGCAAACCATAGGATAAGAAAAATAAGTGCAGAAGGTATTATAACAACCATAGCAGGTAATGGAACGGCAGGATATGCTGGCGATGGTGCAGCGGCTACAGCAGCAATGATTAATCGTCCGGGTGGTGTAGCTTTAGATAATGCTGGCAACGTTTATTTCACTGAAATATACGGGCATAGGGTTCGTAAAATAAATGTAAGTACGGGTATTATAAGTACCATTGCTGGTACTGGAATAGTGGGTTACACTGGCAATGGTGGCGCAGCAACTGCTGCTCGACTTTCGTATCCTAACTTCCTGCATATAGATGCGGCTAATAACATATACATTACGGATAATGGTAACCATAGCATTAGAAAAGTGAATACGTCTGGCATCATTACAACGATAGCAGGTACTGGTATTGCAGGTTTCGCTGGTGACGGTGGGGCAGCCTCTTCAGCGAAACTTACTTATCCTGGAGGTATTGAAATTGATGCTTCAGGTAATATTTTTATAGCCGACAATGGCAACCAAAGAATACGAAGAATCAATACAACGGGTATAATATCTACCTATGCGGGTACAGGAACAGCAGGATTTAGTGGTGATTGTGGTGCAGCAACTGCGGCTAAAATTAATTTGCCAACAGATGTGGCATTAGATGCATATGGTAACCTTCACGTAGTAGATAACACAAATCACAGAATTCGTAAAATCACTAATTCTATTGAAATTACAGGGACGCAGGCAGTCTGTGCTGGGGGTACATTCACACTTACAGGCAATGTATTTGGTGGTACATGGAGCAGCAGCAATACCTCGGTGGCAACTATTGGTACTGCTAACGGAGTAGTTTCTGGAATAGCAGCGGGTACTTCTACAATTTCATATTCCTTTAGCGGAGGTTGTGGTGCATCGGTCATTGTTACAGTTTATGCTGCTCCTGCTGTAATTACTGGTTTATCGTCCATTTGTGTTGGTGCTACTACTGCGCTTTCATCTGCAACTGTAGGGGGGGTATGGGCAAGTAGCAACGTGAGTGTAGCCACTGTAGGTACATCAGGCATTGTAACAGGTATAGCAGAAGGTAATGCTGGAATAAGCTATACTATAGCAGGATGTAGCAGGACAATGTCAATAACAGTTAATGAAATGCCCGCTATAACAATTGAAGCTACCACAATATGTGCTGGTGCTACGATTACTTTATCATCTTCAGCCGTTGGGGGCACTTGGGCCAGTAGTAACACCAGCGTGGCTACTGTTGGTACATCGGGCATTGTAACAGGTATTGCAGCAGGGACTGCTGCTATTTCATATATTCTTAGCGGTGGCTGTAATGCTTCTGTTGTTGTAACGGTCAACGAAATAAGTCCTATTTATCCTGTTGAGTTACCATTTTGTGGTTTATTGGCTTGGTACCCATTTAGTGGTAATACAAACAATTCATTTGGTTCAATTCCCGCTGGTAGGATTACCAATGCTACACTGACCACTGATAGGTTTGGGAATGCCAATAGTGCGTACCGGTTTAATGGAAATAATAGTAGGATTACTATTGATAGTGCATTTTTTAATATTGGGTGGGATAACTATACTATTTCTTGCTGGTCTAATTCAGAAGTTTTAATCAATACTCAAAACGGAAACAGGAGCCAATTTGCGTTTAATACAATACCGCATAATGGCTTGGGGCTAGCGTACAACTGGCATTTGAGTAGTAAGTATTCTATGTATGCCAATTCTTATCCTGCGCCTTTTTCTTGGGATATAATACATAATGCGCGCTCACAAGGAAGTATTGCAGCTAATACTTGGCGGCACTTGGTGATGAAGAAGAATAGCGGTAATACTTATTCGTTTTACCTTAATGGTGTGCACGATACTACCTATTCCTCATCGGTATTAGCTTCAGACTATTATTGCAAATTTGTAATGGGTAATAACGATAGTTCTGTAGGTTTTGAGGGTTTTTGGGGAAAACTGGATGACTACGGGATATGGAATTGTGCACTTACTGACTCGGAAATATGGCAGTTGTACACAATGAGCTCATCTAGTCTTAGCTTATGTGCAGGCAATACATTAGCACTAGCTAATGCCACTTCAGGTGGCACTTGGATTAGCGGCAATACAGCTGTAGCTACTATTGGCTCTACTAGTGGTATCGTAATAGGGGTTGCTGCAGGGACAGCTACTATTTCATACATCGTTGGCTCTGGTTGTACGGCAACAACAATAGTTGCAGTTAATGCTGCTACCATCCCTGGCTCTATTACAGGGTCATCATCGGTTGATATTGGTGATACAATAATGTTATCCTATGCTGAAAGTGGAGGTACATGGAGTGCAAGCAATAGTAATGCTACTGTTTCGGCTGCTGGTGTTGTCTCTGGTATTACACCTGGAACAGTGTTAATATCCTATTCATTTTCTAGTGCTTGCGGAACTGTTATAGCTACAAAAATGGTAACTGTAAATGCTATACTTGAAACTGGCATTACTGGGACACTTACTGTATGTACAGGTAGCACTACTGCCCTTAGTAATGCTACAGGTGGAGGTGCCTGGAGTAGCAGTAACAGTGGCATTGCTACGATTAATTCAGTAGGGTTGGTTACTGGCATCTCGGCGGGTACTGTTGTAATTAGCTATTCCGTATTTGGTACTTCTACAACAGCTATTGTTACTGTCAACCCACTACCCAATGCTGGTACTATTGCAGGGGCTAATATTGTGTGTGCCAGTAGTATTGTTACACTTACATGCACAGTGGGCGATGGTGCCTGGAGTAGTGGTAATACCAGCATAGCAACCGTTGGTAGTTCAGGTATCGTTACCGGTGTAGCTAATGGTACTGTTACTATTAGTTATACTGTTACAAATGTCTGTGGCAGTTTATCAGCCACAAAAATTCTCACGGTTAATCCGTTACCTCTAGCAGGCACCATCAGTGGGCCTTCTACTATGTGTACAGGCACTACTATATCTCTCAGCACTACTGGTACTGGTGGCTCGTGGATAAGCGGTACTCCATCATTGGCTTCTATTAGTAGTGATGGTGTGGTAACGGCAACTGCCCTAGGTAATGTAACAATAACTTACAGAGTTACTAATGGCTGTGGTGTAGCTAATACTACTCATGTGATTACTGTAAACGCTGCACCTGCGGTGGGTACTATTGCAGGCCCCTCAACTTTATGTACTGGCAGCAACATCACACTTACAATTCCTACTTCAGGCGGTGCATGGAGCTCCACCAATACTGGTGTGGCTACCATTGGCAGCACAGGTGTGGTGAGCGGTGTAGCCGCTGGGACTGCTACTATTAGCTACTTGGTTACGGGTGGCTGTGGCGGCGTTTCTGCTTCAAAAGTAGTAACAGTAGTAGCAATTCCTGATGCTGGTACTATATCTGGTTCATCGTCAATATGCCGCACTACGACCATTACATTTACCAGTACAGTGTTGGGCGGTACATGGAGTAGTAATTATCCAGCAGGTGCTTCGGTTAACCCAAGTACAGGTCTAGTAACTGGTCTGGCGGCTGGTTCGTTTATTATCAGCTACAGAATGGTTAACGGCTGCGGAACTGCTACTGCTACCTTCCCGATCTCCGTTTTGAATGCACCTGTTTTAGGGGCTATCTCTGGAGCTACTACAGTATGTGAGGCAGCTACTACAACACTTGCCAACACTACTACTGGCGGTATATGGAGCAGTACCAACACAGCTGCAGCTACTATAGCTGCTAGTACAGGTGTTGCAACAGGTGTTGCAGCAGGTACTACAACTATCAGCTACACAGTAAGCAATATCTGCGGCAGTGCTACAGTGAGCAGAGTATTAACAGTCAATCCATTGCCTGTGGTAGCGGCTATCTCGGGTACCGCGTCACTATCAGTAGGTACTACTACTACACTAACAGCTACTCCTGCATTAGGTACATGGTTATCAAGTAGTAGTGCTATTGCTTCAGTAAATACTTCTGGAGTGGTAACGGGCATGAGCGCAGGTTCATCCATTATCAGCTACAACAGGTCTAACACTTGTGGCACTGCTACTGCAACGGTAGCAGTAACAGTTACAGCAGCTATTACCCCCATTACAGGCACCCTTACAGTATGTAGAGGAGCAACTACAACCCTTGCTAACGCAACGCCAGGTGGTACATGGAGTACAGCAGATGGCGCCATAGCTATCATAGGTACAGCAGGTGTTGTAACCGGCATAACGAGCGGTACAACTACTGTAACCTATACCTTTAGCGGTGGCGGTAATGTAACAGCAACAGTAACCGTAAATTCAGCTCCGGCAGCATATATAGGAAGTGGATTTGTATGTACAGGTTCGCAATTGAATTTGGGCAGCATTATACCAGGTTGCACATGGACCAGCAGCAACACAGCCAGAGCAACAGTAGTATCTACAACAGGTATCGTAACTGGTGGATCTTCATTGGGTACTGTAAATATCTCTTATACCAATGCAGCAACATGCCGCAGTATTACTCAACTTACAGTTAATGCAGCTGTAGGGGCTACAACAGGTATATCTAGCCCATGTGTGGGCAGTTCATTCACAGCACTCAATAGCACACCCGGAGGTACATGGAGCAGCAGCAATACCGCGCGTGCTACTATCGATGCATCAAGTGGATTATTGACGGCAGTAAGTGGTGGTACAGTAACCATTAGTTATACGGTAAGCGCTGGTTGTGTAAGAACAACTACTGTTACAGTAGGTACACCACCATCTATTACAGGTAATCCAAGTATATGTTTTGGTCAAACTAGCTTATTGTCAAGCAGTGGTGGTACATGGAGCAGCAGCAATACTTCGATAGCTTCTGTAGCTGCCAACGGTATAGTTACTGGTATTAGCCTAGGTAATGCAGTCATTACTTATCGCTCTACTGCTAATGCATTGTGCTTTGTGACACAGCCAGTAACTGTTAATCCTTTACCATCACCAATAGTTGCTCCATCAGCGCTGTGTCCAGGTCAAACAGCAATACTTACCAGCTCGCCAGCAGGTGGTACATGGACTAGTAACTTCCCAGCCAAGGCGTCAGTAGATCCATCTACAGGTGTAGTAACGGCAGTTATTTTCAACTATACTACTATATCAGCAGTAAACATCACATATACATTGCCAACAGGTTGTGGAGGTATAGCTACAGTTACTATCAATCCATTACCATCGCCAATAGGTGGTAATAGGAACATATGCGTAGCTGGTTCTACCACACTCACCAGCAGTACTACAGGCGGTACATGGAGCAGTGCTAGCCCAGCACTTGCTACAGGGGCAGCAGGAGGTGTAGTGACTGGTGTATCTGCAGGATTGGCTACAATCAGCTATACGAATACTCTGGGCTGTGCTAATACAGCAGAGGTAACAGTAAATGCAATGCCAGGTGCTAACACAGGATCGGCTAGTTTGTGTTTGCCAACTACTGCTACTACTACTCTAAGCAACCCAGCAGGTGCAGGTACATGGACAAGTAGCAACACGACCAAAGCAACTGTAAACTTTAGTAGTGGTTTGGTTACAGGTATAAACACAGGTACAGCTAACATCACGTATACGAAAGCGGCAGGATGTACCAGTGTAACACAGGTAACTGTGACGATATGCGGCTCACGTCCGGGCATGAATGAAGATACTGATGGCGACAACAGTGTGTTCAGCGTATCTCCAAACCCAACAACTGGCGCTATCAACCTCACTACGGATGTAGTAGGTAAAGTAGTAATCTACACAATAGATGGCAAGCAGCTACAACAGTACGAAGCGAAAGCAGGTACTACAAGTATCTTAATGCCAGCAGGTCTTGCAAGTGGTGTGTACATGTTGCGCTTTAACGGTGCAGATGGTAGCAGCAAAATGGTGAGACTGGTGTATCAGTAGTAAGGATAGATTTTTTTTTGAACAAGATTTAGTATATAAATGGGCTGTATCAATTTTTGAGATAGCCCATTTATTATTTGGGTGAAAGTAGATTGAAATCGCTACTTAATTTATGTGCGTAGCCCCTAAATGCTCCGCTAGTACAAGAGTTGCGACGCAAAGTCCGCTGCTAGTAGTGCGAAAGCTGGTAGCCGCCTAAAAGTAAAAACGGGGGTGGGTGGTGTGAAAACAAGATAAGTACGGGATACACACAATACGGGCTCATTTAGTAACTTTGCACCCAAATAGATATATAATACATTTCTGTATGGCATATACGCTAAAACATAAAGTAAGGATAGTAACTGCGGCTTCGCTATTTGACGGGCATGATGCTTCTATAAATATCATGCGCCGCATTATGCAAGCAAGTGGTGCGGAGGTGATACATCTGGGCCATGATAGAAGTGTGCAGGATGTGGTGGACTGTGCGATACAGGAGGATGCTAATGGTATAGCGATAACATCGTATCAGGGTGGGCATGTGGAGTACTTTAAGTATATGTATGACTTGCTGCAAGAGGCGGGTTGTGGTCATATAAAGTTGTTTGGTGGTGGTGGTGGTGTGATACTCCCTGATGAGATAAAGGAACTAGAGGCATATGGCATCACCCGTATCTACTCGCCAGATGATGGTAGGGCTATGGGGTTGCAAGGCATGATAGATGACCTGTTGATGAAGTGTGACTATGCTACGGGCAATGAGCTGAGTGGTGAGGCAGACAGGGTGAAGGACAGGGATGTGAAATCGATAGCGCGACTGATATCGGCGGCAGAAAACTATCATGACCTGACAGAGACACAGACTGCGCTGCAAGCAATAGTGGCGCAGGCGGCTGCTAGTACTACCCCAGTGCTTGGCATAACAGGTACTGGTGGTGCGGGTAAGAGCAGCCTAGTAGATGAGGTGGTGCGCAGGTTTTTGCTAGACTTTAAGGATAAACACATAGGTATTATATCTGTAGACCCATCGAAAAGGAAAACGGGTGGTGCCCTGCTAGGCGATAGGATACGCATGAATGCGATACGGAGCAAGCGCGTGTACATGAGATCGATGGCGACTAGGCAGAGCAATCTGGCGGTATCGAAACACATACATGATGCTGTGAACATACTGAAAGCGGCACACTATGACCTGATAATACTGGAAACATCGGGGATAGGTCAGAGCGACACCCAAATAACTGACCATTGCGATATGAGCCTGTATGTGATGACGCCTGAGTATGGGGCGGCTACACAGCTAGAGAAAATAGACATGCTGGACTTTGCGGATATTGTGGTGATCAACAAGTTTGACAAGCGGGGTGCAATGGATGCGCTGCGTGATGTAAAAAAACAATATCAGCGCAACCACAAACTGTTTGACAAAAATGCGGATGATATGCCAGTGTTTGGGACTATAGCATCGCAGTTTAACGACCCGGGTACCAATACGATGTACAGAACGCTGATAGATGCGGTAGCTGCCAAGACGGGTGCACCGCTGAAATCGGAGTTTATGGTGACGGATGAGATGAGTGAGAAGATATACATCATTCCGCCGCACCGTACGCGCTACCTAAGTGAAATATCAGAAAACAATAGAGGTTATGACCTGCGCACCCGCACACAGGCTATGGTGGCACAAAAGCTGTATAGCATAGCTAAAACCATAGAAACTGTGCAGGCTATGGATGTAGAAGATAAAGACAGGCTGGTGAAACAACTGCAGGAGGCGTATGCCAAAACAGAACTGGAACTGGACCCCAAAAATAAGTTGCTGCTGGAAAAGTGGGAGGATAAGAAGAAAAACTATACGGACGAGTACTACACATTTAAGGTAAGAGATAAGGACGTGAAGGTGAAGACGCATACGGAGAGCCTATCGCACCTGCAGATACCTAAAGTGGCGGTGCCACGGTATGAGGCATGGGGCGAGGTGCTGCGTTGGGCGCTTAGCGAAAATTTCCCAGGTGAGTTTCCGTATGCAGCGGGTATCTATCCGTTTAAGCGTGTGGGTGAGGACCCGGCAAGGATGTTTGCAGGAGAGGGTGGACCGGAGCGCACTAATAAGCGTTTTCACTATGTATCAGCAGGGTTGCCAGCAAAAAGGCTAAGCACGGCTTTTGACAGTGTGACGCTCTACGGGCAAGACCCCGATCACAGACCTGATATATATGGTAAGGTGGGTAACTCGGGCGTAAGTGTTTGCTGCCTAGATGATGCTAAGAAGTTGTATAGCGGTTTTAACCTGGCCGATGCGATGACATCGGTGTCGATGACGATAAACGGACCGGCACCTACTATTACTGCGTTCTTTATGAATGCAGCCATAGACCAACAGTGCGAGCTGTATATAAAGGCTAACGGACTGGAAGCGGAAGTAAATAATAAGATAGCGGCAATATATAAAGAGAAAGGACTGGAACGCCCCTACTACAACACAACGGGTGGTGGACTACCAGAAGGCAATGACGGACTAGGACTGATGCTGCTGGGTGTGACCGGTGATCAGGTGCTGCCAGCAGATGTGTATGCGGATATAAAAGCACGCACACTGAGCTCGGTGAGGGGTACAGTGCAGGCAGACATACTGAAGGAAGACCAAGCACAGAATACCTGTATCTTCTCTACCGAGTTCTCGCTGAGGGTGATGGGCGATGTGCAGCAGTACTTTATAGACCAAAAAGTAAGGAATTTTTATTCAGTATCCATAAGTGGATATCATATAGCAGAGGCAGGTGCTAATCCGGTGTCGCAGTTGGCATTTACGCTATCAAACGGGTTTACGTTTGTGGAGTATTACCTGAGCAGGGGCATGCACATTGATGATTTTGCGCCAAACCTGTCGTTTTTCTTTAGTAATGGTATAGACCCTGAGTATAGTGTGATAGGTAGGGTAGCGCGCCGAGTATGGGCGAAAGCTATGAAGCTGAAGTATGGTGGTAATGAGCGGTCGCAGATGCTGAAGTATCATATACAGACATCTGGCAGGTCGCTACACGCGCAAGAGATAGACTTTAACGATATACGCACTACACTGCAGGCACTGTATGCGATATATGACAACTGCAACTCGCTACACACCAATGCGTATGACGAGGCAATAACTACCCCTACAGAGGAAAGCGTACGCCGGGCAATGGCAATTCAGCTCATCATCAACAAAGAGCTGGGTCTGGCAAAGAATGAAAATCCGCTACAGGGGTCGTTTATAATAGAAGAACTGACTGACCTGGTAGAAGAAGCCGTGCTGCTAGAATTTGACAGGATAACAGAGCGTGGTGGTGTGCTGGGTGCTATGGAAACCATGTATCAGCGTGGAAAGATACAGGAAGAGAGCCTCTACTACGAGACTCTGAAACATACGGGTGAGTTTCCGATAATAGGCGTGAATACGTTTTTGAGCTCGAAAGGGTCGCCGACGGTGATACCATCGGAGGTAATACGGTCTACTACTGAGGAGAAGGAGTTTCAGATAGCTACGGTGCAGAACCTATGGAAGCGCAGCGAAGATAAGAGCGAAGCGGCACTGAGAGAACTGCAGCAGACAGCCATAAGAAACGAAAACATATTTGAAAAGCTGATGGAGGTAGTGAAGTACTGCTCGCTGGGACAGATAACGAGAGCGTTGTTTGAGGTGGGTGGACAGTACAGAAGGAATATGTAAGTACACAAGAAATAACATTGTAGTGCCGCTATACAGAAAAGTGTAGCGGCATTTTTGTGTTGGGGATGCACCTGATAATGGTAGTGGGAAATATGTAAGATAACTTATGAGGTGTGTATGTACCTTCATATGATAGAAAGAAGGGGTAAAATACAGGTGTTGCCGGTAGGTAGAATAAATGTTATCATAAGAGTGTATGCGTAAGGTGTTGAAGGTTACGCTATATGTGGTTTGCAGTATACTATTAGTATTGCTGATGGCGCTGCTATGGCTGAATTCGGACTGGGGGCAAAATGTGGTGAGGGGCAAGGCAGAAGAATACCTGAAGAAGAAAACGGGCACAGAGGTGAAGATAGGTTTTCTAGGTGTTGGCTTCCCGAAGTATGTGGTGGTGCGCGAGATATTGCTGAAGGATCTGGGCCATGACACACTGCTAGCTGTAGGTGAACTGAAGGTGGACCTTGCCATGATGGACCTGCTAAATAAACACGCCAATGTGCAGCAACTGGTGCTAAGTGGTGTGCATGGGCATGTGTATCGAAATCTGGGTGATTCTGAATTTAATTACGACTACCTAATAGCTGCTTTTGCTGGTAAAGGACCAGATACTACCATCATTACGAAAGTAAAAGATACAAGTGCAGCTCCCTTCAGGCTGACGATAGGTGCTGTACGACTAAATGATATACATGTGCGGTATGACGACTATATGGGAGGGGTGCAAATGGCTGTGGATCTTGTATCACTGAACCTGCGAATGAAGATGACGGATATAGCGAATCAGCGGTTTGAAGTCAAGGAACTGAAGATAAAGGGACTGCAGGGTCGCTATGTAGCAGATACGTCTTACCTGCCTATACAGTCTAAGGAAGAACCAACACCGCCGAAGCTAATGCTGGCTGCTGATAATGTGTGGCTGGAGGATGTGGGCTTTGAGTATGGCGACAAGCTGGGTGGCTTGTGGTTTGGGGCGAATGTGGGGGCTTTAGCGTTGCAGTTGGAGAAGTTTGGGTTGAGAGATCAACAGATAGTTGTGAAAAAACTAGCTATATCCAACACAAATACAAGGCTGCGCATGGGTAAAAACAATAAAACCGATACATCTGAAGCAGATGAAGTCTCCGACCTAGCGGTTGAACAAGCAGGGTGGCACATACTGGCAAACGCGGTTGATATGAGTAATGTGAGCTACCAAATGGATAACGACAATGAGGTGAAGCTATCCAAGGGTATGGACTATGCGCATATGCACCTGAAAGATGTAGACCTAAGTATGCGTAATGTGCAGTATTGCACAGATAGTATAACGGGTGATGTGCGGCACCTAGCAGCAAAAGAGCAATGTGGGCTGGTGGTAGAAGAGCTGAAAACGAAGTTTGTCTACAATGCTCATGGTGCGGTGCTAGATGGGCTATACCTACAAACACCAGGTACGCTACTGCAACAAAGGGCAGCAGTGCATTATGAGTCGCTGAAAAGGCTGAAGGAGCAACCAAAGGAGCTGCAACTGGATATAAATCTTACGGAAAGCAAAGTAGCAATGAGCGAAGTGCTACTACTAGTGCCCCAACTGGCTGAGCAGGAGCAAATGAATAAAATGGCTAATATGCAACTGCGGTTGGACGCTGTGGTGAATGGTAAGCTGGGAGATGTGAACATAGAGCGCCTATATGTGGGCGGTGTGGGTAGTAGTGCTTTAGATGTGAGCGGGAATATTAAAGGATTGCCAGAAGTTGAGGACATAAAGTATAACCTGCTGATAGCAGGGCTACAAACAGGTGCTAAGGATATAGCGATGTTTGTACCAGACACAATGCTATATGCTGTGCGGATACCAGACAGGCTGCGGATAACGGGTACTGTATCGGGTACGGTAGAGGATTATGTGGCTAATTTGTTTCTGACCAGCACCGACGGTATGGCGCACATAGAGGGTGGGTTGTTGCTATCACCGGGCAAGGGTAGAGAAAGATATGATATGAGGGTGGGTGTGGCACACCTAAACCTAGGCAGGATACTACGACAAGACTCTTTGATGGGGGCTGTGACTTCAAACTTTGTAATGAAAGGGACAGGTTTTGACCTCAAAAAGATGGTCGCAACTGTTGATGGTAAAGTAACAGAGGCACAATTGATGGGATACAAGTATCATGATGTGGCACTTTATGCCCATTTAGCACAACAGCGGGCAAATGTAGACCTCATGAGCACCGACACTAATGTGCAAATACAAGTGAAGGGAACTATGGATTTCGGTGGGGAGTATCCTTCGTTGCTGGCAGATGTGCTGATAGATAGTGTGAACATGAAGGCAATAAAAATGAGCGAAATACCACTAAAGCTCAGCCTGATGCTACATGCCGACCTCCCTGTACTGAACCCTGATTACCCCAAGGGACGAGTAATAGTTTGGGACCCAATAGTAAATGCAAACGGGAAACGTTATTACCTAGATAGTATGTTGCTGGCATCGGCACCTAACGGAGATGGCAGTCAGCACATAAGGGCGGATTTAGGATTGCTAACGGCAAGCATAGATGGCAAAATGCCCCTAACAAAAATAGGCATGGCGGTGCAGGAGCACACAAACAGGCATTACTTGTTGCAAAACAAGGATAGTTTAACAAACAAAAAGGGACTGAGGGATAGTGCGACATTGCCAACGGCATATAATCTAAAAGCTTCATTGGTGGTGAAGGACAAGCCAGTGCTCAAAGGTTTGTTGCCAGGTTTGTCAGAGTTTGAGGATGTACATGCTACAGCCAGTCTTACTAATGAGCAAATGAAAGCAACCATACAACTACCCAATATAGTGTACGGTAGTACTATTATCGATGGTGGCGTGGTGCATGTGCAAGAAGAAGACAGTGCTATAAACTGGAAAGTAACTGTGGCAAAGTTGGCTCAGGGTGATATATCATTGTGGGGAACGAAGATAGCTGGTACAGTAAAGGATGATATTATAACTGCAGCATTGAGCATAACAGATGAGGCGGGTAAGGAACGTTTTGCGCTATCTGGGTATATGCGTAGTGTGGCAGACTCGCAAATAATACACCTGAATGATGGGCTGAAACTTGACTATTTGCCGTGGGAGGTGGCGCAGCCCAATAGGGTGGTGCTGGCAAATGGCGGGCTGTACGTAAATAACTTCAGGGTGAGTAATAGTGGGCAATACATAGCTGCTGCCAGTAAAGGCAACTATATTAACGCTCCACTGCGGGTAGATTTGGGGCATTTCAGGTTATCTAATCTTACGAAGGCGATAAGCAAAAGTGATACACTAATAGTAGACGGCGTAGTAAATGGCCAAGTGGATATGGAGGAAATGTCGCCCAGAATGAAGATGACCGGAGACGTAACGATAGCAGGAATGACTGTACTAGGCGATACCTTAGGCGATTTACAGATAACCGTAAGCAATAAGAAAGAAAATGAACTGGCTGCCAGTGCTCGACTAAAAGGACTGGGGAATGACATGGCACTGAATGGTAGCTATTACCTGAAGCCTACTGATGGGAACGACTTCGATGTGGCAATAAACGTGAATGCACTGGCCCTAAAAAGTGTAGAACATCTGAGTGGCAATCAGATTAGGAATAGTAGTGGATATGTACGGGGATTGCTGCACGCAAAGGGCACTGTGGCTGCTCCTATAATAACAGGTAGCTTGAGGACGGATAATATAGCTACTACAGTGAGTCAGTTGAATGCAGTGTTTAAGTTGCCTGCCGAAGAGGTGAGTTTTGAACAAAGGCAGATTAAATTTAAAGATTTTACAATACAGGATGACAATAAGAACAAAGCCAATGTAAACGGTGCTATCGACATCACTGACCTAACAAATATGAACATGGACTTGAGGCTGAATGCTAAAAACTGGCAGGCATTGCACTCGACCGAGAAGGACAATAAAACGTTTTATGGCGACCTGTTGTTGACTGCGGACATCCATTTCAAAGGTGCTTTGATAGCACCCAGAGTGGATGGTGAGCTGAAAATACTGAAAGGAACTAATGTAACGGTTGTGAATCCAGAAAGCAATCCTGAGATAGAAAGCCGCAAGGGTATAGTAGTATTCAGAGATATGAGAGATACTGGCAGAAAGAACATATTGCCATCAACTACTAAAAGGAAAACAATAGAAAGTACAAATAAGGCTAGTGCAGATGTGAATGTGAATATAGCTATTGACAAAACTGCAGAGTTTAGCCTAATAATAGATAAGTCGTCTGGCGATTATCTGAATTTTAAAGGAGAAGCAAACATTAACGCCTCATTGACCCCAGATGGGGCTATAAACCTAGCGGGCAATTATGCGTTGACAGAGGGCGCCTATCAGCTTAATTATAATCTGGTGAAGCGGAAATTTGGGATAAAGGCGGGCAGTATGATCACCTTTGCCGGTGACCCTGTAAAGGGAACAATGATAGACCTCACTGCTGTATATGCGACCAATGTGGCACCATACGACCTAGTGCAGCGACAAGTGACTGATGCAGCCCAACTTAACTATTACAAACAACGACTACCATTTGATGTGAATATGTACATGAAAGGAGCAATTTTATCGCCCAGACTCACATTCGATATACAACTACCCGAGGGAAAAACGAACAAACTGACATCAGAACAAACCGGCATAGTGCAGGGTAAACTGAGTCAGATAAGAACGGATACTTCAGAGCTGAATAAGCAAGTTTTTGCATTGCTGATATTAAACAGATTTGTATCTGACGATCCTTTTAGTTCGGGAGCTGGCAGTAGTCCATCGTTTGTAGCATTGCAAAGCGTAAGTACATTTCTGGGTGAACAACTGAACAAAGCAGCAGGAAAACTGATAAAAGGAGTAGATTTTTCGGTAGATCTGGCAACAACCGAGGACTATACTACCGGTAGCCTAAGGCAGCGAACCGACTTGAACCTAGCA
The DNA here is from genome assembly GCA_027484425.1 of Sphingobacteriales bacterium. Lineage (GTDB taxonomy): Bacteria > Bacteroidota > Bacteroidia > Chitinophagales > Chitinophagaceae > Nemorincola. Next base: position 66,568 of record JAIXSZ010000016.1, read on the forward strand.
GCATCGAAACAACTCCTTAATGATAGATTGAAGTTGACACTTGGTAACAATTTTGACCTAGAAGGAGCACAAAACAATACTACACAGAGCAGTTATGTGCCTTCTAATCTGGCAGCAGATTATATGCTTTCTGCCGATGGTAAGTATATAATGCGAGCTTATCGTAAGGCATATGATGTAGGTGTGCTACAGGGATATGTGACTGAAACAGGGCTCAACTTCATTATGAGCCTCGACTATAATAAGTTTAATAGAGAACTTAAAAGTAAAAAGCGCAAAGAGCGGGAACGACAAGAAAAACGCGCCACAAAGAAGTAAAAGATATGCCGTTATTTGTAAGGAAAATATTATGTTTTGTGTTGGGTGCTTACTTGCTTAGTGCATGTAGCAACACCCGTCATTTGGCTACGGGTGAGCAATTGTACACTGGCAGTAAGGTGCAGATAACAGACATCGAAGCAGACAAAGATGTATTAAAAATACTGAAAAAAGACATAGGAGGACTAGTAAGGCCGGTTCCAAATTCTAAAACACTGGGGCTGATAAGGACTAAACTTACCATCTATAACATGGCTGGCAAAAAGGAAAAAGCAAAAGGTGTGCGGCGATGGATGAGGAATAAAGCAGGTGAGGCCCCTGTGCTGGTGAGTAGCGTGCTACTGAAAACCAACAAAGAATTGATAGAGAATTTTTTGCAAAACAGAGGGTTCTTTAACGCAAAAGTGGTTGCGAAAATGGATACCGCAGGTAAGCGGAAAATGATAGCCAATTATTCGATAACTACAGGTAAGCAGTATATGGTAAAGGGGGCATACCTGATGGACGATACTGCGGCAATAGTGACAGCCATAAGGCAGGATTTCGACAAGACGCTACTACATAGCGGCCATGCTTATAACCTAGATGTGATAAAGGCGGAACGGGAAAGAATAAGCAGACTACTGAAGGAAAAAGGGTATTACTATTTTAAAGCTGACTACCTATTGGTGATAGCTGATAGCGCCATAGGGGGCAACATGGTGAACATGTACGTGCAACTGAAGAAAGAAGAAATACCAGCTGAAGCATATCGTAAGTATGTGATCAATGATGTGTACATCTACACCAATTACAAGCTTAAAAACAATGTACAAGACACCGGCAAGGAAGGGAAGATTGCCTATGACAACTACTACATCATAGACGAAAAGAAAGCATATAAACCAGAGGTTTTTTCGCAGGCTATGATATTTGAAAAGGGGGATGTGTACAGTATGGACGACCAGAACACTTCACTGAGCAGGCTGGTGAACATGGGTAATTTCAAGTTTGTGAAGAACCGATTTGAGGCCAAAGGAGACTCGCTGCTGGATGTTTACTACTACTTGACGCCGTACCCCAACAAGTCACTGAGATTCGAGGCAGGAGGGCTCACACAGAACGATAATAGAGCCGGTACCAGAGGCAGTGTGAGCTGGCGACATAGGAATGCATTCAGAGGGGTGGAGGAGCTGATGATGAAGGTAAATGGTGGGTTTGAGGGGCAGTATAGCGGGCCAGTAAAACAACCCAATATCTATAGTATAGGTGCAGAGGTGGGTCTGTCAGTACCGAGGTTTATTTTGCCATTTGTGCACGTTTATACACCCGGCAGATACTTACCAAGGTCAATGGCAAAGGTGAAATATAACTTTGAGTCGTCTGCTAAACTCATTAATATCAGCTCCTACAATGCTACACTAGGGTATAGCTGGCGAGAGGGTGCGAGGAAGGAACACCAGTTATATCCTATCAATTTCACCTATGTGAATACAGATACTGTAGGTAGTCCGGAATTGTCGGGAATATCCTATGGCAATTTGGTATATAATGGAATTATTATCGGACCCACATATGAGTTCACTTACAATTCTCAGTCAGGAACAGCCAATAAGCATACTTTGTTTTTTAGCGGGAGGATAGACCTCTCTGGCAACCTTTTAGGGCTGGCACAAAAGGCAGATTATGAGAATAACCCACAAAGTTTGTTTGGCTCACCCTATGCACAGTACATAAAATTACAGCCCGATTTGAGGTACTATCTTCGATTGTCCGCATCGGCTGTGCTAGCTACCAGACTGATGGCTGGTATTGGAGTGCCCTATGGTAACTCTACAACCATGCCCAATATCAAGCAATTTTGGGCAGGTGGCAATAGCGATATGAGAGGATTTCCCTCTAGGCTACTAGGGCCTGGAACTTTTAATGAATATGACACTGCAAAAAACAGGAGTTACATACAGACATTAGGTGATATGAAATTGGAATTCAATTTGGAGTGGCGGCAACATATTTACAATTTTCTGAATGTAGGTGCGTTTGCTGATGTCGGCAATATATGGTTGTACAGAGACAATCCTATGTTTCCAGGTGGTAAGTTTACTAGTGATTTCTACAAACAATTGGCTGCAGGAGTAGGTGCTGGATTGCGCATAGACCTTAAAATACTAGTATTGAGGCTGGACATGGGCATACCAATTCGTAAGCCATGGCTCGCGGAAAATAACCGATGGGTGGTGGACAAAATAGCCTTTTCAGACTCTGATTGGAGAAACAAGAATTTGATATTTAATATAGCAATAGGCTATCCATTCTAATCTATGTAATTGATTATCATCATAGAACGATTTCGTAATAATCTTATTGTAAAAGTCATGACACATGAATAACCTCCTACTTGTGGACGACTATTACGAGAAAGTAATTATTGGTTTGCAGACTTTATCAGCTAATTAATGAGGGCATATTCGTGTTGGCAATAAATTTCTGTAAATACAACATTATTTTTTTGGGTAAACTGTTTGCTTTTACTTACCTTCGCGCTTCGAAATTTTACTGTTCACAGAATTCCCATTCTTAAAACAGAGGAAGATTGTAAAAGTGAGTAAGGGACCAGATAGCAGCGGATTATACCAGGTTAAATAAACAGGTTGTAGCCAAAAGTATCTGAAAAATATTTCAAAAAATATTTTGCCAATCCAAATTGTTGCTTACCTTTGCAGTCCCAAATTTTAAGGGGAAACGAAGATATTTATAAGTATGTCACAGCGTATCAGAATTAAGCTAAAATCTTACGATCACAATCTGGTTGATAAATCAGCAGATAAAATCGTTAAGACGGTGCGCAACACAGGAGCAGTGGTTACAGGCCCTATTCCGTTGCCCACAGAAAAGAAGATCTTTACAGTGTTGCGTTCTCCGCACGTTAACAAGAAAGCACGTGAGCAGTTTCAGCTTTGTACGCACAAGCGTTTGCTGGACATTTACACGTCTTCTTCACGTACTGTTGATGCGCTTTCGAAGTTGGATTTGCCAAGCGGCGTAGAGGTAGAAATAAAAGCGTGATAGTAGCTGCGCAAATTGCTGAAAAGCAATTGAGAAGCATAAGTTCTTAAAAAAATAAAAAGTAGATAAGTCTTTTGCCCATCGGGTGAATAGCTTTGAGGTAGCCTTTTAGGCGAACGAAAGGTGGTGATTTTGAAACAGTTCTTTTAAACATTGAAAAACAGTTTATCCCGGCCCACACAACATAGGACCCGGGCGCTAAACTTAAACATAATAATAATGAAAGGTATTATTGGTAAAAAAATCGGTATGACCAGCATTTTTGAGCCTAATGGAAAGCAGACTGCCTGCACCATTATCGAAGCTGGACCTTGTGTGGTTACTCAAAAGAAAACCGTAGATACCGACGGTTATGATTCTCTCCAAATTGCTTTTGGCGAGGCTAAAGCAAAAAATACGCCTAATGCGCAAATCAATCATTTCGCAAAGGCCAACACTACTCCCAAGAGTGTTGTTAAAGAAATTCGCAATTGTTCCATTGATAAGAATGTAGGTGAAAGCATCACCTGTGAAATATTTACCGAAGGTGAAAAGGTAAGTGTCGTAGGCACCACCAAGGGTAAAGGTTTTCAGGGTGTTGTAAGACGCCATGGTTTTAGCGGTGTGGGTGAAGCTACCCATGGTCAGCATGATCGTCAGCGCGCACCAGGATCTGTGGGTGGTTCATCTTACCCAAGTCGTGTATTCAAAGGCATGCGTATGGCAGGCCGCATGGGTAACGACCGTGTAAAAATCAAAGCATTGCGTGTTGTAAAAGTATTCCCCGACAAAAACTACATATTAATTAGCGGTTCAGTACCGGGGCATAACGGATCTATTGTTTTAATTCAGAATTAATTTTGTCATGATAGTTGACGTATTAAATAGTAAAGGCGAAAAAACAGGCCGTTCGGTGGAACTACCTGATGAAATATTCGGTGCACAGCCAAACGACCATTGTATTTACCTTGCGGTAAAACAATATCTGGCAGCAAAACGCCAGGGTACTCACAAAACTAAGACACGTGCAGAAGTGCATGGTTCGTCTAAGAAACTGCACAAGCAGAAGGGTACTGGTGGATCTCGTAAAGGTAATATCCGTAACCCATTGTATAAGGGTGGTGGTACTATCAATGGTCCATTGCCACACGGCTACAACTTTAAGTTGAACCGTAAGGTGAAAGATCTTGCTAAGATATCTGCACTAGTATACAAAGCTCGCGAAAACAAAATTGTTATTGTTGAAGACCAGAACATAGCTGCACCAAAAACTAAAGATTTTGCTGCAATGCTTGAAACACTTCGTGGCGAAAACAGAAAAACAATGTTTGTATTGCCAGAGTACGACACTAACGTGTACTTAAGTGCAAGAAACCTTTCATCAAACAAAACTGTGGTACTGAGTGATTTGAACACATACGACATTACTAATGCAAGTGTGTTGATATTTACTGAATCAGCTGCAAAGATGTTTAACGACGAGCCAGCTACAGAAGTTGCATAAGCACTTATAGCTGTAAGAAATAAAAGTAATAACAACGATAGCAGATAGAATAGAAAATTCGTACTGCGTCGGCTAATAAAATAGATACAATGAAACTATCTGAAGTGTTGATACGGCCGGTAATTACCGAAAAAGTAAATCTGCAAATGGAACGCAGCGGTCGCTACACATTTGTGGTTGGTCACCAGTCCAATAAACTGGAAATCAAAAAAGCAGTAGAAAGTTTTTATGGTGTGCGCGTAGCAGACGTAAATACTATAGTAGTGCCTGCTAAGAGTAAGTCGAGGTTTACAAAAGCTGGTCTTTTGTCTGGTCGTAAGCCATCTTACAAAAAAGCAGTTGTTACACTTGCTGAAGGTGAATCACCAATCGATTTGTTTGCAGGACAGTAGTATTTGACTGTATAGATTGATTGCGAAAAAAAGTTATAAACTAACATAATAACAATTAGTGTGAACGGGTAACACCTGCTACACATTAGCTAACAGAATAAAAAATGGCATTACGTAAGTACAAACCGGTAACAGCCGGTACACGCTGGAGAATAGGTAACGCTTATGCAGAGGTAACTACTAATGTACCTGAGAAGAGCCTTCTTGAGTCTCAGTCTGGTACCGGTGGACGTAACGTTCAAGGTCGTCGTGCAATGCGTTATATTGGTGGCGGTAACAAAACCAAGTATCGTATCATCGATTTCAAACGTAATAAGACTGATATCAAAGCTACTGTTAAGACTATCGAATACGATCCTAACCGTACGGCTTTCATAGCATTGTTGAATTATGTAGATGGTGAGAAGCGTTACATCATTGCTCCTCAAGGATTGCAAGTAGGTACTACTGTAGTAAGTGGTGCAGCAGCAGCTCCAGAAGTAGGTAATGCACTTCCATTGAAAAACATGCCACTAGGTACTGTTGTTCACAATATCGAATTGCAACCAGGTCGTGGTGGTGCTCTTGCTCGGTCTGCAGGTACTTATGCACAGCTGAATGCAAAAGAAGAAAAATACTGTGTATTGAAAATGCCTAGCGGTGAGTTACGTAAGGTGTTGAGTACATGTATGGCTACAGTAGGTATCGTATCTAACAGTGATCATGCGCTCCAGTCAATGGGTAAAGCAGGTCGCAACCGTTGGAAAGGTATCCGCCCACGTAACCGTGGTGTTGCGATGAACCCAGTAGATCACCCGATGGGTGGTGGTGAAGGTCGCTCTTCTGGTGGTCACCCACGTAGCCGTAGCGGTAAGTATGCTAAAGGTGAAATCACTCGTAGCAGAACTAAGTCTTCTAACCAATTGATTATACAGCGTAAAAACGGTAAGAAGCTTTCATCTAACTAATATCTTTTGATAAAAGATGTAGGTGTTGGTTGGGTTTACAGTTAAACAATTAACAGAGTACTATACCGGGTGAAAGCCTTTCATCGGGTTTGGGGATATAAAAAATAAAAGAAAATGGCTCGTTCAATTAGTAAAGGACCTTACGTAGATGCTAACCTTAACAAGAAGGTAGAAGCAATAGCTGAAGGAAAGGCAAAAAAGGGTGTTATTAAAACCTGGAGTCGCCGCAGTACAATTACTCCTGATTTCGTAGGTCAGACGTTTGCGGTACACAACGGTAACAAATTTATACCTGTATATGTAACTGAATACATGGTGGGTCACAAACTAGGTGAGTTTTCTCCTACACGTAACTTCAGAGGTCATAGCGGTACTAAATAGTATCATTGGTGCAATCACAACGCACCTGAAATATATTAGATTAATTAAGTGATAATTTTGCCTTGCAGCCACTGGTGGCGGGGGGCTAATAAAAAGTAATATAAATGGAAGCTGTTGCTCGTTTAAGAAACTTACCTACATCGCCGCGCAAAATGCGTCTACTGGCGGATCTGATCCGTGGTATGGAGGTTGAAAATGCGCTGAATACTCTTAAGTTCAGCTCTAAGCATAATTCTGTTCCTTTAGAAAAATTACTCGTTAGTGCTATTGCAAACTGGAGAGTAAAAAACGAAGGAGTTGATGTTGTAGAAGCAAACCTGTATGTGAAGACAATATTTGTAGATGGTGGTCGTATGCTGAAGCGTATGCGCCCAGCACCACAGGGTCGTGCATACCGTGTACGTAAGCGCAGCAACCACATTACTATAATAGTGGACAGCCGCAATCCGGTAACAGAAAACGTAAATACAGAAAACTAAAAATAATCAAGTTTAATAATCAACGTAATGGGTCAAAAATGTAATCCTATAGGTAACAGGTTGGGTATCATCCGCGGATGGGATTCAATGTGGTATGGCGAGAAAAGGGACTTCGGCCAGAAACTGGTAGAAGATCATAAAATTCGCAACTACCTCAACGCACGTATCAACAAAGGTGGTATTTCCCGCATAGTTATCGAGCGTACATTAGGTAAACTGATCATCACCATCCACACATCTAAGCCTGGTATCATAATAGGTAAAGGTGGTACGGAAGTTGACCGTATCAAAGAAGAGCTTAAAAACCTTACTAAGAAGGACGATGTGCAGATCAACATTATGGAGATTCGCCGTCCTGAGCTTGATGCAATGATCGTTGGTGAAACAATAGCTCGTCAAATAGAAGGTCGCGTAAGTTATAAGCGTGCTATCAAGATGGCTATCACTACTGCAATGCGTATGGGTGCTGAGGGTATCAAGATTAAAGCTGGAGGTCGTTTGAATGGTGCAGAGATCGCACGTAGCGAAGAGTTCAAGCAAGGTCGTACACCATTGCACACTTTCCGTATGGACATTGATTATGCTTCTGTATATGCAATGACTGTATATGGTAAAATAGGTTTGAAAATCTGGATTTGTAAAGGTGAGGTTTTAGGTAAGCGTGATTTGAACCCTAACTTCTCTGCAAACTCTGATAGTCGTGGTAACCGTCCTACAGGTGGTTTCCAGGGTGCTGAATCTCGCGGCGGTGAGCGCGGTGGTGAAAGAGGCGAGCGTCGTGGTGGCCAAGGTGGTGGTGACCGTCGTGGTGGTCAAGGTGGTGGCGGTGATCGTCGTGGCGGTGGTCGTACTGGTGGCGGAGCTGCTGGTGGTGGACGCAGGTAATAATATTATAAGGATACTTTAATAAAAAATGTAACAATGTTACAACCGAAAAAAACGAAACATCGTAAGGCGCATAAAGGTAGAATCAGAGGTAACGCTCAGCGTGGTGCCATGATCTCTTTCGGATCATTTGGTCTGAAAGCACTGGAGCCAAAGTGGATTACCAATCGCCAGATAGAAGCTGCCCGTCAGGCACTTACCCGTCACATGAAGCGTGAAGGTAATGTATGGATACGTATCTTCCCTGACAAACCAATCACTCGTAAGCCTGCAGAGGTGCGTATGGGTAAAGGTAAAGGTAACCTTGAGTTTTGGGCTGCTGTTGTGAGACCAGGATTGCTTATGTTCGAAGTGGATGGTGTTCCTATGAAGGTTGCACAAGAAGCTTTAGAGTTAGCAGCACAGAAGCTACCTATCAAAACTAAGTTTGTTGTTCGTCATGACTATGTAGGCGAATAATAGAGTAGGGCACTAGTAGCGGAATAATACTCCAGATACATAACAATATTTAAATACAGTAAAATGGCAAATGCAAATAAGGCGAAAGCGGATGAGTACCGCTCGCTGGATAACGAAGCACTGAACGAAAAGATTGCAGATGAAGAGATGCGTCTTAAGAAAATTAAGTTCAGCCATGCAGTTAATCCGATAGAAAATCCGTTGGCTATCAAGGGAATGCGTCGCCAAGTGGCACGCCTTAAGACAGAACAGCGCAAACGAGCATTAGGTTTATAATAAATTATATTGTCAATTATGACGACCGCAAGAAAAAGCAGGAAAACCCGTATCGGGGTTGTTAGCAGTAATAAGATGATGAAATCCATCACTGTTATTGTAGAACGTAAAGTGAAACACCCCATTTATGGTAAGTTTCTTAAAAAATCATCCAGTTTCCATGCTCATGATGAGCAAAACAATGCCGGTATCGGTGATGTTGTAAGGATTATGGAAACCCGCCCGTTAAGCAAGACTAAACGCTGGCGCCTGGTAGAAATTATTGAAAAAGCTAAGTAACCTTTTAAGATGATACAACAAGAATCCCGGCTCAATGTAGCCGATAACAGCGGTGCTAAAGAAGTACTTTGCATACGTGTGTTGGGTAATTCGGGTCAAGACTATGCAGGTATCGGCGACAAAATCGTTGTGACTGTTAAGGACGCCTTACCTGGTGGTGGTATGAAGAAGGGAACCGTTTCTAAAGCGGTTATCGTTCGCACCAAAAGTAAGTTACGCCGCAAAGATGGCTCATATATCAACTTTGATGATAATGCTGTTGTCCTGCTTAACAATTCCGACGACCCACGCGGAACCCGTATTTTCGGCCCGGTAGCCCGCGAATTACGTGATAAAGGATACATGAAAATTGTTTCCCTTGCACCGGAAGTATTGTAAAATTGTTGTACTTTTGCAGCCCGGTTGGAAAATCGGCACAGTATGACTTAAATTTTTAAACAGTGAACAAGAGATTCAAACCAAAGTTCAACATTAAGAAAGGCGACAGCGTAGTGGTTATTGCCGGTGACGATAAAAATCGCACTCAACCACGCACCGTGTTATCCGTATCACCTACGAAAGGTAAAATCCTTGTAGAGGGTGTAAATATGGTAACGAAGCATCTGAAGCCTAACGCACAAAATCCACAGGGTGGAATAGTGAAAGAAGAAGCGCTCATGAGCATCTCTAATGTGATGTTGTGGGATGCTAAGGCTAAGGCTCCGGCACGCGTAAAACGCGAGCGTACAGAAACAGGTTTTGTTCGTGTGTCTAAAAAATCAGGGGAGGTAATCAAATAATGGCAACTACTACAGCATATACCCCACGCTTACAAAAAAAGTATAGGGACGAAGTGGCACCCGCACTTATGAAGAAATTCGGGTACAAATCGGTGATGGAATGTCCCCGTTTGGTGAAGATTTGCCTAAATCAGGGCGTTAAAGGTTCTACTTCTGACAAGAAATTGATAGATGAGGCTGTTAACGAAATGACTATCATTTCAGGTCAGAAAGCAATACCAACTATGTCTAAAAAAGACATTTCTAACTTCAAGCTTCGTAAAAACATGCCTATTGGCTGTCGCGTAACGTTGCGTAGTGTGAAAATGTATGAGTTTTTAGATCGCTTGGTTTCAGTTTCACTTCCTCGTGTACGTGATTTCAAAGGTATCAGTGAGAAATCATTTGATGGCCGTGGTAACTACACAATGGGTATCACTGAGCAGATCATCTATCCAGAGATCAACATTGATAAAATAACACGTATCAGTGGTATGGATCTTACTTTTGTAACTACAGCCAAAACTAACGAAGAGGCTTATGAGTTGCTGAAAGAAATGGGTATGCCATTTACCAACATGGAAAAAACAGGTAAATAAGCTATTACTTTTATTACAAAATATATCCCTGATCTTCTAAAATAAGAAGGGGAAAACTAAAAATAGATATGGCAAAAGAATCAGTAAAGGCCCGCCAGCGCAAACGCGAACATCTTGTAGCTAAATATGCAGCGAAGCGTGCTGCACTTAAAGCAGCAGGTAACCTCGAGGCTTTAGACAAACTTCCTAAAAACTCTTCAGCTGTTCGTTTGAGAAATCGCTGTCAGTTGTCAGGTCGTCCACGTGGTTACATGCGTTACTTTGGTGTTTGCCGTAACATATTTCGCGATATGGCACTAGATGGCAAAATACCTGGAGTGCGTAAAGCAAGCTGGTAAGTACGAGCCTGGTGTTAATTGGGCTAATGTTTCAAAGTCAGCAGCGAAACACCGCTCCTGATACTCGTAACAACTTTTATTTACAATCAACTTTTATAAAAAAATGGTAACAGATCCAATAGCAGACTTCCTTACCCGTATCCGTAACGCTCAAATGGCACGTCACCGCATAGTAGAAATACCAGCGTCGAATGTTAAAAAGCGTCTCACTGAAATTCTTTATGACAAAGGTTATATACTGAAGTATAAGTTTGAAGATGATAACAAACAAGGCATTATTAAAATAGCTTTGAAGTATGATCCACAAACTAAAGAGCCAGCTATTAAATCCCTAGAGCGTATCAGCAGACCAGGTCTTCGTCAGTATGCAAAACCTTCTGAAATTCGCAGAGTGCAAAACGGTTTAGGTATTGCAATAGTTTCTACATCTAAAGGTGTAATGACAGATAAAGAAGCCCGCACACAGAACGTAGGTGGTGAAGTAATGTGCAACATTTTCTAATAAACAGGTTCTTTGAACCGACAACATATAAGTAGCTGACAATATAAAGTTCTCTATACGGTGACTGAAAACAGCTCCTTAGTAATTAATAACAAACAAAAGAAAATTATTTTATGTCTCGTATAGGTAAAAAAGTTATCACCCTTTCAAAAGGCGTAACACTTACTGTAACTCCAGCTAATGAAGTTGTAGTAAAAGGGCCTAAAGGTGAATTGCGTCAAAATATTGATCGTGATATCAAAATTAGAGTAGAAGGCGATCAGGTATTTGTAGAGCGTCCTACTGATCAGATTCGTCACCGTGCACTTCATGGTTTGTATCGCTCTTTGATAGCGAATATGATAGTCGGTGTTACCGATGGTTTCAAAAGAACATTAGAGCTTGTGGGTGTGGGTTATCGTGCTGCCGTTACTGGTCAGCAAATAGATTTGGCTCTTGGTTTTTCGCACAACATCATATTTGAGTTGCCCAAAGAAGTTGTAGCTTCCGCTACTGCCGAAAAAGGTAAAAATCCAACAATCACGCTTGAGTCTAACGATAAACAATTAGTGGGTCAGATAGCTTCAAAGCTTCGTAGCTTACGTAAACCAGAGCCTTATAAAGGTAAAGGTGTTCGTTACATCGATGAAGTTGTTCGCCGTAAGGCTGGTAAATCTGCTGGTAAGTAATATACCACTGGTTAGCACACTGTATAGTATTTTTGAAATTTTTATCTCACAATATTGTTCCGATGTATTCGCAAAGGAGCAGAAAACTCGGTAGCCATCAGCAATGGTGAGCCCGTAACAAAAACAAAATAAAATGGCACAGGATCAAAAAGTAATACGTCGTCAGAAACTTCGTTGGCGCATACGTGCTCGGGTTTCAGGTACAGCACAAAAACCAAGACTTTCTGTATACCGTAGTAACAGCGATATTTATGCTCAGCTTATAGATGACGCTACTGGTACAACAATTGCTGCAGCTAGCTCTCGTGAAAAAGAAATAGCAGCTATCACTGGTAATAAAGTGGAAAAATCAGCAGTTGTGGGTAAGTCTATAGCTCAAAAGGCGTTAGCGTTAGGTGTTTCAGCATGCGTTTTTGATCGTGGTGGTTATCTATATCATGGTCGTGTTAAAGCAGTAGCTGATGGTGCTCGTGAAGGTGGACTTAAGTTCTAATTTATAATAGCATCTACATTATTACTTCATTTTTTACCGCTTATAGACTTTGGTCAATAAGTTTTCTGAATAACAAAAATCATGTGTACTGTCTGAAAGACAGCAATCACATCAGCTAATAATAATAGTATGAAAACACAATTAAATCGCGTAAAAGGTAGCGATCTTGACCTTCAAGAAAAAGTAGTAGCTATTAACCGTGTGGTGAAAACTACTAAAGGAGGCCGTGCGTTCAGTTTCTCTGCTCTTGTAGTTGTAGGTAACGGCAATGGTGTTGTAGGTCATGGCCTTGGTAAGGCAAAAGAGGTACAGGAAGCTATTACAAAAGGTATTGATGATGCTAAGAAAAATCTCATCAAAGTTCCAGTAATGCATGGTACTATTCCACACGAGCAGTTTGCTAAAGAAGGTGCTGCTAAGGTGTTGATAAAGCCAGCTGCACATGGTACTGGTGTGATAGCAGGTGGTAGTATGCGTGCCGTACTTGAATCTGCTGGTATTACCGATGTACTTTCTAAATCTCTTGGCTCTGCTAATCCTCACAATGTGGTTAAAGCTACATTTGCTGCGCTTGGTATGTTGCGTGAGCCTGTTCAGGTGGCACGTCAGCGTAACATCAGTTTGAAAAAAGTATTTAACGGATAGTCTTTATATCGTAGTTGCTAACTGCTTTATTAATAGTCTTATAAGAACAGAACCCCTAACAGGGTTCTTTATTTTGAAATATCTGAATAATTAATTGTTATGTCTAAAATTAGAATTACACAGGTGAAAAGCGGCATTGACCGTATGGAACGCCAAAAGCGTACACTTGTAGCATTAGGCCTACGTAAACTGAATCGTTCGGTAGAAGTAGAAGCTACTCCACAAATTTTAGGTATGGTTCAGGCTGTACATCATTTAGTGAAAGTAGAAGAAGTTAAATAAGTATTTTCTAATTGATTTGCGAGCGGTTATACATTCCGCGCAAGTTTAAAAATTGTAAAAATTATGCAACTGCACAATTTAAAGCCAGCTACTGGCTCAGTAAAAAAAGGAAAGCGTATTGGTCGTGGTGAAGGTAGCGGTCATGGTGGTACAGCTACTAAAGGTAACAAAGGTCAGCAAGCTCGTACTGGTTATCAATCAAAAAGAGGTCACGAAGGTGGTCAGATGCCTATCCAGCGTCGTATGCCCAAACGTGGTTTCATTAACCCATTCCGCGTTGAGTATAAAGTTTTCAACCTAGGACAGATTGATTTCCTTGTTGAAAAATATAGCTTACCAGAATTTACACCTGATATTCTTTATATCAACGGACTTATTAATCGTACAGATTTAGTTAAGATCCTTGGTACAGGTGAAATCAAATCTAACATTTCATTTAAAGTGAACGCAGCAAGTGCAAAAGCTAAAGAAGCAATAGCAGCAGCTGGTGGTTCTATAGAAATTCTCTAAGATAAAAGACGCATTTTTTGGTTAAATGCGTCTTTTATTGTTTATTCGCATTTCATTTTTGATTAACAATAGTTACTGTGAAGAAATTTATTGATAAACTGAAGAATATCTGGAGCATCGACGAGTTGCGCAGGCGTATTGTATATACAATAGTCCTCGTACTTGTTTATCGTGTTGGTTGCTATATAGCATTACCAGGTATAGATCCTTCTAAACTTGTAGATAATGAAGGCCCTGGTGGCATATTGGGTATACTCAACATGTTCGCTGGTGGTGCATTTAGTCGCGCTTCGATTTTTGCATTGGGTGTAATGCCGTATATATCGGCCTCTATCTTTATGCAACTTGCCGGTATTGTTATACCTCAGGTTGCTAAAATGCAGAAGGAAGATAGCGGTAGAAGAAAGATTAATTCTTACACACGCTACCTTACAGTAATTGTTACTGCTTTCCAAGCTAGTGCTTATGTTGCTTATCTACGTTCGCCTCAGTATATCAATTCACTTGCACCAGAGTACAGTGCATTCATGTTTTGGTTGTCAACAGTTGTTGTTCTAACTGCAGGTACATTGTTTGTAATGTGGTTAGGTGAAAAAATTACTGATCGTGGAATTGGTAATGGTACTTCACTTATAATTATGGTGGGCATATTGGCTCGTTTCCCTCAGTCTATTCTTCAGGAGTTAGTTGCTAGCAACAAAGGTGGCGGCGGTGGTCTGCTCGTATTCTTGATTGAAATTGCAGTATTTATTGCAGTGATCATTGGTCTTATCCTACTAACGCAGGGTGTACGTAAAATACCACTCAACTATGCGCGTCGTATTATAGGCAGTGCTACTGCTGCTAAAGATGTAAATGGTGGCTCTCGTGATTTCATTCCACTTAAGGTGAATTCTGCAGGTGTTATGCCTATTATCTTTGCACAGGCAATGATGTTTATACCAACTATTTTTACAGGGTTCACTACTAATGAAAATGCAGCAGGCTTTATTCAGGCCTTGTCTAACAATACTTCATTGTGGTATAATTTGGTGTATGCAATTATGGTTATTGCCTTTACTTACTTCTATACTGCGCTTATTTTCAATCCCACTGAAATGGCAGACAATTTGAAACGTAATAATAGCTTTATCCCTGGGGTTAAGCCAGGTGAAGATACTGCAAATTACATTGCCACTATTATGGATCGTATCACATTACCAGGTGCATTTTTCTTAGCGATAGCAGGTATAATGCCAGGTATTGCTTCGCTCTTAGGTGTTACTAGCGGCTTTGCTTCGTTCTTTGGTGGTACTTCAATGTTGATTGGTGTGGGAGTTATACTAGACACGCTTCAACAGGTTGAAAGTTATTTGTTGATGAACCACTATGATGGTTTGATGAAAACCGGACGTATCACTGGTCGTACAGCACCAGCCACACCCACAACACGTGCATCGGCATAATATTTAGAACATCGCTATTATGGTGATTTAAAATCTGATTTCAACGCATACATGATTTATATAAGGAGCAAAGAAGAAATTGAAATTATTCGTAAAAGTGCTCTAATGGTTTCTGCCACCTTAACCGAGGTGGCAAAACTTTTAAGGCCCGGTCTTACTACATTAGAAATTGATAAAGTTGCTGAGCAATTTATTAGAGATAATGGGGGTATACCTTCCTTCAAAGGTTATAATGGTTTTCCAGCATCAGTTTGTATATCAGTTAATGATGTGGTCGTGCATGGTTTTCCTAGCAAGTATGAATTAAAAGATGGTGACATTATCACTGTCGACTGTGGTTTTTATAAAAATGGTTATCATGGCGATTCTGCTTACACTTTTGCAATAGGAGATGTAAAACCTGAAGTACTGCAACTTTTGAAGATTACGAAAGAGTCTGTGTTCAAAGGTGTAGAACAAGCCTGCGACAACAACAGAGTTGGCGATGTATCATATGCTATTGAGCATTTTACTTCTAAGATCCATCCTTATGGTGTTGTTCGTGAATTGGTAGGTCACGGAATCGGCAGAGACCTACATGAAGATCCACAGGTGCCCAACTATGGTAGAAGAGGTGATGGCAAGCGGCTTAAAGAAGGTATGGTGATAGCTATTGAACCAATGATTAATCTAGGTAAAAAGGAAGTTTTTACTTGGGATGACGGATGGACGGTAGCAACTAAAGATGGTTTGCCGTCTGCCCATTTTGAGCATACTACGGCTGTTAGAAAAGGTAAAGGAGAAGCTTTATCATCTTTTTTGCCTATTGAAGCTGCTGAAACTGCAAATATAGAATTGAATAGCAGTTACTACTCGGTAGCATCTGCACCTGTTAAAGTGGGGTGATTTAATCCAGTTTTTTTCGTTTTTTCTTGCTTTGGTCGTATATTCGTTAAATATTGTTGTAGTATGAAACAGATTATTCTGGCATTATTATGTGCTATTCTGGTGCTCACCGGTTGTGAGGAGAAACCCCCTATTATTAATTTCGGTACACCTATTACAGTAGATACAACATTTGTTATATCTCCTGTGCCTGCTACTGAGCCGCACACAGTATTGGTAGAAGAGTATACTGGTGCTAGCTGCACTAACTGCCCTGCTGCTCACGAGGTATTGAAAGAAATTCAGAAAGAACATCCAGGGAGGATCAACGTTATTGGTTTGTATATTACAGGGCCTCTTCAGTCGAAACCTCCACATGATGCTAAGTATGACTTTAGGCATCCACAGGCTACTTTGATAGCTAATGACATATATGGTGGTGTAAATATCCTGCCACTAGGTGGTATAGACCGTATTCCCAACAATGGTAGTATTAAAATAGAAAGAGGTGTATGGAGTAATATTATTGATACTAGGTTAGCAGTTAATGACTCGATAAACTTAAAAATTGAGAGTACGTACGATACGGTTGCTGGGGAAGCTAGTGTAAGAGCTACTATTATCTATACTAGTCCTGTATCGTTCACTCACAATCTATCCTTAGTCTTAGTAGAAGATAATATCATTGACGTACAAGAGTATCCATTTAATGACCCTGTTCACCCTGGTTTTAACGAAAACTACAATTTCACCAACGTTTTTAGGGGCATGATAACAGGCGCACCTTTTGGCGATCCAGTATTAGCTACAATGTCAACTAAGGAGGCAGGCCGAGTGATAGTTCGTAACTTTAAGTACAAACCACAAGGTATACTCAATGCTGCTAATTGCAGGATAATTGGTTTCGTTAACAGCACTAATGGTGGCGAGTACAGAATTCTTAAGTCCGCACAGGTAAAAATGAAATAAGCTACAAATTGTTATCAATTCGTAGCTTATGTATTGTTTCCTCCTACTAAATTACTTTCTGGTTTCCCTTATTTTAAGAGATGTGTTTACCACATCTCTTTTTTCGTTTTGTAGTTTCAATTTGCGCCAACATTTGGTGATTTCGTTGAATAATGGAATGTTGTCACTTCCACCAAAATCGTAGAAGTATTTAAGGCCTATTTCTATAGCCATTATTTTGGTTATCTCTTTTGCTTTTTTGCTGTCGCTAAGTAGCAATAAATCAACACTTCCACCATTAAACAGTGGTTTTAAAATATTTTCATATCCACCAGTGTAGAATACTTTGATTACGTGTGTAGAACCAGTAATGGCTTTTATAGCACACACTGTTTTTACTAGCTCATCTTCAGGCGCAAAAACATTGGCAGTTACGTCTATTATTACTTTTTTCCTTACATCGCCTAGCCAATAAGATGCTTCTCTCACCTCAATTGGGTCGGTAGCAATTATGATAAAATCTGCCTGAAGTGCAGCATCTGAGATTGATGTATATATTATCCGATTATTAGGGTCTTGTATATTACGAACTATAACATTGTTCTTTTCGCAGCATGCCATATAGATGTTATGTCCATGTAGTGCAAACTTGCTGGCATAATATGCTGCTATATCTGTATTACCTATAATTGCTATGTCCATTGACACTAATCGCTTAAAGCTCATAGAGGTATTCGTTTACTTATTTATAATGTTTGTTTTAGCCAACTTACCAATCTCCCCTATTTCTGTATATGTTGGGTAAAATATGCAGCATTGACGACTGATTTAAAACTGAATTTCAACAAAGTTGTGGAAATTATTTCACAACAACAATAACTAATATTAGCTTCTAAACCCGATTTTTGAATCAATATTTTGATTTTTCTCTAACAATCTGATAATTCAATTGATACGCATTACGTTATTATTGTAGTTTTATGATATTTATTTGTATTTCTTGAATTGTTGTCAGCTATAGTCGGTTTTGCGAGTTCTTTTGATGTTTATTATTGCTTTTTATCTTGTACGTGTTCATTTAGGAAAGGAATATAGACAAGCTAAATACATGTTTTACAAATCTTACTTACCTTAGCCCTTGCTACAAACATTAGGACGACATGGCTATGCGAATGCATGAAGTGAAAACGGAGAATGACAAAAAAGTTTTCCTACAGGTTTCAATTGATATTTACAAAAATGACCCAAATTGGATTCGTCCGTTGGATAAGGACATTGAAGAAGTATTTGATCCTGCTAAGAATAAATTCTTTAAGCGCGGTGAGTGCACCAGATGGATACTAATGAATGATGCTGGTGTGCCGGTAGGTCGTATCGCTGCCTTTGTCAATAGGCAATACAAACAAGAACAGCCAACCGGTGGTATAGGTTTTTTTGAGTGTGACAATAACATGGAACATGCTAGGTTCATGTTCGACCATTGCAAGAAATGGCTCCAGGAACGAAATATGGAAGCGATGGATGGTCCCATAAACTTTGGTGAAAGAGATAAATGGTGGGGATTGCTCACAGATGGTTTTTACTCGCCACTCTACGGAATGAACTATAATCTGCCTTATTATCAGTCTCTTTTTGAACAGTATGGTTTTGAAACCTATTTTAATCAGGTTTGTTTTGCGTTAAAAGTTAACAACAAACTAAGCGACAAATTTTATGAACGCCATGCTATGTTCGCCGCCAATCCTGACTTTAAAGCTCAAAAGATTGATAAAAAGAATCTAGATAAATACGCCAAAGACTTCACTTATATCTACAACAAGGCTTGGGCAGGGCATGGGGGCGGCAAATCGCTGGAGGAAAAAACCGTTCAAAAGATGTTTAAGACCATGAAGGCTGTGATGGATGAAAGCCTGATTTGGTTTGTATATCACAAAGAAGAACCCATAGCTATGTGGGTAAATATACCCGACCTTAATCAGTACTTCAAACACCTGAATGGTCAGTTTGGATTGCTAGACAAGCTAAAGTTTTTGTATCTAAAAACCTTTGGAAAATGCAGTCGTTTTGTGGGGCTTGTGTTTGGAGTAATACCAGAGTTTCAGGGTAAAGGTATAGATGGCTATATAATAATAGAAGGGGCGCAGGTGATACAAAGCATGAAAAAGTATGAAGATTACGAAATGCAATGGATTGGCGACTTCAACCCCAAAATGATAAACATATCGGAGAGTTTGGGCACTACACGTAGCAGAAACCTAAAAACGTACAGATACTTGTTCGATAGAACATTGCCTTTTAAAAGACATAAGTTCTTATAAACAACAACTTTTTTGTTACACTAAGATTTACAACAGCAACATGATTTCATATCTCGCACTAGGCGATTCGTATACGATAGGGGAGCAAGTGCTAACCGCAGATAATTTCCCACACCAAACAGTGACACTATTAAAGGGGAAAGGTATATCCATGGCCGACCCAGTAATAATAGCCACTACTGGATGGACTACTGATGAGTTGGCAGCATCTATCAGAGAGCATAACATCAATGAAACTTTTAGTGTGGTGTCGTTGCTGATAGGGGTGAATAACCAATATAGAGGCAGGACAGTAGAGAATTACGCAGAAGAGTTTCTGTCTTTGCTCAATCAAGCCATATTTTTTGCTGGCAATCAGCCCAACCATGTTTTTGTGCTATCTATACCAGATTGGGGTGTTACTCCCTTTGCTGCAGACAGAGACAGCACCCAAATAGCCACCGAAATTGATGCCTATAATGCAACCTGTAAGGGTATAACCGAAACACTGAATTGTAACTATATAGAGATTACAGAAAGCACCAGGCACAATGGTCACAACCCCGATTTCTTGGCTCCTGACCTTCTGCATCCATCAGGTATGGAATATGCAATATGGGCAAATCGTCTGGCAAACAAAATAGCTGCTACAATTTCAACAAACGAATAGTTGTAATAGCCGAGGAGAAGAACAATAAGACATTATGAGTACCGCAGAAAATTCAATACTAGGGCTGAAGATGCCCACAGACCCAAGGTGGGCAGATCTCGCATCCATATCTCTTAAGGAAATACTTACAGACCATGCTTTCTGCGAACAAAAAGCAGCTACCCAGTGTATCAGTATTATACAGATATATGCCGACCGAGAAGACATCGTAAGTGCATTAGCCCCAATAGTGACGGAAGAATGGGGTCACTTCAGGATGGTATGGGCTGAGATGAAGAAACGTGGCTATGAGCTGGGCAGGCAACGGAAAGATGAATATGTGAACCTACTGCTGCAACACGGCCCCAAACAAAAAAACAGCGAAGAAAAACTATTGCATAAACTGATGCTCTGTGCACTCATAGAGGCAAGAAGTTGTGAGCGCTTCAGGCTGCTATCTGAAAATTTGGATGATGAATCGTTGCGAAAGTTTTACTACAAGTTTATGGTATCTGAGGCGGGGCATTACCGCTTGTTTATTGATCTGGCACGCAAATACTATACCGAGGAACATGTAAAGGATGCCTGGCAGCAATGGCTAACAGCAGAAACACAGGTGCTAAAAATGCTGGAACCTCGGGGCGACCGTATGCATTGATTACTGAGGCGTAATGCGGTAGATAGTGCCCTCATCGCCAGCTACTATCAAGTCGCCATTAGGTGCAGCCGCTATGCCACGCAGCGTACGAGTAGTAAACCGCTTGTATTCCGACCAATTATTACCACCATCTCTGGTGTATATTACTACTCCCTTATCGCCCACAGCCCAGCCATGCATAGGCGTGGTAAATAGTATACTGCGCAGCATATACCTGGGCACAGATATATCATTGCCATTGCGCTGACGGCCCCAGTTTTTACCAGCATCTGTAGTGTGAAAAATGCTGCCATTTGCACCACACATCCATATCTCATTACCGTGTATATCCATGGCAGTAAAGTTGTCACCATCTACAGGCAAGTAAGTCCAGGTATTGCCACGATCTGTTGTTTTCATTACAGCACCATAACCTACCACATATCCCGTATGGTCGTCTACCATATACATATTGTTGAGGCCATGCAGGAACGTTTGTTCGTCAATTATCTTGAAATTAGAATCTACCCTCGTTATCGTACACTGACGCTGCAATACGGTGCTGATAAAGATGCCAGTATCTGGCGTGGCAAACGAGCCCCCACGATACACCAACCAATTGAAAATACGATTGAACTGCCAAGACCTGCCTTTGTCAGACGAGCGCAGTATGCAGCCGTCTATACCACTCAGGTACAGCGTGCCATTCGGCGACATGCCCATGCCATACATTTCCTTAGGTGCCTCGGTCGATGAGTCTGCCGACCATGTATAACCACCGTCAGCTGAGCGCAGCATCACCGACTGATAGAACGTAGAGCCACCACCTATGATGCAGATACTGTCGTCCAGAAAACGGATGTTATTCAGCCGCACAGTCGTGTTACTGGTTAGTTGCCGCACCTCGCTAAACTCCAGTAGGTCGCGCTTGCACGAGCCCAAAAGCAATGCGCCACACAGTATCAGTAAAAGGTGCAACCCCCTCATGGTGCTATTCAAAAATGATTATGCTGCAATATAAACAAACTACCAATACAGCCCACAGGCAGGGCTATATTATACGCCTTATATCAAAGTAATAGCGTTGATTTTCTTTGCTCGTTTGTTCGGGCTTTTTATCGGAGGGTAGTAGTATAAACTTGGTTTTGTTGCCTGGTTTTACAGCCCTTACCGAGAAGTCATACTGCTTGGCGGGGTCATCAAAAAACTGCGCTTGTATCACCTGCCCTCCTTTTGCACTCTGGCGTGGCCGCAGGGTCATGCTGCTCATTTCATTTTTGCGGTACTTGTGTGTAGCCGTTACTACCACACTATAGGGCGTGGTATTGATAAACCAAAACTCCGAACTGTATATCTCCGCACACGCTATCGTGGTAGGTGCGGGCTTGCTAGGTGCAGGGTTGGTAGTAGTGGTAGGTGGGGCTACATATTCTTGCCTCCTAAAGGGCGCTGTAGTACGCGGACCATCATCATAATTCTGGTGTACCTCGCTGGTTATGGTGCCATCTGGCGCAAAATCTGTAAACGTCCTGTACCACTGTATGCCCGCATCCGGTGCGCTGCTATACTCTGCTTTTTTTACCGCTCCGTTTTCGTAGAAGCTGAACTGTACCGAACTATGACCGGCTATCTTTCTCAGTTCCTTTTCATATATCACTTCTCCCTTGCCGTTATAGGCTCTTGCCTGTCCCCAGCGGTTGTCTGCATCATAGCACTGCGAGGTGGCTTTTTTGCCATTCTTAAAGTAGGTATACCTACAGTTGCCGAACGGCTGACCGTAAGTGCACCAGCTGGCAAATAAAAACACACAAAAAACAACGAAGTAACCTAACCGCATGAAAACCCTTATTCAATTTTTGTGCCAGTTTTGCTAGCCCACTGGCAGGAAAATAACACGACCGGCACCTGTGGGTATCATACACCCTCCCGCATCAAACAAAGCCCATCAAAAAAGCCTTTCAGCAGTAATGCTGAAAGGCTTTTTGCTCTCTGTAGCGAGGAGGAGATTTGAACTCCCGACCTCAGGGTTATGAATCCTGTGCTCTAACCAACTGAGCTACCTCGCCATAAATTTTGGACTGCAAAAGTATACTTTATTTTGGAATTCCGGCTTTCTGCGCACATAATTTTTTCCCCATCCGCTTTTCTCCGTCCACCCACACGCTCTATTGCCTGCCACCCCTCAGTGCGTTACCTAATGTCAGCACCTAGCATCATTAGGCTTATTACTATTATTTCTTTTAAAAATCACCCCTTTTTGCATCTTTATATTTGTTACTTTAGATACCTGAAAACAACCAATCATGACCGATCAGATACAGAACTTACAACCCCAGGCACTTTGGGCACACTTCGCAGCACTCAATGCAGTACCCCGTCCTTCCAAAAAAGAACAACGCGTCATAGCATTTGCCAAAGCCTTTGGCGAATCACTAGGCCTACCCACCATGGTCGATGAAGCCGGTAACGTCATCATTAAAAAGCCAGCCACCCCCGGCATGGAGGACAGGCAAACTATCGTCATTCAGAGCCACCTCGACATGGTGCACCAAAAAAACAGCGATACCGTTTTCAACTTCGATACCCAAGGCATCGACATGTATGTCGATGGCGACTTCGTCCGCGCCCGTGGCACCACCCTCGGTGCCGACAATGGCATCGGCGTAGCCACCATCATGGCATTGCTGTCGTCTACAGATATTCCACACCCAGCCATCGAGGCACTCTTCACCATCGACGAAGAAACCGGCATGACCGGCGCACTAGCCCTCAAAGGCGACCTGCTCACAGGCTCCATCCTCCTCAATCTCGATACCGAGGCCGATAACGAACTCACCATCGGTTGTGCTGGCGGGGTCGATGTCACCGCCACCGGCAGCTACACCCCAGTAGCACCCACCCACACCGTACCCATGCGCATATCAGTCATAGGGCTCACAGGTGGCCACTCTGGGGCCGATATTCACCTCGGCAGAGGCAACGCCAACAAAATCATGAACCGTATACTGCTGCAACTCTCCACCGATTTTGGCATAGAAATAGCCAGCATAGATGGTGGTAGCCTCCGCAATGCCATACCCCGCGAAAGCGCAGCCACAGTAGTCATTCCTGCCCATCAGGTTACCGAGGTCTTACTAGCCATCGCCAATACCACCAAAGACCTAATGGCAGAATACAACGTTACCGACCCCAACCTCGACGTAGTCATAGCCGAAACCGACATGCCCACGCTCGTTATAGACAGTGCCTTTCAGTACCAGCTACTACGTGCCCTCTATGCCTGCCCCAATGGCATATACCGCATGAGCCCCGATATCCCCGGCCTCGTACAGTCTAGCAACAACCTCGCACGCGTGCTCGTGGCATCTGGCACATACAGCATACAGTGCCTCACACGCAGCTCCGTCGATACCGAGAAGTACGACCTCGCAGCAGCCATCACCAGCACCTTCCAGCTCATGGGCGCCCAGGTAGCCTACAGCGGCATCTACCCAGGTTGGGAGCCCCGCCCCACTTCACCCATCGTCAAGCTCATGGACAGCCTCTATAAAGAACTCTTTGGACAAAGCGCACACGTCAATGCCGTACATGCCGGGCTAGAGTGCGGCATCTTGGGTACCAATTACCCCGATATGCAAATGATATCCTTCGGCCCCAACATCACCGGCGCCCACTCGCCCGACGAATGTGTACAAATATCCTCAGTCCAGAAGTTCTGGGGCTACCTTCTCGAGACCCTCAAACGTATACCGCTAATCAGCTAACCCATTCCGTAACCAACAAATCTTTTTTTGCTACCAGCCCCAGCACTCCCAGCATCGCCGGTTGTGTCACTCCCTTGTACGTTTAGGGCGATGAGGGGCTGTGCTTACAAAATCTGAAAACAAAAGGTATTTAGCTACTTTCTAAGCAGGGTTTATATATGAACTTTAATATTGGAAATATGTAGCGCGAATTGCTATAATGATGTTGCACAAGTTTTTATTGATTTAGTTGTGTTGGCATTGCTACAGGTTCGGAACGATCCATAGACCAGTAGGATATAGCTAAAACAATGGCGATACTTACAACAATCAGTCTGTGCTATTCTCTATTAATGATGAAATTATTTTACCCCTAGTAATACGCCCACTTCGACTATTTGTGCCTTGTAAAACAGCTTTTGAATAGTCCTGAACACTTTGTGTTTGAATTTTATCATCCACTTCTTGATAAAAATTCTTTAATCTTATTTCTATTTTGTGTTCATCAAGTTTTACATTTTTTTTATATATCGATCGATGGAGTTCAACAATAAGTGTGAACAAGTCTGACCTTTTAAAGACTCTTGACTTTTCATCAAAGTTTAATCTGTCAATCAAGTCCAATAAAGATGCAATTTGAGTGAACAATTCTTCTCTTTGTGGAAACTCATCATTGAATCTTTCTAAATACTCTTCAAAATCATCTTCCAAGTTAAAGTAAGTACTCATTAAAGTAATGATAACCACAAGTGAGAAGCCTAAATCTCTCATTCGCTTGATATCATTATTTGTAAATACCCTATGTTTCTCGAAAAAAGACAATTCCGAGATTTGCTCAGCAAGTTTTTTTATCTCGCCATCATATCTTGAATTATGTATTTCGATTGCATTTAATGAATAATTTGTAGAGTTTATTCTTTGAAAAACTGTCTTGATTTTTTCTATATCCAACTTTCCCAAATCTCTAACCACAACTTCATATTCAAGAAATGCTTCTTGTTTAGTGGGGGTAAGTTTGTTGTATGGAACGAGTCCATTTTCATATTTCAAATCTTCGGAGCCATTAAAATATTGGTAAAGCGTTGTTATACGTTGTTGGCCATCTACCAGGATTTCTTTCCCTTCTCCACTTTCCAGATTTACTTCCCCAGCGGCAAAGTAAATTTCCGGAAATGGTAATTCATCAATAACAGTTTGAATAAAGGCAACCTTATGTTTGTTGGCCCATACCAATCTTCTTTGGAAATCTGGTCTTGGTATTAATGTTCCTGCTTTTATTGCAGATATAATTTTTCGTAATCTTATGTTTGTTCCTGAAGTTTTCATTTGCTTTATTGTATTTCGAGTTTACATTGCCTCACACATTTTACTTGATACTTTTCAAGAAAATGCCAATTCCGATATAATCCACCCCTTATTTTATAATTACCATACTTCTGCGATGAAGTCAGATTGTTAAAAAAGTCCCACCACATAGTTTGGGTAAAATTAAATCTAGGTGAATTTGGTAACATATCGGGCCTCATCCAACCAGTGAAATGATATGTTGTGAATTCTTGTTGTTTTTGCCAATAGTTCTTTTCTTCTATATAATCATATAGTTTTTCCCAAATTTGGTCAAAAAGCCCTTGTGAAACTATTGCAACGTCAATGTCAGACGTATCACTAAATTGGCGATACCTGTGTTTTGATTTTCCAAGGTTTTCAGCAATCGAAAAGCCTAGTTTAGCTGAACCTACAATAATAACCTCATTTGGATGTATACTAAAATGGTCTGCAATTGTAGTTTTTAAATCTAAATATGTATCTTTATCAACGACGTAACAATCACCAGACGTTAAAAACTTTCTAACTAGAGTTTTTTCATCAAATATTGGAAGTTGACATTTAAAATCAATAATTCTTTCGCTTATTTCCATTGTTTATAGTATACATATTATTTTATTAAACTGGCTGGTAGTGATAAGTGTAATCTAGTTTTGTCAACAATAATTGTTTAGTTTGTGCATAAGCTTACCTTAATCTAAATGAATGATTTATTTTATAAAATTACTGTAAATTCACAAAAATCACAACCTACCTCAGCGTAGTATAAAATAAAATGTCCCCCATTTGGCGCAAGTGTTTTTCACTTGTGTCTAACTAACGGCAAGTGTTTTCCACTTGCGTAAAATCCATCGTACTAGGGTAGACAATAAGGCGTCGTTTTCACTATCCGCAGAGCTAGTGCTATTAGGTTGAGTTCAGTAACTTTACACAATAAATACTTTGTAAAATGGGTGACGAGGCAATAAAAAAACTAAAAAAAGCACTTAAAGAGCAGGGCAAAAAGATCAATGCATCGAAAGAAGAAGCTATGAAGTTTTTGACAGAGTCGGGTATTCTTACCGCTAAAGGTTATTTCAAAAAAGAGTTCCGTCCATTTTAAGTACCCTCGTTGTTCCGAAGGGTCAAATGAAACTGCCAAGAAAATTAAAAGTAAAAGCAATCGCAATGGGGAGAAGAGTTTGGTTAGTGATATGCGTCATTTCCGTTAGCAGTTGCAGTGCTTTCCAGCGATTTTTCAAATCAAGCAAAAGCGACATTGAGTTTATAGCCAATAAGCAAGAAATTATTGAAAAGCCAAGTACAATCTCTGCGGACTCTAATTCTGTAAGCATGTATATCTACAGTTGTATAACTGGTGAACCTTGTGAATATGCCCAAGTTGTGCTCCAAGGCAAAAAAACAGGTGCCGTTTTTAACCCCATCATGGATGAAAGTGGAAAGAGTAATTTGCGGCTGCCCAAGGGATTTTACTACATTAACGTAAAATCTTCACGTAAATTCCATCAT
This sequence comes from Sphingobacteriales bacterium, assembly GCA_027484425.1. Taxonomy (GTDB): domain Bacteria; phylum Bacteroidota; class Bacteroidia; order Chitinophagales; family Chitinophagaceae; genus Nemorincola. The sequence continues at coordinate 93,725 of JAIXSZ010000016.1, forward strand.
GATAGCATGTTGTTGCTTGGCTCTACTGAAACAACTATACAGGTTGGCCTTGGAGGAGAATTTATAAGGTAGATCACCCCGCTCAGCGTAGTCTACCGTAATTAAAAAGAAGATTGGCGAAGTCTCTGACTTCGTCATGGTGGTGGTCAATCTCCAGATTGACGAATGGAACTTTCCGCCGTTGTTGGTCTTATTTTTACCTATTTGTCGCAAGGTCTTTTCCACTTGCGTAAAATTCGCATGTGCCGTAAACCAGATAATTTACAAGCTATTGTTCCTTTTTCGAACAATTAATTTCGTATTTTCGTAAAAAAGCGGAAGGTATGAACACGCTGGTGATAGACAACAAATCCTATGTTGTTTTGCCTGTAGAAAACTACGAGGCATTACAGAAAAGGGCTGCTTTAAAAGCAAGGCCTGAAAAATTATTGTCGGTTGAAGAAGCTAGGGCACACAGCAAAAAAATGATCAAGAAGTGGGCCGACGCGAAGTAAATGTTAAAGAATCTGTAGCAGACAGCATTGCAGAAGCTGCATGGTATATTGAATCTAAGGGTTTGGTTGCCACTGCCGAAAAATTTTCGGACGCTGTTTATGATTATTTCACAAAGCTCTCTGATTCCCGCAGAAGTCATGCAATATGCCGAGATCCAGATAGAGCTATTCTTGGTTATAAGTGTATCTCTTACAAACACAAATACACTATTGTTTTTCTGGAAACTAATGACGAGTTGATCATTTGCGAGTTCCTTCCCTCAAAAAATATTCATTGGTAATGAGATGTTCGCTTTAGAAAACTGTACCTATGTCCCCTCTAGTCTAAGCGTCGCTTGCGAAACTCCCTCGTTGTCCCCATTTGTTCCGTAGGGTCAATTGGAATAGCCGATAAAAATCGTTCGCACTAACGCCTTCACTTTCTCGCTCAGAAGAGTAGGTGTATAGTAGGTCAGCAACAGTAATTCTTAATAGGCAAGGGTTAGTTCCGATAAAAATGGATTATTTTTATTCTATTGTCGGATACTGACAGCCGATCATGCCGTAAGTACAACCTACGTCAAACTGGCTAAAGACTAATAATATATGGAACCTGAAGAAAAATATATAACGTATTTGGATAGTGTTTTTCAGATAGAACCAATAATTTATACCAACAAGTTCATTGACAGTCCACAGGGGAGAGTTAGCGCAATAGTATATCGAGACATACCAGATACCGGATTTGTAACAAGCGTAACATACGGGCTTTCTTTGAAAATACACCCTGAGTGGAAATTTGGACGTCCTGAATTAAGCCTAACTGTAAAATCAAAAATGCAAGAATGGGGAACAATAACCGGATATGTGGCGGACTCTTTTGGAGATGAATGTTTATTTAAATATGGGCAAGTCATAAATATTGGTCAAAGAATAGCAGATGATTCAGAAATGACGGCCTTTTTCGTTTTTGCACCTAGTATTTTATCCAAAGAGTTGTATTCAAGTATTGATATTGGGCTCCCTTATAAAATAAATTTGGCAGCATTATATCCCATATACGAAAGTGAAATTAAGGTACTCCATAAAATTGGCCTCAAAAGGTTCTGGCATCACCCTGATTTCGACATGTACGACATCCAAAGAAAACGTATAGCGATATGATTCCTATTGTTCCAGTTGTTCCGCAAGGTCAATTGAAACCTCCAGTGAAACCAAAGCTAAGTTATAGATAATACTATTTGCGTCATGAAAACTCTATAGTTGTATATATTCTTTAACTTTACAAGATGCAACTAGGATTAGGTAATAAATTAAATGATGCACAGATAAACCTGATTAAGTCTTTCAGGTTTCTTCGTAATGAGCAGGAATTGAAAGAAATCGAATCTCTAATAAATTTTTATTTAGAAAAAAAACTGGATGATGCTATAGATAAAGTAGAATCTGAGCAAAATTACACAGCAAGTATTTATGAAGCTTGGTTGACAAACAATTCTGCTAAGAAATGAAAGTAGTATCCCCATTTTGCGCAAGAGTGTTCTCCAATCGCATAAAATCCACAATGTAACAGGATATCCCTTATTTAGAGTTATCCAAAAAATGGACTATCCAACTTGTGGCGGACATTAGAGTGTCCCCTCGCATCAGATAGCCCACCACAAATATACATTTGTTCGTCTAAACAATGTTATGTCAATACTAGGTGTTCCGGCAGTTTCCCTAGTCGGAGCGTCCTTGCGAAAACCAAATTGTGGATATCTTAATCACTGCCACTACCCATAATGGCTGAAATTGGCGCACTTTTTGCGGCATCAGTAGAGCGTAATCTATTTATCCATTACCCTATAAAATCTACATCATCATTATGTCAGTAGCTATTATTCAGTGCACCAGCACTCCACATCATCCACATGCCCCATACCCCCAAAGTATGCAGCACCTCACCACAAAAACCCAACCAGCAATTGCATGCCTACCGGAAAAGTGAATAGTATTGATAATCAATGATTTACGCCCAAAAACACATGAATATACCGGAAACAAACCGGAAATACCGGAAATGAAAAATAAACAAAATATGACTACAGCGCACCAGCATATCAACCCAATTCATATGAATCAAACGAATCAGATAAATCAGTGGTTCAGACAAACAAACCCAGCCGGAAAATGCATGCATACCTTTCAGTAGCCATAGCTTTACGCGAAGGCTACCGGAAAAGTGAATAGTATTGATAATCAACGACTTACATCAAAAAACACATGAAAACACCGGAAACAAACCGGCAAAACCAGAAATGAACAATAAACCCAATATGAACAGAAATAACCACAAAATACCAGCCGATAGATATAAGAACGCCCAGCCCTTGATGGTGCCTTTTGATGCCGAAGAAGAAAGCAGGAAGCATAATTATAAACCCAAACCCTAACCCATGACAAAAAGCCATATAGTAGTGCTGCACCGGCAGAAAACCAGCACCACGCAGCCGCCAGTAGCCGAAGGATAACAGCGTAGAGCTATTTTTTTGTCAGCGGAGCGATTGACAAAAAATTTCCTTTTCTTTTGGTTCTTTTCTTTTTGAAACGAAAAAGAAAAGAACACAGCACACGGTCAGAATAACACCGAGCAGAAAACACCCCAACAACAACCAAGCAAATGCATGCCTACCGGAAAAATGAATAGTACTGATAATCAACGACTTACATCAAAAAACACATGAAAACACCGGAAACAAACCGGAAATACCAGAAATGAACAATAAGCCAAATATGAAAAGACAACCCACCAGCATAGTATCATCCACCACCCCAGTTTTATTTAGCCATAACAAAACCATATAATGTAATTCTAACACAGTGTACCTACACGCATTACCTTTGCACCCTATGAAATTATTAATGCAATACCTAGCCAGGTATAAAATGATGATTGTACTAGCCATAGTACTCGCTGCTGTCAATCAGAGTTTTTCCCTGCTCGATCCGCTGATAGCCGGTAAACTAATGGACCGCTATGTAAATCACCCCCTTACCCACGACAAACAAGGACTCCTGCATCGCGACCTAGCCACCTACATGACAGGCGCACTCGGCCTCATAGCTGCGCTCATAGGTGTGGCTATGGTATCCCGTATAGCCAAAAACTTTCAAGACTATGTGGTAAACGTAGTCATACAAAAGTATGGTGCCCGGCTCTATACAGATGGGCTGCGTCATGCCCTCAGGTTGCCCTATCAGGAGTTCGAAGACCAAAGCAGCGGCCAAACCCTATCCATATTACAAAAAGTCCGTACCGACTGCGAGAAGTTCATACAGTCGTTTTTTAATGTACTACTACCCACCATCATAGGTATAGTATTCGTTATCATTTATGCCTTTGCACTCAGCCCATTGCTGCCACTTATATACTTGGGTGGTGCAGGTGTGTTGGCACTACTCACCAATTCGCTCAGCAAGCGCATAAAAACAGTGCAGAAAAACATCGTCAAAGAAACCAATGCACTAGCAGGTTCTACCACCGAGTCGCTCAGAAACATAGAACTCGTCAAAAGCCTGGGGCTTACACATCAAGAAATTCGCAGACTCAATGCCACTACCATCAAGATACTGCAACTAGAGCTTAAAAAAGTACGCAGTATACGCACCATCTCCTTCATTCAGGGCACATTTGTCAACCTGCTCAGGCAGGGCATCGTTATGTGTTTGCTTTATTTTATATATGGTGGTGCTATCACTCCCGGTCAGTACCTCACACTTATATTTTATTCATTCTTCATATTTGGACCCATGCAGGAGATAGGCAATGTCATCATGTCTTACAGAGAGGCAGAAGCATCGCTCAACAATATGCAGGAACTACTGAAAAAGCCAGTAGAATTTACCCCCGAAAAGCCAGAATCTGTCAAGGGCATTGAAACTGTAAAATTCGATAACGTCACCTTCAAGCACAACAGCTCCTCGCGCCCTGCGCTTGATGGTATCTCGTTCGATGTAAAACTCGGCGAAACCGTAGCCTTTGTAGGGCCGTCGGGCAGCGGTAAAACCACACTCGTAAAACTGCTGGTAGGGCTCTATCACCCCATCAACGGACACATATTCTACAACGGTCACACCGAGCAAACCATCGACTACGAAGAGCTCCGCCACCAGATGGGATTGGTAACCCAAGACCCACAACTGTTTTCAGGTACCATAAAAGAAAACCTACTCTTCGTAAACCCCAATGCCACCGAAGAACAGATACAAGAAGTACTACAACAAGCCGCCTGCCAAAACCTCCTCTCTCGTGCCGAAAATGGACTCGATACCATGATAGGCGAGGGTGGGCTAAAGTTATCAGGTGGCGAGCGTCAGCGTATATCCATAGCCAGGGCATTGCTCCGTCACCCCCGCCTCATGATATTCGACGAGGCCACCTCAGCACTCGATTCCCTCACCGAAGACGACATATCCCAAACCATACGCTCCATCACTGCACGTAGGCAGCACATCACCATCATGATAGCCCACCGCCTATCCACCATCATGCATGCCGACCGCATATACGTACTAGAAAAAGGAAATGTAGTAGAAACAGGCTCCCACGACGAACTTCTAACCGAAAAAGGCCTCTACTACGCCATGTGGCGCCAGCAGATAGGCGAAAACAAAGAACAGCCTGTTACTAAAAAGTAAATCAATTACTTATGTATAATACATTAATTTAATTCATGAAAAAAGGGCTAAGGAAAATACATTTCCTCAGCCCTTTTCTATAGTTCCTAACTGTAGCTTAGTTCAGCCCCAGTTCTTTCTTTTGGTTGTCATCTATCCCCGATGGGGCATCCAGCATCACATCTCTGCCACTATTGTTCTTGGGGAAAGCTATATAGTCACGTATGCTTTCTTGGCCCCCCAGTAGCGCACACAGCCTATCAAACCCAAACGCTATACCACCATGTGGAGGCGCACCATACTCAAATGCCCCCATCAAAAACCCGAACTTATCTTGTGCCTCTTCCTTACTCATACCCAGTGCCGCAAACATCTTTTCCTGCAGGTCACGTCTGAAAATCCTTATCGATCCACCACCTATTTCAGTGCCATTCAGCACTATGTCATAGGCATTAGCTTTGATGTCAGCATACTTGCTCAGGTCATTCATCCACTCTATATGCTCAGGCTTTGGCGATGTAAAAGGGTGGTGTCTTGCCACCCAGCGGTTAGCCTCTTCATCATGCTCCAGCAGCGGGAAATCTATTACCCACAGCGGCTTATATACATCTGGGTTGCGCAGTCCCAGCCTGTTACCCATCTCTAGGCGCAGCTCGCTCATGGCCTTGCGGGTACGGGTTTCAGCACCAGCCAGCAGCAGTATCAGGTCGCCAGGTGAGGCATGACAGGCAGTAGCTATTTCTTTCAGTTTTACCTCGTCAAAGAACTTATCCACACTGCTTTTGCAGCTACCATCCGCATTAATTCTTATATACACCAGCCCGCTCATACCTATCTGTGGGCGTTTCACCCATTCAGTCAGTTCGTCCACCTGCTTACGGGTATACTCACTGCATCCCGGCACACTTATAGCCAGCACACTTTCAGCATTCGCAAACACCGGGAACACCACTCCTTCCTTACCCCCACCAAAGTCAAATGAAGTACCGCCCACAGGTGTTTTCAGGTTAGCTATCTTCATCTCAAACCTGATGTCGGGCTTGTCATTGCCATAGTGCCACATAGCATCATCCCACGTCATACGCGGAAAAGCCTCTGTTATACTCACGCCCTTCACATCATAAAACACATGTTTGAATAACCCCTCAAATGTGTTCAGTATATCCTCCTGCTCCACAAAACTCATCTCGCAGTCTACCTGTGTAAACTCCGGCTGACGGTCGGCGCGTAGGTCCTCATCTCTAAAGCATTTTACTATCTGGTAATAGCGGTCATAGCCACTCACCATCAGCAGTTGTTTAAAGGTCTGTGGGCTTTGTGGCAGTGCATAATACTGCCCTTCGTTCATGCGGCTGGGCACCACAAAGTCGCGCGCACCCTCAGGTGTACTCCTTATCAAGAACGGTGTTTCTATATCCCAAAACCCCTGACTGTCCAGATAGTTGCGCACAGATCTGTTTACCTTGTACCTCAGCTCCATATTGCGGCGCAGGGTAGGGCGGCGCAGGTCCAGATATCTGTATTTCATACGCAGCTCATCACCACCATCTGTCTCTTCCTCTATCGTAAATGGGGGCGTCGCCGCTACATTGATAATGGTGAAATCTGTTACCTCTATTTCAATATCGCCAGTAGGTATTTTAGCGTTCTTGTTACTACGCTCCACTACCTTACCTGTTACTTGTATCACATATTCTCTGCCTAATGGCTGTGCATCTAGGCGGGCATTCAGTGCTTCGTTAAATAGTAGTTGGGTAATACCATATCGGTCTCTTAGGTCAGTAAACGTTATACTCCCAAATTTTCTGATGGTTTGTACCCATCCTGCCAGTGTTACTGTAGTATTGGTGTGTTGTGCCCGTAGCTCACCACACGTATGTGTACGATACATAAAATGATTAATTTAATAAGATTTTGCGAAGATAGCTATTAATATGGGGTATAGAAAATAGACAATAGTCCTTTGCGGTAGCTCCTAATAGTTCACTATCCTGCGCACCATTCTCAGCGCATGGGTGCGTTTCTTGAGCGATAGGCTTATGATGCCCCCTTGGTCTATTTTGTCTATCACTACTCTACCAGCAGTGTCAGTGGCATGTATGATGGTTTCATTGTCTAGCAGTATACCCACATGATTGATGGCTCCTTCTCTTTCTTCAAAAAAAGCCAAATCCCCACAGCGCGCATTCACCAGAAAATCTACCAGTTCACCCTGTGTGGCCTGCTGCGCTGCATCTCTGAGTATCCGGTGGTTACAAAGTTTATACACCATTTGGCTATACCCCGAGCAGTCTATGCCGCTAAGGCTTCTGCCACCCCACTGGTAAGGCGCATGCAGATAGCTCACAGCGGCCTCTCTTAGCGCCTCAGCACTAGGGGGTGTTTTCAGGATATTGTGTTTATCGCCCTTGTATTTGCCTGTATATACTCCGGTTTTTATTTTGCCGCCATTCATGCCCAGTAGCTCACTGCCTGGGTGTAGGGGCATTTCAGCATGGTCATACACGATTTTGCCACCACTGCCACACACACCATATTTAGTTTCTTTCCTGTATTCCTTCTTTTGCAGGGTGCTCAGTTGCGATAGTTTGCACCAGCCTTCATAGTCATCCCAAGCACACCTTATTTTGGCCCAGTCGCGGTTGTTTATTTGCGTTATTTCTGCTTTTTCGCCCCATAGCAGTTGTGTGGTCTGTTCTGCGGTATGATAGGGTTCTATTCTTACCGGCATCACAGCCACATTGCAATACGCATATCCGAGCACCATGGGCATAATCTAAGTCAGTATTTTTTTATTGATTGGGTAAAGTTAATATTATGTGCTATTGTCTGGTGCATTAGTTTTTAACATAGTGTATATATATGTATGAACCCTGTTTTGGCATCTACCGAAATGTTTTACTAACTTAGCACGCTAATACTATGCCCATCTTTCACATTAAAAATGTAATTAATGAAAAGTGTGCAGGTCAATTATATTAATCAAACAAAATCTTTAACACATTATGGGATCCACCATCATAGCCGTTGTCGTGGCGATAGGGGCTTTAATCATAGGTATATTTTTAGGCAAGATAATATTTGCTAAAAACACAAAACAGCAGGTAGACGATGCCGACGCACTCGCCAAAAAAACGATAGAAGACGCCAAAACACTGGCCGAAACACTGAAGGAGAAAAAAATACTCGAAGCCAAAGAACATTTTTTACAACTAAAAAGCACTCACGAAAAAGAAGTAACACAACGCAACCAGAAACTAGTAGAAAACGAAAACAAACTAAAACAACAACAACAGCAGCTTAACGATAAAACATCTGCACTTCAAAGGCAAGTACAAGAAAACGAAGCACTTAAAGAAAACCTGGAAAGTCAGACTAAAGCCTTTAATATTAAGCGTGCAGAACTAGACAAACACCACGAAGAGCACGTAAAAAGACTGGAGAAAGTAGCAGGGCTATCGGCAGAACAAGCCAAGATAGAACTGATGGAAGTGGTGAAGGAAGAAGCCCGCACTCGTGCTATGGCTCATGTGAAGGACATAATGGAGGAAGCGAAAATAAACGCTACCAAAGAGGCTAAGAAAATCATCATTCAAAGTATTCAGCGCACCGCTGCAGAGCAAACTATAGAGAACGCTATAACAGTGTTCAACCTCGAGAGCGATGAAATAAAAGGACAAATCATTGGTCGTGAGGGGCGCAATATTCGTGCACTAGAGGCTGCCACCGGTGTAGACCTTATAATAGACGATACCCCCGAGGCTATAGTGCTCAGCTGTTTCGACCCACTACGCCGCGAGATAGCACGCTTGTCGCTGCAGCGCTTGGTGCAAGATGGTCGTATACACCCAGCCCGTATAGAGGAAGTGGTAGAAAAAACCAAGAAGCAACTGGAAGAGCAGATAATGGAGATAGGCGAGCGCACCATTATAGAGCTGGGAGTACATGGTCTGCACAAAGACCTGGTGAGACTGGTGGGCAAAATGCGTTTCCGTTCCTCATATGGTCAAAACCTGTTGATGCACTCTAAAGAAACAGCCAATCTGTGTGGTATTATGGCTGCAGAGTTAGGGCTGGGTCAGAAGATGGTGAAACTGGCTAAGCGTGCTGGTCTGCTGCACGATATAGGCAAGGTGCCTGACGAAGAAACTGAACTTAGCCACGCACTGCTGGGTGCTAAGGTAGCTGAGCGTTGCGGTGAGCATGCTGCCATTGTGAATGCCATAGGTGCCCACCACGACGAGATGGAGATGCTCTACATCATATCGCCTATAGTGCAGGCGTGTGATGCCATAAGCGGTGCACGCCCGGGTGCAAGGCGCGAAATGATGCAAAGCTATATGCAGCGTATCAAAGACCTGGAAAACATAGCAATGGCATACACAGGCGTAGAAAAAGCGTATGCCATACAGGCAGGGCGCGAACTACGTGTGATGGTAGAAGCCGACAAAGTAAGCGATGCCGACAGCCAAAAGCTATCTTTCGAGATAGCCGATAAGATTCAGAAAGAAATGCAATATCCGGGTCAGATAAAAATCACCGTTATCCGCGAGCTACGTGCTGTTAACGTAGCCCGATAACGCTAACAGATATACTACATACAAAATAGGCTGTCCATCATCTGGGCAGCCTATTTTTATTATTTATGTTACCAGCTTTTCGTTCGCTTATCATCGCTGGTTGTGTCACTCGCTTGTACGTTCAGGGCAGTGGGGCATCGAATCGACGGAAATAGTTAGATTTTCCTTAAGTACATAAAATATAGTGAAGAAAAATAGAGTTGAAAATCTTCGCCACTTTTTTATGCATGAAGTGTATCGAGTAAAATTGTTTTTACGTTTCTTCTCTGTAATTCGGATGCGAAGTCGTCAATTGTTTTATCATTGAAACTTCCTTCCCAACAATCTGCTTCAAGCCAGATGCAATAATAGCGGGTTGTTTGGTTCCCCCTTTGTACGTCTATATAGTTATTGAGAAATAACAGGAATAATAATTTCCGCCAGTTTGATGTATATTCCCCAATGTTTACATTTGTTATTGATTCCAACGGAATGATATTGTATTTCTTGAACGGGAAATTAGGATTCACAATAACCAATGCATCAGACGTTATCGCAAAGTTGTTGCTACGGCATGCAGATACTAAATAATATATACAAGACCATAATCCTAGAATTACAATCAAAAATAACTGCCATTGAGGATAACAAATGAAAATTGCATATCCACCACCAACCCAAAGAATCAACAACGTACCTATTACTGGAAACATCATAGGACTGTAGAAGATTTCATATGTATCATATCCCAGAGCAACTAGAATTTTATCTACTCTTTTATCTTTGTTGACAGTAACTTCTTTAGACATTTACAGAGTTTTTATTCAAGATATAGATTTATTGCCTCGTCCAAATTTTTTAATGCCTCTTCTCGAGTATCACCAAAACTCGAAATATCTATATTCAGGCATTGGGCTACATAACATACCCCTTCTTTCCACACTATATTTTCTGTTATACGTAGTTCCATAGCATAGTGTATTTGTTATAATATAAGACAATTGAACTTAAAAACATGCGACACTGGCAGTATTTGTAGCCTTACTTTTATGCCTTAGCGAACTTGTGCCAGCGGAAATACTGCAGATATTTACATTAAATTAGCGGCAACAAGAATAGCAATAAGATCCTTATCATCAATCGATTCTTTTTCGGATTTGTCGTAAATAGATAAAAGAAAAACACTCTTTTGCACAACTTTCACGCATGTTATTACCCTCGACCCACCACTTTTTCCTTTTCCTTTCGATTTTATTGACATGCGTATTTTGTAACAGTCTTTCCCTATAGAAACTCCTGACAATGGTTCTGTACTTAGTGTACTAATCAACGTTAAAATATCCTCTTTTACAGAAGGATATTTTTTCAGTAGGCTCTTTAGTTCTTTTTCAAATAGTTTTGTTGAAAAAATTTCAAAGCTCATTCAATAGTTGTTCAGCGGTTTTTAGTTTAATTTTTCCTTGCAAATGCTCATTTACTTCGTTCAAAGCATCTTTTAATTCTTTTGCCCTCTTTACTTGTTTGGAAGTTAGCTTTTTAACAGTTTTCTTTTCTTCTATTACAAGGAAGTCGAGTTCCTTTGCAAGCAACATAAAGAAAGGCAATTTATGATCTGGAATATTTATTGTCAGCTCTGCCATGGTATTATTTTGATTGAGCAAATTTAAAGAAATAAATCAGGAGATGATTCTACGATATACGTGCTGTTCTCATTGGAAACCTTTTCTTGCAAATATATCTCCCCCCCTTTTTCTCAAACTGTTATAATTTTCAATTAGCTGAAAATTATCCTGATGCAAAAAGAGAAATATGCCTCTTAGCTCACCGACTGAGAACTGGCATCATTAGGCATTTGACAATCGTAAGAAGGTGATCGTTCCAGAATTTAATAGTTTATAACATGAAGTCATTCATAAATTTCCTTCCTATGACCAGCAGCTACTATGTACACTGTAAGTATGTGATCATTGATATCATATACTATTCGGTAATTACCTTTTCTTATTCGGTAACCCGGGCGATTTTTTAGTTTTTTATATCCACTGGGTCTCGGATTATCCGCTAATGAAATTATCGCTTCCTTTACTCGGGTATAATCAGGTTCTGGTATTTTCAGAAGCTGTTTCTCAACATGTTTCTCAATTAATAATTGATACATTACATTACTAGTGTTTACGTTTAGCTTCAATTGCTGCAAACATATCAGCTGCGGGAACGTATTCTTGCTTACGTTCTTTAGCTTTGTCGTAAGCTTTTATACAAGCATATTCGTCTAGCTCCTCTAGCATTTTTTCGTAGTCTTTGATAGGTAAAATAACAGCAACTTTTTGACCTGAATTATCTGTTATAAATTGATTTTTCATGTTGTAAAGTTAAGTATTTTTCAATTTGCGAAATCTAATCAATCACCCCGATGGGAATCTTGTTAGCACATCCATATATGCAACCTTATTGCACAATTGGAGCTTTTTATTGCACTATTATATACTCCAAGCTAATCATGGATATACAATGTGCCAATTCATCTTAACTATTGAATCGTAATTTACCTTGTATACTTTCGAGTATGCCCTATGTGCGACAATACTGTCCCACGGTTGCGAATACAATACCGCCGAATCTATCACATAAACAAATATGCCTCTATACCTATCTCCCGGTTTGAAATATTCACTCCAACATCCATTTGGTATTCTCAGGATGTTTGTTTCGGTTGCTCCAGAAAGCACTCTATTGTATTGCGAATCACGACCAAGCATTGCTGCAGACACTCGCCAGTCATTTCCAAACAAATCATTGAACTTTTCCCAATCTGTCGAATCAAGTACATCTGTATAGGCATGGTATACCGATACCGTCGATTGATTTGTGAAAGGAATATCAAAATGGGAGCAGTTACTAAACGGACGACACGAGAGTATCAAAAACGAAATTGTAGTTATTTGAATAACATTCTTCAGTACCCGCATTATGTATATGATTTAATGTTAATATTATTCACTGGTCAGAGTTTGTAGCATAGCACTGTGATCTACATCTTGTCCGTAAGTTTAGTAGCAAAAAATAAAAACTAAATTCTGTATTCAATTTTAAAACTTCATGAGTGCAGCAATATCTTCATCTCTCGATTTCTTCATAGTCAGTGTCACTTTCTGACCCTTGTTTATTGTTATTTCTTTACGAGAGCTATACAATTGTCCCTTTTTCATGGCCATTGCTATCACGGTTCCTTGCATCCCTACTGGAACATTTTTAAATGTAGAACCCATATCATACGCATATCGTTCTTCTATTACTGAGTTTATTGACTTAAATATCAGATATACCTTGGCGTAAGAAATACTATCTCTAGGTTCAAAACTGCAAGCAACATTGGTTACATTAGTTTCATTTAAGAACTTGTCACAATTTATCCATCCAAAATTTTGAATAGCTACCTCTTTATATATACTTCCAGCCAATGACTCGTATCTTTTCATCGCCTTTTTTGCTCTTGAAAGTGCAGTATCTTTAGGTGTCAGGTTTTCACCAAACAAATAAGCTAGTTCTTTTATCTTCTTTAGTTGATTGACTACCTGCATATATGAGCTGTCACTATTTTTTCCTCCGCTCATAAAACCAAACCCAGGTGCCGAATTTTTATTAACGCTTGCAAAAAGGAAGTCTGAACTATCTATATCAAATTTTTCAAACTTTTGCGAAGTTTCGGTCCAATTCATCACTCCACTACTATCCTTTGCCCCATAATACACATTCATTTGTTCGTTAGTGTATTTGGGTAGAATTACTTTCAATGTTTTGCCTAGTTTCAATTTCAGTTGTTGCCCTTTACTGGTCATGTTTACATAATAACTTCCACCGGAAACCAGTAATTTGCCATCAGATACTGTCTGTACCCCTTGTTTTACCATCTGTTCTACGCCTGGCAATTCTTTAAGCTCCACATCTATTTCTTCTGTTACGGGCTGGCCATCTGGTGTCACCATATCCTTTGGTACCACCAGCACACGACACCCCATAGCTCCCTTTACTATAGACTTTTCCTTTCCTGAAGCAGTTAGGTGTTGAGAAGGTACTTCAAATCTAGTTAGCCGTTTTTGCAGGACCAGCATCTCTTTTTTAATATCTGGTTTTGGTGCCTGTGTTGGTAGGTCTATTTTTTCCTTGGTGGTGTCTGGTATCGCTACTGTTGCAGGAGTTTCTTCTGTTGTTGTCTTGGCATTATCACAGCTGGTTATCACTACAGAAAATATCAGTGCAAAAAATAGTTGCTTTTTCATAGCGTTCGCATTAGGTTATATATAGCGAAAATAAGAAAAGTTGTAGAGCATGGAAAGTGAATTCGTTAGTATCACATAATATTTTTGTCAATTTAGTGTGTGTTATTGATACTCCACTGACTTGAGATTGTAGCATAGCCATTCGCTTTTGATAATTCGTGCCAGACAAAGTAGCTGGTTTCGATTTAAATGAACTATTGAGTAAATACCACATCATGGATAACTTACTTTCCATCCCAAGCGATCAAGATCATGTCCATTCAAAAAGACACGCTTCAGGTGCAAATTGTATTTTTTTACTGTATCCCACGATAAGGTGCTAATTACGGAGGAATCAATGAAAAATATTTCAACACTATTACGAAGTTCTCCAAAAAATATTGCACTAAAACAGTGACTTGGAGTTTGTTTACTCATCGCTTTGACATTCTCATCATTTGGCTGTAAACGGTAAAACTCAGAATCATTATATGTTATATATCCTCCAGATTTAGGGTCGACATATAATTTCCCCAATGTTGTATCGGTTGGTGGCTCTCCTTTATACCCATGAATGAAGTACAAAGTTTTTGATGAGTTGTTTTTAACAATAATTCGGTCATGTTCACATTTTTCTGTTGGATGGCAAGACATAAAAAGAAGCGCCAAAGCTATGTACTTCATAAGAGTGCTAATTTTTGTGTCAGGTGGTTAGACTAACGAAAAATTGAATTCTACCAATTCATAACTTTATCGTATGTATATACTAATTTGCGCCACTGCGAACTACTATGGGAAATATTTATAAATATCCTTTCGGTGTGCGAAAATTATGAGTTTTACAGTATTCTCAGAAATTGTGAATCCCAGACGGTAATCACCTATTCTTATTCGATAAGCATTGCTAGCACCTGTCATTGTTTTTAAACCGCTAACTTCAGAAATGTTTTCTGCTTTCTGTAACTTTAAAATGACCTGTTCTATTCGTGATGCTAGAAGTTTATCTTTAATTTTCCCGATGTCTTTATTGAAAGAAGGAGTAGAAACTACAATCATAAAACTATTTTGATTGTATCTTCCTTAAAATATCTAATGCGCTTTCTACAGGCAATTCTGGTTCTTTTTTTCTATCATTCATCATTGCCAGCAATGCCCATTCTTCTTTTTGCTGGTCGGTAAGTACCCTCGCTTCAAAATGCATTTTTTTAGCCAAGTCGAGAAATAACTTAGCCGAAGATTTATCATCAACGTTTATAACAATTGTACTCATAGTTGGGTAGTTTTTAAATTTACTACAAAGTTAGGTATTTGTTTGTATGTACTTCACCCTTCCATATCTTCCTTAATATTCCATATTGGCTGATCCTCATAGAGGTCGTAGTACATGTCAAACAATTCATCTTCTACATCTTTGGGGCAGTCGGTGTGGGTTTCGTCATAGGTTACATACCAGTATATATCCAGTGCATCTATACTGTTTTTCACCATTTCCTTGCTCCAGAGTACATTGTATTTTTTGTCGCCATATTCGCCATTTATTATTCGCTCTTTAAGGCCACCTTCCCGCATGTGTAGTTTGCCATCTTCTTTCACCAGACCGCTACTTCCTATATATACCAGCTCTATTTTGCCCTTCCTGAGCGAGTAAACCAAATACGCGCCTGCCTTATCGGTAGGAGCATTGCATACCTCTTGCAAATCGTCGCTGGCACTGAAGAAGAAATGACCAGCGTTTTCGTATTTTTTCAGTAGATCAAACATTTTCTTGGTTTTATATTGCTCGATTATCTATCGCATTAATTGCCCTACACAAAAAAACACTGCAATCTGTGTTCCTTATTCTGATGGTACAACACAGGTGCTTCAATATACGATCCTACATTATAACAGTCTAAAATTAGCACTACACACGATCTCCAATTAAGGATTGCAATAGTTGCAGTACATAGGGTCTTCGGTGTTTTTGCCATGCGGATATTTCACTTCGGACCTATGGGCACAATGCACACACTCATATACCAACGAATAGGTACTAGCAGTGGGAGCACCACAGTCATTACAGGGCAGTCCGGGGCGTGCTAGTTTGATATCGTATCCGGGTTTGGAGCAATCGGGGCAAGTGCTTTTTATGGTTTGTAATAGTTTATGGGTTGCCTCTTCTATCACTTTGCGCCGGGTGGGGTTGCACATGGCACGCATATCTGTTTCTAAGAATGCGGATCCGTATTTGGTTATATGTCCTTCGAAGTGGCTTTTTAGTTCCTCCCACGATGCTATGCCTTTTATGGTGTCTTCACTGTTGTCCTTGTTCTTTCTTATTATAAGGCTGTGTGATGGGAATAATGAAGCATCTGCAAACTTTTTTGCACTAGGCCAATCGTGAAAAAGATCTCCATTAAAGTTTGTTTCGGTACTTATTTTTCTAACCTTGATCTCCAAGTTGTTTTTGAAATCAATAAATACCAAAATCTCATCGTCGCATGGCACAAATACCATAGAAGGGTGTGGACCAAATGACCCTTCACTAGCAATAGCTATATCGCATCCGGTAACATCAGCGGCAGCCTTACATTTAAGTCTGGCAGTAGCCAGAGGATCATTGCTTCGTTCTATTTCACCAGAAAAAGTACCAAAAATATCTGTATTAAAACTATCGGGCACTATGTAATCAATACCTAATTCAGACTGCAAAATAGGTCCTATGATAGCTTCTTTGCCATGCATAGTGGCTATGGCCAATGTCCTTCCAGCAAAAAAATCACTCTGTTGATGCTCCATTTTTTATTGCTAATTTTTTGTTCTATATCGACTGAAACTCGCATTGTAAACCGACATCTCCACAAATGCAAGTGCAGCTATATGGCTAAAATTAATTCTCACTCTGCTTGGGGTGTGAAGTTGTTTTTTTCGTAATGCAAGTTACTATAACGTCAGTGTAATTTGCGCCGATAGCGTTCAAATTGTATACTGCCGTTTTTGTTTCGTGTAGCCTACTGCTTAGTGCTGCATCTACTCATGATAATTAAACGACTGACGCGCCAAAAGACTTTAAACAACTGGTAAAACAGCGGTAGTACTGGAAAATCTAAAATTCTGAACCACACAAACTATCACTTGCACTATTTTTGCAGCTACACAAACAAAAACTAAATGAGAGATTTTTCGAATGCTATAATAGAGTGCGTGCCCAACTTCAGCGAGGGGTGCGATATGAACATCATCAGACAGATAACAGATGAAATAGAAAAAGTAGAAGGTGTGCGCCTGCTAGATGTAGACCCCGGCAAGGCTACCAACCGTACCGTAGTGACATTTGTAGGTAATCCTCATGCTGTGGTAGAAGCAGCTTTTCGTGCTATCAGTAAGGCTGGCGAATTTATAGATATGCGCAGCCACACAGGAGAGCATCCCCGCATGGGCGCTACCGATGTTTGTCCGCTGATACCCATATCTGGCATTACGATGGAGGAAACAGTGGCTTTTGCTCAAATGCTGGGTAAGCGTGTGGGCGAAGAAGCTGGCATACCAGTGTACCTATACGAATCTGCCGCATCTGCCGATTATCGTCGTAATTTGGCTGATATCAGAAGCGGAGAATATGAAGGGCTGGCTACCAAAATTCTACTACCTGAGTGGAAGCCAGATTACGGCACAGCTACCTTCAACGCGCAGAGTGGTGCTACTGTGATAGGTGCTAGAGATTTCCTGATAGCCTACAATGTTAACCTCAATACTACGTCTACTCGTCGTGCGAATGCAGTGGCGTTTGATATAAGAGAGAAAGGTAGACAAAAGACCGATGAAAAAGGTAAAACAATAAAAGATGAGTCGGGCGAACCAATATGGGTACCTGGCTTGCTGAAAAACGTGAAAGCCATAGGCTGGTATATAGAAGAGTATGGAATAGCTCAGATATCTATCAACCTCACTAACATGAATACCACTCCGCTGCATGTGGTGTTTGACACTGCCTGTGAGCGTGCAGCTGCGCGCGGCATGAGGGTAACTGGTAGTGAGCTGGTGGGGCTGGTGCCGCTGCAAGCCATGCTAGAAGCAGGTAAGTACTTCTTGCTGAAGCAGCAGCGCAGTATAGGTGTAAGCGAGGCAGAATTGGTGCGCATAGCTGTCAAGTCGCTGGGGCTGGATGAGCTAGGTCCTTTTGACCCACAAAAGAAAATAATAGAATACAGATTGCAGGATACATCGGCTAAGAAGCTGGTAGACATGACCATCACAAAATTTGCAGAAGAAACAGCCAGTGAATCTCCGGCGCCAGGTGGTGGCTCGGTGTCGGCTTACTGTGGAGTGTTGGGCGCGGCATTGGGCACTATGGTAGCCAATCTATCGTCGCACAAAAAAGGCTGGGACAGCCGCTGGGAGGAGTTCAGCAATCATGCAGCTGCAGGGCAGGCTCTTATCAAAGAGTTATTGTATCTGGTAGATGAAGATACCAATGCATTCAATAAAATACTGAATGCATTCGGTATGCCGAAGTCTAATGATGAAGAAAAAGCAGCTAGGAAAGCAGCCATACAAGAGGCTACTATCTATGCCATTAAAATACCGTTCCGCACGATGGAGTTGGCCTTCCAGTCGTTTGACTTGGCTATACAAATGGCGGCAAAGGGCAACCCCAATAGTGTGAGCGATGCTGGTGTAGGTGCTTTGTGTGCTAGAGCGGCAGTAAAAGGGTGCTACCTCAATGTTATGATCAATGCTCAGGACCTCAAAGAACACCCTGAAGTGCAACCGTTGTTGCAGCGTGCAGAAGAAATGAATGCTGCTGCAGATACTAAAGAAAAAGAAGCTTGGGATATAGTAATGGCTGCTATGAAATAGTTGGTACCTGCTACTAAAATCAGAGGGCTGTCTTTTGCTTGTTCAGAAAGACAGCCCTCTAATTTTAAAATGTTTATAATTTTTAGTACTCAGTGCCTTTGTAGAATACTTTGAACATGTTTTGCCCCATTTGGTATTGCAGCACATCATAGTTCAGTTGCCAGTTAGTGAGCTCGGCGTTAGTTACGTCATAAACCTCTCCCTCTGAGAATAGGCGTAGTGTGTTGCCAAAGTTTACATATGCAAGTGAATTATATTGTATCACCATATTGGTAGGGTAGTAGTTGTCTAGTGTGGTTACATCTCCTTTATAGAAAACTTTCAGCATGTTACTTTGGTCTTTGAATGCCACAATGTTATCTGTAACCTGATAATTGCCACTCATAAAACCTACCGAACGTGTGCTGTCGCCATAGAATATTTTGAAATAGCCATCGGCGGTTACATAAGCTACTACATTGTCTCCTGTCTTGTATGACTTAGGTGGAAAATCATCAATTATGAAGGTCTTGCCATTGTGAAAAACCTTGAATTTGCGGTCTATGTCGACATAGGCTACCGTGTTGCGCCCCACCTCAAAGCCACTCACAGGATAGTCTTCCTGGGCCAATAATTGCCCTCTGTAAAATATTCTGAACTGGCTTGCAAAGTTGTTGTAGGCTATTATGTTATCAGTGACCTTAATGGCAGATAGCGAACTGTCTGCAAAGTAGTTTTCTATGTCATAAATCTGACCTTTGTAGTAGGCCTTGTAAGCACCCTTATAGCTATCCAGAAACAGGATGACGCTATCTGCTACAAAGTACTGATCGCACACTCCAGTCAAGTTTTTTATAACGCCATTCTCAAACACATTCAGCGACTTCTGATTCAGAAATGCCACTAAATTGTCGGTCGCAAAATAGGCATTAGTGAAGCCTATATTTACTGGTGTTACCCTGCTGTTATGGTATATCTTAAACGAACGTGAGTTATCGAGATAGGGTATGGCAGTGCGGCCGATTTTCATGTCGGTAGGAGGTAGAAAATCTATTTTTCTTATCATGCCCCTATCCCATACCATTACTTGGTTCTGATTATCTACATATGAAGCCAGTTGTGCGGTGGCAGGTATGGTGCAAGAAAGTAAGAATATGTATAGCAGAAAACGCATAATTGTCTGTTATTTTTGGTGAATTTAAGTAATTATCCTGAAACACTCAGGCCATGCAACCAGCTATTGTAAGTGTGGGGCATGGTATTAACAATTACCTACAATTTAGGATTGTTTATATTGTAGCAACACGAGGATGAAGCGGCTATTTTTGTGGGTATTCTACACATGTAATTTCAGTTAGTGGTATATAGGTGAAGATAATACATAATAAAAAGCCGGGACCAATCTAGTAGTAGATTGGCCCCGGTTTGCTAGTCTCATTTGTTACAACCTATTGTTTCTTTTTTCCTCCAGTTCTTCTTCCCTTACCTGTTCTTTGTCGTAGGCGCGAATAATCATTTTCACCAATCGGTGGCGCACTACATCTGCCTCATCAAGTTGCACATGAGCAATTCCATCTATGTTTTGCAATATTTTGGTTGCTTTCAATAGGCCTGATTTTTGGTTTTTGGGTAAGTCTATCTGTGTAAGGTCGCCGGTTATAATAGCTTTTGCAGAAGCCCCAATACGCGTTAAAAACATTTTTAGCTGTAGGTCGGTAGAGTTTTGTGCCTCATCCAGAATTATGAATGCATTGTCCAGTGTACGGCCACGCATATAAGCCAATGGTGCTATTTCTATAATGCGGTTGGCCATGTAGTAGTTTAACTTATCGCTAGGTAGCATATCATCCAGCGCATCGTATAGCGGACGCAGGTAGGGGTCGATTTTCTCTTTCAGGTCGCCTGGTAGGAAACCAAGGCTTTCGCCTGCCTCAACAGCTGGGCGAGTAAGTATTATTTTTCTTACAGCCTTGTTTTTTAGTGCCCTAACTGCAAGTGCTACAGCGGTGTATGTTTTACCGGTACCTGCTGGACCTATGGCAAAAATGATATCATTTTTCTCGGACACCTGAGCCATCAACTGTTGGTTTTTGGTCTTGGCCCTGACTACCTTGCCGTTTGGCCCAAATACCAATATATCATTGGCTATAGGTTCTTCTGTAGCGCCATCGCCTTGCTCGTCTTCGCCCAGTATTTTTGAAAAATAGTTTTCTGACAGATGTCCATTTCGCTCAAGGTATTGTATCACCTGACCTATTTTCACCTGAGCAGCTGCGACTTCTTCAGGCTGGCCGGTCATTTTTATTTGGGTACCCCTCGAAAGCAGCTTTAGCAGAGGGAATTTGCGTTTCAGTATTTCGAATTTGCTGTTATTAATCCCGAAGAACTCTATCGGATTAACTGTTTCGAGATTGATGATTGCTTCTGTCAATGTAGTTAGGTTTTTGGTGAACAAATAGTAAAATGCAAATACTGTACCAGTTTGTTTTCGATACACTACTCTTACTGAGAGTAGCGGTATGCTGTAAACGTGAAAGAACTTCAGCCTTTTAGTTGTTAGTTTTAGTGATCTACAAACTAACTGTTTTTTTAACGTTCAGAATAATGATAGTTTGGTATCGAATAATAAATGGCACTGATGAAAAAATCCTTATTGGATATGAAATTAGGGATATGCTGCTTACACCCGTCGTCTACTTTTCCACGATAGTTAATAACTTTTGTGTGCTTGGTAACACTGTAATAATAAAAAGTACGTAAGTAGCTGAGTGTTGGTTTTGCGAATGTTTTGTGCAGCAGGCGCAGGTGTTTATGTATGGTGAATTTGTAAAAAGCCAAGAGCCACAACAGCTATGAGGTGCAGTTGTGGCTCTTGATTAGATAAAGGTAATTCTGTATGCTTAATACTTACAAATAGCTATTGTTAGCGTCTTTCAGTAGTGGCTGATTCGTGTCTTTTTCGGAAATTATAGCTTTTGTGAGGTCTATTTTCCAGTCGATCGCTAATGCTGGGTCGTTGTAATAAACACCACCTTCTGAAGGTTTGTCGTAGAAGTTGTCGCATTTGTAGAAAACTTCCGATGTTTCGGTAAGTACTGCATAGCCGTGGGCAAAGCCATGTGGTATCAAAAATTGACGTTTATTTTCTGCAGATAGTTCTACACCATACCACTCACCATAAGTTTTGCTGTTTTTACGAATGTCTACCACCACATCCCAAATGCTGCCTTCCAGTACTCTTATCAGTTTTGCTTGTGGTACCGGATGATTTTGGTAGTGCAGTCCACGTAGTACATTTTTTACTGAGCGAGCCTGATTGTCTTGTACAAAAGGGGTGTTGTAGCCGGTCAGGGTTTCGAGCAGGCGCATATTGTAACTTTCGAAGAAGTATCCGCGCTCGTCACCATGTACTTTAGGTTCCAATACCAGCAATCCCTCGATAGGGGTTTTAATTATGTTCATATTTGTGCGTGTTTAGCCTATTAGTTCAAGTACGTTTTTAGTAATGTAAGACAGTTCTTCTTCTGTCAATTCGGTGTGTATGGGCAGCGATATTACACAGTCTTGCAGCATGTTTGTTACAGGTAGGTCATTATCAGCTGTGCCAAATGCCTCCAACATTTGTTGTTTGTGGCAGGGCACAGGATAGTATATCATTGAGGGAATACTGCGGGTTGCTAATTGTTTTTGCAGTTCGTTACGGTCGATACCAGTTACCTTAAGGGTATATTGATGGAACACGTGCACAGCATTTGCAGCTCTGTAAGGAGTAGTTATTTTGGGGTTGTTAGCAAATGCTTGGTCGTAATAGTCTGCTGCCGCTCTGCGTGCGTCGCAATAGCTATCCAGGTGGCGAAGTTTGATGCGCAGAATGGCTGCTTGTATTGTGTCTAAGCGGCTATTGCAGCCCACCATTTCGTGGTAGTATCGTACCTTCTGTCCATGATTAGCTATCATTTTCAGTTTTTCTGCCAGCACATTGTCGTTAGTGAATATGGCACCACCGTCGCCATAGCAACCGAGGTTTTTAGAAGGGAAAAATGAAGTGCAACTTATCGTTCCCATTGATCCTGTTTTTACAGTTCTGCCATCTGAGAAGGTATAATTGCCACCTATAGCTTGTGCATTGTCTTCTATCAGCGGTATGTTGTGTGCCTCTGCCAGAGCCATGAGAGGCTCCATGTCGGCACACTGACCATACAGGTGCACAGGTATAATAGCTTTGGTGCGTGGGGAGATAGCTACACGCACACTTTCCACGTCCATTGTAAAGGTATCTGGGTGCACATCTACAAACACAGGCGTAAGCCCAAGTAGTGCCACAACCTCTACAGTTGCTATGTAGGTAAATGAAGGAGTTATTACTTCATCGCCTGGTTTAAGTCCCAATGCCATCAGTGCTATTTGTAATGCATCGGTTCCATTAGCGCAAGGTATCACATGTTGTACACCAACGTATGTAGCCAGCTCTGAAGCCAAGTGCGATACATCGCTACCACCAATAAACATAGTGCTGTCTATAACTTGATGTATAGCTGCGTCAATTTCGGGTTTTATTTTGAGGTATTGGCGTTTCAGGTCCACCATTTGTAGGTTGTGCATTCCCTTGAGTGTTTTTTTAATGGCGGCAAAGTTATAATTTTTGATGTAGTAATAAGTTCTGTCTGTTGATAATATTATTGTAATATTAAGTGGTGAATTAGTCAAGTATCGCAATAGAAAGCGATGGAAGTAATGGATATTGGCCGTTTTTTCTCGAGTAAGCTAAATATGGTCGCGAAAGGAGGCTAAAGACAGCTTGCGAATCTTGTTCTTTAGAAGGGTTTTAGTTGGTTTGGCGTTTTTAAGCCTGTAAACACGATTTTCATAGTGTTTCTGTATCCCTATCCACATAGTACCCACACTTCGCATTTTAACGTTATTGTCGCACAATCGCCTATAGCTAATGCCATCATAATAGATTATATTTGCGATAATTATTTTAAAATCATTTATGGATCAAAACAACGAGGATCTGCTACCTCAGGGCATACCAGAGGAAACGAATAAAATAATACCTATTAATATAGAGGAGCAAATGAAAACTGCCTACATAGATTACTCTATGTCGGTGATAGTAGGGCGTGCACTGCCCGATGTGCGCGATGGATTGAAGCCAGTACACAGGCGTGTATTGTTTGCGATGCATGAGTTAGGCAATACGTTTAACAAACCATATAAAAAATGTGCACGTATAGTGGGTGAGGTACTAGGTAAGTATCACCCCCATGGCGATACTGCTGTGTATGATGCTATGGTGCGTATGGCGCAGCCATGGAGCATGCGCTACATGATGGTAGATGGTCAAGGTAACTATGGTAGTCAGGATGGTGACAATCCGGCAGCCATGCGTTACACAGAGGCTCGTATGCTTCGTTTGGGTGAGGCTATGATGGAGGATATTGATAAGGAAACAGTAGACTTCGCGCTGAACTTTGACGATTCGTTGCAAGAGCCTACTGTGTTGCCAACTCGTATACCTTCATTGCTTGTAAATGGCTCGTCTGGTATAGCTGTGGGTATGGCTACCAATATGATGCCACACAACCTTACTGAAGTAATAGATGGCTGTCTGGCATATATAGACAACCGAGAGATTACGATAGATGAACTAATGAAGTTTGTTAAGGCGCCTGACTTTCCTACAGGTGGTATCATCTATGGTATAGAGGGTATTAAGCAAGGTATGCACACTGGCCGTGGCAGGGTAGTGCTACGTGGTAAGGTGACGATTGAAAATACCAAAAGCGGCAAAGAACAAATTATAATTACCGAGGTGCCTTACCAGGTGAGCAGAGATGCACTGGCTGAAAAAATAGGTTCGCTCGTAAATAATAAAATAATAGATGGCATAACGCACGTAGCCAACGAATCGAACAAAGAGGGTACGCGTATAGTGGTGGAGTTACGTAGAGATGCCGTAGCACAGGTTATCATTAACCAGCTGTATAAATACAGTGAGCTACAAACATCTTACGGTATCAACAATGTGGCACTGGTGAATGGTAGACCACGTACGCTGAATCTAAAAGACCTTATAAGCGAGTTTATCAACTTCCGACATGAAGTAGTAGTACGCCGTACTAAATACGAACTTAAAGAAGCTAAAAAACGTGCGCACATACTGGAGGGCTATCTGATAGCGCTAGACCATCTGGATGAGGTTATTAGGTTGATACGCAATTCGGCGAATCCTGAAATAGCTAAAGACGGTCTTATCAATTCGTTTGGAATGACCGAGATTCAGGCTAAGGCAGTATTGGAACTCAGGTTGCAACGCCTTACAGGCATGGAGCGCGACAAAATACGCGAAGAACATGCTGAACTGATGAAACTCATAGCCCATTTGGAGTCGATACTAGGCGATGAAGCACTGCGTTTCCAGATCATAAAGGATGAGCTGGCTGATGTGCAGAAAAAATTTGGTGATGAACGCAAAAGCGAGATTCACTATATGGCCGATGAAATGCGCATAGAAGACCTGATAGAGAAAGAAGATGTGGTGATTACAGTGTCGCATCTGGGCTATATCAAGCGTACATCTGTGGCAGAATATCGCTCTCAGCGCCGCGGTGGCAGGGGCGCAATGGGCGGACGCACCAGAGTAGAAGATTACATTGAGCATTTATTTGTAGCATCTACCCACCATACTCTTATGTTCTTTACTGAAAAGGGACGTTGTTTCTGGCTGAAGGTATACGAAATACCAGAGGCAGATAAGAATGGTAAGGGCAGAGCTATACAAAACATGATTCAGATTCCGCCTGATGATAAAATAAGAACGGTAATAGATGTGCCTCGTTTGGATGATGAGGCTTATCTAGAGCAGCACAGTGTGGTATTGTGTACCAAAAAAGGTATTATCAAAAAGACTCGTCTTGAAGATTTCAGTCGGCCGAGGGCTAATGGAGTGATAGCCATCACCATTGAAGAGGGTGACAGACTACTGGATGTATCGCTTGCCGAAAATGATAATTGCTATATAATGATGGCAATAAAGAGTGGCAGGGCTGTATGCTTCCGCGATGATAAAGTAAGACCTACGGGCCGAGGGGCTATTGGGGTGTTTGGTATAGAGCTGGAGAATGATGAAGATGAGGTAATAGGTATGATATGCCTGCCCAAAAAAGATATAAATAAACAAATACTAGTAGTGTCTGAAAATGGACTGGGTAAGCGTACGCCATTCCTGGTAGAGGCCACAGAAGAAGAGCGCAAAGAAGAAGCGCACAATCTGGTGCAAGTAACAGATACTGATGGTAACGAAAAAGACTATCTGCTATCTTACCGCATTACAAACCGTGGCGGTAAAGGGGTGAAAACCATCAACATCACTGAAAAAACGGGTGCTTTGGTAGGCCTGCTGAGTGTGGAAGAAAAAGATGACCTTATGATAACTTGCGAGTCTGGAGTGACCATTAGGATGAAAGTATCTTCGATACGCGAGGCTGGCAGAGCTACGCAGGGTGTGAAGTTGATCAACATAGATGAGGGCGATAAAATAGCAGCTATAGCAGCCATAAGAGAGCAAGAAGAAGATGCTGAGGAGCTAGTGAACGAAGACGGAGAGACACCAGAGGCTGCTAATGACGAAGGTGCAGCGGGAGAAGCTACACAGCCCGAAGCTAATGAGCCACCTGTGGAAGAATAAAAATGAGTTTCGATAATCAAAAAATAAAACGCAATTTGCAATCACAATCAGTAATTAAAATGAAAAAAGCAATATTGATAGCAGCAGCCGTTGGCATGACTTTGCCGGGTATAGCTCAGGACAAATATGTTGTCTCTGCAAATTTGGCAATGAAAAGCCAGAATTATGAAGAGGCAAAAACGGAGATAGATAAGGCGATGGCCAATCCTGAAACCAGTAAAAAGCCAAAGGCGTTGTTGTCTAAAGCGCAGGTGTATTTTTCTTTGCAGAATGTAGAAAAATACAAGGCAGGAAATCCGTACAAAGAGGGCTTAAAAGCAGCTATTGAATTGGCGGAAATAAAAGCAGATTATGAAAGAGGTACTGTAGATCAATTGCTGATGTTGGGTGGTTTTCTGTCTTACAATGAAGGAGTAAAGGCATACAACGATAGGAAGTTTGATGAATCGATGGAACTCATGAAAACTGTAACCAAAATAGGTGAAATGAATGGTGGTAAACGCTTTGAGAAATTGCCTCCAAATGTTCAGCGTCAAATGGATACGGTAGTGGCTGATGCTTATCTTACTATGGCAAACAGTGTATACTTTGCCAGTAAGTGGGAAGAGTCTATACCTATGCTGATAAAAGTAAAGGAAAATCCTATCAGAAGATTGCCATCTGTGTATGAGTGCCTTATAGATGCTTATAGCAGAACTAATAATGCTGAAAAAGAGTTTGCAACTATCGACGAGGCTCGTAAAGCATTCCCTAATGATGTAGCACTACGAAATCGTGAGTTAAACTACTACATCAAGAATGGTAAGATGGAAGACTTAGTTAAGAAACTCGAAGAAGCATCGGCCAAAGACCCAGGTAATGCTGATCTACATTTCAATCTTGCTACTACTTACTTGAGTATGGCAAACTCTAAGGATGGTAAAAAGCCAGCTAATTCTGCAGAGTTGTACAGCAAGTCAGAAGAGTCATTTACTCGTGCTATAAAAGCTAGTCCGGACAATTCAGGATTCAACTACAATTTTGGTGCTTTATATTTCAATCAAGCAACTGATTTCAATGACCAGATCAATGCGATAACTGGTTCATCTAAAGCGGATCAGGATAAATACGAATCGTTGAAAGCAAAACGTGATGGACTCTTCGCAAAAGCTGCACCTTATTTTGAGAAGTCTTTCAGCATTCTTAATCCTAACGATGCTAAGTTGCAAGGTGAAGACTTGAAAACGTATAAGTCCACGGTTACTGCACTGAATAGAATCTATATTCTGCAAGGAAAAACCGAAAAAGCATCTGAAATGAAAAAAATATTAGATTCGCTGTAATCTATTATCAATATTATTAAATGCTAAGAGAGCCGCACAGCAAAAGTGCGGCTCTCTTTATGTATTGACTTTTTCTGTTATTGTTGAGTGCTAGTTCGTTTATGCTTCCATCTTTTGTGCGACCATAGCCATGTCTCGGGATGCGCTATTATGTCTTGTTCCAGCCGTTTGGTGTGTAATTCTGATATGTAGCCGTCGGGCGTATTGGTGGGGTTTTCCAGCAGCATTTCGGCATGCAACTCATAGTAGCCGCGTTTTATTTTTCGCACACTTGCGTATACTATGGGGCACCCTGTTTTTCGGGCTATAATTTCTGTGCCCTTAAATACTGGTGTGTCCTGATTGAGGAAAGTTGTCCAGTAAGCGTTGTCGGGCTGTGGTGTTTGGTCAGCTATGAATGCGGTAGCACTCATAGGTGTTTTTCTGCCTAGCATTTCCTTGTAAGTGTTACGCATAGCAATGAGTCTTGTGCCAAATCTGGTGCGCATTTTATACATCAGCCCATCGAAGTGTTTGTTGCGCAACGGATGATAAATCACATACAATGGTTGCAGGCATACTAAACTAAAAGTATTGCCTCCCCACTCCCAGTTGCCCCAATGGCCCATTACAAGTATTATGTTTTTCTGTTCGTTTGCCAGCTTTTCAAACAATGCCTTAGCCTCTGGTGATATGCCACAATGTTGCAGCATTTTCTGGGGACTGATAGTCAGTGTTTTAAAAGTTTCTAGAAACATATCACTCAAGTGGTGAAAAAAAGCTTTTCTGATATGTTTCAATTCAGCTTCGTTCTTGTCAGGGAAAGAATTGCGTAGGTTTTTAAGGACCACATCTTTTCTGTAGCCTAGCACATAATAGAAGATGAAGTACAAACAATCTGCAATCAAATACAGCACCCTGAAGGGTAGTATTGAAAGCAAGTAGATAAACGGTAGCGTGATATAATATGTGAGTGCCTGCAATTAATTTCACTATTTGGTGTAAAATTAATCCTTTTGGCATAATGTTATTTAACTCTTCTGTTGAGGTTCTTATTGCTATCGTTTACTGGAAGGCAAGGCGCTAACTACCTTTTCCAATATCGCTACAGTCTTCTTGCTAGTTCCAGTATGTTAGCTACTGCCTCGGGGCGTGGTTGTAACAAATCTTTTGCCAGTGCATTAAGTATGCGCTGTTCTTGTCTTAGCGAAGCAAACATACCTTCTTCTTTCTCAGCTGAGCGGCTATTTGAATAAGCGTATGTGAGGTTTTCTGTAAGTTTTTTATGTAAAGTTTTGTCCATCAGGAAAAGTGGTTTGATACAAAAACGCATCTTTACATCTTATTATTGCGTAGAAACTGAAAATAAATGTTAAAGCATTACATCTATCCAATTTCGCTACGATAATGTGTTTACATTCGATATTCATAATACTAAGTGATGAAGATAGGCATAACCGGAGGTACAGGACTAGTGGGTAGGCGTGTTACTGCACTACTGTTGAAGATGGGTAATGAAGTTGTAATTCTTACCAGAAATATAGCAGGCAAAAAAACTACCGGTGGGTGTTCTTATGCACTATTTGATGCTGCTAACAATACTTGCGATGTGGCTGCGCTGAAGCAGCTTGATGCAGTAATACATCTGGCTGGGGAGCCAGTAGCTGGTAAGAGATGGACTAAGCAACAGAAGGGGCTGATAGTCAGTAGTAGGGTACAAGGTACTGGCTATCTTGTAGAACAGCTACGCATACACGGATCGCGTTGTAAAACCTTGATAGCTGCATCAGCTATAGGCTATTATGGTCCCGATAAACAGCCAATTACACCATTTACAGAACACGAATCACCGGCTACTGATTTTCTAGGCGAAACTAGTCGTAAATGGGAAGAAGAGGAGCAAAAGGCAGCTGATGTAATGCGTACAGTATCGCTAAGAATAGGTATAGTGCTAGCGAAAGAAGGAGGTGCATTTTATGAGTTTGTTAAAACAGCCAAATTTGGACTGTTGCCAGTTCCTGGATCGGGGCATCAGGTTATCAGTTGGATACATGTTGATGATCTGGCTCGTTTGTTTATATATGCACTTACTAATGCCAACATGAAGGGTGTGTACAATGCTGTGGCACCAGCACCTGTTCCCACTGGTGTGATGATGAAGGAAATAGCTGCTGCCAGCAAAGGTTTTATGATTAGGATGCCCGTCCCTGCATTTGTGTTGCAGATAGTGCTAGGTGAAATGAGTGTAGAGATATTAAAGAGTTGCACGGTAAGTGCCTCTCATACTTTGCAATCTGGTTTTACTTATACTTATCCGGATATTGGTAGTGCAGTTAAAAACCTGGTTAGCTAAAGTAAGTATTCGTTTTTAGTCTACTACGACTTTCCGAATTACGGTTCTTTTTGCCGGGTCAGTTAGCTTGAGAATGTACAAACCTTTTGCCCATAGGTACACAGGTATGTCTGTACTTTCTGTAACGGTTGATTCCCATTCTTTTCTGCCCACCATGTTGTATACTGAAACCTGCATTGGGTCAGTGTTTCCAGTAATAATATGCAGTATTTGCGATGCAGGAATTGGATACACTTTTACAGCAGCATCTATGTTGCGAACAATCCTGAAGTCTCGGGTATTGATATTGAAGAAAACATTGCCTGCTCCTTTTACCTTGATACGTGCAGCCTTTACGGTAGTGTCTATATCAGGTAGGGTTACGCTAGCGCTGCCATTGTTAGGGAAGGTGCCCAATAAATATGGCCAGTTATAACCACTATCTACAGAAAGATAGATGTCGACATTGGATGCGTTAATTGGAGCAGCATTAGTGCCTGCTACATTCCAGGTTATTTTCTGTGAAGTGAGCCCCTGATAGGTGATGCCATTATTGTTTTGGCTGGTAACTGTAAACCCAGCGCCACCTGTGTTGATTACATCTAGATGTATGGTGTCGTCGGGTATGGAAAAAGTACCAAAGCCATTTCGTAAACTACGTATAGCCAGTTTGAAAGTAAGATATCTGGCAACATCTGGTAGTTTTTCACCCGATGCATTATTCACTCCTGCATTGCTCTGTATGCCGTTTCTGAGTAGCTTGAGTGCAGGGAACATGCGCGTAGGCGACGATGATGGTATATAAGACCTAAAAAGTGGACCCTCGTTAGTGGTTGCAGGTAATGTTCTGCCGAATTCACCAAGATTCCATTGTTCCCAGCAGTAAGTGATAGCAGCATTAGTAGTAGAGTCCTCGGCTTGCGGTGCTGTGAGTTCGAAAGGAGTACGGTAGGGTATGGTGTAAGAAGCAGTGAATGATACAATGCCTGGAGGTTTGTTGTTTGTAGGCGATTTTATGGGGCAATCATCACCAGCGGTCATAAGGTAATTATTTATTTGTTTGAGGCTGGTGGTATGAAAATAGGCATCGCTATTTGGTTGTAGGTTATCTGGGCCGCATATACCTGCGTATGCCATAATGGTAGAGCCACTACCGGGTTCGAAAGCATTGGTTTGCACACCCTGACCTGTACACGCACCAGATTGTGTATTGTTAAAGGTGTGGTCGGCACCATACTCATGCCCCATTTCGTGAGCTACATAGTCTACATCAAATCCATCACCAAATGGTGTTTCGCTACCGGTTACACATTGAGCTTTACTGCCGCTTCTGCAAATAATGCCCACCTGAGAAAGTCCACCTGCTCCAGTGCTGAAAGCATGTCCCAAATCGTAGTTAGCATCGCCTATTAGCGAGTCGCACATTTTTTGGTTTTGGCTCATAAGCCCAGCTGGAGAAGAATTATACATACCTAGAGGGTCGGTAGCCTCAGTAGTGAATATCAGCGTGTCTTCATGATCTGCAAATACCATAGTAACGGCAAGTTCGCGCTCATAAATACCGTTTACCCTATTGATGGTGGTAGTCATTTTGCTAAGTACTTCTGCTTTAGTGGGCGTGGCATTGTTGGTTACCTTTTGGGCATACTGGTGGGTGCAAGAAACTGCAAGCCTATATTTGCGCAATTCATATCCGTTGACCATTCTTTGGGCAGTAGCAGTATTACGTGCTGCACTCATCCAAGGATTTTGTGCTGCTTCGCTGGTCATGCAGCTATTATGATGTAGGTTGCTATTGTCAATATCATGTTTGTAATATACTGCGTAAGTGTTGCTAGCATTAGAAGTAGCTGGGTCAATGATATAAGTATTGTTGCCATCATATACCATGGCATGAAATCCATATAAAGTAAAGTCTAGCTTTATTGTAACTGATGGGTTGTCAATATCCACACCAGTGTATGTGGCAAGCATTGGGTATCTGGCGGCAAGTGGAGGTGGTAATATAGATGTGGGGTGTATACTGAATGTTTGCTCTTGTCCTATGGGGCTAGGAATGCTGATAGTTTTATTCTTGCTACTACTTGTGAGCACTTGTTGTAGTTTGCTATTATCTGTGCTATACAATAATGCCTCTTCAGGGAACTCGTGTATGAGATCGATTGATGAAGGACGGGCTGCGATTTGTTGCCAAATTACCTGTGCATTAAGGGAGCCATTACCCACAAGGCACAATAGTAGTAGGTATATTGGTAAATTTTTGTTCATCAGTTAGTAGTAATAATAAATGTTCAAGTGTGATTGTGCGAGGACAGACAACTACCTTAAGTTACCTATCCTTACAACAAAAATAGAAAAATAAGCGAATAGATTTTACTGCTATTTATTTAGCCGAAAAAAGGCACAAGGAGGAAGGTTTTGGGCAAAAAAAAGCCAGCCTGAGAACAGGCCAGCCCCTATAAACCCTATCACTATGAAAACTGTTGCAAATTTACTGACTATATCAATAACTGCAAATGTTTTTTTACATTTTTTAACATTGTGATAAAAAAAGCCAGCCTGAGAACAGGCCAGCCCCTATAAACCCTATCACCATGAAAACTTCTTTATCAAAAAGTAATGTTTTTAGTATTAAGATAATGCAAAGATACTATTACATTTTCTGAAACACAAAATTTTTAAATATTTTTTACATTTTAATAACATAGTGGTGTAAGCCACTGATTATTAGTATGTTATTTCTTTTTCTTGGGCGAAAACATAGCTAGCATTCTACGACCTTCCATTTTAGGCATAGATTCCAGCGCGCCATGTTCTGCTAACCGCTCAGCAAATTTTAATAACAACAATTCGCCACGCTCCTGAAACATGATAGCACGTCCTTTAAATTGCACGTAACATTTTACCTTGTTACCATCTTGTAAGAACTTTTCGGCATGTTTTGCTTTGAAGTCGAAATCGTGATCGTCGGTATTTGGGGTAAAACGAATTTCTTTTAGTTCAGACTGTTTTGCTTTAGCTTTCTGTTCCTTGTCTTTTTTCTTTTTCTCGTACAGAAATTTCTTGTAGTCAATGATACGACATACTGGAGGAACTGCATTTGGCGAAATTTCTACCAGATCCACTTCTTGAGCAATAGCCATTTTGAGGGCTTCAGCCAATGGGTATATACCGGGTTCTATCTCTTCTCCTATCACGCGCACTTCAGGTGCAGTGATCTCATTGTTTAGGCGGTGTTCGTTCTGTGGAACTCTGGGCCTGAAAAAAGGTTTTGGTTTTGGTCTTTTCTGCATTAATGGTTTTTAAATTACCCAACAAAATTAGATTATTTGTTTATAAAACAGACACAAATAACGTACAATTTTTTAGAATGTTATCTGTGTCTGTTTTAAGATGGTTATTCTTTCCTTTTGCCTTTTATTTGCTCGCTTACCACACTCCGAATTTCCTCACAGAAGGCATCTATAGGCAAAGCGCCTTTGTCGCCCTCGCCATGTTTGCGCACAGATACTGTGCCGTCGGCAGCTTCTTTTTCGCCTACTATGAGCATGTAAGGTGTTTTCATAAGCTCGGTATCGCGTATTTTTCTGCCTATTTTTTCACTGCGCTCGTCCAGTTCTGCACGCACATCAGCAGCTTTCAGTTTTGCAGCTACTTCGTGAGCATACTCGCTGTATTTGTCGCTTATAGGTAGTATCATTACCTGTAGCGGTGCCAGCCACAGCGGCAGATTGCCACCACAGTGCTCTAGCAACACTGCTATGAAACGCTCCATGCTGCCAAATGGTGCACGGTGTATCATAACGGGACGTTTGCGGGTATTATCTACATCTACATACTCTAGCTCAAAGCGCTCGGGCAGGTTATAATCTACCTGTATAGTGCCCAATTGCCATTTTCTGCCTAGTGCATCGCGCACCATAAAGTCAAGTTTAGGACCATAGAATGCAGCTTCGCCGTATTCTGTTACTGTTTTGAGTCCTTTTTGAGCTGCGGCATCTATGATAGCTTGTTCTGCTATTGCCCAATTTTCTTCTGAGCCTATGTATTTGCTACGGTCTTCTTGGTCGCGAAGTGAAATCTGTGCTGTGTACTCAGTAAAGCCCAACGATTCGAAAACGTACAACACCAGGTCGATAACCTTTTTAAACTCGTCCATTACCTGCTCTGGCATACAGAAAAGATGCGCATCGTCCTGAGTAAAGCCACGCACCCTTGTAAGCCCGTGAAGCTCACCACGCTGCTCGTAGCGATACACTGTACCAAACTCGGCATAACGTATTGGTAAGTCTTTGTAAGAGCGAGGTGAAGATTTGTATATCTCGCAATGGTGGGGGCAGTTCATGGGTTTTAGCATGAATTCCTCACCCTCTTGAGGGGTAGTAATGGGGCGGAAACTATCGTTGCCATACTTCTCCCAGTGACCGGAGGTTACATACAGTTGTTTGCTACCTATGTGGGGAGTCATAACTGGCAGGTAACCGATCTCTAATTGTGCCTTTTGCAAAAACTGTTGTAGACGCTCGCGCAACATAGCACCCTTGGGTAACCACAACGGCAATCCGCTACCTACTTTTTCAGAGAAGGTGAACAATTCTAGTTCTTTACCTAGTTTGCGGTGGTCGCGTTTTTTTGCTTCTTCCAGTAGCGCTAAGTATTCATCCAGTTCTTTTTGAGCTGGGAAGGTGATCCCGTATATGCGGGTAAGCATTTTGTTTTTTTCATTGCCACGCCAGTAAGCGCCTGCTATGTTGGTAAGTTTCACGGCCTTGATGGTACCAGTAGCCGGTATGTGAGGGCCACGGCACAGGTCGGTGAAGTTGCCCTGTGTGTAAAACGTGATGCTACCATCTTCCAGCCCTTCCAGCAGTTCCAGTTTGTATTGGTCGCCTTTTTCGGTGAAGTATGCTATAGCTTTGTCTTTCGGCATGTCTTCGCGCACATAGGCACTGTTGGTACGTGCCAGCTCTTTCATTTTGTCTTCTATCTTTTTCAGGTCTTCTTCTCCTATGGTACGACCGTCGAGGTCTATATCATAGTAAAAACCACTTTCGATAGCTGGACCTATACCGAATTTTACGCCCGGGTACAGGGTTTCCAGTGCTTCTGCCATAAGGTGGGCAGAGGAGTGCCAAAACGTAGCTTTAGCATTTTTGTCATCCCACGTCAGCAGACGCAGCGATGCATTGTTATGGATGGGGCGGCTGGTATCCCATATTTCGCCGTTTACTTCGGCTGCCAATACTTTTCTTGCCAGTCCTTCGCTTATAGATTTTGCTACATCTGCGGCACTGGTTCCTGCGGCATACTCACGTACCGAGCCATCAGGGAGTGTAATTTGTATCATATTGTTTGGTCATTAACAGCAAAACATACAGACGTTTTGCCGGATGCCAAAAGTAGTAAGTATTAAGTAGATTTTTTTGGGGAATGTATCACTAAATCATAAACATGATACATTCAGGGATTGGGTCTGGTAGATAAGGCATAGCGTAGGTAAGTATTTACCACTTTTTTATTTTCAAGCCTTCTATTTCATCGAAGTGTTTGTCTCTTGTTATTAATACAAGGTTGTGTTGTTTTTTGATTTATGGGTGTATAATAATGATGAGATTGTTTCTAAATGGACAATTCTAATAAAATCGTAAGTTTGTATCCTTAGCAATATAGTATGGAAATAACAACAGATTTATATAACGGTGATTCTAGAAACGAACTTAAGAAACTTGCAACAAATTCAGTTGATCTAATAATTACATCACCTCCTTATGCTGACCAAAGGAAAAGTACTTATGGGGGTATCCATCCTGAAGATTATGTAAATTGGTTTTTGCCTATTTCCGAACAGTTATTGAGGGTACTTAAACCAACAGGAACATTTGTTCTAAATATTAAGGAAAAAGTAGTGGATGGTGAACGAAGTACATACGTTATGGAGCTCATTCTGGCGATGCGTAAACAAGGATGGTTCTGGACAGAAGAGTTTATTTGGCATAAAAAGAACTCGTACCCTGGGAAATGGCCAAATAGGTTTCGAGATTCATGGGAAAGACTTTTGCAATTTAACAAAGAGAAGCACTTTCACATGTATCAAGAAGAAGTTATGGTACCTATGGGGGATTGGGCGAAAACTCGTTTGAAAAAACTTTCTGAAACAGACAAAACTCGTGACAATTCAAAAGTTGGAAGCGGTTTTGGAAAGAATATTTCTAATTGGGTTGATCGTGATATGGCATTTCCTACAAATGTTTTGCATCTTGCTACAGAATGCAGTAACAAGAATCATAGTGCTGCGTTTCCTGAAGAATTACCTGCTTGGTTTATAAAACTGTTTACTAAACAAAATGACGTTGTATTAGATCCATTCATGGGTTCTGGAACCACATTAACCGTTGCAAGTAGAATGCAAAGGAATTCAATTGGAATTGAAATTGTCAATGAATACTATGAAATGGTAAAAAAACAACTTAAACCTGTAGAACTCTACTTATTAGAACCAAATGAAATTTATGAGAAACCTTCACCTAGAGGACATATCGCAATACGTTGAGGATAATATTGGCACTTTTCATCAAAAAAGAATAAGCGGATTGAATGAACTGAAATTAAAAAAGGTGCTCAGTAAAAAAAATCCATATCTTTTTAAGGCAAAGCATGTTCTTACTGCACAAGATATTATTAAGAGTTTAACTGATGCATTTATTTCATCCCAAGAAGAAACAATTTTTGGAGATTGGCTAGAAGGCCTAGCTATTTTCATAAATAGTAAAGTATACGATGGTCGCAAATCAGGAATTCCTGGCATTGATTTGGAGTTTGACAAGGATGGTATCCGCTACATAGTAACAATAAAATCTGGACCCAATTGGGGGAATAGCAGTCAAATAGGAAAACTATTAAGTGATTTTAAAACTGCAAAGAAAACCTTGAGAACAAGTAATTCCCAGCTGAATGTTGTTGCTATAAACGGATGTTGCTACGGTAGGGATAATAAACCAGACAAAGGAGAATACTTTAAGTATTGTGGTCAAACCTTTTGGCAGTTTATTTCTGGAGACAATGATTTATACACAAAAATAATAGAACCACTTGGTCATCAAGCCCGAGAACGAAATGATGACTTTATTCAAACATACTCTCAAATGATAAACAAATTTACCAAAGAGTTTGCAGATACTTTTTGTAAAAGCAGTGGTGAAATTGATTGGAATAAATTGGTGCAATTCAATTCAGCTACAAAATTTTCGAAGTAAAAACTATTTAAGTTATAAATGTAATTATATTTTTATTATGCCACATTGTCTTATTCCGAACTGTACTAATAATGCCGAACATAATTTAGGTATCCGATGTCGAAGACCAAATACTACAGCTATTTGGGCGCCAAATTGTGACGCATACTTATGTGATGATCATGCGGATCAAGGTTTCATCATTGATATTACTTTGACCCCTAATGATAGTGGTTTAATTACTACTAACGTGTCTGCTGGTGGGAGTCCAGCTAGTAGAACAACCCCAATTAACCACGGCTCTATCGAGTAATAATATTAACGCATTTATCATGGTTACACCATTGGTGGTTGTAAACTGTAACTACATTTATTAGTTTTCTTTTCTTTCAAAAAATACTTTGATATTTGGTGAAATGAGCTATTTTTCATGCTCATTTCACTTTAAGTATAATTCTTGTCTGTGTGTCAAAATGGGGCACAGCACATTGGCTCATATGTATCTAGTAAATACTTATTTCCAGTCATCTTCGCTCATTTGTTCACAGCCATCTTCTATTGCTTTTTCTATCAGGGCAGCATCTTCGGCACTCCATTTTCCAGCAAAATCCTGTGCAGATAGTGTTTTTGAATGTTTAGCAGGGCGGTTTAAGGTGGCTTCCAATTCCATCAGTGTAGCTGGATCGTCTGTTTTTAAGACCCCTTCAATAACATGCAATTTTTGTGTTTCTGTGTACATATCCTCACTCTATTTATTATAGAACAAATTTACCTATAAAATCTCATTATCCACTTCTAATATCTCGCCAACTATTGGTTATCGATGTTCGCAAAGCAGGTAGTGAGTGTCGAGGAGGTAAGTCATGCGCCTAAAAATTCTTCTTCGGTAATGGAGAAATCATCCTCAAATTTTATTGTTCCCTTGCCGTCCATTATGCCAATCTTCCTGCGTTCTTTTTTTGAGGTAGATTTGGGTACCAGTCGAGCAGCTATTTCTTTATTTTTCCCATATCAAATGCCTATCTCCTCCCCTGCAAGGACCCTTTTTAGCATTTCGGAGAAGTTGGCTTTGAACTCTCCTACACTTAACGTTGTCATAGCCTTTAAGTTTAAAACAAAGTTACGAATACCTGACAAGTTGATAGGGAGAATTAAAGATATTAGAATGACAATAATTACTTTGCATAGTTCTCTGCCCTTAACTTATCGATAGATGCCATCATTTCGTCAAGAGTAACGCCTTTATCTTCCCCTGTCTCAAGTGCTTGATCGCGTCTATCCAATTCATCCATAAATTGTTCATCTTTCCACCATTCAGTTTTCACCTCTATATCATTTTCCAATAGATTATATAGGGCATGCAATTTTTTGCTGTCGGCTATACGTATATAATCATATAGTCTGGTTCGTATGGCTGTTATTGTCATTTTTTCACAAATTCTGATATGCAATTTAAGGTTTTTTTTGAAAAGGGTGGTGGCTGTCTTGGTGAAGGTGTTAGACTTAGGATAGTTTGTATGGTGTAGGTCGTCATACTTAAAATTTTATTTTACATATAAATCCTATCGGTGTGCCAAAAGGGTAAATAGCACACCCAGTCATATACATTCAGTTTTGTGCAAATCGGTATTCTCCCCGACATTTGTACCAATTATCTGCATCATGACTCGTTTCTTTTCGTATGTACTTTCATTGCTTTTTATTGCGTTATTAGTTACTTCTTCTTTTGCCCAGCAGGGAAGTAATAGCGGCTTCAATTTCAGGTTTGTGGATGAGGTTACGGGTGCCAGAGTATTGCCCTATGAGGTAATAGTAAAAGAGCGCAACAACAGAAACCTACAATACAAGATAGATGCAGGGAAGATAGCAGCTAACGGAACTGTTTTTCTGCCTATGACCAATGGTGTGTACGATGTCACAGTAAGTGCTGTGGGGTACAAGAGGGTAGCTACCTACTTTGAGGTGAAGGACAAGAAAATTAATGTCAATTTTAAGATGGAGCCACAGAGCCCACCAGCCGAGGTTTCTGTAGATTATTTACGATCCTTGCGCAAGGCCGATGCGATGATAATAACAGGTTATGTGATGGCAGATGAACTTGGTTTGCCTTTAGATTCTGTATTGGTCTATTCGGCGGATAAGGCAGCAAGAACTGTTACTGACAAGCGGGGTTATTTTAAGTTGGTGCTGCCACTGCCTGTGTCAGAAGCTCAAGTAGAAGCTCGCAACAGGGTGCTATTTACCAGATATGGATACACTACAGAGGCGAGGCAGCGGTTTGATATGTGGCCCAATGGTGATGCTATGCTGAAGATAAGACTGAAACGCGGTATTGGTGTGCATACTGTAGATATAGTGAATAAAAGAGAACCCATGAGATCAGTGCTGGATAAGTAGCCATTTGGAACTGCTATGCGTGGCTGAATGAATAACCTAAATGAATGTAGTATGAAAACCCTGATGATTTTATTGCTCACTTTGCTGCCATGCCTACGGTTAGGGGCACAGCCTTGCACACCCGGTGCTACTATAAGGGTGGGTACAGACTGCTCTTGCAACGACTGCACAGATGTAACGGTTATGAGCTTGGAATCGTATGTAAGCTCTGGGCTAGATGATGAGTGGATACCCTCGTGGAATATAGAGTCGCTGAAGGCGGGTGCGGTAGCCTATCGCAGCTATGGAGCATATTACATCAACAATCCTTACAGTGGTGTCTACGACCTGGCAAATACTACTTGTAAGCAAGTATGGGAGGCTGGCTCATCTGCCAACTGTGTGGCGGCTGCTGCAGCTACTGCAGGGCAGGTGCTGAGTCAGGGTGTGGGTGGACCTATAGCTAGGTCTGAGTATGCTGCTGAAACAAACAACTTTGGTTGTGGCGATGGTTTTTCGGGCTGCACCACTTGTGGTATACCTTCATGGCCGTGCATAAGCGATCCGGTTTGTGCAGGTAAGGCTGCTTTTGGGCATTGGAGGGGCATGTGTCAGTGGGGCTCGCAGCGGTGGGCACTATCGGGTCAAAACTATACTTGGATACTCAATCACTACTACAATCCGGGCAATGTGTTTGTCTGTACAGGGTCTTCCACCGCTTGTTCGCCAGTTACTAGCAACGACTATTGTTTTGGGCCACCTGCGCCACCAGTGCTCTCTGTGGGTGCCATTTGTAACTACACTAACGGTACTACTTGCGGCGCTACAGTATCCATGGCTACAGGCAGCAGTTGTAGCATAAGCGGCAGTAATGCTAATGTGCGTGATGTGTGGTATGCATTTGTAGCTACCGGCAGTGCGCATAACATTATAGTGCAGAGTGGCGAAAACTTTGATGCAGTAGTAGAGGTATATAGCAGTGCCTGCTCCACAGCCACACGCATAGGCACATGTACAAATGCTGCTGGTGTAGGTCTGCCAGAAACGGTAACACTTACCACGCTCACTGCAGGTAATACTTACTACATACGGGTGTACGACTATCGCGAGAATGCGTATACCTCGTCACCTGGTGGTGCTACCTTTTCTATTTGCGTGCATACTCCATGCTCTCCTCAGCCAGTTGCTAACTTTACTGCATCGCAAACCACAGGTCTGTGTCCTTTCTACGTCAACTTTTTCGATATGTCGGCAACAACAGGTGCGGTGTCCCGATTGTGGACAATTTATAACGGGGGAGGTACACCTATTACTACTTCCACGCAGAATCCTACAGGTATTTTATACAATGTTTTTGGGTCATACTTGGTAAAGCTAACTGTTACAGATGCCTGTGGCAGCGATACAAAATACATTCCCGGTTATATAAACGTAATAGGTGGCCCCTGTGTGGTAGGTGTAGAAGAGGCACAGTTGCAGCCTCTGCTAGATGTGTATCCCAACCCTACTGCAGGTAGTTTTGTGGTGAGCAGTTCACAGTCTATTACCAGTATCACAGTTGTCAATATGGTAGGTCAACAGGTAATATGCCCGATGCAGCTACACAACGATGGTAAGGTATCGGATTTAAGCCTAGCCGCTCAGCCATCCGGAGTGTATGTGCTGACCATACATACACAGGCGGGTATGGAGAAGCGCAAAATTGTGAAGGAATAGTACTTATTTGCCCATAGCCTGTAGGTATCAGCACCTCGTAGTGGGTTTGGGGTATTATCTGTAATTTTGTGGCCTCAATACATACAATGAAATCATTTAATGTACCGGTGCAATACCGCAGTCCGCTGATAAGTGCTATAAAGAATAAGAGAAAAGCGGACGACAAAATGAAGCGCGATTTTAGACCCAGTATCCTTAACATAGGATCACTTGAGGTGGTATTGGCTCGGCATTTTGGGTTTTGTTATGGTGTCGAAAATGCTATTGAAATAGCTTTCAGGGCAGTAGAAGAGAATCCTGGAAAGCGTGTTTTTCTGCTTAGCGAAATGATACACAATCCTGGTGTAAACGCAGACTTGGTTGGATTAGGGGTGCAGTTTATAATGGACACCAAGGGCAATATGCTCATGGGCTGGGATGATCTCACTGCCGAAGATGTGGTGATAATACCCGCCTTTGGTACCACGCTGGAGCTAGAGGCGCAGCTACGCAGCAAGGGGATAGACCCCACTCACTACGAAACCACTTGTCCATTTGTAGAGAAAGTATGGAACCGTGCCGAAAAAATAGGTAATGATGGCTACACCATAGTAGTGCATGGTAAGCCTGGACATGAAGAAACGAGGGCTACCTTCTCGCATAGTAAGGCTAATACACCCACAGTGGTAGT
The DNA here is from genome assembly GCA_027484425.1 of Sphingobacteriales bacterium. Classification (GTDB taxonomy): domain Bacteria; phylum Bacteroidota; class Bacteroidia; order Chitinophagales; family Chitinophagaceae; genus Nemorincola. The sequence continues at coordinate 135,810 of JAIXSZ010000016.1, forward strand.
AAAGGATATGGACCAAACCATATTGTTGGGCAAATACATGACAGGGAAGCTGACACCCGAGGGGTTTTACAGCGACTTTAAAGGGCAATATTCAGAAGGATTTGATGTGCAGAAAGATATGCAGCGTATAGGAGTGGTCAACCAGACCACCATGCTGGCAAGCGAAACCCAAGCGATAGCCGACTATCTGAAGCAGCAGATATTGGAGCAACACAATGTGCTGGCTGGTGAATCGGCTAACCGATTTGCAGATACCCGCGATACCCTTTGCTATGCCACTAACGACAACCAAGGTGCAGTGCAGGGCATGCTGGAGCAAGAAGCTGATTTGGCCCTAGTGATAGGTGGGTATAACAGTTCCAATACATCGCACCTGGCAGAGTTATGTGCCCAGAAGTTGCCTACTTATTACATCAATAACGAAGATTGTCTGGTATCGGCTACCGAGATCAGGCACTTTGATGAGCATACACATACCGAACTCACCACTGCTGGTTATTTACCTGCTACACATCCGCTTAGGGTTATGATCACTTCAGGTGCTTCTTGCCCCGATGCGCTGGTGGAGCGGGTTATTCATCGTCTTGCAGCTATTACAGGTAATGATCATGCTATGCCATCGGTATTGGAGCAGTGGCAATAGGATGATAATCTTTTATTGACGGGCAGTGCGGTAATACTGATATACCACAGTGTTTTTGTTGCCCAGCACAGGGTCTGTGATCTGGGTGCTATCGGTGCGCACTATGTCGGTGCTGTACTCCGTAAGTGTATAGGGTTTGCCATTGGTGTAGTCTATACACAGCCACTTGTTTGAGCTGGTTTTGTCGTAGCGGTGTATTATTTTTTGCACAGGCAGGGGTTGTAGTTTGCCGTTTGCATCTTTGTAGGTATGGCTGTGGTCAGTATAGGTTTTTATTACAGATACGTATCGCAGCAGTTGGTAGTAGCTCAGGGTGTCGAGCAGTAGTGTGTTGTGGCTGCCATTGTTATATTCTATTTTTAGGGTAGTATCAGCTATGGTTTTGACGCCGGCAAAGCAGAAGTCGGGCAGCAGTACTATTTTGCGGGTGTCCGACGGAATAGGTTGCCTGCCAAACACATCCATAGGGTCATCTATCACATAGGTGAACACAGGCACACGCTCTTCGACCTTCTCCTTTTTTTTGCCTTTTTGTGCAGCTGCTGGCAAGCTCAATACCATTATGGCTACAGCTAATGTTGATTTCAGGTTAGTCATATCGGTATAGATGGTGCTTTTCTATTAGGTTTATCAGTAGTTGCGGATACTTTGGGTTGGTGGCATAGCCAGCTTTTTTCAGTCCTTTTGCCCAGCCTTTGTAGTCGTCTCTGTCTAGCTCAAAAAGACCACTGTATCGTTTGTTTTTAAGAAAAGCCGAATGGTCATGAAACGATGCTTCGGCATGTCTGTATCTCCTGAAGCATTCATTGGGTTTGTCGTCATCTATATGGTACGTTTTGCCATTCCAGTCTTTGGTGCATTTTATCCCAAAGTGGTTATTCGCTCGGCGTGCTAGCTCGCTATTTCCATTGCCCGATTCCAGTATGCCCTGTGCCAGAGTAATACTAGCTGGTATGCCATGTTGTTTCATCTCCTTGCGGGCTATCTTTTTGTAGGTCGCTATATATTCTTCTGTAGTTATTTTATTGCGTGCTGCTTTTTGCTGCCGGTGCAACTTACGGTGGCAGGACGAAAACATTATAAGTGCCAGCAGACAAAAAACATAAAAAGGACGCATACGGCTAAGCAAGGATGATAGTTCACGAAAATAAGCAAAACTGCTATAGTTTACGTTATTGTCACGATTTTTAGATTTTGCAAATAAATTTCCAATATTCTTGGCACAATATCCCTAACTTAGCATTATTATGGCAATGCGTGCAAATTATACTGGAGTTGGGAGGGATACTATTGTCATGTATGTTGACATGAACAGCTATTTTGCTAGTTGTGAGCAGCAACGCCACCCTCACCTGCGGGGCAAACCAGTGGGAGTAGTAACATACGATAGCCCTAATGCAGCTGTTATAGCAGCGTCGGCAGAGGCCAAAAAATTTGGAATAAAAACCGGAATGCGCCTCACTGACTGCCGCTTGTTGTGCCCCCACATCATATCTGTGCCCACCCACCCCACATGGTACAGGCAGGTACACGTAGATGTTATAGCCATACTCCGCACCTACTGTGATGATGTGGTGGTGAAAAGTATAGACGAAGCGGCAGCCAACTTTACCTCTTACAGGTTGGTATACAAAGACTTTTCAGAGGTGGCTAGACAGATAAAGGCTGATATTCGCCGTAAGTACGACTACCTTACCTGCTCTATAGGCATAGCGCCCAACAGTTTTCTGGCTAAGCTAGGTACAGAGCTGCAGAAACCCGATGGACTGGTAGTGATTACCCAAGATAATATAGATAGCTATCTGGCCACCCTACAACTTACCGACCTGCCAGGCATTGCCGGCCGCTGCGAGCGGCGGCTACAGCTTATAGGCATTCGCAGTCCATTACAGATGCGGCATTCATCGCCGGCACTACTCCGCAAGGCATTTGGAGGAGTGGTAGGCGAGTACTGGTATCGGAGGCTCAACTTTGGTGAGGTAGACCTGTACAGCACCGATAGCACCAAGATGATGAGTGCCACCCGCACCCTAAGCCGACCACAGCGGGAGAACCGACAGGCTATTGAATCTATGCTTACAGCATTGGCTACACGATTGGAGCAGCGAATGGTAAAGGCGAATGTATTCTGTAAGTATGTATCATTTTATATCCGCTACCACGATCACACTAACTGGGACACCGCCATAAAGCTGGCAGATCCTGTGCAAGATGCTATGGAGCTGTGCAGCTACATACGCCAGCATGTGACGGCTTTTGAGCAGTCGAGGGGTTTAGCTACTCTTTTTACACAGCAAGTACGTAGCATAGGGATTACGGTGGGCAGCTTTGTAGATGGCAAGGTGTTGCAATACAGCTTGTTTGACAACAGGCTAAAAAAAGACCTGCTCCGCAAAACTATGTACAACATCAAAGACAAGTATGGTAAAAATACCGTGCGCAAAGGCAGCGAACTATTCATCCCCGATATCATGAAAGATGCCATTGGCTTTGGATCGGTGAAGGATATGCTAGTAGAAGGCGGTGTTATAAAAAATAAATATCTCTTGGAAGAAGATGAATAAAGAACAGAGCCTTTAATTTTTTTTAGTGACCAATATAAAAACCTAAAACATGATAAGCCAACAAGCCGACAGCCGCTTTGATAAAGGCAGGGGAGCGCAGTACAACCCTAAAAATAGATTTCTGAAGGGCGAATATGTGCAGGAGCACATTGAAAGTATAGATGACTGGGAGGAGGAGCAGCGTGCCACCGAGTATATTTTTGGTGATAGCAAAACTATCGTGAATAAAGTGACCAGCCCCGATGTGGGTATGCTCTATTCTGCCAACCCCTATCAGGGGTGCGAGCATGGTTGTATCTACTGTTATGCCCGCAACAGTCATGAGTATTGGGGGTATAGTGCTGGTATAGACTTTGAGAGTCGCATAGTGGTGAAGCGCAACGCACCTACTTTGCTGCGCAAATTTTTTGACAATAAAAACTGGCAGCCAGCACCTATATCGTTCAGTGGCAATACCGACTGCTACCAGCCCATAGAGCGCAAGATGAAAATAACTCGCGCATTGCTGGAGATATGTCTGGAATACCGCAATCCAGTGGGCATCATTACCAAAAATGCGTTGATACTGCGCGATTTGGATATTATCAAGCAACTGGCTGCGCTCAATTTGGTGCGGGTATTTATTTCAGTAACCTCGCTCGATGAAGATTTGCGTCAGCTCATGGAGCCACGCACTGCCTCTTACCGCTCGCGGCTCAATGTCCTGAAGCGGTTATCGGCAGCGGGTATACCGGTAGGTGTCATGAATGCGCCCCTCATACCTGGGCTTAACGATATGCATATGCACGATGTACTTGAGGCTGCTAGTGAGGCTGGGGCAAAGTGGGCCGGGTATACAATAGTAAGGCTAAACGGTGCTATTGGAGATATATTCAAGGATTGGCTGTTCAAGGCATTTCCCGATAGGGCTGATAAAGTATGGAACCAGATATGTGCATGTCATGGAGGGAATGTGAACGATAGTAGATGGGGCAATAGAATGGTAGGTGACGGTGCTTTTGCGCAACTCATAAAAGATCAGTTCAAACTGTATTGCCGTAAATACCACCTCAACGAAAACAAAATGGAAATGGATACATCGCTCTTCCGACGATTAATCAATCGCCAATTGTCATTGTTTTAATATTGGGTGTTTGCTTGCTGATTCTCTTTCTGAGCATGTACTTTTGTGGGTTCACAGCTCCATATAGCGGTTATGCAACACAAAAAATCGGATCTCCTCATTGCTGCTAAGCAAGCAGACGTACTTACCAAAAAGCAAAAAGAGTTCAACAAGCTGGTAAAAAAGATAGAAGAGAAAAGGAAATATCTCGATAAGTTTTCTCGCGAATTAGATGATTGTCTCGATTACTACAGCAAAGAGGTTTTTCCGTTGGAACAACAATTTTTACAACTTCGTATCACTTGTCTCAAGTTGGTGTTCCCGTTCTACAGCAATAAAAAAACGCTCCCCAAAAAAGATATAAAAATATTAGGAGAGGTACTTACAGGATGGTTGAGCGATATAATGGCACTCAACCGCAAAGAGCCTGATGAAGAAATGATAAAAATCATCGAAGCCGTAAGCGGTGAAAATTATCAAGACATGAAGCGCGAGCAGTTTATGGAGATGAAGGAAGATATGGAGAATATGTTCAGTGACATGGGCATAGATATAGACCTCAGCGATATGGACGAAAATATGAGCGAAGAAGAGGTGGCTAGGCGAATGAAAGAACTGCAAGATGAAATGAAGCAAAGGATAGCAGAAAAAAAAGCCCAAAAAGCAAATAGACCCAAAACCAAAAAGCAACTAGAAAAAGAAGCAAAAGAGAAACAAGTAGAAGAGGCGCGCAGTAAAAGTATAGGTACTATTTACAAGCAGCTGGCAAAAACCTTTCATCCAGACCTAGAAAAAGACGAAACGCTGCGGCTGCAAAAAGAAGAGCTGATGAAGCAACTTACTGTGGCTTACGAAAACAAAGACCTGCATACGCTGCTGCGCCTAGAGTTACAATGGGTGCTGCAAGAAGAAGATAACCTTGCCAAACTTACAGATGATAAGCTAGGTATTTACAACACCCTGCTGAAAGAACAACTGCAGGAACTAGATGAAAAAATAGAGGCAATAGCCATGCACCCGCGCTATGCACCTATGAGCCGCCTAACTCCTGACCCTACAATGCTCAATAGCCGTGTGCTGATAAGAGAAGCTTACAACCTGAAAGATTTAATAGCCGAATTGAAGCAAGACGCGGCTAAACTACAAAGTAATGCTGCGCTGGCACATATCTTGAAAATAGTTAACCACTTCAAGGCTAGTGCATACAGGGATGACGACGATGACTTGTTGCGGGCATTAGCCGATGCTTTCAGGTAATAGTCGTTCGGAGCGCTTCTTTTTTTTGTGTTGTGTCTGTTTGCATTGTGGCAAACAGCCTGCCTTTTAATGATTTCGCCTTACCTTTGTAAAAACCGAAAATCGGAAATTATGGCAGATATACTGCAAAATATGCACAAGGTAGATGTGGCTGAGGAAAGACAAGGAGAAGCCTATGCTCCTTTTGCCGAAGACCCCAATCAGTTTTCAAAGAAATTCTATATAGAAAGTTATGGCTGCCAGATGAACTTCAGCGATAGCGAAATAGTTGCTTCTATTTTGCACGACGAAGGTTTTGGGGCTACCCGCAATTTTGAAGAAGCAGATCTTGTATTGCTCAATACTTGCTCCATACGCGAGAAAGCTGAGCAAACTGTGCGGCACAGATTACAAACCTTTCGCAAGATAAAAGACAACAACCCAGGTATGCTGATAGGCGTGCTGGGCTGTATGGCTGAAAGGCTGAAAGCTAAGTTTCTGGAGGAAGAAAAACTGGTAGATATAGTAGTAGGGCCAGATGCTTATCGTAGTTTGCCGGGTCTTATAACTGAGGCTGAGGGTGGACAAAAGACAGTAAATGTACTGCTGAGCCGCGAGGAGACTTATGCAGACATATCGCCGGTGAGGCTAGATAGTAATGGTGTTACTGCATTTGTTAGCATCATGCGTGGCTGCAACAATATGTGTACTTTCTGCGTAGTACCTTTTACACGAGGCAGGGAGCGTAGCCGCGATGCAGACAGTATTATCGATGAGTGTCGCAATTTATTTGAAAGAGGTTTCAGAGAAGTGACCTTACTCGGACAGAATGTGGATAGCTATCATTACAGCCCCAATCCTGCCACTCCTGGTCAGCTGGGTGAAGAAGATACTGCTGTAACATTTGCGATACTATTGGAGCGTGTAGCACTCATTTCACCCTTGCTACGCATTAGGTTCAGCACTTCTCACCCCAAGGATATTACCGACGATGTATTACACACTATGGCCAAGTACCACAATATCTGCAAGTACATTCATCTACCCGTACAAAGTGGTAATACCCGCATTTTACAGCTCATGAATCGTACCTATACGCGCGAGTGGTACCTCAATAAGGTGAAGCGTATAAGAGAGATAATGCCCGACTGCGGATTGAGTACTGATGTTATTTCTGGTTTTTGTACAGAAACTGAAGAGGAGCATCAGGATACACTTTCTATAATGGAGTTGTCTAGGTTTGATATGGCATATATGTTCTCTTATAGCGAGCGTCCCGGCACATTAGCCGCACGCAGATATACAGATGATGTGCCAGAAGATGTGAAGAAAAGAAGACTTACCGAGATTATAAGTCTTCAAAACAGTCACTCCCGCGAAAGCTATGTGAATGACATAGGCAAGACTTTCGAGGTGCTGATAGAGGGCAATAGTAAGCGCAGCGACGCTGACTGGTATGGGAGAAATTCTCAGAATAAAGTGGTGGTGTTTCCCAAGGAAGGTAAAGACCTTGAAAAAGGTGACTACGTAAACGTCTTGATAGGCAGTGCTACTTCAGCCACGCTCATAGGGCAAATGGTGTAGCATTTCTTACTACAATTTTACTTTTCTTACTTTTTACCACAAGACTATAAAATGGACATACAAAGCATAAAAAACAGGTTTGGTATCATAGGCAATTCGCCTACGCTAAACCATGCGCTTAATACCGCTGTTCAGGTAGCCAATACCGACCTCTCTGTGCTTATAGCTGGTGAGAGTGGGGTGGGTAAGGAAGTGTTTTCAATGATTATACATGCACTGTCGCCACGCAAGCATAATCCATTTATTGCAGTGAACTGTGGTGCTATACCAGAAGGTACAATAGACAGTGAATTGTTTGGTCATGAAAAGGGATCTTTTACTGGTGCTGTAGATAGTCGTAAGGGCTATTTTGAGACCGTAAATGGGGGTACGATATTCCTTGATGAAATAGGCGAGATGCCGCTGGGTACACAGGCACGGTTGCTGCGTGTATTGGAGACGGGTGAGTTCATAAGAGTAGGTTCATCGAAAGTACAGAAAACAGATGTGAGGGTCATAGCTGCTACCAATAGGGAGCTACTAGAGTTTGCACAGCAAAACCGCTTCAGGGAAGACTTGTATTATCGACTAAGCACTGTGCCCATTCGTGTGCCTGCACTCCGCGACCGCAAAGAAGATATACCATTGTTGTTCAGAAAGTTCGCAGCAGATTTTGCAGAGCGATACAAAACAATGTCTGTGCAGCTGGATGCTGGTGCGCAACAGTTGCTGGTCAACTATCCCTGGCCGGGTAATGTACGTGAGCTTAAAAATATAGCTGAGCAGATATCTGTATTGTCTACAGACAAGCATGTGAATGCTGAAGCCATTCAACGTTTCCTGCCGCAGCACAACACATCGTCTCGTAGCATGGCACTCATCACCTCGTCTGGTGCAGGTGTGCCATCTGGCACCTCTTCCGACTTCAAGACCGAGCGTGATATATTGTACAAGCTCATTTTCGACCTCAAAAAGGACATGAATGACCTGAAACAAATGATTTTTGATGTGGCACACAATCAGGGTTATACGCCCGAAGATCCATCAACCGTAGCAAAAAGTAATATTTTGCCTGTGTATGCAGATACAGAGCATATCGCTCCGGTAGCTACTGCATTTAATGTTACCACCCCCATACTTCTGGAGTCTAACACACGACATGAAGATGTAGAAGAAACCCTGTTCCTTGCCGACCGTGAGAAAGAATATATCACCAAGGCTCTGAAGAAGCATAAAAGCCGCCGCCGTGACGCCGCCGCTGAGTTAGGCATATCTGAGCGAACACTCTACCGCAAGATTAAGGAATATGATATTAATGAATAGCCATTAAAAAGCCCCGACTATCGGGGCTTTTTAATGGCTATGTTATAATGCTGTTTAGCTTACCATTTCGGCAGGTACCATACTTGCTGTCCATGCCTGTAGCGATGGGTACTGCTCATCTATCAAGTCGTTAGGCAGCGATACTGGTTCGTGTTTTGTGGTCAGGAAAATTGTGTGCATCGATAGTCGTTTTCCAAACTCCATATCACTCATGCTGTTTCCAACCATAACACTCCGTCTGAAGTCAATTTCAGGAAAATCTTCCTGAGCCTGCATACCCATGCCTGTGTTGGGTTTCCTATTATGGTCGCTGTCATTTACAGCAGTACAGTTATACACTTTGTCTATTCTGCCTCCATACTCAGCCACTGCCGATTTCAGATTATTGTTAATTTCTAAAAGCGACTCTACAGTCATGATGCCTCTACCCACGCCACGCTGATTTGATACTACTACTATGGTGCCAAATAATTGACTGAGTTTTTGCAGGGCTTCCCTGGCACCTTCATGAAATTCAAATTCGCTCCAAGAGGTAATGTAAGAGCCTACCGATTCTACGTTTATAACTCCATCTCTATCTAGGAACAATGTCCATTTTTTGTCTATCTCCGGTTTCCGTTCTGTAAGTTTCATCACACACTATTTTTTAAATAACTCCGTTTCCACTAACTCGCAGATGATGTGTCCTATCATGATATGCGATTCCTGTATTCTAGGTGTATCGCTACTTGGTACATTTATCAGGTAGTCGCACATGTTTCTGAGTTTGCCACCACTCTCTCCTGTTAATACTACATTAATCATACCAATTTCAGCGGCTTGCTCCATTGCTTTCATAATATTAACAGAATTTCCTGATGTGCTCAGTCCTATCAGCACATCGCCTGGTTTACCCATACCTTTTACTATTCTGCTATACACTACATCATATCCATAGTCATTGGCTACTGCAGTCAAGTAAGATGAGTTGCAGTGCAGCGCCTCAGATGGCAGTGGATCTCGGTCTGTATAAAAACGACCGCTGAATTCCGCTGCTAGGTGTTGTGCATCTGCTGCGCTACCACCATTTCCGCAAAACAACACCTTGTTGCCTGCCCTGAAAGCAGCCGCTACAATTGTAGTTACTTTCTCAATAGTTCCCATCAACACAGGGTCATTGAGCAGTAATTGTTTGGTGTTTATAGACGATGTTATGATGCTTTTTATTTTGTCTTGCATGGTTGTTGTACCGCTCAGGTATATTTAAGTGCATTCCGTTGTAGGAATTTACGCTGCTAATAGATATTATCAGTTTCAAATGTAGCATACTATGCTAAAAAACGATGCATATTTTCCTATTTTTTAACAGTATTCTATACTTAGATTAGTGTTATGTTGCATGGCTATTTGAAAATATCTTGCTCTTTCACCGTGAGATATTTTCTCCTGCCCAATGTCAAATAATATAACGTCAGAAGCGGATAGGCAGGTGTAGTATAAAATATAGTATCTATAGCTGTAAAGTATGCAAATAGCACACTTAGTGCTACTATGATCAAGTACATAAGTATAATTAGGTTTGCGTAAGGTTCACCAGATAGGCGCATATACTTCCTTTCTCCCTCACTTATTGTTACCGTTAATACCTGACTGTAGCACCAGTCTATTTTGGCATATAGGATGTGTGACCCTTCCGCTAGGTCGTAACTTTTAGTATCCTTATTAGGTATGGTACCTGCTTTTTGGTCGTCTATATACAATCAGTACTTTCGTGCCGCATTTTGGTATTCGTTTGATCGTTTGATGATCACTTTAGCCATACTACAGGGTAGCAGTGTGCAGTTTAAGTTTAGTCTATCTCTTCACCATCTATTTCGGCAAACAATGCCGTGAGGTCTAGCACAAAACCTTCCAGTATTTCTGTGGTCACTACATCGCCTGTTGTCAACTGTCTGGAAGGTTGATATTTACCGTTCTCCAGTTTATACTGCACAAAAGAGCAATATTGCGGCTGCACTATCCAGTATTCTTTCACGCCAGCCTCTTCATACACTTCATATTTGTTTTTCAGTTCTTTAGCGTTGTTGCCCGGCGATAGCACCTCTACTACTATGTCTGGTGCACCCAAGCAGCCACGCTTGTCCAGTTTGGCAGGATCACATATCACACATACATCAGGTTGCAGTACGGTGTATATTTCTTTGTCATCACTCGATTTTCTAGGTAGTCGCACATCAAATGGAGCTGTATATACTTCGCACTTTTTCCCAAGCAAGTGTTTGTATAATTGAAAATTGATGTGATTAGACAGTTTTTGATGCATCCTACTAGGAGCAGGGCTCATCCTGAATATTTTACCTTTTATAAGCTCCACTCTTTCTTCAAATTTCCATTTGAAGTAGTCGGCATAAGTATACACCTTATTGAGGTCAAGTTCAGCAAATTTCATAGTTGAATTCATTTATGTTTTGTTCGCTATAGGGTACAGTGCAACATAGACACTGTACCCTGATCTAAACGATTTAGTTGTGTATTCAGGTATACATCACACCTGAAAAACACCCATTTTAAACTCTTTATCTTCCTTGGCATGGTTAGCTGCATTGATGCCTTCCGATATCACATTTCTGGTTTCGGCAGGGTCTATTATTTCATCTACCCACAGCCTAGCTGCCGCATAGTATGCCGATGTCTGAGTATCATACTTATCCATTATGTCTTTGAGCATGGCTTTTTCGGTTTCTGGGTCTATCACTTCTCCCTTTGCCTTCAGCGATGCTACCTGTATCTGCAACAGTGTTTTGGCTGCTTGCTCACCGCCCATAACTGCTATTTTAGCGTTGGGCCATGCATATATAAATCGTGGGTCGTATGCCTTGCCACACATAGCATAGTTGCCCGCACCATAAGAGTTACCTATTATGATAGTTATTTTGGGTACTACTGAGTTTGCTACTGCGTTTACCAGTTTTGCACCGTCTTTTATGATGCCACTTTGCTCGCTGCGGCTGCCTACCATAAAGCCAGTTACATCTTGCAAAAATATCAGTGGTATTTTTTTCTGGTTACAATTCATGATAAATCTAGCGGCTTTGTCGGCACTGTCGTTGTATATCACACCACCCATTTGCATCTCACCTTTACCACTTTTTACTATTTTACGTTGGTTGGCTACTATGCCCACTGCCCAGCCGTCTACACGTGCATAGCCACACACTATAGTTTTACCGTAGTCTTCCTTAAACTGGTCAAACTCTGACTTATCTACTATGCACTTTATCACATCCACCACATCAAACTGTTTGTTGTTCTGTACAGATACCAGCCCGTATATGTCTGTTATAGGGCGTGCAGGTGCTTCTGGTTTGGCTCTGTCATAGCCTCTGCGTGGCTGTTCTCCTATTTTGTCTATTATCCTCCTTACTTGGTCTAGACATTCCTGCTCAGTGTCAAACTTGTAGTCAGCTATTCCACTTACCTCTGTGTGCATTTTTGCGCCACCCAGTGCTTGCTGGTCGGCATCTTCGCCTATAGCAGCTTTTACCAAATATGGCCCTGCCAAAAATATAGAACCATTGCCCTCTACCATTAGTGTCTCATCGCTCATAATGGGCAGGTAAGCACCACCAGCCACGCAGCTACCCATCACAGCAGCTATCTGGGTGATACCCATTGCGCTCATCTGTGCATTATTTCTGAATATCCTTCCAAAGTGTTCTTTATCAGGAAATATCTCGTCCTGCATTGGAAGATATACGCCAGCACTGTCGACAATATATATAACCGGCAGGTGGTTTTCCATAGCTATTTCTTGCAGGCGCAAGTTTTTCTTACCTGTTATGGGGAACCAAGCACCTGCCTTTACGGTATTGTCATTGGCTACTATCACACATTGTCTGCCACACACATATCCTAGGCCAGCTACAGTGCCACCCGCTGGGCAACCACCATGCTCTTCATACATGCCGTATCCTGTAAAGGCGCCAATTTCTGTAAACACACTGCCTTTGTCTATCAGGTATTGTATACGCTCACGTGGGGGCATTTTACCTTTTTCTCTGGCTTTATCCATACTCTTTTTGCCACCACCCATGCTTATTATGTTATGCCTGCGTTTCATCTCACTTATTGCCAGGCGCATTGCATCATCATTTTTATTGAATTCGAGATTCATCCTATTTTCGATTTTTGTTGTAAAAATAGGGTAATAATCCCATGCCGATATATCAATTCTCGCCTATCTATTCATTGTGCCATTTTTTCTAAAATATCAAACAGGTATAATGAAATATTTATTTTCTCCCAACCCAAGGTCTGATGGATATTTTACGTCTTTTATTCTATCACCCATCCATTTTATGGTCTTTTTGTGGTGTACTATAAATACCTGAACTTTGTCTTTGGATGTGTGGTGGCAGTTAGCCTCTATGGCAAGAACACGAGCGGTATTATGAAGTATAAATGTTTTGTTAGTGGTATTTTATTAGTGTTGTTATGCTTGTGCAGTAGCAATACAGTATTCGCGTCGCATATATATGGTGGAGAGTTGCTTTACAAGCATATCTCTGGTAACACCTATAGGCTCACTCTTACCCTGTATGGCGATTGTAGCTCCACAGTTTCTAACTCTCTACCCACGTCTGTACCCAAAATATACATTTACAACAATAACTTATTTTTTGATTCACTGAACCTCAATCTTGATGCTCCCGGATTAGAAGTTTCGCCTGTATGTCCAAAATTGTTGAGTAGTACAGCATGTAATGGTGGAACATTACCCGGCGTAAAGAAGTTTACCTATTCCAACAATGTAGTTTTATCTACACCCTCCTCCAATTGGAGATTTATATTTTCAGGCGAATTACGTGTAAGCGTAGCAGGAAGAAGCAATAATATCACCAATGTGCTCAACAGTGGTAGTACTATTATGCAACTGCAGGCGTCGCTCAATAATGCTACCGCCCCCAACTCCTCTCCTAATTATACTACAATCCCTACACCTTTTTATTGCTTGCTCGAAGATCAGCAATACAATCAAGGCGCGATAGATAGTGACGGTGATTCTCTTTCTTTCTCTTTGGTTTCGGCTGTCAATGCCAGTCCAGCCAATCCTCTTTACTCTCCTTCTGTCAATTATGCTGCACCATTCAGCGGTGCATTTCCACTAGGAACAATACCCGGCCAGTTTACATTCAGTGTACTGAATGGTCAATTGACTTTCACACCATCAGGTGTTCAAAATGCACTTATTGTTAATCAGGTGTCCGAATACAGAAATGGTGTACTTATTGGTACCAGTCAGCGCGAGATGACTTTTATAGTAGCTGACAATTGCGAGGGTACTCCTCCTGCACTTAATGTTGCCAATGTAGTAGGGGGAGCTATAACAGGTAAAAATATAATCAATATTTGCGTAGGGACATCCTTACTTACTTTCGATGTGAATTTGTCTAACCCAGATAGGGATACTACTGAAATTACACCCAAAAATGTTCCACTGGGTGCTAATATTTCAGTTGTCAACAATTACAGTCCTTCTCCTTCTGTTCGTTTTTCTTGGAATACAGATACCCTTACTACCGGTATTTATACCTTCTTTTTGGATGTTAAGAATGATCATTGCCCTATTGCCAACAGGCAAACTGTGGCTTATACGATCAATGTAACTCCTTTCCCTACGGTAGCAGCTGCACAGGTATCACCCACGCAATGTGTATATAATGCTGCAGTAAGGTATAATCTAGCATTGGGTTACTTACCACGTACACTTTCTGTGGTGCAAGGTGGAACTACAATTAGAACCTTTTTAGATTCTACAGGTACACTTACAGATAGTCTGCCTGCTGGCGACTACACCATCATTGCGTCATCTCATCCTACTTGCCAGGTAAGTACGCCACTTACCATCACAGATGGTGGTGTATTGCCACTCAGTCCAGTCACTGTTACTTATTGTAAGGGCGACCCTAAGTTACCGATACCCGTTACAAAAAGAGCGCCAGAATCTGAAATATTCTGGTACGATGCTTCCAATAATTTGCTAGCTTCCGCTCCTTTCCCTGGTACCGAAACTGCAGGCACTAGCACGTGGTATATTCAAGAACGATACAAAGTGTGTACGTCTGATAAAGTTCCTGTTACTGTTATCGTTAATCCCCTACCTCAGACAGTTATCGTCAACAATCCGGATACTATTTGTTTAGGCGATACTATCTATCTACAAGCTACTGGTGGGGTAGAGTATACTTGGTCTCCCACCGATAGAATCTTGTCTGACAAAGAAGGACGATTATTCACCCGACTTATGTCGCCTAGTACTTTTTCTGTAAGGGCGGTTAATGAATTTGGCTGCGTTGATTCTACAGCCATTACATACAGTAAAATAGAACCTTGTTGTCAGTATTCTTATCCCAATGCTTTCACTCCAAATGGCGACGGTAAGAATGATGCATTCAAGGTGATAACTTATGGCAATAGTTGGAGTTACAAGCTAGCCATATATAACAGATGGGGACAATTGGTTTTCTTGTCTTACGATCCTGCTAAGTATTGGGATGGCACACAATACGGAAGGCCTTGCGATGCGGGGACTTATTTCTACTTTTTCAGTGGAAGATGCGTTACCGGCGGCACAGACGAACATCAGGGGGATGTTACGCTGATCAGGTAGTTCGTTGAGGCAAATATGCTATTCTTTACTCTGATTTTTGCAACTAGTATAGGCTAAAATGGGCTTTCAAAATCTTTCATTTGCACAAACGATAAGTCTCTGGCAGATATAATAGGCTCAGTCACCCCCCAATCCATACCTATACTGTCAAACCTGATACCGGTATCGCTTTCTTTGTGATACATTGAGGATACCAGATAATAGGTCATAGCATCGTTAGTAAGTGCTTTAAAGCCGTGTGCAAAACCTTCAGGTATGAAATATGCTAAGTTATTAGTAGCAGACAATTCTAATGCGTAATACTTGCCAAAGGTGAGCGAGTCTTTACGCAAGTCTACTATCACATCCAATATTGCCCCTTGCGGACACCACACAACCTTGCTGTGTTGGTGGGGAGGTAACTGAAAATGCATACCTCTTATCACATCCTTATGGGATATGGAATAATAGCTTTCCTTAAGCTCAAAGTTTATACCCTTATCTTTAAAGCTGTTGTCATGAAATGTTTTCACAAAACTTCCTCTCAGGTCTGTGGGGCAGGGTAGTGCTATGATATATGCTCCTGCTAGTGGTAGTTCTGTAAATTGCATAGGTCTATTACACTCTTTTATTAAAAATCGCTACACAGTCGGTGTGTTACTACAGTCACTCAGTTCACCCAAAATAAGTCTCTATTTGTTGCATACACTTTTGGTGTGCAGGCGTGTGTCTATCTGCATACCATTTAGCAGTCCATTCTATCGCAGTTCGTCCGTCCAGCATGCCTTTCCAGCCCATGTTTGTTAAGGCCTTATTGCTGTTTAGTAGCAGTAATTTTGCCTCGTGTGGGGCATTGTTATTGGTTAGGTCTTTGTAGGCTCCTGTGCCATATTGTGCTATAAATATTTTGGTCAGGTCTTCCACAGTCAGCATATCATTAGGGTCTGGTCCAAAGTTGTAAGCTGTGCTGTGTAGGGTTGGCTGTTCCATCATTTTCGCACCTAGCAGCAGGTAAGCTCCTAGCGGTTCCAGCACGTGTTGCCATGGGCGCACTGATGCAGGGTTGCGCAGCCCTACTGTGTCGCCATGGTTTATTGCTTTTACTATGTCTGCTACTATCCTGTCGTCAGAGTAGTCGCCACCGCCTATCACATTTCCAGCACGTGCTGCGGCTATCGATTTTTTATGTTGTGTATAGGCGTCGGGGTTAAAAAATGACCGTCTGTATGAATCAATCACTATTTCAGCAGCTGCTTTACTAGCTGAGTAAGGATCATATCCGCCAAGTTTGTCATCTTCAGAAAATGGTAATCCTCTTTCAGGATTGTCATATACCTTGTCGGTGGTTATCATTATGCCAGCTGTGGCAGTGGGTAAATTGCGCATGGCATCAAGTACATGTGCTGTGCCTTGGGCATTTACCATAAAGGTGTATGATGGCATATCATAACCTCTGCGAACTAGTGGTTGTGCGGCAAAGTGAAATACAAAATCTGGTTCATACCTTACAAGCTCTGTTTGCAGTTTTTGTTTATCGCAAATATCTGCTATCACCGAACTGTAGCATAATTTATCTCCTGAAATCTGATTATATAGGTCAATATCTTTTTCAGGAGCCAGCGAATACCCCTTTACATTAGCCCCTAGCCAATGTAGGACTTGCAGCATCCAAGAGCCTTTGAAGCCAGTATGTCCGGTCAGAAAAACTCGCTTGCCGCTGTATGCTTTACGTAAATATGCTTCTGTTACCACTTTTTCCATAGAGGTTCGGTTTGCCACATTTGCTCCAGTTCTTCTTTGTCGCGTAGTGTATCCATACATTTCCAAAAGCCATGATGTTTGTAAGCGGATATTTGGGTATCAGCTGCTAGGTCGTTCATAGGTTGTCGCTCCCACATTACATCGTCAGCATCTTCATGCAGATATTGGGCAATAGTCGGCTCCACGACAAAGAAACCACCGTTTATCCATGTCCCAGAGTCTTCTGGTTTTTCTTCAAAACTGTTAATTGTGCCATTTTCTTCCATTTTTATCACCCCAAATCTGCTAGTAGCTTGTATAGCAGTCATGGTGCACACTTTTCCACTATTCTTATGAAATGTTATGAGTTCGTCTATATTCACGTCACTTACTCCGTCGCCATAAGTGAGCAAAAAGGGCTCATTACCTACATAGGGTAAAACTCTCTTTAGCCTGCCCGCTGTCATTGTGTCTAGCCCGGTATCTATAAGTGAGATCTTAAAAGGCTCTGCAGAGTTACGGTGCACTTCTAGTGAGTTATTAGAAAGATCTACGGTTATATCTGCATTGTGCAGAAAGTAATTGGCAAAATACTCCTTTATTATATGTGCCTTATATCCAAGACAAATTATAAACTCAGTATGGCCATAGGCAGCATATATCTTCATTATGTGCCAAAGTATGGGTTTGCCACCTATTTCTATCATGGGTTTGGGTCGCAGTGACGACTCTTCCGATATTCGGGTGCCTCTGCCGCCTGCAAATATGACTACTTTCATAACAACAAATATAAGTGAAGATGGTAGATATTCTGTTATCCAACAAAGGAAAACCTATTCTGCGCTTCAGTATTAATGCTTTTCTAATGAAGGTTTAATTTTATTATTATAGCACGACATTCAGGTTTTTCTAGAATTTTATTCTCAATTCATTAACGTTTGGCAACTCACTAAAATGTACATAATTGGCTAAATAATGCGCCCCGACGCTTTATCAGAATTCAGAATAATTTGGATACTTCATTCGTTTAGCTAAATTTGTGTCCGATTCATCACTTAAACATAGCATTGTGACGTACGATAATAAGAATTTTGACGAAAACAGAAACGATAGCCGTAACGAAAGCTTATACAGCAAACGTATAAAAGCAGGTAAAAGAAGAACCTACTTCTTCGACGTAAGAGCCACTCGTGGTAATGATTATTTTATAACTATCACTGAAAGTAAAAAGCGTTTCGATGATAATGGTTACGATCGTCACAAAATGTTTCTATATAAAGAAGATTTCAATAAATTTCTTGCTGGTCTCACAGATACCATCAATTATGTAAAAACTGATTTAATGCCAAATTTCGATTTTGATGCATTCAATCATGATCAGGAGAATGATGAAAACAATCACCATAATGTGGTTGCTGATAGTACTCCTGAATTATCGAATCATAATGATACTTCTGTTTCTTCTGTAACTAACGAAGACACTAACATCGACGAATGGAAAATGTAACATGCCACACAATCTTTCTCTCTCAAACCTTCGCTTTTGCCAGCGAGGGTTTTTTATTTTACATACATTTTCAGATTTCTAAGAGTAGCCCTGAATTTCGATTTAAGAATTTCTGTACTGCTAACATTAAGCTTTAAGGGCTTTATATTACTGTTGGTTATTTTGTTTATCACCTCTTGGTATCTACTTAAGCATACTTCCATCCCAAATTCTCTTGTAGCCATCATACTAGCTGCTGTTACTCTTTCTGTTTCGGGTATGTTTACCAGTGCTAAAAGTTTTGATACGGCGTCGGTTACATCACCTACCGCATATACAGCTAGGCATTTTGCTGCATAATCATGATGCTCAAAGTCTTCAATGCCGCTTACTCTAGTTCCTAGAAACCCACATCCAGCTGCCAAGGCTTCCATCATTACTAGTGGCATGCCTTCAGAGTTTGACGTAAGCAAAAGTATGTCTGCTCCGTTCAGTAAAGCTTGCACTTTCGTGGCTGGCTGCCACCCGTGGAAGCTAATGAACTCACCCACTCCTTTTTTGTCAAACAATGTGCCGTATTCTATCTTCGACTCTTCGCTATTACCTACTATATCTAGATGGAAGCTGATCTTTTTTTCTTTTAGTGCGCTACATATTAGCACAAGGTCGTAAGCTCTTTTTTCGTGGTCACTTAGCCGCCCAACGAATATTAGTTTTCTTACACCGCTGCTATTGTAGTCTCTTCTTGCTTCAGGTAACACTATTCCGCATGGTATCATATAGCTTTTGCCAGTATCAATAGTTGGGTATTGGCGGGCTAATGTTTTTCTTATTCTTCCAGATACACATATGGCAGCACTAAGTTGTTGTGCATATTTACCGGCAATTTCATAATAATAGCTTTGGTCGCCATGCAGCACGCCTATCATCTTGTATTTGTTGGCTACATCAGCTACTGCTGCCCATGTGGCGCTGTCATCCGACGGTACTACCGCACCACCTTCTGGTACATTATTTTGCAATAATTTGCTGTATATATTTGCTCTATATCGCTCAGTCCCAAACTCAAATTCATATCCTGCTTCTTCACTGACAATTTTAATTGTGTTTTTATACGGAGCTAGCAATTCTTGCATAGTTTCTCGTCCCCCTGCATTTTTAAATGGTTTGCTAGGTGTTACTGTTACAAAATATACTTCACATCCACTTTTTGCCGATTGTATTGCTGCGTCTGCCATCCATCGCGTTACGCCTCCTCTATGATACGGGTGACACACAAATGCTATTGGGTTATGTTCTTTCATTGTATTATTGAGTAGTGTTGATGCATCCAAATTACTGTTTTTACCTAATTTAATTTGCTTCCCTTTTTGCTTACCAAATAGCACTACTGATACGTACATTTGCACTTAGTTTTACGATATACAATCAATACACAATGAGCGAAGAAAAATCACTTAATTTCCTCGAAGAAATTATAGAAAATGATATAAAAGATGGGTTGCATAGTGGCAGAGTTCACACTCGTTTTCCTCCTGAGCCTAACGGTTATTTACATATTGGGCATGCTACGTCTATTTGTCTCAATTTTGGTTTAGCTAAAAAATACAATGGTAAGTGCAATCTTCGATTTGACGATACTAACCCTGTAACGGAGGAAACAGAGTATGTTGATAGTATTAAAAACGACATTCGTTGGCTCGGTTTTGAATGGGACAATGAATTTTATGCTTCCGATTATTTCGAAACGCTCTATAATTTTGCTGTCACACTTATTAGCAAGGGGCTCGCTTATGTTGATGACAGTTCAGCCGAGCAAATAGCTGCTACAAAAGGGTCTACCACTACTCCTGGTTCCGATAGCCCATTTCGAAACAGAACCGTGGAAGAGAATCTTACTTTATTTTCAGACATGAGAGCTGGCAAATACAAGGATGGTGAAAAAACGCTTCGTGCCAAAATAGACATGGCGCATCCTAATCTTTTGCTCCGCGATCCGCTTATGTACCGCATCAAGCATGAACACCACCATCGTACCGGTAATCAATGGTGTATATATCCTATGTACGACTTCGCCCACGGGCAGAGTGACAGTATCGAGGAAATCACACACTCTATTTGTACATTAGAGTTTATACACCATAGGCCTTTATATAATTGGTTCATTGAGCAACTGGGTATTTTTCCATCTCGCCAGTTCGAGTTTGCTCGTCGCAATCTTACTTACACAGTTATGAGTAAGCGTAAGTTATTGCAATTGGTCAATGAAAATCATGTGTCTGGCTGGGACGATCCTCGTATGCCAACTATCAGTGGCATGCGCCGCCGGGGTTATCCGGCTGAGGCCCTTAGGCGTTTTTCTGATGTAATTGGTATTGCCAAGCGCGAAAATATCGTCGATATAGGATTATTAGAGTTTTGTGTTCGCGAGCAGCTTAATAAATCCGCCAACCGTGTTATGGCTGTTCTCGATCCGGTTAAGTTGGTTATTACTAATTATCCCGAGAATACCTCAGAGTTGTTTGCAGCTGAAAATAATCCTGAAGACCCAGAATCAGGCACTCGAGAGTTGCCTTTTTCTCGAGAGGTCTGGATTGAAAGAGAAGACTTTATGGAGGAAGCGCCAAAAAAATTTTTCCGCCTTGCACCTGGCAATATGGTTCGTCTCAAAAGCGCATACATCGTAAAGTGCGAAGGATGTATTAAAGATGAAAATGGAGTAGTTACTGAGGTGCATTGCACCTATTTACCCGAAAGCAAAAGCGGCAATGATACCAGTGGTCTTACTGTCAAAGGGACCATTCATTGGGTAAGTGCAGCGCATGCACACACTGCAAAAGTTTTGTTGTACGATAGGTTGTTCAAGGTTGAAGATCCTTCTAACGAAGATGGAAACTTCAAAGATTACATAAACCCCGGTTCCATGCAAGTGTTAGATACAGTATATATCGAGCCTTCATTGGCCTTTGTTACTCCCGGCACTAGTGTTCAGTTTATGCGCAAGGGCTATTTTTGCGTTGATACACTCAGCACGCCAGATAACCTTATTTTCAATCGTACGGTTACCCTTAAAGATGCATGGGCTAAGGAACAAAAAAAATAGTATTCCAAGATTTTCTCAAACAAAAACTCCGGCTGCAACATGCAGTCGGAGTTTTTTTATTTTGATGTTTTCAGTACTCTGTCATCTATTCTTAATGGCAAAAGTTCTGATATTTTTACTTCTCTAAACATTGGGTGTGATGTGTTTATCAGGTAATTATACTCAATATCCATAAGTACAGATGGTACGGCCATTACCAAATGTTTTCCTTTTTTTACAAAGTCATCACCAATTCTTTTTAGTATGTCTGGTGCAGGGTTTTCGTTCCAGTTCGTTGGCAATTCAGTAGGCTTGAGTTTAAGTATCGGCACATCTGGCACAGAAATAGTGGCTATGCAATATTGTTGGGGAGGCAATTTGCCAATGTGCACAACTGCTTCCAGCAATGCTAATGATGCGCTATGTGCTGTATAAAGCATGTAGGTGTTTTTGCTATTCCATCTACCTCCATACAATGCTGCCCCTTTACCTGACAGGTCGTCAATGTAGTTGCAGTCTCCTATCCTGTACACTGTCATCAGGCAAATATTCCATTTTGTATACGTCCTAATTCGTCTGTTATCATAGCTATTCCCAACGATGTGTCGAGATAGTCTTTTGGTTTTTTATTACCAAAGGTAGCTAGCTGTGAGTTCATCCATTGCCTGAATTCGGGTAAGCTACCAAACACTTCTTCTCCTCTTGTATAAAGTCTTGCTAGTTCTACCATTCGTTCAGATTGCTCTTGCGATAGTTTTTGGCTAGGTGTATACCTACGTAGTGTCCTATCTGACGTGTGTATGATTGCTGCCATTTCGGTCATACTTATATCTGTAATAGACATCAAGTTGTCCATTACTCGTCTAGGCACTCCGGTTCTTATTACGTTTATCAGGTCGTTTTCATTTTTTATGGTGCTATAGTCTTTTTTACCTGTCATCCCCATCAGGCCTATGGTCCTCATGGCTGTGTTGCTGTAGGTTATTATAGGTTCTTCTACTGTGGTTGGTTCGGTAGTTGGTTCAGGGTAGTTAGGGGTTATTTTCTTTTCGCGTTTCATTTCCGGTCATTTGTCCCCAAAGTTAGGTCATTTTTCTTGTTTTATTTTTATTTCTTTATTTCCCTACTATCATACTTATTTCTACATTTACTCCTCTTGGCAGGCCAGATACTTGTACTGTTTCTCTTGCGGGTGGGTTGTTGGTAAAGTAGGTTGCGTACACTTCATTTACTTGTGCAAATTGCCCCATGTCTGTGAGGAAAATGCTTGTTTTTACTACATCATCAAATGTGGCGTCTGCTGCAATAAGGATGGCTTGCAGATTATCCATTACTTGTTTAGTTGCTGTTTTTATGTCGTCAGTTATTATGGCTCCTGTTTGTGCTATCATGGGTATTTGGCCCGATATGTAAAGGGTATTCCCATATTGTACTGCTTGGCTATATGGCCCTATTGGGGCTGGTGCGTTTTCCGTAAAAATTATTTTCTTTTCCATACTTGCAAATGTAAGAAACGGCGAAATAATATACTCTTCGATCTTTTATTCATATTAGTTCAACCTACAGCGCAATATTATTCTTCTTTCTTAGTGCTATATGTACCTTTGCTCTTATTATTTATGAATTACATTCTGCATTTAGATACGTCTTCAGATCTTTGTTCTGTTGCTTTAAGTTTTGGTGGTAGGTTACTCCACATAGTTTCTGGTAGCGAATCCAGAAACCATGCCGCTGTGATCAATAATATGATTGTTCAGGTACTTGATGCATCAAGGCTGACCTTCTCTCAACTTTCTGCTATTGCAGTTTGTGAGGGGCCAGGTTCTTATACTGGTCTTAGAATTGCAATGGCGACAGCAAAGGGTATTTGTTATGCCACAGATTTGCCGCTTATCTTACATAGTAAGTTGTTTCTTGTGAGTTTTTCTTCAAGTTTTACTTTTTCAGCCGAATCACCGTACACAATAGCGGCAATTTTTGTCGCAAGAGAAAAGGAATATTTCTTATCTGTTTACGATTCCTTACGCAATTGTTTGCTGGCGCCTACTCATATACCAGAACAAGAGTTGACAAATGTTTTGTCTAACAAAGAAAATTTACATATCATATCTGATGCCCCTTCGGATATTTTTTATAAACTAAAAGTTAATTTTATCGACTTCAAAGAAGATATTACAATTGACTTTCAATTTTGGTCCGACTGTGCTTTTGCGTCATATATTAGTAAAGATTTTGCTAATCTTGCTGCTTCGGTTCCACTGTATTTGAAACAAGTTTACACGCATAATAAGCTGTAAATCAATTAGTTATGTACTTTTTAAATGAAAAAATATCCACACTTTAACTCAATGTTAACTTTTTTAGTAAATAATACTACCATCATATCGCTTTAAATACGTATGTTTGCAGAATATTCCAAATGGCTATATCATTTGTGTATATGAAAGCAGCTTTTTTAATCAATTAACATTGTAAATTTAAATTAATGGAAACGACGGTATCAGCAAACACTCTGGTAATCAAAGGTTCGAACGAACAAATCAAGTTAGACTACGTAGCTGTAAAAAACGCAGCTATGACTTTAAGGGCCATCAACCACAAGCTACGTCAGCAGATCGTAAAATTGCTTGAAGAAAACAAACGCATGAATGTTACTGATATTTATGTGAAATTGCGTCTTGAGCAATCTGTAGCTTCTCAGCATCTTGCAATCCTTCGCCGTGCAAACATAGTTATAACTGAGCGTGACGGAAAATTCATTCACTATGCACTTAACCACGCACGTATTGCTGCTGTTGCTAAGTTTGTAAATGAATTAGTGAATTCGGAAGAATCAAGCAACTAATCTAGCTTAATCTACTCGACATAAAAAAGCCCCGATATTCGGGGCTTTTTTATGTCGAGTAGATTCCATTTTTCTGCTTATTTCAGAGTTTCATCCAGCCATTTAAAGAACTCTCTTTGCCAAGCTATACCATTTTGGGGGTGTAGTACCCAATGGTTCTCGTTAGGTAGATATAATAATTTCGATTTTATATTGTGCAGTCTAGCAGCCTGAAATGCTTCTAGTCCTTGCTCTATTGGTACCCTGAAGTCCAATCCTCCTTGTATAATCATGATGGGTGTATTCCATTTATTTACAAAGTTGCTTGGATTAAACTTTTCATAGCTTGGTGGTATAGGTTGCTTCCAGTAAGGTCCGCCTATGTCCCAGTTAGCAAACCATAATTCTTCTGTTGTGCCATACCAGCTTTTCAAATCAAATAGCCCATCATGTGCAATGAAGGACTTAAAGCGATTATTGTGCATACCAGCTAGCATAAACACACTGTATCCGCCATAGCTTGCGCCTACACACCCCAGCCTCGATTTGTCTACATAGGGTGCTTTAGATATCTCGTCTATTGCTGTTAAGTAGTCTTGCATAGGTAAGCCGCCCCAGTCTCTGCTTATGGCTTCATTCCACTGCACTCCCCATCCTGGCATCCCTCTTCTGTTTGGTGCTACTATGATATACCCTTGTGCAGCCATTAGCTGAAAATTCCAACGAATACTGTAAAACTGCGATAATGCAGATTGTGGACCTCCCTGACAGTAGAGTAGGGTAGGGTATTTTTTATTTGGGTCAAAATCCGGCGGATAAATTACCCATGTGCGTAGTGTGCCACCATCAGGTGTTGGTATTGTTTTTAGCTCCGTTTTACTCATTTCTATTTCAGCATACATAGCATCATTTTCATGAGTCAACTGGCGCATATCTCCATATTTTGGCTTCACAGCAAATAGTTCGCTAGTATGATTCATATCGCATCTCGATACTATTATTTCACTTCCTGCTATGCCCACTATTCCATTTATATCATACTTGCCCTTGGTTAAATTATTTACGTTTACTTTGTCTTTGTCACTTCTGGGTATTTCCACATCAAACAGCTGCACTGTACCTTCATACGGCGCATTGAAATATATTCTGTCGCCTGCTGCATTCCATACAAAACCATCCACTGTGCCATCCCACTTTGATGTAAGGTTCATCACTTTTTTGGTTGCTACCTCCATTATTACAATGTCATTCTTGTCTGCTTCAAATCCATCTCTCGACATGCTTAGCCAAGCTAGTCTTTTGCCATCATTGCTATACAATGGCTGGGTATCATATCCCATTCTGCCTTCTGTCCAGTTCGCTGATTTTCCAGTACTCAAACTATAGTAATAAACATCGGTATTAGTACTCAATGCATATTCTTTACCATATTTTTTCTTGCACACATACACAAATCCTTTACTATCTGGTGCCCAGGTAAGGTCTTCTGTTCCACCAAAAGGCTTCTGCGGACAGTCATATGGTTCATCTTCCATTATGTCTTTTGTAGTGCCATCTTTAAGGTTTACCACAAATACATGCGAAAACTTCCCATCTTCCCACGTGTCCCAGTGCCTATAGTTAAGGTCAGTATATACTTTAGCCGTTGTGTTGGGTAGGTCGGCATAGATGTCTGTGCCATTCATTGGTTTTATCATTACATCTTTAGAGTAAGCCACATATTTGCCGTCTGGCGACACCCATACGTTTTCTGCTCCTAGTAGTCCGTTGTAAATCTCAGTCCATGTGTTCCCATTGTCTGCACTTTTATACAGATAGTTGTCAGTGTACGCATACCATGCATTAGGATAGCGTTGCACTATTGTTTTGCCTTCTGCAGTCCACTCGTCTCTAGTGCCATCTTCTAGGTTCAATCTATATTGGTGACCCGTACTTTTTTCTGTTTTCCAATTCACTGTTTTTGTACTATAGTACAAGTGTTTGCCGTCGGCGCTCACACTGTTGCCACTCACGCGGTGCAGACTCCAAAGTTTTTCTGGTGTCATTCGCTTTTGTCCTGTGGCACTTACCGCAGATAGTAGCAGAATCAATAGTATTTTATGCTTCATATAGTGTGTTTAGTTGATTTTATTTATTGCCTTTTATACTTGGTTTTTTATCCTTTTGTTTCACAGGATGCTCAAAGTCTATAGTGTGTTCCCATTTAGCCTTCAATAGGATATTTTCATCTGCTGGAATCACAATTTCTGGCTGTTTTTTCTGATATAGGTCACCAGTATCCCATTTGCCGTTTTTGTTCTTATCCACAATAATACAAAATGAATATGTTGCAGGTCTTAATCTTGATAATATTACCGTTGTGTCTACTATTCTCCTCATACTCAATGTATCGTTGTCTGATTTTATCAGCAGCAAATAGTCAGCTTTGTTTGTATCTGTTGATGACTGCTTATTCAGGTATTTCGATGGTAGGTTCAAGATTATTTTACCATAGTCATCATTATTCATTGTTCTGAACCTATAAACACCAGCTATACTGCTTTTGCCAGCAGTATCTTTTGCAAATCCCTTTTTCATTGTTAATGTATACACTGTATTGTCTCTGAGCTTGGCTTTTACTATTGCCAGCCTAGGTTTACCTGCATCTGTTGTGGTTTGCAATGGTATATAGGTAGCCTTTCCTACACTGTCATAGCCAAGGTTTATAGAATCTGCATTAATGCTCACATTTCTATTGAAGCTAAATTTAAAAGAGTCTGTAACACCAAATGTTCTGTTGTTGATATTACTAGTATCGATGTTAACAGTGAAAACCAAATTAGTGTCTGTTGTTGCTGTAGTAGTTAGTTTTTCTTTGCTCCTGAGGCTTTTTTTTGTGGTAATGCTGGGTTCACTATTCGCTTGTGCAGTATCTGGTTTTTCAGAGAATAGTCTTAGGGTTATTGCAGTCATATTGGTGTCTGTTGTAGATACTGTTTGGTCTGAAAATGCTATCAATTCATTGCCTCCATCGTATGTCTGATTACTGTTTTCATCTCTGATGGCAAATATCTTAAAAGATCTTCCAGGTAAACCTGCAAATCTGAACGTACCAGATGCATCAGGCTTTGACACATATCTTGGTTTTTTCTTTACTACAACGCTATCATTTTCGGTGGCATTATACAATACCACAATGCTTGTAGTGTCTGGTTTGCCAGTTGCGGCGTCTTTTATTGTGCCTTGTAGTTTCAACGAGTCAAAGTATGCGCCTGTGCTGAATATGTAAGTGTAACCCCCCATTGCGTTACCTTCATGCATGTCTCTTATGGCTTTACCAAATGAGATTCTGTAGGTGGTATTTGCCTCAAGCAATGAATCAGCTATTTTTACCGTTATATGCTTGTTGAGGCTTGATACTGTAGGGGGCACGCTCAAAATAGGAGAGATAGTTACCTCTTTTTGCACATCGCCTAGCGTCACATACTCATCAAACCGCAATACCAATCTAGTAACTCTGGTATTTTTTAGCGAGTCGCCAGGTTCGGACAATAGTAGTTTGGGCGGAGTTACATCCCGCTTCCCTCCCGATGGTGTGGATATATTGGCACATCCTGCTGCTATGCAACTTACTATCAGCAGTATGTTGGTATAAATACGAATAGTCATTGACCCTTCAAAAATACATTATTACTTCGCACCATCTAGTTAAAAACTTGCTACATAGCTTTTAATAATTTTTCCATTTGCAGGTTAGACCTCATTGTATGCCTTCACCACAACTGGTTGTTTGCTACCTACGATTAGGGCTACTATTACCTGGTGCAGGCTGTTGTCTGGTTGGTGCAGGCTCTTTCGGTGCTTGTGGCTGAGGGCGTACAGGCGGTGTTGATGTTCTTACAGGTGCCGGACCCGGAGCAGGATTAGTATTTCTGGGTGGGGTAGCAGGGCGTACATTCTCTTGTTTCACTGGTCTATTCACATCCCATTCATATGGGTTGTTGTCGGTTCTTTCAGGTGTCCTGGTTGGTTCAGCTACCTTGTTAATATCAGTTCCTGGTATGGGCGTTCTTTCTGCATTTCGGGCATTTATAGTTGCTCTGAATGGTGGTGTACGATCAGGATTGTCACTTACAGATTGAGGTGTCTGTAATTTTCTGGGTGCCACCATAACATCTGGTGGTGGTGGTGCTTGTCCTCCTATTGGTGCAGCAGGTCTTATTTCCGATGGTCTGTACATTCTTACCACATCATTGTGTACCCTAGTGTTCACATTTTTCGAATTTCTTACCTTTAGTATCTGCACATTATTACCCGTTACTTGTTTCACTTGTGCTACATGTGGTCCTGTAATGAATGTCACATTTTTGTCTCTAAAAGTATTATTTATGATGGTGGTGTTGCTTATGATTTTATTGTTTCCACGTGGACCGTACCAGTATTGGTAATATTTGCCGGTGTATAGGTATTGGGTGGGTATAAACACCCACCAGTCGTTGGGGGTATTATAGTCGGTTAACGCCATCGTTGTCTGGTAGTCTGGTCCCAAAGGTGACCATCCATAAAAACCGTCTCCGTATCTCCAGCTAACCCATGCAGGTCCCCAGTAATTACCCGGTATCCACAGCCAGCCGTAGTAGGGGTCATATGTCCATCTACCATAGTGAAAACATGCCCAACCCCATGTATAGTCTGATACCCATGTGTTGCCATATTCTGTCATTACCCAATGCCCGTTCGTGTAATACGGTCTAAATCCATCATCCACCCCTGGTGACCATACATATCCATAAGTAGGGTCTTCTATCCACTGGCCATAAGGTGCTAATCCCTGATAAAACTCATCATACGACAAATAGTCATAGTCATATTGCGCCGTACATTCTTTTGCACTCCATAGCATCAAAGCCATTACTGCTACTACACTGTTTATAATATACCTTAGTTTCCGGAAAATCTTATGTGACTTCAATTTCATAGTTTCTATTTTTGCCTAATGTAAAAACCGCATTATTAATGCAGTTTTTACCAGTATTCTGCCGTAAATATAAAGTATCTCTATCAAACACAACCCTTAGCCACATTTCCCGAAAAAAATACCAATATCTGTTTTCCTTTTCTTGAAATTATCATATCTCCCCGTTATCTTTGCACCATATAAAATTGTGAAAAATGCCAAAGAAGATAAAACCAACCGCAAAGCAAAAATCAATGTTTTTAATGCACTGCGTGGTGTTTACCATAGCTACCATTCTTTCTTTTATGTTTTATGACAAAGGAGTTAAAGGTTGGGCTTACCCTTGGCATGCATGGACAGTAGCTGCTTGGGCATTGTGCTTGTTAGGTCACTGGTG
Organism: Sphingobacteriales bacterium; assembly: GCA_027484425.1. Taxonomy (GTDB): domain Bacteria; phylum Bacteroidota; class Bacteroidia; order Chitinophagales; family Chitinophagaceae; genus Nemorincola. The sequence goes on from JAIXSZ010000016.1 coordinate 165,334, forward strand.
CATAGTTTACACCAGCATTGAAGACCCAGGGTACGACGTATATCGTCAGCAGCAAGGTAAGCAATAAGAATCGTGTAGCAGTTGCTTATTTCTAACTTCTGTTACAATTACATATCATTTGTATGGTGTCAGTTTCACCTGACACCATATTTTTTTCTCTATACCGCACACTTTTATTTTAATATAAACGAAGGTAATAGCCATTAGAGCCACAAATTACTTCATTCATTTTTGTGATTTTTAGTATTTGTCTGTCTTTTTCCCGAAAAAAAATTAGTAAATTGTGCAGTAATCATGTTTCTTTACATTCATTAACACGCAAAAAACAATAAAAATGGACACTTCAAAAATGATTAAAGCATACTGCCTGAAAACTAAGGAGAAAGACGTTCCCATGCACGATGCCGTTATCACACGTACTGCACGTGGTGGCTACATGGCTGCTGGTCATGATGGCAAAGGAAATAAAATGGCTGCCATTATGAACGAAGTAAAGGCACTTAAAGCTATAGAAGATGGTGTAGCCAAAAAAGGCTTCTAATCTAATTTCTTAACCTTTTTCTTTTGTCCCTGCATCAGTATAACGGTGCAGGGACTTTTTTTTAACACACATACAACCTATCCTTTTATCAGAAATTCCTATTTTCGCTAAGTCTGTTTTTTCGTTTTGTAGCCTTGTGCTGTTTGCTGCGTCTAACCAACAACAGTTAAGTATGATAAAATCAATTCTAACCTTTCTGTTTGCCTTCCTTTCTGTTTGTTTGCATGCCAAAACGGATAGTGTGTATGCATGGAATAAATGGTGCTCGCGAAAAGATACATTGCTGCTATTTACTGGTAGCAATAATACCATTCAGGTTTACTGTCAGGGGCTTAAACCTACCGACTACTCGCTCAAAAGCCTTGATAAAAGTCTGCGTATAGGCAATCCTGAGGTTATTGGAGATACAATTACAGTACTTGCGATGCCCTATCCTATAAAAGACAAACAAATGAGGCTGGCAGTGGTTAATAACAAAACAAAAAAGACGATAAAAACCCTCAGTTTTCAATCCGATAGTATTCCTGCGCCAGTAGCCCAATTGGGTAATATTACTCGACCTGAATCTTATAAAAAGAATATCATCACCCAAACCAAGTTAATAGCCGTTTTTCCAGGTTCTCTTTACAGCTATCCTTACAAAATCACTCAGTATACCTTCCATATCAAGTCACCCAAACCTACTGCCAGCATTCAGGTATCAGGGTTCTTTCTGCCCAACACTGTTCTCAAAGATATCAACGAAGCCCCAGAAGGGTCCATCGCTGAGTTTACTGATATAAGAGCTACTTGCCCAGAGTGTGCTACCCGCTCACTAGCCAATTTGCAATTGAAAATTAAGTAGTTTTTCTTTCACTTTTAGTATATCCTGTTATCTGCTCTTTAGTATTCTTTTTGCCAGTTAGCTGTGTTGTGTAATGTCTACCTCGTCTCCTATTAATAAGGCCTTGATATTCAATACTTTAAGCTTCTGATAAAAAAAGAGCAGGCCTGCTTTTGCAAACCTGCTCCTCGTTAAGCTGACTATCTATTATTTTTTCTTAAATAGTCCTTTCAGTCCCTCTTTTGCTTTGTTTTCTACATCTTTCGCTTTTTGCTCTGCTTCCTTAGCCAGTTGTTCCGCCGATTTGCCATCACCAGTCAGTTGTTTTTTTATCTCTTCTTTGGCCTGATTCACTACCTGTGCTTTTACTGCTTTCACAGTATCTTTAACTTGTGTTTTCACTTCTTCTATTTTCTTTTCTACCTCTTTTTTAATTTCTTCTTTTATGTTGTTCACCGCATTGTTGGCAGCATTTTTCAGGTCAGTTTCTACTTTGGGGTTAGTGGTAGTACCTGTTATGTTCACAGCAAAGTTTACTTTATCACCCAGTGTTATTGGTATACCTTTTCCTGCTGCTTGACTCACCAGGTTATTCACCATAGCATTGCCTGCACTACCCAGCAGCGCCCGTGGCACCACTATATTAGCGCCATACTTCAGTGTCTGGTCAAACCCATGACTACCTGCTATCTCTGCTTCTATGTCGTTGCCTATTTTCATTTTGTATGGCTGCACATTCACCCTGCCATTCACAAATTCAAAGAACAACTTCATATCTTTTATCGGTATACTTCTAAACTGAGTCAGTTTCAACTTCTCGGCAAGTTGTTCTGTTACCGGAAAATTACTCAGCAGTGCGTTTAATAGCATCAGGTCGCCCTTACCGGTCAGTGTGTTCATCGAGGGGGTCATGTCTGGTCCTAGTTTGCCAGCCACATTCAGGTTGGTGGTCACCTTCCCCGACATATACTTAGCAGCTGGCATCATTTTTTCCACACTTGGCAGCGCTTTGCAGGTCTTTTGAATATCTACATTCACCACATTGTATTCAAACGATATGTCAGGGTTTTTCTTGTCATTTTTAGTCGAGTAGCTACCATTCATTTTCAGTGTTCCGTCAAATGCCTTACCCATTATGTCTTTTAGTATTAGGCTTTCATTTCTTACGGCCATACTACCGCCCACACTCGTTAGTACTATGTCGTCATATTTCACAGTACCTATAGTTGTGTTTAGTTGCAGGTCTAGGTTGGCAGGCACCACAAACGGGTCTGTTGCAGGTGCAGCAGCAGTGGTTTCGGGTGTAGTAGGGGTACCCATAAATTTGTTTACATCTACCTTATCTGCTACCAGTGTAAAGCTACCTACCAGTGGCTCGTCGCTCATAGCGTAGCCCAGCAGGTTGTCTACACTACCGTTCCCGCTAAAGTTGGTTTGCATGTACGCACCACGCAGATTAGCTACTGTTACATTTTTAGGGGTAAAGGTCATCAGCAAGCTGTTGATGCTCACACCATCCGGATAGTCTTTTGATGCATAGGTCAGGTTATTGATGTTGATAGTACCTGCAGCATCTATATTGTCAAACTGTTTTTTCTGTGCCTCAGCCATTGGTCCCTTCACCGCCACATCTGCACGTATGTCACCCGTCAGTTTGGTGCCAGCTTCTAGTGTCACAAACTGTCCCATTCTTCCTAGGTCTATGTGTCCTTTTGCAGCTGCATCTACCCACTGTGCGGTCATAGGATTTTTTAGCAGTAGCCTTAGGTCAAAAGGCTCCTGACCCAGCACTAAATGGCATTTTTCCAGGTTCACTATTGTATGGTCTGTTACACCATCAGGGTTGGTCACTACCAGTTTCACCTGAATGTCCGATACTTTTTGTGGCAATGCCGGATACTGAAATGATGCATTATCTATGCCCAGGTTCACCATAAAGGCAGGCATTTGTGTAGCATTGTATTTGCCTTTCACATATCCGCTCAGTGCCAGTTTGCCTGTAGTTTTTATATCCTTAAAGTCAGCAGTGTATATACCTGGTATAAGCGATAGGATGTCTTTAAAGTCGTTAGACGGGGTGCCAAATTGCACATCCATTATCATATTGCTTGTATCGGGCATCTGCACAAAACCCTTCGTATACAGTTTTAGTCCGTTCAGTTGAATTTTGTCAGTATTGAAGCTGTATTTGCTGTTTTTGTTGTCTATTTCCAGGTCTAGATCCACGGTAGTTTTCACCTTGCTCAGGTAGGGTACCCCACCATTTATAAAAGTTATTGCATCTGCAGTGGTCTTAGTAGCCAGCGTAAACAAGTCACTGCTAAAGTCACCCACCCCTGTGTGCACCAGATTTTGTATGATGGCATGCATCTTGCCTTGCTTATCGTTGTACTCTATATAGCCGTTTTCTATAGCATACTTACGCAGCTTTAAAGCAAATGGAGCACTTTCTTCAGTTGTTTCAGGCGTTGCAGGTGTAGGTTTGGTTATATCCCAGTTAGCCTTTCCGTCTGCCTCTACTATGGCGTGTATACGTGGGCTTATTACACCTATATTCAGGATATCATATTTTCCATTGATGGCCTTCATCAGGTCAAGCGCCACATCTATGCTCTTCGCACTTATAAGTGTGTCGTTTTTAAAGGTTTCTACACCCACCACACTGAGCTCAGTGATGCTTACAGATAGCCTTGGGAAACTGCGCAGTACAGATATATCTACATCCTTAAAGTCTGTTTTGGCATTCAGTTGCTCATTTAGCTGTTTTTTTACTACCGCCATTATTTTATCCTTAAAGAACACCGGAATGATAACAGCCGTAGCTAGCAGTAGTACTATCAATACGCCAATGGTAATAAATATCCGCTTTACAATTTTCATGTTGAAGTATTTTTTTGCTGTAAAAATAACACTAATACTTTCACCTTTCAGGGCTTAACGAATTATTATAACAATATACTAGTACCCACCCGTTTACTTTTTATATTCTAATTACCAATTAATACCGAGCAGCTTTATTTTCGTCAACCCTAACAAATGTTATAAACATTACTTACCTTACATTACCAATATTCATCTACACATTAATTTTCTACTCACACAAAATCAATTTTCTTACTTATGAAATGGTATTTACTCGCTTTCAAAAAATATACCGTAATCTCTGGTCGTTCACACCGTCAGGAGTTTTGGATGTTTGTCCTTTTTAATATTTTATTCTCCTTTGGAGCGCGCTTACTCGATGCACTCTTAGGTACCAATTACTCCGATGCTAAACCCATAGATGGTGGCTATCTATCCACACTCTACTCTCTAGTGCTTTTTGTGCCTGGTATCACCATCACAATTCGTCGTCTGCATGATATTGGCAAAAGTGGTTGGTTCTATTTCTGGACTTCCTTTGCAGCTATAGTCGCAGTTATAGCCTACATTGTTTATTTGGTCATGACTCTTATAGGCAATGGCACTGGCGACCTCGAATCTTTAAAGGCAGGCGACATAGATCCTAGTATGTTGCTGACAGGCAACTTTATTATGTACACTGTATTACTAGTTATATTTATCCTCTCCCTTGGTACTTGGATAATAGTATTATTGGCCAAGCGTGGCGATACCGGCGACAACAAATATGGCCCTGACCCACTGGCAACACCTGCCGAATAAACACAGCATTATTAGTAATCATATTGCTCACAGCCCACTTGCCATCGTACAGTGGGCTGTGCTATCTATCCATTCTTGCTCCTATTTTTCTATTTTTGATACAGTTGTTACTGTAAATATTTGGTTTTACTTTTTATAAGTCTATACATGCGCCCCATCTTTAATCACCTCTGTTTTGTAGCTTTCCTAGTACTCTCCTGTACTTTGCATGCGCAAGACAGCGTTATGGTGTACCCCAAACACCAGCTCAAGTTTCATCCACTTAAAGCATTGGGCCTAGTTAACCCCGGTATCGAATTCGGTTATGAACGCCGCATTGGCAATCGTTTTGCTACCCATGTTGCTGCGGCTTATCTCTGCAATCCTTTCAATCTGGCACCTTACCAAGCATACAGCGGTTATCGCCTCATAGCAGAACAGAAATATATTGTCCCTATTCAAAGTCTAAGTTTTTGGTTTTACCCTTCCATTAGTTTTATATATAATACTATGAACATCAATAGTGTTGGTGGTTTTGCAGATACCGGTTTATACAATATACCGGGTGCCAGTCAATACTACGGTTACGATGATTCGTTTACAGTTACCAAACGAACTTATTCTGTCAATGCGTGTGCTGGTTTAGTGGTTCCCATCCATAGGTTTTTGATCGACATTTCCGCCGGACTAGGTGTGAAGTACCGAGATGTTACACACAGTGGTCGCATTAACCCCAACGATAAAATGATACCCCCAAGACACCCTAATGTATATTACGCTGCCACCAACGAAGGGGAGTATTTTGTACCCAATCTGTTGCTTGCCTTACGCATTGCATATACATTGTAACGTCTCGTGACTGTTATCTATTTACAGTTGTTCATCCTTCATATTATCATCATTATATTGGTTTGCACCCAGCAATAGACCTAGCATTGCTAGCAGCTGCCCTCGCATCAGCTCTTGTACATTCAGGGTTGTGAGCAGTTTTTTTGTGTTTAGTTGCCAACTTTTTTCCGCCAATAGTTCTCTTTTTTACTTCGTCTTCATCAAACAAACGGGAGCCCATTTTAAAAAGATAATTCTAAGGAAGTAATTGTTTTCCGTTCAAAAAATATCAATGTGCTGCAATAAATTTTAAACAAATTGGCCAAAATCAAAAATTAACACAATATTCTTTTAGAACCGATGTGAAGGAAATTTTTCTCTGTACTTTGGACGTATTAATTCTAATAAAAAAATGGGCGAAAACCTTAGTAATGAACAAATTGTAATTACAAACGAACATCAGATCAACAACATTATTACAGACACTGCCCCCCACTTGCCTATTATAGCGGTAACAGGAACAAACGGTAAAACTACTACTACCCGACTGACTGCTTTCATAGCTAAGCAAGCCGGATACAAAGTTGGGTTCACTTGCAGCGATGGCATTTATGTAGATGGTAATTTGACTGAAAAAGGCGACTGTAGTGGTCCTATTTCGGCTGCTACACTGTTGAGTAATGATAATATAAATTTTGCAGTACTCGAATGTGCCCGCGGCGGTATTTTACGTTCAGGCTTGGCATTTAACCATTGTGATGTAGCTATCATCACTAACGTAGCAGAAGATCACCTTGACCTAAAAGGTATTAATACACTGCAGCAATTAGCTGATATAAAAGCAAAGGTTGCTCTGGCGGTGAAGCAAGAAGGGTATGCAGTACTCAATGCCGACGACGATTTGGTATTCGCTATTCATGAAAAGCTGAGTTGCAAATTGGCCTATTTCTCCCACTTCCCTGATAACAAAAGAATAATAGCTCACTGCGCTAATGGTGGTATAGCTATTGTTCCAGAAAACGGTTGTTTAACTATTATTTGCGGAGCTGAAAAGATTTCAGTCGAGGCGTTCTCTAATATCCCAATCACGTTCAACGGTAAGGCAAATTTCAATGTTTCTAATGCAATGGCTGCCACTTTAGCGTCTTTTCTTTTTGGTATAAATATAGAGGATATCAGAATCGCATTGAGGAATTTTAAGCCATCCGTGGCCCTCACACCAGGACGCATGAATATTTTCCAATTCCGTAATTTTTCAGTCATTGTAGATTTTGCGCATAATCCACATGGCATGAAGGCCATTAGTAACTTAGTGCAGAGTTTTGAAGCTACAGTTAAGATTGCCATTATTGCAGGTACAGGGGATAGGCGAGACGAAGATATTATTCATCTTGCAGAGGAGGCTGCTTCTATATTCGACGAGTTGATTATCCGTCAGGATGTTTCGTTAAGGGGACGTCCCGGACAGGAAATTATTGACTTGGTTGTAAAGGGTATTCATAATATCGACCCCTCAAAAAAAATAACAATTATTGAAAAAGAAAATGAAGCTGTCGACTATGCATTTAAAAATGCACCCAATGGCAGCTTGATTTTTATAACCAGCGATATGATTCTTAACGCGGTTAGTTATGTGCAGAGGCTAAAGGAAAACGAAGACTCGTTGATATAAATAACTTTCAACATTTGGTGGTCAATAAACGAATCCATTTTATTGATGCTACACAACACAACTGAGGGCTGCCAATTGGCAGCCCTCATCATTATTACTCTTAATTGTTATTACTCTTATTGTTTCACTACAAAGTGGAACACCTTACGATCGCTACCATTGCTTAGGTTCAGTAAGTACATACCATTTGCCAGTGTGTTGTTCAGCTCTATACGCTCGTTTATCACGCCGCCTTTTGCCGTTACTGCACTGCTATACACCACCTGACCCAGCATGTTTGTAACCTCTACATTCATAGGTGCATTGCTATTGATACCCACTGTGCCACTCAGCACAAACTTGCCTGTGTTAGGGTTAGGTATCAGTCTGATGTCGCCACCCATTGTGCCTGTGCTGCTTATACCATTCGTGGGGGTTACTTTCATTACCACACTGTTGATAGTAGATAAACCACACGCCCCAGTACCAGTTACGATACATGTCAGCGAGTCGCCATCTGCAAAGTTGTTGTAGCTGAAGTTTGATAACGTAGCTCCTGCTACTTCTTCGCCATTTATCAGCCACTGATACCTTGGTGCTGGGCCTGCATTAGCTACCGTAGTAGTAAACGTCACTTCCGTACCTTCAGTTATCACTGTTCCTGGGTTGGCTGTAATCGTCACCTCTGGGATATACAGGTCTTCTACACGCATGGTTATAGTGTTGCTATTCACATCATTGGCTAGTGCACACTCATAGCTGCTGTTTAGCTTGCATATCACTGTCTGGCCGTTTGTAGGCATGTAGCTATAGCTGTTGCTCGTTGCTGCTGGCACTAATGCTCCGCCCACTATCCAGCTATAGGCTGGTGTAGCTCCGCCATTTGTAGCCGTTGCGCTAAACGTTACTGTGCTACCCTGACATACTGTATCATTAGGCGATACTGTGATGTTCACCGATGGTGTTAGGTTCTCTACCACCGTCATTGTTATGATGCCTGATACACTTGCTGGCGATGCACATGCTGCGCTGCTGGTGTAGGTTACCTTCACCTCATCTCCATTGGCTGGTACAAACGCATAGCTAGCTGTAGTAGCTACCGCTGTGCCGTTCACTGTCCATGAATACGTAGGAGTGGTGCCGCCATTGGTGCCTGTTGCTGTGAAGGTGGTTGAGGTGCCTGCACACAATCGGTTGCCCAGCGATGAACTCACGCTCACTGATGGTGTTATCAGCGGAGTGATTGCTACTGTTGCGCTGCCGGTCATGTCTGTGCCACAGCCTGCTGCTGTTACTGCTGTTACTTCGTATACACCTGCCAGCGTCTGTGCACCAAAGCTAAGTGCAGCTCCTGTACCTGTTAGGCTTACTACGGTGCTGGTGCCATGGGTCAGTGTATACGTCGTACCTATCTGACTGTTGCTGAGCCCTACTGCTACACCCGCTCCTCCTGCACAATAGCTTCCACCACCAGTTACTGTATCTACATTTGGCAACGCATTTACTACTATCGTACGGCTACTGCTGCAACCTGTAGGTAGTTCATATCTTATAGTGGTACTGCCTGCAGTTACGCCGCTCATAGTTCCAGTACCATCTACTGTAGCTATCGTATTGTCGCTACTGCTCCAGCTACCACCTGCTGTGGTGTTGCTTACCATGGCTGTGCCGCCTGCACATACTGCTGTGGCACCTGTTATAGCTGCTGGTAGTGTGTTTACTACCATTGTTTGAGTAGCTATACAGCCCGTAGGAAGTGTGTAAGTTACTATCGCTACGCCTGCTGATACACCGTTCAGTACTCCGCTTATCGGATCTATTGTAGCTACTGGTGTGTTACCGCTTATCCATACACCACCTGTGCTAGTGTTAGTCAGTGTAGTGGTACCGTCTGCACATACTGCGGTAGCGCCGCTTACTGCTGCTACTGCTGGGTGTACAGTCACAGATTTGCTTCTATAGCAACCTGTAGGTAGTGTATAGGTTACGGTGGTAGTACCGGCTGTTACGCCTGTTGCAGTACCATTACCACTATTGATATTTAGTATTGATGGATTTGCACTCGTCCATACACCTAGTGGATTTTCATTCGTTTGTATCGCTGTCAGACCAGGGCATACAGCTGTAGGTCCACCTATCAAGGATGG
>JAIXSZ010000004.1 GCA_027484425.1 Sphingobacteriales bacterium
AACGGGTTTACCTCTACTTCACAAAACCCAGCAGCTTTTGCTGTAACCACGGCAAGTGCAGGCATCTACACACTTACTGCTACCAACGCTTGCGGTTCAACTACTGCTACTACAACAGCGGTAACTATAAACAACGTTCCAAGTGCAGTATCTGCTTCTGCAACTCCTAATACATTGTGCAGCGGTGCTAATCTGACATTGACCGGCGCTGCAACTAGCAGCACTGGTGCTGTGACTTACGCTTGGGCTGGTCCTAATGGTTTTACTTCTACAGCTCAAAACCCTGCAGCTTTTGCTGTAACTACTGCAAACGCAGGTATATATACACTTACTGCTACTAACGCTTGCGGTTCAACTACTGCAACTACTACTGCAGTAACAGTTAACGAGGTTCCTAGTGCAGTATCTGCTACAGCAACTCCTAATACATTGTGCAGCGGTGATAATCTAACATTGACTAGCGCTGCAACTAGCAGCACTGGTGCTGTAACATACGCTTGGTCTGGTCCTAATGGCTTTACAACTACTACTCAAAACCCAGCCGCTTTCGCAGTAACTACTGCAAGCGCAGGTATCTACACACTTACTGCTACTAACACCTGCGGTTCAACTGCTGCTACTACAACAGCTGTAACAGTAAATAATGTTCCAAGTGCAGTCTCTGCTTCTGCAACTCCTAATACACTGTGCAGCGGTGCTAATCTGACATTGACTAGCGCTGCAACAAGCAGCACTGGCGCTGTAACTTACGCTTGGTCTGGTCCTAACGGCTTTACCTCTACAGCTCAAAACCCAGCCACTTTTGCAGTAACATCTGCTAGTGAAGGTATCTATACAGTTACTGCTACTAATGCTTGCGGTTCAACTACTGCTACAACTGCTTCAGTAACAGTAAACGTTTTCCCAAGTGCTGTCACTGCAAGTGCAACACCAACTGTACTATGCAGCGGTGAAAATTTGACATTAGCCAGTTCAGCTACCAGCATTACAGGTGCTTTGACTTACTCTTGGGCTGGTCCTAATGGCTTTACCTCTACAGCTCAAAACCCAGCCCCTTTTGCAGTAACTACTTCAAATTCTGGTGTTTATACAGTTACAGCAACTAACTCTTGCGGTGCTAGAACAGCCACTACAACAGCTGTCACAGTGAATCCATTGCCTGTAATAAGTAGTGTAAGTGGCATATTTTCTACTTGTGAGAATGTGAATTTGGTGGTAACTTCTAACATTCCTGTGGGAACATGGAGCAGCAGCAATGTTACAGTAGCAACTGTCGACACCCTGGTTGGAGTTGTGGTTCCAGTTTCAGTAGGCACTTCTATCGTGAGCTATCGCGTCTCATCAACAGGCTGCATAGGCACAAGACAAGTTACTATTATTCAGGCGCCAGGATTGATCTCAGGTGTGACTGCAATGTGTCCTGGTGGCACCTCTACTTTGACTACAACACCAGCAGGTGGCACATGGACATCTAGTAACCCAAGTGTGATATCCGTAAATAGCACTACAGGGGTAGTGACGGGTGTAATAGTGGGATATGGAAGTATAGCAGTTGCAGGTATTACTTATACTATGGCTAATGGATGTTCACGTACTGTAGCGCCCACCGTTAACCCAATACCATCACCTATTTACGGAGGAGTAACCAGTTTATGTGCGGGCTTGAATACCACCTATCTGTCTGGCTCAGTTGGTTTTACATGGAGTAGCAACAACACTAGCGTAGCTACAGTAAGCAGTACGGGTGTAGTTACTGCACAGGGTGCGGGCGTAGCAACAATAAGCTATACCAATGGTTTTGGATGTGCAAATACAAGAACAGTAACAGTGAATGCAGCCTTGGCTCCCATTGTCGGCAGTGCATCAATATGTACAGGAACTACTGCGACATTCACGAATTCCACACCTGGTGGTACATGGGCGAGCAGCTTGGTAGCTAGAGCCACTGTAAACCTGACTACAGGAGTAGTGACTGCATCCAATGCTGGAACAACTACCATATCTTACAGAGTGCCAAACGGCTGTTTTGTTACCAGTGAGATAACAGTAAATACAACACCCGCAGTTATAGGAGGCACACGTACAGTTTGTGTCGGATCTACTACTTTACTGGGCACAACCCCCACAGCCGGTGTATGGAGTTCTTCAAACGAATCAATAGCAACTATAGGCACTTCATCTGGCATTGTAAGTGGTGTGTTAAACGGTACTGCAACGATGACGTACACAGCACCAGGTGGCTGCACAAGAACAACTATTGTAACAGTAAATCCACTACCTGCACCTATAGCTGGAGCAGGCATAGCATGCGCTGGTGGTGGAACCACTCTTACTAATGCAAGCGGTACATGGACAAGTAGCAGTACAGCTATTGCCACTGTAACCAATTTAGGCTTAGTAACTGGGGTTTCAGCAGGTACTGCAACCATTACCTACCGCAATGCTAATACTTGTACCACAACCAAAGTAGTAACAATTAATCCTCTGCCATCACCATTGGTTAGCCCCACAGGTTTGTGTGCTGGAAACACAGTTACTATGGCAGGTACTCCATCAGGAGGAACATGGTTAAGCAGCAATCCTTCAATGTTTACTGTCAATGCAACTACTGGGGCGCTAACAGCAGTAGTAGTAAATACAACTAGCAACTCATTAGCTACACTCACATACACACTCCCTACTGGTTGCATCCGTACAACGCTGGTTACCATAAACAGACAGCCCTCTGCCATCTATGGTGGTACTGGCAGGGTATGCACAGGCAGTACATTGGCACAGTTATCCGGCACAGCAGGATTTACTTGGTCGAGTGCTAATCCGTCGGTGGCCACAGTATCTGCTACTGGAGTTGTCACAGGGGTATCAGAAGGAAACGTAGTTATCAGCTATACTAGTCCAGCAGGCTGTGCTGCACAACGTGTAATTACAGTAAATCCTAGCCCTACGGCAATAGCAGGAGCAGCTTCAGTGATAATAGGTGGCACTACAACATTGACTAATACACTTCCTGGTGGCACTTGGAGCAGTAGTACTACGTCAAGAGCCACAATAGGATCGGCAAGCGGAATAGTCACAGGGATGAGTGTAGGCACTACAAATATTACCTACATGATGCCTACAGGATGTTTTGCTACTCGTGCTATGAGTACTGCCTCAGCAAGAGGTGTTGAGGAAGAGGTAGTGGCTCAAGAGGTTTCTGAAATGAAAATATATCCTAATCCAACTTCTGGCAACATAACTATAGCCACAGATAATACCGGCACATTCAACATCTATACTATGGATGGCAGAATGGTTGAAACTCGCACCATTACTGATGCATTAACCAGTATTACTCTACCCAACACCCTGCCTGCTGGTTACTATGTTTGTCAGTTCATCGCTAACGATGGCACTCAAAAAATAGTAAGAATTTTGTATCAACCTTAATAGACTAAATAGTTCATAATACAAAAATGCCGTAAACGTCTAAAAACGTTTACGGCATTTTTACAAATGAAAAACCAGATCTTATGCTGGCCAAACAAAAGAAATTGTCTTTATACAATCAGGATGTAAGCTCTCATACACAGGACAAGTGTGAGCAATATGTTCAATTTTAGTCTTTTGTTTATCTGTAAAAGGTAAACTTTGAGGAAAACTGATTGCAATTACTATCTCACCAATTTTTCTGGGGCTACTTGTCATTACCTTGGTAACCTCACATTCCGCTCCATCAATATTAAATCCATGTATGGAAGCAGCAATACCCAAAGTTGTTACTATGCATGTCGCTAAAGCTACTGCAACCAAATCGGTTGGTGAAAACCGCTCCCCTTTTCCTTTGTTATCAGTTGGTGCATCTGTTTCAATCTTACTGCCAGACTGAACATGAATTGCATTTGTCCTAAGATCGCCCGTATAGGTAATAAGTGCTGTTGCCATTTTTTTTTGTTAAAAATAACGAGTGTAAGAATAAACTGTTGAATTTTATTTTTTAGAATGATGAAGACTTGGTAATTTAGTAAAAGAATTTATGTTAAGCCTATCCAAGACATTTTTACTATTGACTACATGCGCATGCACTGCTATCCACGCACATGCACAAGACCCTCTGCTTTCCATCACTACCGACACCGCAAAAAAGGCAAAAACAACTTCCAACACCATTAGAATAAAACCCAAAGGGCCTAAACCCATAAAAAATGAAGTTAGTTTTGGTTTACGACTTCACTCCAATGGCTGGAGTGGTTATGTTGACTACGGCAAAACAAAAGCAAAAAACTCAAAAATGTCGGATATGTTTCACGATGTGAATTTCTGGCAAATAGAACTTTCTGAAAAAAAGAGTCCCAAACAAGAAAAAATTGTAGTGGATGAAAATGCACAAGGTGGGTCTGGCAAATATATTTATGGCAAAATAAATAACTTTTACACACTCAAAGCAGGATACGGAATTCGCAAGTTAATTGCCGGAAAACCCGACCCAGGTTCTGTTTCCATACATTGGTCAAATGTCATTGGCGGATCCCTAGGCATCCTCAAACCGTATTACATTAACGTATACAGCGACCCAAACGCTATAAAATATACTGAAGACACTAAATCTGAGTTTTTATCCCAAAGACTCATTATTGGCAGTGCTGGCTTTGCTCAAGGGCTTGGCGAAAGTAAATTTATTCCTGGTGGTCATTTTAAGTCTATGCTTCATTTCGATTTTTCAGCCAATCGCAAAAGTGTTATGGCTATAGAAACTGGGGTAAACGTTGAATATTACTCCGAAAACATACCTCTAATAGTCGGTCAGGAGGCCAAACCATATTTTGTTGACATTTTTCTGGCATTCCAATTTGGGAAACGCTGGTGATGGTCGTAATTTGCACTCTGATATGCAAGAACTGCCGGTAATTAATAAGTTAGATATAGAAACAGCCGATGCTCGCCCTAAAAAGCCGAATTGGCTTCGTGTGAAACTTCCTATAGGCGAAAGCTACAGACATGTAAGGAAGCTGGTAGATACACACAAATTACATACTATTTGCGAAAGCGGTAATTGTCCAAACATGGGCGAATGCTGGGGAGAAGGTACTGCTACTTTTATGATACTAGGCAATATATGCACGCGCTCTTGTGGCTTTTGTGCAGTTGCCACCGGAAGGCCCGAACCAGTTGATTGGGACGAACCTCAGCGTGTTGCTGAAGCAATTTTCCTAATGAAGGTTAAACACGCAGTTATCACTTCTGTTGATCGAGACGAACTAAAAGATGGTGGCTCCATTATCTGGGCCAACACCATTAAAGCAGTTCGCGCACTCAATCCACAAACTACTCTCGAAACCCTTATCCCCGACTTCAAAGGCGATTGGGACAATCTTCAACGAATAATAGAAGTCGCACCAGAAGTAGTCTCACACAACATAGAAACCGTAGAACGACTCACCCGCAAAGTTCGTATACAAGCCAAATACCACCGCAGCATGGAGGTAATCCGAAGGCTCAAGGATGGTGGAATGCGCACCAAAAGTGGAATAATGTTAGGCCTTGGCGAAGAAAAAGAAGAAGTTTTACAAACCTTGCAAGACCTTGCTGATAATGGCTGCGATGTAGTTACCATGGGACAATATTTACAACCCACACAAAAGCACTTACCAGTTCTAAGGTTTGTACACCCAGATGAGTTTGCATTCTATCGAGAAGAAGGTTACAAAATGGGGCTCGATTATGTGGAAAGTGGCCCATTAGTGCGGTCTTCTTATCACAGTGAGCGTCATGTATTCGCAGGTGAAGGTCGCAAGGCATGGCTAGAAAGTAAAGCTTAATTTTTACCACTTGCTAATCAACACCTCATGCACTCAGCTCGATACTGGAAACAAAAACTACAACTCTCGTCCCATGTAGAAGGAGGGTCATATAAAGAAATTTATCGTTCTTCGCTGGTACTACCTCATGGTAGCCTCACTCTTCAGCACAATGGCAGCCGCAATGCCATGACAAGTATTTATTTCTTGCTAGAACATGGCGAGTTCTCTGCTTTTCATCGCATTGCATCTGACGAGCTTTGGCATCACTACTACGGCGACGACCTCTCTATATATGAAATAGACATCAACGGTACTTTAACCCGACACCTTCTTGGCAATAGCCCCGCAGCCTCACCTTTCGTTTCCATTCGGGCAGGTAGTTGGTTTGGCTCACGGGCAGAAAACCCCAACAGCTACACCCTATGTGGTTGCACAGTTACACCAGGATTCGACTTTGCTGACTTCGAATTAGCCAACAGAGATGCTCTTACCGCCCTGTACCCCGCTCACCACGAAATCATTGCTGAGCTAACGCGATAATAACACCACCAATAAAATAATAGCTCCCCTGCAAAACAAATTAGGTGATAAGCAAGCACACATTAGCCAATTTATTGACAGTGCCTTTTTATCACCTAAATTTTAATGTCTTTATACGTTCTTAGGCAAGCCTTTCCTGCTCTCTCAGCCACCGTTCAGGTATGTCTCCCCTACATGCTATCAAATAATCGTTATACGAACAGGGTACAAAATTCCCATCTGGCAATCCCATCCACCAGCGCTTAGTACGCTTACTCTTCATAAACACTGTATCTACATCACTAAATATCACATTAAATGATATAAACTCCTCAGTATCCACCAGTCTCGACTCAGTTTTTCGCACGTGACAGCCGTCTATATAATACCACAACATTTGTGCTATGAGCTTGGCAGTCATGTTGTTGCTATCATTCATTTCGTTATACCCAAATATCCCAAAAGTTGTCAACTGATCGCTCATTCCAGCGTACTTTGTCAGCATACATACCTCTTCTCCACTTAGTCCATTCGGCGAGCCATGCACATTTGCAGGCGAATCCCCATAACGAACCACCGACATATCCAAACCAAATATGTTACTTATCCTTAGCACTGGCTCCATCTCTTCTATACTCTCACGCACCTTACCCAATCTGTAAAAATCAAACCGCAATTTGTCCAGCGTCTCTAACATTTGCGGATGAGTATAATAACTCTGAAATCCAATGTGGCTATAATGCGATATAAAATTGGGGGCAGATGTTAGCATGTCCATCAGGAAACCAGATGCATTTATTTCTTCTGTCTCGTCTAGGTCTATTAGCATATCGGCTACAGTTGCCACAGCTGCTTTTTCAGCTTTTTTATACACCTCATACTGCTGCATCATCAAGTCATGACCTCCTCCTAGCAACACTGATATTTTTCCAGCAGCATGTATTTCCTGTAGTACAGATAGCAATGCATATCGGGTATCGTTAGGCGTCGCACCTTTCTTCACATTACCTATGTCAGCTATTTTCACATTACTGTGCCAGTAGTACATTTTATACAGTTCCTCGCGTATTATATTTGCACTGTTACCATAGTCCAGCTTTTTATCTACTCCACTCCATTCGGGGCAACCCACCAACACAAAATCTGCCTTTTGCACATCAAAATCAGGCTGCGACCCACACATTATCTGCGAGCCCAACTGCATTATTTCATAGCTACCTTCAGGCTTGGTATCAATAAAATGTTCTTGTTCTAAAAAAATATGTATATCGTTCATGTGTATGTTTACTTCTTCGTGCTAAAAGTAAGCAAATGTTGTGTTTTTATCCACTCATTACCAAAGTTAACATGACCCTAAAGCATAGTTTTTTCGCTTCACTCAGTCATCAATGTTTATGCTTTTTCAGGCATTGTTAAAATAATAGATTGTCACTAAGCTTATCTAAGAAATACCCGACTATTTTTATAATTTTGAGAATCTGTGTGATTCATGTCTTTTCAGCAGTATTTTCCAACTTTGCTCTTTAGGCATACAAACAAGATTAAATGGCAACAAGCAAAAAAGCAAAACCTTCATATATAAATGCAATCATGGGCGTAGCATTGGTGCTATTCCTGCTGGGCATACTCGGCTGGCTAGTGATCAACGGTAGAGCCCTCACCAGAGCGTTCAAGGAAGACTTGGAAGTAAATGTTGACTTCCACGACAATGTGAGCGAGGAAAACGTCAAAAAAATGCGTAGCATCCTCGACAAACAACCCTTTGTACGCAAGTCCAGAATCATCACCAAAGACGAAGCTGCTGCCATGCAGAGCCAAGTCGAAGGCAGCAATATTGTCGAGTTCTTAGGCTACAACCCACTATTCACTTCTATCTCGCTCAAGATGCGTGAAGGATACGTAAATGCTGACAGCCTCACAAAAATCAAAAAATTCATCCTGCAGAGCAATGTTGTCCGCGATGTCACTTGGCCCAATATGGTCGTAGACCAAATGCACAACAACTTCCGCAAAATCGGCATCATACTAGGTAGCATTTCTGTTATACTACTCATCGTTGTTATTTTTCTTATCGACAACACCGTCCGCCTAGCTATGTTCAGCAATCGATTCCTTATCAAAACCATGCAAATGGTAGGTGCTACCCAGTCTTTTATTACTCGCCCCTTCGATATCAGAGCCCTGCTCAATGGCCTTACGAGTGGTGTTATTGCAGTTATAGGGCTATGGATGGTGATGTCTTTTGCCGAGTCTCAGTTGCCAGTTCTCGATTTGCTCAATGACCCACTACTCATCACCATACTCGTATCGTCAATGATTATATTGGGCATACTTATATCCATGATCAGCACACACAGGTCAGTTGTCAAGTACCTCAAAATGCATGTCGACGACCTCTACTAACCCATTACTTATTCTCATTACAAACAATTACCTTTACATATTATGTCTACTTTATCCAAAAACACACCACCAAAACCAATAGTTACAGAAGCCAAAAAAGCTGCTGCCAAACCACAACAAACATTCCTGTTCGACAGAGAAAATTATATCTGGATGTTGGGTGGTCTCGCACTTATTTTCTTGGGCTTATTTTTGATGTCTGGTGGCAAAAGCGCCAACCCAAACGAGTTCAACTATGCCGAGATTTACAGCTTCCGTCGCATCACACTTGCTCCGGTACTTATGATGATAGGCTTCGGCATAGAGGTGTACGCTATTATGAAAAAACCAAAAGAAACTACCGCTACACCACAGCAATAGTTGGCTTCATCATACTTCAGAGGCTGTTGCACTACATTAGTGCCACAGCCTCTTTTTACATTTTCCTCGTTTAGTGCTGTTGTCACCTTTCGTCAATCGGTCTTCAGCTTTTCGCTATTTTTGCTTCCTGCATGAAATCATTCCAAGAGTTAAGAATTATATTTTTTGGTACCCCAGATTTTGCCGTTGCATCCCTCGATGCCATTATCAAAGCTGGTGCTAATGTTATAGCTGTAGTCACTGCGCCCGATAAACCCGCTGGCAGGGGCAGACAACTTCAAGAATCTGCTGTCAAGCAATACGCTGTTTCGGCTGGTTTGCCCTTATTGCAACCTGAGAAAATGAAATCCCCCGATTTCCTCTCGCAGCTAGCCGACCTCGCTCCAGATCTCCAAATAGTTGTTGCTTTCCGCATGATGCCCGAGGTAGTTTGGAACATGCCGCCACTCGGCACCATCAATGTCCACGCATCCCTGCTGCCACAGTACCGCGGTGCAGCTCCTATCAACCATGCTATCATCAATGGCGAAATCATCACCGGCGTTACCACCTTCCGGCTGAAACATGAAATAGATACAGGCGATATTTTGTTACAACAGCAAGTAGAAATACTACCAACTGACAATGCCGGCTCCCTTCACGACAAACTCATGCACGCAGGTGCCTCACTCCTAGTTACCACAGTTAAGGGCATTGCAGCCAATACCCTCCGCGAGATACCCCAGTCCAATACTGACCTACCCCTTAGCCACGCTCCCAAAATATTTAAAGAAAACACCGTTATCAATTGGCAGCTGCCTGCTCAGCACATCCACAACCTCGTCAGGGGCCTTTCACCCTACCCCGCTGCTACCACCACCATCCACCAGAAAAACTTCAAAATCTACGCTACCACTTTCACTCCTGAGCCTACCAATCTACCCCCCGGCAGCTTCCACACCGATCACTCTACCTTCCTCCGCTTTGCCGCTACCGATGGTTGGGTATACGTCACAGAGCTACAACAAGAGGGCAAAAAAAGAATGGGTATCACAGAGTTTCTCAGAGGCTTTCGTAGCTAGCACCACACATTTTATTCACTTTCCCGATAAAACCAAACGATGGTGCAGCGAGCTCACTCACTGCACCATCGTCATTTTTTTCAGTACCATTGGCACTTAGTTATGTATCCGCATGCTCACCAGTTCATCCACTGCATGTACCACATCGGCTATCACCTTTTTCCATTCATATTTCTCCACCACTAGCGCGCGGGCGTTCACTCCTATCTTTTCAGCAGCATTTTTGTTCTCCATGCACCACTTCACAGCCTTCGCAAAATCCTCCGGACTATTCGCTCTCAAAAAATGTTCGTCTGCCTTCGCCTCTATTCCCTTTATGCCCTTAGCCGTCGTTATCACTATCTTGCCAGCAGCCATTGCCTCTAGTATCTTCACTCTTATTCCCCCTCCCGACCACAACGGCACTATCAGTATCTTCTTATCAGCTATAAATGCTTCTGCGTCTGGCACCTCGCCCATACACTCCACATTGGTCAGTTTCATCTCCTTATATTCTTTCGACATGCCCCTACCCGCAAAGTAAAACTTGAACTTCGGCGAGCTCTTACGTATCAGTGGCCATGCCCTACCCAGAAACCACCGCATCCCCTCGTCATTAGGCGCCCAGTCCATAGCACCTATATGATACCCTACCCATTCTTGTGGCACATCTGGTGGTTTTATTTTGTCTGTCTCTATACTGAATGGTGCCACCATTATTCTTTCTACCTCTTCCAGCCGTTGCACTAGGTGTGCATCTTTTTCAGTTATTGCCAGCAGCAGGTCATATTCTTTCCACATTGCCCGCTCAAAGTCGCGTACCCTTATTGTCAGGTTGTCCAGGTAGTAGGCTTTCAATTTATTCTTTTCCTTCCTTGCCAGTCCCTGCCATATCTGGTACTCCACATTGTGCATCCGCAGCACCGTCACTGCCTCACTATACTTTTTTATCACTGGTAGATAAGTCGATAGATACACGCTCTCCACCTGCACCACATCTGGCACAAACTCTGCCAGCACCCGCTTTAGCTCCTGCTTAAACTCCTCACTATAAAACCTCCTCGCATGCTCAGGCTCCCTACCAAATACAAAGTTGCGAAGCACACCCTTCCAGTTCACCTCATTATTTATCTCCACAGCCGTCACCCCATGCAGGTGCGCAAACACACGCTTCACAGCATCCGGCTTCACATAGTGTTTGCTAGTGTTCATAGTCAGCAGGTGCACCTTCCATCCACTACGGTGATAGCCCTCTATCATAGCGTGCATAGCCATATTACCACCATCCTTTAGCGGATACGGCACACGATTGGTAATAATAAGTATTTTACGATCATTCATACTGTTGGCGAAAGTATAATAACTTTAAAACTTATTTTTGCTTATGCTCACAAAAAAAGTAATTTTTCTAGGTTCCAAACCCATTGGCTACGATTGTTTACAATATCTTATTGCCCAGTCACAAACCCTCAATATCCAAATCATTGGGCTACTCACCCAGAGCCGCTCGGAGTTTGGCTCCGCGCACGACCTCACACAGCTAGCCACTCAGCACAATATACCCGTTCTGAATAGCCTCGATGATATGCCCCCTTGCGATATCATCTACTCAGTGCAATACCACCAGATACTCAAACAAGATCATATCAACAAAGCTAACATCATCGCTGCCAACCTCCACATGGCACCTCTCCCCGAGTATCGCGGCAGCAACCAGTTCTCCTTTGCCATCATCGAGGGCAAAACCGAATTCGGTACCACCATTCATCGCATCGATCACCGCATCGACCACGGCGACATACTATTTCAGAAACGTTTCCCTATCCCACCCGGCACCTGGGTGCAAGACCTCTACCAGCTCACCTACAATGCCTCACTCAATCTCTTTCGCCAAACCCTGGGTCATATCATATCTGGTAACTATCAGCCCGTACCCCAATCCGTATTAGCAGGCAAGTACGGCACCAGCCTCCACTACCGCAGCGAGATGAACGCACTCAAACACATAGACCTCAACTGGCAAAAAGAGATCATAGAGCAGCACATCCGTGCCACTTCCATGCCCGGCTTCGAGCCTCCTTATTGCATCGTCGACGGCAAAAAAGTATACTTCTCCACCACCCCACAATAAAATATTAACAGAGCTTCACTACTGGCCTGTAGCATCATCATGATACACTCGCCTGCTATCCCCAAACGATACATACAGGTACAAGTATATCATCCGTGATAACCGCATCAGGTACGGCTGCGCTATTAGCACCACCGCAGTACTACTCAGCAGGTAGTAATACACACTATTATCCTTATACGACATCCCAAATATGGGCCAGTACCAACACAAATTCAGAAAAAACAACATAACGGTGAGCGCATAATTTATACCACCCCCATTATTACTCTCCGACTTCATCTTCTGCCCACACACCTCACACTCATCTTTCAGCTGCACCAACTCACCCATCGGAAAAATACTCCTATGCCTGAAAACATGTGATCTCCTGCAACTCGGGCACTTCATAGTCATCATCGCCCATAGTATATTCGGTTTCTGAGAAGTTTTTTCCATACCACAAATTTAATTTTTTTCCCGCACCTCACCCTTATTTCTCTTTTTGGTTCGCCAGCTACAGCACTACTAGTATCGTCTCTTGCGTCGCAACTCTTGTACGTTCAGGGCAGCGAGGGGCTTTGCTCATGAAATAGGTAGCCACATCAATCTCGTTTAGTCAAAAATAATAGGGGCCGTCTCCTAAATTTGAGACAGCCCCTACATATTTGTATTACACTAAAACACAAACCTCTATTTGAAATACATTATGTTTTACTGCTGGTACACCAGTCTTACCATTTTGCTGCTACCATCTGCACCGTTAAAGCGCAGCATGTACACACCAGTTGTAAGACCCGCTGGCATTGAGATACTTGTAGTACCTGCTTTCGCTTCGTACTGCTGTAGCTGCTTGCCATCTATTGTGTAGATTACTACTTTACCTACTACATCCGTAGTCAGGTTGATAGCGCCAGTTGTTGGGTTAGGAGATACGCTGAACACACTGTTACCACCATCTGTATCTTCTGACATAGCTGGACGAGCACCGCATATTGTCACAGTAACCTGTGTTACACTGATACATCCTGCCGCTTTCGTATACGTGATGTTGGCGGTACCAGTATTTATACCTGTAACTAAACCACTGCTAAAGTTTACCGTTGCTCTGGTCGTGTTGCTACTTGTCCATGTACCTGCGCCTGCAG
>JAIXSZ010000042.1 GCA_027484425.1 Sphingobacteriales bacterium
CCACTGCCATCTCCTATCGGTGGCAATGGCAATATATGCGTAGCAGGTTCTACTACACTCACCAACAGTACTACAGGTGGTGTATGGAGCTGTGCTAACCCTGCAATAGCCGCAGTAGCCGCAGGAGGCGTAGTGACAGGTGTGTCTGGAGGTTTGGCTACAATCAGCTACTCTAACGCATTGGGCTGTGCTAACATATCAGTGGTAACAGTAAATGCAATGCCAGGTGCAAACACAGGATCGGCTAGTTTGTGTTTGCCAACTACTGCTACTACTACTCTAAGCAACCCAGCAGGTGCAGGTACATGGAGCAGCAGCAACACGACCAGAGCAACAGTAAACTTTAGCAGTGGTTTGGTTACAGGTATAAATACTGGTACCGCCAACGTCACGTATACGAAAGCGGCAGGATGTATCAGTGTAACACAGGTAACTGTGACTATCTGCGGTGCTCGTCCAGCAATGTCAGAAGATACAGATGGCGACAACAGTGTGTTCAATGTATCTCCTAACCCAACAACTGGCGCTATTAACCTAACAACGGATGTAGTAGGTAAAGTAGTAATCTACACGATAGATGGCAAGCAGCTACAACAGTACGAAGCGAAAGCAGGTACTACTGCTATTACACTACCATCAGGTATGGCTAGTGGTGTGTACATGTTGCGCTTTAATGGTGCAGACGGTAGCAGCAAAATGGCAAGACTGGTGTACCAGCAATAGACAAACATTGATTTTAGAACGGTGACTTGTGTGTGTTGCTTAATGTGAAAAAGTAAGTGGGGCTGCCTCAAAAGGGTAGCCCCACTTATTTTAAAGTAAAAGGTGATTGAATTGGTTGTTTATTTCATAGGGCAAAGCCGCTGACTGCCCCGCCAGTACAAGAGCGCGACGCAAGGGACGATGCAAGAAGTGCTATGGCAGGTAGCCAAAAGAAAAAATGTGAGTGAGGGCATGGAAAGGGTGGGGGCAGTAGGTGCTAGGGTAACAAATAAATGCTGCTATTTATTGAAAAGCTTGAGAAAGTCTTGTTTTATGTTTCGGGATACGGGTATCTCTTTTTTATCTTGCATGATGACGGTGCCGGAGGATTCGTACCGGAGGATACAATTGAGATTGACGATGTAGGAACGGTGTACCTGAAAAAAGGGGTGACTATCGACCAGGTACCTGAAAGTGCCGATATTGGCAGAGCTGGTGTACTTGCCAGTGGAGGTTATAATTTGGGTGCATTTGTTTACGCTTTCGAGGTATAATATGTCGGTTATACTGATGTAGTCGATACCGTGGTTTTTGGGGATTCCTATTTTCTCATTGGTCTTGGCAGGGGTAGTTTTGGACTGGCTGGCAAGTGTTTTATGATTTATTCTTTCGATAGATTTGTTGATGGCGGCTGATAGTTTGGTGTCGTCGATAGGCTTGAGGACATATCCTGTGGCTGCAAAGGAAAAAGCATTGAGCGCATAATTGTCGTGTGCAGTTACAAAAATGATTTCGGATTCGAGGTCGGGTAATAGTTTCAGTAAATCGAAACCACTTTTGCCGGGCATAGATACGTCGATAAAAAGCATGTCGTATTTGTTTTTGCGCATGGCTTTGAAAGCATCTTCCCAATTGGTGAAGGCATCGGCAATGGTAATATTGTCGAAAAGTAGTGCCATTCTGTAAGAAAGCAGATCGATAGCGTCTTGCTCATCATCGATTATTACACATGTGTAGTTACTGTTCATTATGTGGGTACTTTATAGTTATTGTTACGATGGTGCCTGATAGTGGTGCTTCTTTGTCGGTGTATTTGATGTCGATGGTCATGCCCTCGTATCTGCTGAAAATACTTACCAGATCTTTGATCATGAGGTTGCCATATGATTCTTTTTTGTTGTTGACGGATGTTTTGTCTGCTTCTGCTTTTTTACGTCCTATGCCATCATCATCGATGGTGCAAGTTATTTTATTTTCGTTTTTGTTTTGAATGAATTCGATTCTAATAAAACCTTTTTGTGTTTTTGGGGTAATGCCATGATTGATAGCGTTTTCGACAAATGGCTGTAAAAGAAGGGAAGGTATTTTGACTGATGACTGATTTATGTTGTCGTCTACAATTATCTCGAATAGAAATTTTTCTTTGAATCGAGTTTGTTGTAATTCCATGTAGTTTTTTAGGTTTTCTATTTCCTCTTCTACTGTTATCATTTTGTTTCGGGAGGATTTGAGGTAACTGCGTAGTAGGTGTGAGAATTTTGAAATGTGGCTGTATGCTTCGTCCATTCTGTTTTTAGTAACGAGGAGTAATGCCGAGTTTAGGGAATTGAAAATAAAATGGGGATTAATTTGAGCATAAATTGATTTTAGTTCCATTTCCATTTGCAGTTGTCTTTTTTCCGCTGCCTTCAGGACTAATCTTCTTGTGATAAGGATGGATATAATTATTATGGTAATGGCTAGAATGAAGGCGCCGAACCAAATCATTTTTTTTACAATTTTGGTTTGCCACCAATAAGGCTTGATATAAATATTGAGTTCTATAACATTGCTTTTCCAAGAGTTGTCGGTTACGTAGATATATAATTTGTAATGATTGTCGGGGGTAAATGATTCGGGAATATTTATTTCGTTAGCGTTTAGCTCTACGAATTGTGATGAGTTATTGAATGAGCAAAAGTACTGTAGTGGCCCACTTCGGTGTAGAAAAATAACATCTAAAACCAGCTTTCGGGAAAGCTGATCCATGTGTATAGTGTCATAATTTTTTGTGTTTCTGACGCTGTCATCATAGTTTACGATAAGGTGGTAATCGTGTAGTTTAGATTTTTGTTTTGCAAGTATTTGCTGGGTGGAAGGTATGTCTATTTCGAAGAGCCCATTGTCTGTGTTGAGAAGTAGGTGCTCGCCGACGATGGAAGCACCATAAACGGTTTTATACTTATTGTTGTGGGCGTTGAGGTAAAGCAGAGGGTCTGATAAGTTCATTTTACCCATTATGACACTAAAAAGTACGCCATATTTCCAAGCGATGACCAACAAATTGCGGTGCAATAAAACGGTGGCTTCGTCTTTGAATCTTAGGTTGTTGAATATGGAAACGCCCGTATCTGCTTCGGGATTGTACATTACGATATTGTCGTATCCTTTGAGGAATAAATTGTCGTTGGATTGATCGATGTATACGTTTTCGAGGCTTTTGATCCCAATTGCATTTAGTTTTTGTTTGTCGAAGATATTTTTGATCGCGGCGTTGAAAGTGGCAATTTTTGATTTGTTGAATACGATACCTCTTTTTCTGAAAGAATCGTAAATAATGCCATTGTACCTGTCGATATCGAATACTTTTCTTTGGAATTGTCCATTTATTTTTTTGATGCTATACAAGCCAAAGGAAGTGGTAAAGATCATACTATCCTTTTGTACGATTCCGGAGAGGAAGCCGCTACCATATTCTAAAATTTTAAGGGGAATAAACGTTCCACTGGAAGCGGCAAATAACCAGGGTGTTTCGCTGCCAACAAAAAAAGTGTCGTGAGCGTAGTGTTTTATGAATTTTACATTGTTGAGATTGTTGTTTTTGTATTTTGTGATGGAAGAGTGGTCAATGACTGCTAAAGTTTTTAGAGGTTTATTCCACCAAAAACTCATTGAGTTATTGTGACAGCCAACAGCCGTATAATTTTCGAGAGATAGATTACGTTTTTTTACCAGATCAAAATCTCCTGTTTGTTTGATCCAAGCACCAGTAGAGGTGGTGCCGATACAGTAGCCATGTAAGGGGCTTTTGTGGACGGTGCTAATCATTAGGTTTTTATCGGGAGTAGCGATAAAACTGGTGATAGCGTAACTGTCGATAATATTGATGTTGTTGTTTATTTCACACTTTAGAATGTTGCTGTTTGTGATGATATATAGTGTATTATTTGTGATGGATTTCTTTTCTGGATAGAGATACCTTAAGAAATCTGTTTTTTGGATTTTTAAACTTTCAATTTTAACTTGACCGGTATTGATGTTGGTGAGGTAAATTTCTCTCGTGTTGTGGTTGGGGTAATAAGAAACGATGTTGTTGCCGATAATGGTACTAGCCATATCTTGGTATTTTAGAGCTATTGTGTTTTCTATCTCAGACAATAGGTTGCATTCCAGTTTACCTGAAAGTTGATTTTTTTCAATGTGGTAAATCTTTCCATTAAAAATGCCGATAGGTGTACCTAGTTCGTCTATAAGTACTATTGCCGAATCGTTTATACTATTGCTAAACGACTGGCCTTGTTTTGAAAATATGTCTTTTGCATAAAAGCTGTGTATGGTGTCATTTTTCTCGAAGAATATGCCAAAGTTTTTTAAAAATCCAGATTCGAAAATTATGCCATCACCTAATCGTCTGATGTGTTTAGGATAAATGCTTTCTTTGTTGTCTTTTAGAAAAGCCCGATGGTACTTGTTTTTATAAATGTAACCGATTTCGTCGGAGATGCTGCCTAACCAAATTCTGCCTTTTTTGTCTTCAATGAGTTCCCATATGTCTTCTGTAGGCAATCCATTAGAAATGTTGAATAGTTTGCATTCATAACCATTGTACCTTACTACACCTTTGTCGGTGCATATCCATAAATAGCCGTTTCTGTCTGTTATGATACCATAAACAAGATTGGAAGGAAGACCGTTTTCTGTATTGAGGTTGATAACTTGATGATCTTGTGCATGGGCAGTTGTGTGAACAGAAATGCCGATTGAAAATATGTAGAAAATACAAAATGAATGAATGAGTGTTTCTTTAGAAATTGAAGATTGTTTTAGTTTAATAATTATATAAATATAATATTTTATTAAGTTTGACCAATTAACTGTGACTTTGGTAAGTGCAGATTGGACATGCTTGATTAAAGAAAAAAGAAAATTTATATAAATGACTGGTTTACTGTATAATGATGATTGGGGCGGTTTGAATAATGTAAACCCAACGGCGGAGTTGGTTGTGGGTAAAATAGTATGACTTTTTTCAACCTTAATAGATTTATTAGAATTTTTATGTTTTAGATTCCTGAATTCGGATAAATGGGTATTTTTTTTGGGGATGATTTTCATTTTAAGGTGATTTCGTTACGGTGGTATATTTCTATTGCAAATTAACGTTTACTGCGCAATTAATTATTTCTTCATGTTTTATTAGTATAATTGGAGACGTGGGATTTTGAAAAAATAGTAGCAAGTTTGATGTGCATATTGCGGAATTTACATTTGGAATAATTAATATCGAGATCGAAAAAGTTTGCGATAAATAAAAAACACAATAGGGTTGGTGATTTTTTGGTGTGCCTAATAGGAGCTGAATTAGTGATGAAGGAGTAAAGCCCCCACTGCCCTGAACGTACAAGAGATGCCACGCAAGCCGAGATGATAGAAGTACTGTGGCTGATGCACAAAGAAATAAAAAACTAAATTGGGCTAACATAAGTATATGTATGTACGCCTAATTTGGATAGTAGTTAATGGGTTGGGTTTTAATTTACGCTAATTATTAATAAATTATTGTTTGAAGTGTTTTCGATTGGTGGGAAATTATTATTTGTAATTACTAGATTAAGTAGGTAATATAGTTTTGAATTATTATTATTGCAACTGCAATGTATGGGATACATGCAGTTGTCTTAATTGTTTATAGTTTTTACTTTTTTATATAGATGTTCATGAAAAAAAGACTTGTACTCCTTCCTCTTATTGCTGTGTGTCTGTACACGATATTGACCAGTAATGCTGGTGGGCCCGGTGGCGACTATACTGCTGGTGGATGTAGCTGCCACGGTGCATCTGCAAGCACTACCTCAGTGAGTGTTCAGTTGCTGAACTCTGTAACGCTGACGCCAGTGACTACGTATGTGGCGGGTAACAGCTACGTGATACGTGTGACTGGAACACAAACCAGTGGTGCGTTTACGTTGCCGAGGTTTGGGTTTCAGGTAGCGGCGGTGCAGACGAGTTCGCCTGGTACGAGTGCTGGTACTTTGACTCCAGTGGCTCTGAGCCGATTGATAACACCTGGTGTAAATGTAATAGAACACACAACGGCTCTAACGGCCACGAGTGGTGGTGGCGGTGTGGGTACTACGTATGTTCGTGATATACCATGGGCGGCACCAACTGCGGGTTTTGGAGGTGTGACACTGAGAGGTGTGATAAATGCGGTGGATTATACCTTTTCTACGGCTAACGACAAATGGAATACTGCAAATGCTGGTGTACAAGAGCTAGGTGCCATAACTGGTACTGCAACCGTATGTGTGGGAGGCAGCACAACACTGTCGAATACGTTTGCTGGTGGGGTGTGGAATAGTGCATCGACAGGAATCGCAACTGTGACTACAGCAGGCGTGGTGAGTGGTGTGGCGGCAGGAACGGCTGTGATATCGTATACTGGAGGGGGCAACACTGTGACCAGAGTGGTGACTGTGAATGCGAGCCCAGCTGCAATCGGTGGCACGCTGACCGTATGTGCTGGACAAAATACAACATTGACTAATAGTGTGAGTGGCGGTGCATGGACGAGCAGTGCTACAGCTGTGGGCACTGTAGGTGCTACTAGTGGCATAGTAACTGGGTTAAGTGCAGGAACTACTAATATAACCTATACGGTAGGTACCTGTAGCGTGAGCGCGACTGTGACTGTAAATGGTGTGACACCGATAACAGGAACAACCAGTGTGTGTTTGGGCAATACTACTGCACTTGCCAATGCGACAGCCGGTGGTACATGGAGTAGTAGCAATACAGCGGTGGGTACTGTGAGCACCAGTGGTGTGGTAAGTGGCCTGACGACTGGGACTACCAATATAACTTATATACTGCCGAGCTCTTGCGCTGCCGTGACAACAGTAACTGTAAATGCGGTACCAGCTACAATAGGTGGTACGCTGCAGGTGTGTATAGGCGGCAGTACTACCGCTACCAACACTGTGAGTGGTGGCGCATGGACAACGGGATCGGGTAACATCAGTATAGGTAGTGGAACAGGTGTGATTACTCCAATATCGGTGGGTACAGCTGGAATAACTTACACATTGGCAGGTGGTTGTACTGCTACCGCAGTAGTGACGGTGAATCCGCTACCAACAGCAATTGCAGGGTCGTTACAGATATGTAATGGGTCTTCATCTACATTGGCATCGACACCAGCAGGTGGCACGTGGACTAGTAGCAATACGTCTATTGCAAATATAGGTGCTACAACGGGTGTAGTGGCAGGAATAGCAATTGGTACTAGTACAATAAGCTACACACTATCTACAGGATGTGCGAGGACTGCTGTGGTGACGGTAAATGCATTGCCAGGAGCAATAACTGGTGCATTGACACTGTGTAATAATGGTAGCACCACGGCACTAAGCAGCAGCAGTGCTGGTGGTACTTGGAGCAGTAGCAGTACAGGTGTGGCTACTGTGGGTAGTGGAACGGGTGTAGCAACAGCAGTGGGTGTGGGTACAACAACCATATCTTATACGCTGCCAACAGGATGTAGAACAACGAATGTTCTCACTATAAACCCTCAACCCAATATAACAAGTGGAGCAACAAGTGTGTGTGTGGGGGCATCTGCTACTATAGCGGCTACGCCAGTGGGCGGTACCTATACAAGTAGTAATACGGCAGTAGCCACAGTAAATAGCAGTACAGGTTTGGTGAGTGGGGTAGCAACAGGCACAGCTGTAATTAGTTATGCGCTGTCGACTGGATGTGTAACCACCACAATAGTAACGGTAAATAATGTGCCTGCAGCGATAACAGGTGCGACAACATTGTGTACGGGTACTAACACTACCTATACAAGTGCTACTGCTGGAGGTACATGGGCGTCGGGAAGTACGGGTGTACTGACCATAAATAGTACTACAGGTGTGGCTACGGGTGTGGCGGCAGGTACTGCAACAATAACTTATACAGTGGGAACAGGATGTAGTGTGACAAACACTGTGACCGTAGATGCATCGCCAGCTGGGATAACAGGTGCACTGGGTGTATGTGTGGGTGGGGTGACCACGACACTGAGCAGTGCTACACCTGGAGGTACATGGAGCAGCAGCAACACTGCTGTGGCTACTATGAATAGCAGTACGGGAGAGCTGACCTCGGTGGCTGTGGGTACGACAACGGTGAGCTATTTGCTGAGTACTGGTTGTGTGGCGACAGCTGTAGCTACGGTGAATCCGCTACCAGCGGCAATAGCAGGGTCGCTAGTGGTATGTGATAACGGTAGCACAGTGCCGTTTACGAATAGTATAACTGGTGGTACATGGGGATGTTTGCATCCGAGTGTGGCTAGTATCAATGCTACTACAGGTGTAGCGACGCCACTGACTGCGGGAACTGCTACTATTACATATACGCTGGCTACGGGATGTAGTGTTTCGGCAGTGTTGACAGTAAATGTGCAACCTACGTTATCGGTGGTAAGCAGTACACTGTGTGTGGGTAGCACTGGGTCACTTACAGGTGCGCCGGCAGGTGGTACTTTCTCGAGCAGTAACACATCGATAGTGACGGTGAGTGGTGTGCTGGGAGGTATATCGGCAGGTACTGCTGCTATAACTTATGCTTTAAGTAATGGATGTGCTACAACGAGAGTAATAACAGTGAATCCGCTACCAGCAGCGGTAGTAGGACCAACGACAATATGTGAAAGCAGCACTGCTGCTTACAGTAACAGTACTAGTGGTGGTACATGGAGTTCATCGAACACGAGTGTGGTGACTATAAACTCGTCTGGGGTAGCAACGGCATTGACAACTGGAACATCTACGATAATATATACATTGGGCACAGGATGTGCCAGATCGATGGTGGTGACTGTAAATCCGCTGCCGGCAGCTATAACCGGTACAACATCGGTTTGTACAGGTGCAACCACTACACTGAATAGTGCTAGTACTGGTGGTACATGGGCAAGTAGCAGTGTCACAGTTGCCACAGTAGGTTCATCGACAGGAGTGGTGACGGGTGTGGCTGCTGGGTTGGCCACTATTACTTACACATTGAGTACTGGATGTGCCAGAACAACTGGTGTGACAGTAAATACTACTCCACCTACGATAGGTGGCACTGCATCGGTGTGTGTGGGTAGCACCACTGCGCTCACTAATGCTGCGGCAGGTGGTGCATGGAGCAGTAGCAACACAGGAGTAGCTACTATAAACAGCACTACTGGTGTGGCTACTGGTGTAGCTGCGGGTACGGCTACTATTAGTTATACACTGAGTACTGGATGTTTCCGTACGGCGGTGATATTAGTAAATGCGCTACCGGGGGCAATAACTGGTAGTGCTACTACATGTGTGGGCACTACCAGTACGCTGACTAACCCAACTGCCGGTGGTACATGGAGCAGCACTAGTGCTGCCATAGCCACAATAGGGTCGGGAACAGGTGTGATGACCGGAGTGGCAATAGGTACTACTGTTATCACATACAGATTGGCTACAGGGTGTATTAGTACAATAGTGGCTACGATAACTCCAGCACCTACAGCAGGGGCAATAAGTGGGTCGTCGAGCTTGTGTACTGGATTATCAACTACACTGACTAGCCCGGTAGCAGGTGGTACCTGGAGTAGCAGCACACCTGCTGTGGCTACTGTAGGCACTGGTGGGGTAGTGACGGGCGTACTGGCTGGAACAACCACAATAACTTATACTGTTAACACTAGTTGTGGTACGGTGTTTTCGACTAAGGATATAACGGTAACAACTTCCGCCACATCGGGTACTATAACTGGTACATCATCGGTATGTGTTGGACAGACTACGACACTATCTAGCACGGTGCTGGGTGGTACCTGGACGAGCAGTAACACTACGGTGGCAACAGTGGGTAGTTCGACAGGAGTGGTTGCAGGCTTGACTGCGGGTACTTCAAGAATTACTTATACTATAACCAGCAGTTGTGGAACGGCTACTACTACAAATGTGGTGACGGTGAATCCGCTGCCAGCAGCTCCTACAGGACCAACGAACGTATGTGTGAATGCATCGATAACCCTAACAGGTGTAGGTGGTGGTACGTTTAGTGGGTCGGATGATGCGATAGCATTGGTGAGCAGTGGTGGTGTGGTGACTGGTGTATCGGCAGGCACTGTAATAGTGACCTATACATTGGGAACTGGTTGTATATCTACACGCTCTGTAACTGTGTTGCCTATACCGGCTGTAATAGGTGGGTCATTAGCAATATGTGCAGGGTCGACGACAACACTGACCAATGCTACTAGTGGTGGTACATGGAGCAGTGGAAGCACTTCGATAGCAACTATTGGCTCTGGTACTGGTTTGGTAAGTGCGTTTTTGCCAGGCAATACGGTAATCAATTATACGCTTACAAGTACTGGATGTGCGAGATCGGCGACACTGACAGTGAACCCGAACCCTGCAACTATAACTGGAACTGCAAGTGTGTGTTTAGGTAGTACTACTACTTTGGCTAATACATCGGCTGGGGGTACATGGACTAGTAGTAATGCTACGATAGCATCGATAGACGGAGCGACAGGAGTGGTGACTGGAAACAGTGCAGGCACTGCTACCGTGACATATACACTACCAACCAGCTGTAGACGCACTGCAACGGTAACAGTGAACGCACTACCAACTGCGATCAGTGGTACACCAAGTGCTTGCATAGGTAGTACCACAACACTGAGCTCAACACCAACTGGTGGAACATGGGCGAGTAGTGATGTAGCTATAGCTACAATAGGTAGTAGCACGGGTGTGGCTACAGGCATAGCAGCAGGAACCGCTAACATCACTTATACATCTGCAGCCGGATGTCGCAGAACTACGATGATGACTGTGAACCCTTTGCCAGATGCGGTGACAGGAATGCTTAGTGCGTGTTTAGGTGGAAGTACTACATTGTCGAGTGCCACAACTGGTGGTGTTTGGAGCAGTGGCAACACTGCGGTAGCGACTGTAGATATCATAACGGGGGTAGTATCGACGGTGAGTGCAGGAACCGCAGTAATGACGTACACACTGCCAACTGGTTGTATAACAACGGCGATAATGACTGTAAACCCGTTGCCGAGTGTGATAAGTGGTACACTAGCTGTATGTGTAGGTAATACCAGAACACTAGGCAGTACGCCAGCTGGTGGCACCTGGACTAGCAGCAACACAACAGTGGGCACTATAGCTGCTACTGGGGTGATAACAGGTATTAGTGCGGGTACGACTACGGTGTCCTATGAATTGTCGACCGGCTGTGTACGCACTGGTGTGGTAACTGTAAACCCACTGCCAGCCACTATAACAGGCACTGCACAGGTGTGTGTAGGTAGTACTACTGCATTGAGCAATGTAACACCATCAGGTACATGGACAAGTAATAATACTGCTACGGCCACAATAGGATTGACTACTGGCTCAGTGGTAGGTGTATCGACCGGAACGGTATTTATGACTTATACGATACCTACTGGATGTGTAACTACTACCATAGTAACTGTAAATACCACACCGGCTGCTATAACAGGGTTGAGCAGTGTATGTGTGGGTTCTGGTATTACCTTGTCTACAACTACTACGGGTGGTACATGGACCAGCAGTGCTGCGGCAACTGCTATTGTGGGTAGTGCATCAGGTATTGTAACTGGTGTGAGTGCGGGTACTGTAACGATTTCTTATGTGATGCCTACCGGATGTTTTAGTACTAAGAATGTGACTGTGAATCCGCTGCCAGTGGCTGGTACAATAGCTGGACCTACAAGCGTGTGTGTGGTGGCTACAGCTACGCTTACTCCTACAATAACTGGTGGTGTGTGGAGCTTTACTACTGGTAAAATATCTATAACTGCTGGTGGGGTGATAACTGGTGTGGTAGCGGGTAATGATACTGCGGTGTATAGCGTGACAAACGTGTGCGGTACGGCAGTGACGAGATACCCTGTGGTGGTAAATCCGTTGCCAGATGCGGGCACGATCTCTGGTAGTACCGACTTGTGTGATGGTGGTACAACAGTATTGGCGAGTACAGGTGGTACTGGCTCGTGGACGAGTAGTAATGCCACTGTAGCTACGGTATCGGGTACGGGTATAGTGCTGGGAATGACACCGGGCACTGCTAAAATTGTGTTTACTGTAACAAATGTGTGTGGTACCGACAAAGATTCTGTGGTGCTAACAGTTTATCCGCTTGTGGATGCTGGTGTAATAGCGGGTAATGATACTGTGTGCGTGGGCTTTACCACTACGCTGACCAACGCGGTGGCTGGTGGTGTGTGGAGCAGTACTGCTGCTGCCGTGGCTACAGTAAGTGCTGCCGGTGTGGTGAATGGTGTGACACCGGGCACTGCTACGATCAGGTATATAGTGAATAATGTATGCAGTGCGGATACTGCTACGTTTGTGATCACTGTAATGCCTGCTGCATTTTGTAGTACAAAGGTATTGCCTGAAGCAAGTGGAGTGAGCTTCAATTTATATCCTAATCCTACTAATGGTTCTTTGAACATAGAATCGGGAGTGGATGGGAAGTTGACTATCTATACTATAGATGGTAAAATGATAGAGACTATCAACATAATACAACCTGTTACAGCCACCCTATTACCAGCACACCTATCTACTGGTGTGTACATGTGCCGATTTGTGGGCGCAGATGGCAGCAGTGCTGTGGTGAGACTGGTGTACGGACATTAAGGATGTATACCGGCCCTTACTGACGGTATAGGGCGTATCAACAATTTATCCCTGCTGCGATGTGTGTCTCGCGGCAGGGATTTTTTAGATCAGATGTTGGTGAATCCCGGCATGAAAATGGTGGGAGAATAGCGGAGTGCGGAGAATAGTCTGTTTTCTGGCCGCGATGTCGTAGTATCATCGGCTGAAAAAGTAGGGTGAGTCACTTGGAACGGATTTTTTTTGTTAGTGCAATGACAATATGCTAGGTGTTGTTATGTGCAAGTTCCTCACTGCCCCGCCAGTAGAAGTGAGCGATGCAATGCCCGCTGAGGGGGGAGCTGCGGCTGGGAGCCAAGTAAAGAAGATATAGGAGAATGATGGGTGGGTGAGGTGGTAGGAGGAGATGCTGTAATAAATGGGGGTGAAGGTTCTCGTATTATTTTCAAATTTTTAAGAAATCATGAAGATTCTCTGTGTTCATTGTGGGAATAGGTATTTACATTTGCATACCCTGTATGAAAATCCTGAAAAACATTGCTGGTCATGTATATGCTGTTTACGCCTTGCTGGTGTTTGTGGCTACAATGCTGGTTGTTTTCGTACCTATATGGCTGATATCGCTGCTGCCAGAGCCAAAGCGGGCGCGAGCATTACATAAGGTTTTCAGGTTGTGGATGGGGGTGTATATGCCTCTTATCTTTTGTCCGGTTTACAGGAAGGGTAAACATCATTTTGCTGCCAATGAGAACTATGTGGTGGTGATCAACCACAACTCGCTAATGGATATTCCGGTGTCATCGCCGTGGATACCGGGGCCTAATAAAACACTGGCTAAGGCAGAAATGGCAAAGATTCCGTTATTTGGGGTGATTTATCAGGCGGGGTCGATACTGGTAGATAGAAAGCGGGAGGGTAGCAGGCGGGAGAGTTTTGCGCGGATGCAAGAGGCGCTGGACCAGGGCACGCACTTGTGTCTGTATCCGGAGGGAACGAGAAATAAGACTAAGGAGCCGATGCAGCCGTTTTTTGATGGTGCATTTATAACTGCTATAAAGGCTCAGCGGCCTATCATTCCTGGATTGATATTTAATAGTGGGTGTGTGCTGCCCCAAAACAAAAAAGGCTGGGCATGGCCTATGCCGATACACATACATTTTCTGGAGCCGATACCTACTGTGGGGCTGACGACTATGGATGTAGTGAACCTGAAAGAGCGTGTGCATAACCTGATGAAAATATACTATATCACTCATTTAAACAACCCAAGATGACATTCACAATTATAGGCACGGGCAACATAGCGTGGTTTATAGGCAATAGATTAGTATCGGCACGGCACCAATGTAATGGTGTCTTTGGAAGAAATGAAGTAGCGGTGAACCAGCTGGCTGAGGCGCTGCTGTGCAGTAAGTCGGGCAACCTGAAAGCTGCCAAAGAGACGGAAGCGGATGTGTGTTTTTTGGCTGTGGCAGACGGGGCTGTGGAAGAAGTGGCATCGAAACTGGCGTTTAAGAAAACGGTATTGGTGCATACGAGTGGTGCGGTGCCACTGGGTGCTATAAGCAAGGCGGCAGAAGACACCGCTGTGCTATGGCCGGTGTACTCGATAACCCGAATCAATCCGCCTACGCACAGAAACATTCCCACGGCGTGGGAGGCCTCTTCTGCCAAGGCTGAGAAGTATACACTGGCACTGGCCCATGCGATAACTGATGTGTTGTTCACTGCTGATTTTGACCAGCGAAAGTGGTTGCATTTGTCGGCGGTGATCAGCAATAATTTCACCAATCACTTGATGGCTATAAGTGAGCAGCTATGTGTAGAGCACAATTTGCCTTTTACTGCACTAGAGCCGATAATAGAGCAGACATTTACACGGCTAAGGCAGTCGTCGCCATCGCTGGTGCAGACAGGACCTGCTGCAAGGCAAGATACTGCTACCATAAACGAGCAGATAGCAATGCTGGGTAATAACTTGCAGTGGCAGGCGATATATAGTGCGATAACTGAGTCGATACAAAGCACTAAAAAGTAAAATATAGCATGGGATGGATGTCTGTTGTGTTTTGATAATGTAACAGATAGCTGTACCTTTCCAAACAGTATGATACAGGTAGGCAATTACAACACCCTAAGGGTGGTAAAGGAGGTAGATTTTGGTGTATATCTGGATGGGGAGCCAGACGAGATATTGCTGCCCAAAAGATATGTGCCAGAGGGGCTGAAGCCTGAAGATGATATACGTGTATTTATATACCACGATAACGAAGGCAGACTGATAGCGACAACTGATACACCACTGGCAACAGTAGGTGAGATAGCTATGCTGCAGGTGACTGACATAACCGCCTATGGTGCCTTCTTGAAGTGGGGTATAATGAAGGATGTGTTTGTGCCGATATCGCAGCAGGACCGCAAGATGAAGCCAGGGGACAACAGGATGGTGTACTTATACATAGACCAACAAACGGGTAGGGTAACTGCCACTGAAAAAATAGATAAACAACTGAGCAACTATGACCTGACGGTGAAGGAAAACGATGTAGTGGACCTGCTGGTTTTTCAGAAGACGGATATAGGGTATAAAGTGATCATAAATAGTAAGCATACTGGTGTACTTCATTTTAATGAAGTGTTCAAGGAGCTGGAGATAGGGGATACATTGAAGGGTTATATTAAGGCGATTCGCACAGGTAACAAAATAGATGTATCGCCAGGTGTGAAGGGGTATGAAAAAGTGAAAACTGAAGAAGAGCGGATACTGGAAATGCTGCGGAATAATAGTGGCTACTTGCCCTACAATGATAAATCGGAGCCGGAGGCTATTTATACTTATTTTGGTGTAAGTAAAAAAGCATTTAAGATGACGCTTGGTGCATTGTACAAGAAACGCCTCATCACCTTTACCCAAACTGGCACTAAGCTGGCTGAGTAGTAACAGGTTATAGTTTAAACCTTTTTAGAAATCTGACCTTATTCTTAATTAAAAACACCCCGGATATCCAGGGTGTTTTTTTATTTGTGGTAATAGTACGAAACCGTTAGTGATTCAAAACTAATCTTGCTAATTGTGAGCTGCCATCGGTGCCAGTAAAGCGGCACATGTACACACCAGCAGCGAGATTGTAGGGTAAATTGAGGTTGTTGTTACCTACAGCTACGTCATAGCTTTGTACTTCTTGTCCATCTATAGCATATATGGTAGCCTTACCTGCTATGCTTGTAGCAAGTGTGAGGTTGCCAGTAGTGGGATTTGGGTAAAGGCTAAAGGTGGTTTGTGCTACATCATGTACATCTGTATTGGCAGGACGAGCTGAGCAATTTACAGTAACCACACGAGTGGTTCTACAAGCGCCGTTTGCGTAGGTAATGGTACTGTTACCCAAACTTACACCCGTGACAACACCTGTGGTGCCAATAGTGGCGACAGAAGGGTTGCCGCTAGACCATGTGCCGCCACTTGTGGTGTTGGTGAGCGTGGTATTGAGTCCTACACATACTGTGGCTGTGCCTGCAATGGCAGGTAAAGCAGGGTTGATAGTGACCTGGGTCACACTGGTACATCCTGCCGCTTTAGTGTAGGTGATGTTGGCGGTACCAGCGTTGACGGCTGTAACAACACCTGTACTAGAGTTTACGGTAGCTCTGGCAGTGTTGCTGCTAGACCATATACCAGTGCCTGAGGCGTTGGTGAGAGTAGTGGTGCCACCTGGTAAACATAAACTTGCCAAGCCAGTGTTTGCACTTGGCATTGCGTTCACTGTTACCACGGTGGTGTTGGCACAGCCAAGTGAATTGGTATAGCTAATAATGGCTAATCCATCTGCTACGCCAGTAACTACACCGCCTGCTGTTGTAGCTATTGCAGGGCTGGCGCTGCTCCAAGTGCCGCCGGTTGTACTGTTGGTCAATGTTGTGTTACCCGCTACACATATGTTTCTGGTGCCGCCTCCTATAGGAGAAGGTAACGGATTTACTGATACAGTAGCTATTCTACCACAACCATTAGGTAAAGTGTAGGTGATGTTTACTGCTGATATGGTACTGTAGTTGAAAATAACTGCTGTTACTACACCTGTAGATGTGTCTACCGATGCTTTGGCAGGGAAGTTACTAGTCCATGTACCACCCGCTGGTGTGCTGGTAAGTGTTGCTGTTTGACTAGGACACAGCGCTGATGGAGCAACTATAGTAGCTGGTACAGGATTAACTGTTACTGGCTGTGTAACAAAGCAAAGTGCATTAGCAGTAGAGCGATACGTTATCACTGCATTACCCAAACTTACACCTGTGACTATTCCGTTGGCAGCTACAGAAGCTATTGATGCATCGCTACTGCTCCAAATACCACCACTGCTTACCAATGTGCTGGTTTGACCAAAACATACACTTGGATTACCAGTGATAGCTGGTGGCGTACCTACCGTTACAGTTGTTGTTCTTACACAACCACTGCTAATTGTATAGCTGATAATAGCAGTACCACTACCAACTGCTGTAAGCACACCAGTAGAAGCATCTATTGTAGCACGTGCAGTATTACTGCTGCTCCATGTACCACCTGAGGTAGCATTGGCAAGCGTAATACTGTTACCTAAACATGGGCTAGATACACCAGTAATCAGCGCTACGCCTGCATTTACTGTA
Source organism: Sphingobacteriales bacterium (assembly GCA_027484425.1). Lineage (GTDB taxonomy): Bacteria > Bacteroidota > Bacteroidia > Chitinophagales > Chitinophagaceae > Nemorincola. The sequence goes on from JAIXSZ010000042.1 coordinate 17,304, forward strand.
AGCTGTGTAATAGTGCGGCAGCCTGCACTAGCATATGATATGTTTACAGTGCCCAATGTAGTTCCACCAGTTACAATACCTGTCGTAGCCCCAACCGTAGCTCTTGCTGTAGAACCGCTGGTCCATGTGCAACCTGGTATAATACTACCCAGATTCAACTGCGATCCTGTGCAGATGATGCCACTGCCAGTATATGTTGGTGGAGCTGCATTAACTGTTACAGTTGCTGTAACATTACCTCCACCGCTGAAGGAGTATGTAACTGTTGTAGTACCGGCATTTATGCCTGTAACAACACCCGTAGCACCTATTGTAGCTATGGCGCCCTCAGCTGTACTCCATGTGCCACCAGCTGTTGCATTGGCAAGGGTAGTAGTAGCGCCCCTACAAACTGTGCGCGTACCAGTAATGGGTGTAACTGCTCCTGCTACTGTTACGGCAATTGTTGTTACTACATTACCACAACTGTTAGTTCTAGTATAGCTGATTGTTGCAACTCCTACACCCATACCCGTAGTAACACCTGTACCGGAATTGATAGAAGCAATAGTGCCGCTAGCCGACAGCCAAGAACCGCCTGAAGGTGTTGCTGTAAGTGTAGTAGTAGTACCTACTGATATAGAAGCAGTACCAGAAATTACTGCTGCTATTGGTAACGGATTAACTGTGAGTGTTCTGCTCACAGTAGTTGTGCCACAAAAATTGCTTACTGTGTAGCTGATAGTTGTAGCACCTGCTGCTACACCAGTAGCTACACCTGTGCTAGCAACTATAGTAGCGGCAGAGGTGTTAGTGCTGCTCCAGGTGCCACCAGTAGTAGTATTTGTAAGTGTTGTAGCACCTGCTACACATACTGTAGTGGCGCCAGAGATAGCACCTAAAACAGGAGCATTCAAAACAGATATTGGGAAGGAAGCATAGACTGTACCGCAACCATTTGTCATTCTGTAGCTGATGATAAATGAACCAGCTGCAACACCAGTAACTACACCCGTACTTGCATTCACTGAAGCACCAGCTGGGTAGCTACTACTCCATGTGCCACCTGATATTGTGCTGCTCAAAGTGGTAGTAGTGGTGCGGCAAATAGAAGACGCACCTGATATAGTGCCTGCATCAGGAGTAGCTAATACAGTAACCACTCTAGTTGCAGCTACACTGCCACAGCCATTGCTTACCGTATAACTAATAGTACTAGTACCTGCAATTAGTCCTGATACTATACCTGTGGTGCCTACAGTGGCTATTTCAGGTGCCGAAGATGACCATACGCCACCAGTACCGGTTTTGCTCACAGTGGCATTACTACCCACACATACCGAAGTGGCTCCGCTAAGGGTACCAGCAACTGGTAAAGCATTTACAGTGACAATAGCTGTAACAGAAATACCCGATAAGGTATAACTTATTACAGAAGTACCCGCATTAAGTCCCGTCACCAAACCTTCAGCGTTTACCACAGCTTTTAAAGTATTGCTGCTGCTCCAGCTACCACCAGTAGTAGCGTTGCTGAGAGCAGTTGTACTACCCACACAAACTGATAGTATACCAGTTATTTCAGATTCAAATACAAAGTTTACGGTTACCACTTTAGTTGCAGTTGCACTGCCGCAGCTGTTTGTAATTGTGTATGAAATAGTAACTGTACCAGGGTTTACACCCGTTACTATACCAGTACTGCCGACTGTGGCTAGTGTCGTATTAGAGGATGACCATGTGCCGCCTGTAGCGGTGCTGGTGAGGGTTATTGTGGAGGAGGTGGAAACCGAAGATGAACCTGTGATAGAGCCTGCGATAGGGGTACTGTTTATAGTTATCGTTTTTGTAGCTATTGCAGTACCGCAACTATTGGTTTTCGAGTAGGTTATTACCACAACCCCATTAGCGATACCAGTTACTATACCTGAGCTACTAATGGTTGCAATTTCAATATTGCTACTTGTCCAGCTACCACCTGTGACAGCGCTAGTAAGAGTAGTTGAAAACCCAGTACACAATACTGAACTACCGACTATAGTAACCATGTCAATGCTATCAGATACAGTTACTACTATCGATCCTGTTGCAGAACCACAAGTATCAAAATTGCTGTATAAAACTACAGCAGTACCGGCGCCTATACCCGTAACAATGCCTGAAGCACTTACTGTTGCTACGGCTGTATTACTACTTGTCCAAGATCCTCCAGAATTAGTAGAAGTTAATGTAGAAGTTGATCCATTACACAAGTCAGTGACACCTGAAATTAAGACAGGGATATTGTTACTAGTATGTATTTTACGTATTCTGTTGTTATCAACATCTGAAAATAAAAGCGCTCCATCGGAAGTAATCAATATATCAAGAGGAAAGTTAAGATCAGCAGAAGTGGGTGAAATACA
>JAIXSZ010000074.1 GCA_027484425.1 Sphingobacteriales bacterium
AGTAGTAGTGGCAGCATTACATCTGGTTCTTTCGCCACACAGGTCACATTTGCAACGGGAAGTGCCCCAGTTGGTGTAGCGCTAGGAGATATAGATGGAGATGGCAAGCCCGATCTGGCTGTATCAAATTTAAGTTCAGCTACTTTTTCTTTATTTCGCAATACCAGCAGTAGTGGCAGCATTACATCTGGTTCGTTTGCCACACAGGTCGCATTTACAGTGGGCACCCAACCAATTGACATAGCAATAGGCGATTTAGATGGAGACAACCAACCTGACATAGTAGCTCCAAACTATGGTTCAGCGACTGTATCAGTATTAAGGAATAATCCTCTTAACCCTATAACTGGCACTACTCAAGTTTGTATAGGAAATACTACAACATTAGCTAATGCTACTACTGGTGGTACTTGGAGTAGTAGTAATGTAGCTGTAGCTACGGTGGGTTCATCCTCAGGTATAGTAACCGGCGTATCGGGTGGTACTGTTACTATTACTTATGCAGGTACTGCTGGTGCAAGTTTTGCTGGCAATAGAGTAATAACTACTGTTACTGTAACACCTGCACCCACTATTACATCAGTAAGTCCTAATCTTGCCAATCCGGGCGCATCGGTTACAATTACTGGTACAGGCTTTAATACCACCACTGGCAACAACATAGTATACTTTGGTGCTACACGTGCTACCGTAACAGCAGCAAGCACCACGTCGTTGACGGCTACGATACCATCTGGTGCTACCTACAAGGAAGTGTCTGTCATGAATACTGGTTGTCCTCTTACGGGATTTTCGCAATATCCATTTATTCCTACTTTCAATAATAGTGCTTTTGCACCTGCTACAGTGAATTATTCTACACATGTTCCATTTACAGCTGAAAGCCAGCCAAGAGGAGTAGTAGTAGGCGATTTAGATGGTGATGGTAAGTCTGATATGGTGGTAGCTAATAATATCTCCAATACTATTTCGGTATATCACAACACTAGCACTAGTGGTACCATTTCATCAGGTTCATTTGCTGCTGGGGTCACTTTTGCCACTGATCTTGCTCCTTACGGTGTAGCCATTGGAGATATTGACGGAGATGGTAAGCCTGATTTGGCGGTTACCAACCGTAGTTCTGGTAACATTTCTGTATTCCGCAATACGAGCACCAGTGGTAGCATTACCTCTGGTTCTTTTGCCACTGCGGTTACATTTTCCACTGGTAGCGTTCCGTCGGGTATAGCAATTCGTGATTTAGATGGTGATGGAAAATCAGATATAGTAGTGGCTAATAATAGCTCTGGTACTATTTCTATACTTCGCAACACCAGTTCTATTGGCAGCATTACCTCCGGTTCTTTCGCCTCGCATGTCACATTTACTGCAGGTACATTACCAATCGATGTAGCTATTGGTGATTTAGACGGGGATGGTAAACCTGATGTAGCGGCGATTAATAATAGCTCGGCGACTGTTTCGGTATACAGAAACACAAGCACTACTGGTTCTATAACAAGTGGTTCCTTTGCATCGCAGGTTACGTTTGCAACGGGTTCTGGTCCTCTCGGGGTAGCTATTGGCGATATAGACGGAGATGGTAAGTCCGAAATAGTAACAGCGAATAGTGGTTCTAATAATTTGTCGGTATTTCAAAATACCAGTACCAGTGGCATTATCAATACAGGTTCTTTTGCCACTGCTGTAACATTTTCTACCAGTAATGTGCCCTTAGGTTTGGCAATAGGCGACATAAACGGTGACGGAAAGCCCGATATTGCTATGGCTGGTGGTGCATCCAGAGTTTCAGTATTTCGCAATACCAGTACTAGTGGATCTATTACTTCTGCCTCGTTTGCATCACAAATCCCTTTTACTTCAAGTGCCAGCACTACTAGTGTAGCCATCGGTGATTTAGACGGAGATGGTTTGCCAGATCTAGCAGTAGCTAATACTTCGTCCAATAACGTATCGGTGTTAAGGAATAGGCCGTTGAGTCCTAATACTGGTACAACGCAAGTATGTGTAGGTAGTACTACTACTATCTCGAATGCTACTTCAGGAGGTGCCTGGAGTAGTAGTAATGCCTCGATAGCTAGTATTAATCCATCTACCGGGATAGTTACTGGTGTATCTGGTGCAACGGCTACCATAACTTATTCTGGTAATGCAAGTTCAAGTGTTGATGGCAATAGAGTAACTACAGTTGTTACAGTATATGCATTGCCGACTACATTCACTGGTAATGCTGTTTTGTCTACAAGTATAACTACAACTTTATCTAATGCTTCAGGTGGGGGTACATGGTCTTCAGCTAATACTGGTGTGGCTACGATAGGTTCTTCTACTGGTTTGGTAACAGGCGTGGCCGCTGGGACATCTACTATAACATACAGTGTAATTCCAGGATGCTCTGCCACGACTGTAGTAACAGTAAATACGCCCGCAAATGGATTGAATTTTGATGGTAGCAACGACAGGGTAGTGGTAAGCCATAGCAATGGCTATGACCTGTCTAACAAAGACTTCACAATAGAATTCTGGGCAAAACGTAATGGTTCAGGCAGCAACCATTTCATCCTTGCACAGGGCACAACCGCATCTTCTCAGGGACTGCATATAGGATTCAGGACTAGTAACACGATGACGTTTGCGTTTTTTGCTGATGACATTGATGCATCTTCGACCTTCAGCGATAATAACTGGCACCATTGGGCGTTTACATTTGATAACACTTCAAAAGCAAAGATCATATACAGGGACGGGATATCGGTAGCTACTGCCACTGCGGCGGGCAGTTTTGTAGGTAATGGCGATCATACCCTTTATATAGGCGACACATATAGCGGCTCTAATGTCTTCAACGGAGGTCTTGATGAACTTCGTATATGGAATACCGTGAGGTCGCAATCGCAGATACAAAACAATATGAATTGTAATGTGGCGCAGAGCGGCAACCTAGTTGCCTATTACCGTTTCGACCAAGGAACAGCGGCAGGAACTAACACTGGCCTGACCTGTGCTTACGATTACAGCGGCAATAATCATAGCGGCACACTCAATAATTTTGCGCTTAGCGGCAGCACCTCCAACTATGTAACAGGTGCGGTAGGCAATTGCAATACCGCAACACCAATAGCTCCGGGCTCATTCTCAGGCAATACGCCTGTGTGTGTGGGACAGGCTATAACATTAAGCAACGCTAATACCGGCGGTGTATGGAGTACTGCTAGCTCGAACATAACATTAAACTCCACATCTGGATTGGTGACAGGTGTTACGGGTGGCACTACAGCTATTGTTAACTATACATTGAATTGTAGTACTTCTTCTGTGACAGTTACAATCAACGCTTTACCAACAGTGAGCGGTGGCTCGAATCTAGCGATATGCACCGGCTTAAATACCACCCTGACTGCGAGCGGCGCGAGCACTTACACATGGGCGCCAGCAGCTACATTATCAGCTTCTACCGGCACAAGTGTCATAGCTACACCCACCACCACCACCACCTATACTGTGACAGGTACTAATGCCAATGGCTGTATTAATACTGCAACTGTAACGGTTACAGTTAACCCATATCCTGTGGTATCACCAATTACAGGCAATACTACTTTATCTACTGCTATCAGAACTACTCTTGCCAATGCAACTGCGAGCGGTGTGTGGACAAGTGCGGCAACAGGCACTGCTACCATAGGCAGTGCTACAGGCGTGGTAACTGGTGTGGCAGCAGGTAATGCGTTGATTAGCTATACCGTTACAACTTTAGGCTGTGCGACTTCAGTTACTACCAATGTAACGGTAAATACACCTACAAATGCATTGCATCTCGATGGAACTGATGACAGGGTATTAACCACAAATAGTGCCAGTTTACAAATTAACTCAGGTACTATAGAAGCATGGGTAAAGACACCTAACGCTGGATCGAGCTATTGCGGAATCTTAGTGAAACAAAATGCGTATGGGTTGTTTTTGAAAGATAATGTGTTGATGACCTACAATTGGGGAGCTCCCTCGGATATATCTACTGGTATCGCTATCAATGATAACCAATGGCATCATATAGCTATGTCATTCAACAATGGAGTACCTAATGGTTCCAACATATACCTAGATGGAGTTTCAGTATTGAATTTCACGTACAATATCGGCACGCAATCAGAAGCATTTGTTATTGGAAACGGTGGCGCTGGTCTTTCCTCTTACCAGAATTTTGCGGGCAGTATTGATGAGGTGCGCATATGGAACACAATTCGCAGCCAATCTCAAATACAAGCAAGCATGAATTGTGATGTGGCCACTAACGCAAACTTAGTAGCTTATTATCGCTTTGATCAGGGCACTGCTGGCGGCAGCAATACCGCGTTAACCTGCGCTCTTGACTATAGCGGAGGGGCTAATACTGGCACGCTCAACAATTTCGCGCTTAGCGGCAGCACTTCCAATTTTGTTACTGGTGCTTTGGGTAATTGCAATATAATCAACCCAGTTGCCCCTATTACAGGTACACTTTCTGTATGCACTGGGCTTACTACCACACTTAGCAATGCAACATCTGGTGGTGATTGGTCATCTGGCAACAATGCTATAGCTACTGTTGCTGCGGGTGTTGTTACGGGTGTAGCTGCTGGTACAGCTAATTTAACCTATACCAGATGTGGCTCGTTTGTTACCGCTGTAGTTACTGTATATGCATTGCCTACAACATTTTCTGGCAATAATATTTTGTCTACTAGTATAACTACAACTTTATCTAATATAGCAGCTGGTGGTACGTGGTCTTCATCCAATACTGGTGTCGCTACTGTTGGTTCTTCCAATGGCGTGGTAGCTGGTGTTGCTGCTGGTACTTCTAACATAACGTATAGTGTAATTCCTGGATGCTCCAGCAATGTAGTAGTTACAGTAAATATACCCGCAACAGGTATTCATTTTGATGGATCCAATGATTATATCAGTAATACAAGTGGCACTAATCTACCTACTGGTAATAGCCAGTACACGATAGAAGCTTGGATAAAACCTACTTCTGGTGTTGGCGGTATTGTAGGCTGGGGTAATTACGGAACCAACAATCAAGTAAATGCTTTTAGACTGGATGGTACTAACCGACTACATAATTATTGGTGGTTTAATGATTTAACTGCTACTGTTCCAAGCCTCACAGATGGAAAATGGCACCACGTTGCAGCTACTTTTAATGGCACTACCCGAAGTATATATTGCGATGGTGTGTTGTACGCACAAGACAATCCTACTGGTCATAATGTTACTGTTTCTAACAACCTAACAATTGGTAGAACCTGGACTTCTGAATACCTTCCTGGTTCTATAGATGAAGTGAAAATTTGGAACACAGGCAGAACAGCATCACAAATCATTGCTGACATGAACTGTGATGTAGCTCAAAATCCTAATTTGGTTGCTTATTATCGGCTTAATGAAGGTGTAGCTAATGGCTCAAATGCTTCGATAACAAATGCTACTGATTATAGTGGAAATAATAATTGTGGTACCTTGAATGGTTTTGCATTGACAGGTACTACCTCTAACTATGTAACAGGTGCTGTAGGTAACTGCAACACTTTAACTATGGTTAATCCCATCACCGGTACGTTTACAGTTTGCCAGGGACTTACCACTACACTAAGCAGTACTACTCTTGGAGGTGTTTGGTCATCTAGTAATGGTGCTATTGCCACTGTAGCTGCTGGTGTAGTTACGGGTGTGGCTGCTGGTACTGCTACTATCTCTTATGCAAAATGTGGTGTTACTGTTACTACTACTGTGACGGTTAATGCTTTGCCTACCGTTTCTGCAGGCAGTAGTGTAGCAATATGTAATGGTAATTCTACTAGTTTAACAGCTACAGGTGCAGTTACTTATTCTTGGAGTCCAGCTACAGGATTGTCTGCTACTACTGGTGCAACTGTTACGGCTAATCCTTCAACTACTATTACATATACTGTTACTGGTACTGATGGTAATAGCTGTAGTAATACTTCTTCGGTGACAGTTACCGTTAATGCGCTGCCACCTGTATCGGCAGGTCCTGATGTGGCAATATGTAACACTTTTTCTACTAACATAACTGCCACCGGAGCAGTTGATTATACTTGGAGCCCAGCTACTAACTTGTCAGCCACTACTGGTGCTACGGTTACAGCCAATCCAACTAGTACAATTACATATACAGTTACTGGTACAGATGGTAATGGATGTGTAAATACTGCACAAAAAACAGTTTCTGTCAACCCTTTGCCTGGTGTTTTTAGCTCCTCTACTCCTAACTGTATAGGTACTACAACAACTATTTCAAGTTCACCCTCTGGAGGTACATGGAGTAGCAGTAATACTGGCGTAGCAACTATTGGTTTAAATTCTGGAATTCTCAATAATGTATCAACTGGTACATCTAACATCACCTATCAGTTACCGGTAACCGGTTGCTTCAGAGTAAGCGAAGTGACTGTTAACCCATTCCCTGCTGCCATCAGTACACCATCGGCGCTTTGTCCTACACAGACTGCTACACTTACCTCAGCGTCATTGGGTGGTGCATGGAGCAGCACGAATGCATCAGTGATGTCAGTTAATAGTACCACTGGAGAAATTACTGCAGTTATCAACAACTACAGTGGCGTATCTTATACATTTATTCACTATACATTGCCCACCGGTTGCGCGGTGAGTAGAATGGTTACTGTCAATCCGGTACCGGCACCAATATTTGGAGGCACTACAGCGCTTTGCTTAGGCGAAAGTACCACACTTACATCTGGCTCTTCTGGTCATACATGGAGCAGCAGCACCCCTGCTGTAGCTACCGTTACATCGGGTGGAGTTGTTAATAGCGTAGGACCTGGTACCACTACAATTAGCTATACTAACAGTAGTAGTTGTGCAACTGTAAAGGTTGTTACAGTTAATGGACCTCTGCCTGCCAATACTGGTACTTTATCAGTTTGTACTGGTCAAACCACTACTTTATCAAATACTACACCGAATGGTACATGGAGTTCAGCCAACAATACAATAGCTACAGTCAGTACATTAACTGGTGTAGTGTCTGGATTGAGTGGAGGTACTGTGAACATCTCCTACCGCATAGGCACTACATGCTTTAGTGTATCGCAGGTTACAGTAAATAGCAATGTAGCCCCAGTAGGAGGAACTAAAACAGTATGCGTAGGTACTACTACTACATTGACTTATCCAGTATCTGGTGGTACCTGGTCTAGTGCCACACCAGCAGTAGCAACAATTGATTTGAATAGTGGTGTAGTGTCAGGAATAGGTTTAGGTACCTCCGAAATTACCTATACAGTAGCTGCAGGTTGCTTTAAGACAGCAATCGTTACCGTTACAGCATTACCAGCAGCCATTACAGGCACGGCGATAGTGTGTCAGGGATCTGCTACTACATTGAGCAATGGTAGTGGTACATGGAGCAGCAGTAATTCAGCTATAGCTACAGTTAACAGCTCGGGAGTGGTTGCTGGTGTTAGTGCTGGCAATGCCAACATCACATTTAGAGCAGCAGCTACTGGTTGTTATGTAACACAAGAGGTTACTGTCAATCCATTGCCTGTTCTGGTGAGTGCAGCAGTATGTCCGGCTCAGACGGCAACCCTAACAGCAACACCATCTGGCGGTACATGGTCAATTAGTAATCCATCAACAGCTACAGTGAATACCACCACAGGTGAGTTGACAGGTGTAGTTGTTAGCAATACAGGCATATCAGTAGCAGTTGTTACTTACACTTCACTATCTAGCTGTGTAAGGACAGCAGTGGTGACAGTAAATCCTGTACCATCAGTGATATCGGGTGGTATACGCAGTATCTGCATATCCGGTACTACTACCTTGTCGTCAAGTACATCTGGTGCTACATGGAGTAGTAGCACACCTACTGTAGCAACTATATCAGTAGCAGGATTGGTGACGGGTGTAGGCTCAGGTACTACAACAATTAGTTATACGAATGCCAGCGGCTGCACTACTACCGCAGTTATGACCGTTAGCGCACTACCAGTAGTGCCTGCCATAACAGGTACACAAACAGTGTGCAGGTTATCTACAACAAGTCTTTCAAATGCTACACCTGGTGGTACATGGAGCAGCAGTAATAACATCATTGCTACAGTCAATAGCTCAGGATTAGTGACGGGTGTAAATGCTGGTACAGCAAGGATCACCTATACGTTGGGGTCTGGATGCACAGCCATAGCAACAGCCGTAGTAACTGTTAACCATATACCATCGGTAACAGCAATATCTGGTACGTTGAGTGTGTGTGAGAACGCTACACGAACATTGTCCACTATATCTTCTGGAGGTGTTTGGAGCAGCAGTGTACCTGCTGTGGGTAGTATTAGTGCTACGGGTGTAGTTGCGGGCATCACTGCAGGTAATACGATGATATCGTATACGGTTACTAATGGTTTTGGCTGTGTGGGTCATTCTACAGCAGAGGTGACCGTAAATCCCGCCCCTGTGGTAGCAGCGATAACCGGTACACTCAGTGTATGTAAAGATGCGACTACAACGTTGTCGAGTGCAACAGGGGGAGGTGTATGGACTAGCAGTACGCCTGCTGCAGCGACTGTAAACAGCTCGGGTGTGGTGACGGGTGTAAATGCAGGTACAACTACTATATCGTATTCTGTAACTAACGGATTTGGCTGTGTGACAAGAGTAACGTCCGTAGTTACGGTGAATCCGCTGCCAGTAATTAGTAGTTTGACCGGAATATTTACAACTTGTGAAAATGTGAATTTGGTATTGACTTCGAATATTTCTTTTGGAACTTGGAGCAGCAGTAATATTTCTGTAGCAACGATCGATACTTTTGGTGGGGTTTTGATTCCGTCATCCGTTGGAACAACAATGGTTACGTACAACGTATTGTCAACAGGCTGTTCAAACACCAGAGAAATAACTACAATACAGGCACCAGCAGTGATTGCCGGTGTGACTGCAATGTGTCCTGGAGGCACTGCCACACTGACCACAACTCCGGCGGGAGGTACATGGACAACAAGCAACTCGAGTGTGATAACCGTAAATAGTACTACAGGTGAAGTAGGTGCCGTGATAGTAGGATATGGTAGTATAGCGCTGGCGGGTATAACCTATACCATACCCAATGGTTGCTCTCGAGTAGCCTATCCTACAGTTAACCCCATACCATCTCCTATTTATGGAGGAGTAACAAGTATATGTATAGGTGAGAGTACAACCTTCTTGTCGGGCTCAGGTGGTTTTACATGGAGTAGCAGTGCTACCGGTGTAGCCACAGTAAGCAGTGGGGGCGTTGTCACTGCACAGGGCGCAGGTGTAGCGACGATAAGTTACACTAACAGTTTTGGATGTGCTAATACGAGAACAGTAACAGTAAATGCAGCATTGTCGCCGAATGTAGGTAGCTCATCAATATGTACAGGCACTACTACAACGTTTACGAATGCGATAACGGGCGGTACGTGGACTAGTAGTAATGTATCGAAAGCTACAGTAAATCTTACAACTGGACTAGTAACGGCAACCAATGCTGGAACAACTACCTTATCGTATAGAGTGCCAAGTGGCTGTTATGTAACCAATGTGGTAACAGTAAACACTACACCTGCTGTAATAGGAGGCACACGTAGTGTGTGTATAGGGTCTACCACGTTATTGGGTACTACACCGTCCGGTGGAACGTGGACCTCATCAAATGCATCTATTGCTACTATAGGTTCTTCGTCTGGGGTTGTAAGTGGTGTAACCAATGGTACTGCAACGATGACCTACACTGTAACGGGAGGCTGCACACGTACAGCAGAAGTGACAGTAAACGCATTACCTGCAGCAATAACCGGAACAGGAGTAGCATGTGCAGGTGGCGGAACAACAGCACTTACAAATGTGAGTGGAACCTGGACAAGTAGCAATACAAGTATTGCTTCTGTGAGTTATTTGGGTATGGTAACAGGTGGTGCTGCTGGTACCGCCATCATTACATTCCGTAATTCTAATAACTGTGCTACCACTAGGGAGGTGACAATTAACCCGTTACCTGCACCTTTAGTGAGCCCCACTGGGTTGTGTGCTGGATCTACAACTACGTTGACCGGGACTCCTTCAGGTGGCACATGGTTGAGTAGCAATCCTTCAGTATTCACAATCAACGCAAGCACAGGAGAACTAACGGCGGTAATTGTAAATATTACTAGCAGTTCGTTGGCTGTAGTAACCTATACATTACCTACTGGCTGTAGCCGAACAGGTTTAATAACCATAAACCAGCAGCCATCACCCATATACGGCGGTACGGGCAGGGTATGTACAGGCAGCACTTTGGCACAATTGTCGGGTACAGCAGGATGTACGTGGTCAAGTGCAACGCCAGCAGTGGCTACGATATCACCTACTGGGGTAGTAACTGGTATATCTGAAGGTAATGCTGTAATCAGTTATACAAGTGCAGCTGGATGTGCTTCACAACGTGTGATAACGGTAAATACTACCCCTTCTCCAATAACTGGAGCTACCTCTGTGGTAGTGGGTGCTACTACTACATTGGCAAATGCTACATCTGGCGGTACATGGAGTAGTAGTACGTTACCGAGGGCAACGATAGGATCGGCAAGTGGGGTAGTAACTGGTATGAGTGTTGGTACTAGTAATATTACTTATATGATGCCTTCTGGATGTTTTGTTTCTAGGGTTATGAATATAGCATCTGCAAAAGGTGTGGCAGGTGAAGTGTCGGAGGAAGCTATATCTGAAGTCAAGATCTATCCTAACCCTACTACTGGTTCGTTCTCGGTATCTACAGGAATTGGAGGTGTCATAAGTGTGTATACTATCGATGGCAAGATAGTGTTGCAACAACAAGTATCATCTGGTATAAGTAATGTTACCCTACCAAACACTTTAGCTGCAGGATTTTATACATGTAATTTTACCGATGTGGAAGGTAGGGTTACGGTCAGGAGATTGGTGTACGAAGGGAAATAACAAACTAGGCTAATTATATACTTTAGAAAAGGCTGTTTCATTAGTTTGAGACAGCCTTTTCTAATTGATAATGCTAGAATGAGACTTATTGTTGTGTAGTCATCACCAAATAATAGGGTCGTATATTTATAGTTTTAAAGGAATGGTATAAAAGAAAAGTTGATACCTAAGCTTAAAAACAAGATATTTTCAAAAACGTACAAAAAAATAATGTGTAAAAAATATATAATGATTCAACAAGGTTATCCTTCATAATTATGGAACGTCGATAACACGATAATATGGAATAAGAAATCTAATCTAACCTTCATAGGTTTAATTGTGTAAATCAATTTTGAAGTTTATTTAGTCATTTTTGCAATCATATACTAGGTGTTATAATGTAATGTATTGTCAAATAGGTTGCGTTTGTGTGGTTAAATAACTACCTAAGTAATCCCCTATCAACAATAAGTTAAAATCATTGCACTTCCCTATACATACGCTTAACAAATTGATAATATTAGATATATATTCAGTTTAATGATTTATTTACATTATTGTAACAACTGAGTAGCTTTGAGTTAACTGCCTATTTTGACCTTCGTGAATTAAAGCAAGATTCATGAATCAAAGTCTACAAAAGAAGTCAATTAAGTATTTGTTATCTGTATGGTTTGTTTTGGGTGTGCTCTTTTTGTCAAATAAAATTGATGCTCAGGTAGTATGGATTGGAGAACCGGCATCTGCATGGTTAACAGCAGCCAACTGGACAGGCTCTGTTGTTCCTACTACTACACAGGTGGCGCAATTCGATGCTAATCCTACTAGTGCATCTACAGGTGTTGGTATAAACATGAATAACCCTACGAATAATGGAACCAGAAATCAGGCTTGTGCGGCAATATATGTTTCTTCCTCAAGGACAAATGATTTCCTTATTGGCAATAGTTCTAGTTCTGTTGGTGCCAATGGCATACTTACGTTAAATGGAGGAACGGTAAATGGACAAACCAACTCAATCCTGGGTTGTTTTTCAAGCAATAGATCTACACTCACCATACAAAACACCCAGGGTTCTGGAAACCGAACGATGGGAGTTGCAATTGCTGGTAGCGCTGCCAGAAATATCCTGTGTGGCGTAGGAACCAATACTGTTGTTGGAAATACAATCAATATTACCAGCGTTCTATCTGGAACTGCTGCGCTCACCTTTTTAGGAAATGGCACTTGGAATGGCACCTCGGGAAATAATGGCGGTTTACTTCGTCTAGGAAATAGTGCAAATACTTTTTCAGGCGGCATTACTGTTGGTAATAGTGACGGGACTTCAAGCGGTATACTACAGTTAGATCATGTAGGTGCAATTGCCAACACTTCAGGTAACGATATCACTATTAACAACAACAGCCAGCTTTACCTTAATGGAACAGCTGGTGCATATACTACAGGCAATATCACACTTACTTTGAATGGCCTTGGAAACAATGTTACGACAACATATGGTTCAGGAGCTCTGAGGACAGCAGCTGGAATCAGTTACAGTTGGACAGGACCAGTATCTCTGGCGAGTACGGCTGATATTTCTATTATAAATACCGGCGGAACATTAACATTATCTGGTACTGTATCGGGAAGTGGACAATTAGTAAAGAATGGTCAGGGTACGTTATTCTTAAATGGTTCCGGTTCCTGGACCGGTGGTACATTAATTAAAAACGGGACAGTGACTGTAAGTTCAGGTGGTTCTATGAGTACTGGTGCGGTATCTTTGTTCCAGACTGCCACTAACAATACTGCCCTCACTCTAAACAATACTGCGCAAAGCATTAGCAGCTTGAGCAGTAGTTTTACAGCTACAACTGGCACACAGACCCAGATTATTACACTTGGTTCGGGCCATACGCTTACTATTAACCAGAGTACTAACACAAGTTTTGGTGTAGGCGCAGTCTCTACGTTGAGAAGTACACTGGTGGGTGCAGGGGCATTGGTGAAGACAGGAACTGGTAGGCTAACCCTAACGGGTGGCGGCAATACTTTTTCTGGTGGACTTACAATTACAGGTGGCGAAATCAGATTCAGCACACCGGCTGCTACGAATGCTACAACTACTACAACAACAAGCGCTACACCCGTTACGATGAATGGAGGCACACTCAGTACAAGCGGGATCGGTGCAAACCCAAGCAACCCGATATACTTCAATACATTAAATTTGGCAGAAAATTCTACTATTGACCTTGGAACAGCCAATGTCCACTCTATAAGATTCGCTGCCAGCAATGGTGTGAGCTGGACTGCAGCCAAAACATTGACAATCACCAACTGGACCGGCAATTTGGGCGTTTCTGGCACAAAGGGACAAATTTTCGTTGGCGCTTCAGCAGCGGGACTTACCGCAAGCCAGCTTTCACAGATCCGATTTGATTTAGGTGGTGTCAACTATGCTGCGGCGTTGCTGTCTACTGGCGAATTGGTGCCAATGCCATCAGTGTTCACGCTTACCGGAGGAGGATCGTATTGTGCAGGTGGTACAGGTGTAGCAGTAGGTTTGAGCAATTCGCAGACTTTGGTAAAATACCAATTGTATAATGGGGCTTCAACTGTTGGTAGTACTGTTACCGGTACTGGTTCTGCACTTTCTTTCGGATTGCAAACTGCTGCAGGCACATATACGGTTCTTGCAACCCCAGTAACTGGAGCGGGAGCTTCAGTTAATATGTCAGGTAGTTCCGTAATAACTATAAATCCTTTACCAATAGTTGCAGCAATTTCAGGTGCTAGTGCTTTGTGTGCTGGCGGTAGCACCGTTTATACCAATGCTACTCCAGGTGGTGTATGGGTAAGTAGTAATACTGCTATAGCTACTATTGGTACAGCAGGGAGTCTTGCAGCTATTGCAGCGGGAACTACTTTAGTTTCTTATACGGTAACTGATGGTTTTGGATGTTCCACAACAGTTACTACCTCCGTTACAGTTCGCACTACTCCAACCGCAGCCCCAACCAACAATGGTTATATCTGTGTAGGCGGTACAGTAACCCTGACTGCTAATCCGGCTAACGGTGCAAACACCTACACATGGAGTGGCTCATCATTGTCAGCTACTAATACTGCTAACCCGACCGCTACCCCAACATCAACTACTGTTTATTCTCTAACAGTGAGCGATGGCACAGCAGATGCTGGCTGTGCGCCTGCTACTGTGTATACTACATCAGTAACAGTTAACAGTATGCCAACCGCAGCACCATCTAACAATGGTCCTATCTGTAATGGTGGTACAGTAACATTGACTGCCAATGGTGCAGGTGGAGCTACAAACTACTCATGGAGTGGTTCATCATTATCTTCATCAGTTGTTGCTGCTCCAACCGCTACACCTACTGTTACCAGTGTTTATTCACTGACAGTAACAGATGGCTCTAGCCAGCCAGGTTGTTCACCAGCTACTGTATATACTACCTCAGTAACAGTAAATTCATTACCTGCTGTATCTGCAGGATCAGATGTTGCTATATGTACGGGTGCATCAACAGGATTGACAGCAACAGGAGCAGTTACCTACAGTTGGAGTCCTGCTACTAACTTGTCAGCTACTACCGGTGCTACAGTTACAGCCAATCCAACCAGCACTATTACCTATACTGTTACTGGTACAGACGCCAATGGTTGTATCAACACGGCTTCAAAAACTGTAACTGTCAATTCATTACCTGCGGTATCTGCAGGGTCGGATGTCGCTATATGTACAGGTTCCTCAACAGGATTAACATCAACAGGAGCAGTTACGTACAGTTGGAGTCCTGCTACTAACTTGTCAGCTACTACCGGTGCTACAGTTACAGCCAATCCAACCAGCACTATTACTTATACCGTTACTGGTACAGACGCCAATGGCTG
>JAIXSZ010000068.1 GCA_027484425.1 Sphingobacteriales bacterium
GCATCGTTTGTGAGCACAGAGATAGCAAACAATGATGTGGTAAGTTGCAGCATCGTGAGCAGCGGCACATGTGGCGGTCAGGTAGCCAGCGGCAGTGTGGTAATGAAGGTGAACAGTGTAAGCGTAACAGACGTAGCCGGCAACAACATGCAGGTGGTACTGATGCCAAACCCTAACAACGGAACGTTCACAGTAAAAGGCACACTGAGCATGGTAAGCGGTGAAGCCACGATAGAGGTGACAAATATGTTAGGTCAGATCGTATACCGCAGCAAGGCAACCGTACGCAACAGCAGCCTAGAAGAGCACATCACGCTCGACAATACGCTCGCCAACGGCATGTACCTGCTCAACGTACGCAGCGGCGAAAACAGCAAAGTGTTCCCAGTATCTGTTAGCAGATAATAGTATAACTAGTAATACCCCAAAGAGCAGTGCCCCACATCAGGCACTGCTCTTTTTTACTCATCATTCCTTGGTGGAGTAGGGTAGCCACCCCTCACCAATATATATACCATATCCCTATTCGCTTTTACCAGCAGCAATTCTTTACTTTTGCAGCATGGTTTACAATGTTATCGGGCTCATGTCCGGCAGTTCGCTCGACGGATTAGATATTGCTTATGTACAGCTTACAGAGGTCAGAGGAAAATGGGACTTCTCTATCCTCAATGCCGATTGTATTCCATATTCTCATGAATGGCACTCTTTACTCAAAGCAGCTAACAGTACTACCGTAAGTGAGTTTCTGAAACTCAACACCAGTTATGGCAGGTACATTGGCGAGCAAGTGGTGCAGTTTATGACTAGGCACCACCTCGAGCACAAAGTACATTTTATCGCATCTCACGGTCACACTGTTTTTCACGATCCCTCTAGCAACACTACCTTTCAGCTGGGCGATGGCGCCTCTATTGCCGCACTTACTGGCTTACCAGTAATCAACGACCTCCGCGCTGCCGATGTTGCTCTTGGTGGACAAGGTGCACCTATAGTTCCAATCGGCGACAAATTGCTATTTTCAGAATATAAATATTTACTCAATCTCGGCGGCATAGCCAATCTTACTGTTCAGGGTGCTGATACCACTTCCATGGCGTTTGATATTTGCCCAGCCAATCAGCTCCTTAATGCACTATCAGCTCGCCTCGGCAAAACCATGGACGAGGGTGGCAATTTAGCTGCAAGCGGTAAAATCATACCTCAAATATTAGACGCGCTCAACAGCAACCCTTATTACCTGCAGCTACCGCCCAAGTCTCTCAGCAACGAGGCTGTCACACTCATGATTCAGTCAGTAGTCACTAACAACGATTATTCAGTTGAGGATCTACTTTGTACCGCTTCTTTTCACATAGCACAAAAGATAGTGGATGCTTTACAAATGGTCGATCACAACGATACTTCTGCACTCATGTTGGTCACTGGTGGTGGCGCCTTCAATGAATTTTTAATCGAGGCTTTACGTAGTTTGTTGGCCAACAGAAATATCACGCTTGTTGTTCCTGCCTCAGATGTTGTTAAGTATAAAGAAGCACTCGTTATGGCGCTCATAGGTGCCTTGCGTTGGCGCGAGGAGGTCAATGTGCTCCAATCTGTAACTGGTGCTTCTCGCGATAGTGTAGGTGGAGCTATTTGGTTGGCCTAAACTTTGTTAATTATTTTGTACGGCATTATTACATGCAAATTTATACTATTTACCACCTATTATTATCTTAAATCAGTATTCTGCGCTATATTTGCACTTTAAAAATCTTCTAAATGAAAACGCTGTTGAAAATCTCTATTCCCCGCTTACTTCTTTTAGCAGGTATCATTGCAGTTACAGCAGCCTCTTGCACCCGTGGCGACACCATGTGTGCTTGTTATAGTATGAATCCAGCAGCTCGAAATCATTTCAATCTCGGTAAATCCATCAAATACGATCACGCTCGCGCCAAGTGCGATACCATCCAGACCACCGAACGATACGACACCTGCGAAATAATGAAAATTAAGTAACTATATTTTTTTATTTTTCCCTTTTCACAGGTCTCCAAACTGGTACTCCATCAAAGCTTATAAGCATTCATTTGGTTCATATTCAGCTCATATTTCAGTTTATCCGTTAGTGTTTATACCAGCTCTTTTATTTTCACCTACGTGGATTAATAAAGCAAGTATATTTCATTGTCATAGTCATTCATTGATTCACAGCTGTTTATCGCACTTTGGTTCATTAATGCTGCATTCCCTATAGAGCACATTCTTTTATCACTTTCCCAACCACTATTTATTAATACTGCACTTATTAGCTTTTATACTTTATTCCACCGCAAGTATAAATTGCATGTATAATAATTGTATTTTCTAGCACCCACGCAACTGTACAATCAGTTAAATTTCCTTTCTCATTCTAAGCGCTGCTCGTTCACCACAATTAATTATCGCTTTACACTATTTACCCTTGAAAATCTCCTCATTGCTATATACTTTTGACATAATAGAACGTTATAAATGCCATGGCAAAAAAACAACCCCAAAAGTCTGAACATACCATACCAAAGCAACCAGCCAATAGTGCGCCAGCACCTAAAGCTAATGCCACTACTGGTAAAAACAATACCGTTGCTGCGGTCTCTATCCGCAACATTTGCATAGCGCTGGGTCTCATATCTATCGTCATTTATTTCAATACCGTTTGGAATGGCTTTGTCATGGACGACGTTATGGTGCTCAAAGAAAACAGATATGTTCTTCAGGGCTTCGGCGGCGTGGCAGAATTGCTCAAGACCCCCCACATGAGGGGTTATCTCATCATCCCCAACGATCTTTACCGTCCCCTGTCTCTAGTCATGTTTGCCATAGAGTATCAGTTGTTTGGGCTCTCACCCGCTTGGTTTCACTTTTTCAATATTGTCACCTTCGCTGGTTGCACCATCATGTTTTTCCTTTTCCTCCACAAGTTTTTCAATGAGCAGCGCCTTGCCCTTGCAGTCCTTGCTGCATTAGTATTCGCTGTTCACCCCATACATACCGAGGTAGTAGCCAATATCAAGAGCCGCGACGAACTCATGTGTTTTTTCTTTGGCTTCCTCTCCCTTAGCCTGTTTATGGACTACATGACGTCGGGCAAAATGCTACAACTCATCCTCGGCACGTTTATGTTCTATCTGTCCATCATCTCTAAGGAAACCGTTATTGCATTCGTAGGCATAGTACCCATCATATTTTTCATTTACAAAAACGACGACACCAAACGAGCCACTTTCATCACTGGCGGTGTCATCCTAGCCACCATCATTTTTTGGTCTGTTCGCACCTCCGTGCTCAATGCTTACGATGCCAATCAGCCCGCCGGTAGCGTCGAGTTCATCGACAATGCCCTGTCTGGCGCACCCGACTTCCCCCTCACAGCCGTTCAGGTATTCACCACCAAGGTCGTTGTGTTGGGTATGTACCTCAAGCTCATGTTTTTACCTTATCCGCTACTTAGTACCTACTCTTACAACAGCATCCCCTTTGCCGATTTTGCCAGCATCCGTTTCTGGCTCTCCCTCATTGCTTACGGTGCCCTGCTCTATTTTATGGTCACTCGTTTCCTCAAAGACCGCAAAGACCCCTGGGCTTTTGGTATCATGTTCTACCTTGCCACCATATTCCTTTTCTCCAACCTTCCCTTCCTCATGGGTGCCGAGTTGGCCGAACGTTTCGCATTTTTCGCCTCTGCCGGCACATGTTTGCTCATAGCGCTCGCCATAGAGCATTGGGTGCTCAAGGCTAAGGCTGTCGATATCCTCCAGCTCAAAACCTCCAAAGTCCTCACCGTTTTAGTACCCCTATGCCTGCTTTACGGTGGCTGGACTTTCGCCCGCAATGCCGAGTGGAAAGACAACCTTACTTTGTACAAGGCAGATATCAAACGTTCACCCGATGATGTTCGTCTATACCACAACGTAGCCTCCGCCCTCGCCGAAGAACTATACGAGGAGGAAAAAGACTCCCTCAAAAAACTGGAAATCGACAACGAAGCACTGGTATACCTCCGCAAGGGCTTAGAGATATATCCTGGTTACTCCGACCTCTTTGTGGAAATGGCAAGAATCTACGACCGCAAAAAAACCTACGACTCTGCCATCAAGTACAATACCTTGGCACTCAAGCTCACCCCCAACAACTTTACTGCCAACAACAACCTGGGTAGTGTGCTCCTTACTGCGGGCAGATACAGAGAGGCGATACCTTATTTCCAGATAGCCGTCCTCAACAACCCCAACTTCAAGTTCGCCTACCTCAACGCTGCCAGATGTTATCAGCAGCTCAAGCAGTTCGACTCGGCCATCTACAACTTCCGTAAAGTACTAGAGTTCGAGCCGCAGAATTACGACCTGTACACCGAAATAGGCACCTCGCATTTTATGTTGGCTAAGTACGACTCAGCCGAGTATTACTTCAAACTCGTATTGCAACAAAAGCCCGACGATGCCAATGTCATCAACAACATCGGAGCCATATTACTCAACAATCAGCGGTATGCCGAGGCAGTCGAATACTTCAAAAAAGCAGTAGCCATCAATCCCGGCTATGTCAATGGCTATTCCAATCTTGCCCGTTCTTATTATTTCTCAGGCCAATACCAGGCCGCCATCGATGCCATCAACAAAGAGCTACAACTCGACCAGCAGTCCGCCATCAAAGACATACCCTACATAGCCCTCTCTTACCAAAAAATGGGCAACATGCCCGAAGCCAAAAAATACGAAGCTATATCTAAACAATACTTCTCTAATTTTCAGTTAGAGTAGGGGGGTATAGGCATTATTTCTGATACAATTTTGATTTACATGATGGGTAAATATTTTTTGGACAGACATTAATAGTATGTTTTTATGGAGAGTCGCCTTGAACATGGCGTAGATGAATTGTTTAATCATGATTGTCTAAGTGTAAATCTGGGAAATCAAAAAGAAATTTGTTTTATCAATGATTCAATTTGGCTGCCAGTACACAATGACCTTATTGTAGGTGTTTCAACAGATTTGAGCGGTACACCGCTAAATGGTCTAAGGCATCCTACTGACATAGGAACTACAGGTTGGTTCATATGGTCAGGCGAATTTTCTGATGATGAGAATTTCTTTAAGCCAATATGTGTACAGCATTTACTTCAAATTCGACCAGATATAGTAATATATCTAGGGCTAGATGTAGGTTTTAGATTTCAAATTAACAGTAATGGTTACCAAGATGTGTGGTACGATGAAAGTCTACTAAATATTTGATTAAATATGTTACTGTCTCCCGACTGGTCCGAGCGTCTCCTCGCTCGGTTCCCGTTTATGTAAGCGTCGCATTTTCAAAACAATTATTTATTTTCAAAAATCAATATCACTCACTTTAATACCATACCATTTTCTTAATTTTACTATGCAAATTATATCAAATGGAAAATAAGAAAGTATTGTACACATCCGAAGAAATTCTGGCCATATTTCAAGAGCAGTACCGTCTTTATCTATCGTTAAGTGATATACGTAGTCCTGATTTTTTTATAGAGCGTCAATGTACAATTATGGAGTGGAGAGATGCTCTCGATATATATCCTTGGTATCAATTTGGAGCATTTTTAAATGCTGAATTTCGTATTGATGTCAAATTGACTGTTTGGAAACAAGTACTTACTCCTTCTGACGACAAAACAATCGGAGATTTGTGCGATTTCCTTTCTACAGTAGCTTACAAAGAAATAGTTGCACCAGTTAAAAGGCTAGGTACAGATTGTTTATCAGCTGCAGTCTTTTTCACATTAAAAAAGAACCTTGAAAGTAGAGGTGTTGATGTTTCCCAACTCAAACCCTCAACACCGTTTGAGCCATTTTTACGGCAAAATTATGAACAGTTATTAATGGAGATAACACTTACTGGAGTAAGAACTCTTGATACATTGACCTTTGGTGAGTTACAAACTAAAAATTTGCTCAAAAAATGGGTTAATCTATTATTGCCCAATGTGTTTTTTAAAGAACCTTTTAACACAGGTGATATTCACACCTTCCGTGACTTAGTAGAACGAATAATGGTAGGGGAAGTATTGGCTCAATCTGGTATTGAAAACTCCACTAGTTTAAACTAGTCTTATTTTGTAGAATTTGTCTTTTTTAATTACTACACATTATTATTATTATAAGTCCATAATGCCTGCAATGTCATTTACACAATTAAATAAGAGAAAAATAGGCTATATATATCGTCTTATTCTTGTTTCATGCACATTTTTATGGGTTAGTAATTATTACTTATCAGAAAATGGTCGAAGCGAACCTTTATTCGACAAAGAAGATAATTTGATTCTTTTTTACTTGATTGCTTTTACTTCATCATTAATTTTTGTTGGTAGTTTTTTCGGAGGAAGAGCTAATTTCTATGTTGCACGAAGATGTTTGTACGATATTATTTCATACAGCGTTTTTGATAACAATGAATATAAAATTGAATACAAGTACATTAATAGTCGCATAATGTACACACATGAATGTGCTTTTGGACATATCAATGGTTACCCAACAATAATTAGTGTTAATAAAAGAATTGGACGTTACACAGGTCCTATGTCAGTTGAATTGTTTGTATTCATTGTAAAATTTAATAAAACTCGACCGGAAAGACTATTGGTTGAACTAAAGTATGGCAGGTTGCCGGAGAATGTCAAACAAATTTTTACAAATTTTGTAATACAGTTAGAAGGAAAGGGATATTCAAAAGGAATCGTTACCAATAGCGCAGAAGCAATTGACATGCTTTTATAAATGCCTTACCATCCGCTCAATGTGTACGATATTTCTTAGAATTATGGAGGAGGAATAAGCTATTTAGTTTCTCTCCTTTTTGTATTGTTTTATAATTACATGTCTACGGATAATTGACAGTAAAGTTATTGTTGTTCAAATAATCAAGGTCAACCTTTACTATTTTAAGTAGCCCTCTATTAGTACCATTAATCTGCTTCCAGCCTAATGCCAATACAGTATCGTGGCTGTAAAAATAATGATACTCAAAATAGCTACCAGAAAAATAATACTCCCAGCATCTTGCTAGTCCGGGAGTTCGTGTGTATGTTGCTCCTGATAATATAAGTCCATCCTCAACGTTTGGGTATGTAGAACCATTTAATACCCAAACAGTGTCATTTGGTGTTTCTGACCTTCGCCAATTTACAGATACATTGCTATTATTTTTAAAATATATAGTATTATGACTACCGTCTGGACATTGTCTATTGTTCCTACGACAATTGGAAGCAGTTAAAACAAAATAACACACAAATAAAGTAAATATGTATAATATATTATATGTTTTTGATGTTTTCATGGTGATGACTAATTCTAATAAAATTATTGAAGGAATACCAAATTCACTTATCTTAAACAATCGTCTACATCATAACTACTCCCAGTACATAAATTTGAAATTTATTGCGGTTAAATACCCTAGACAAATTCTTAGTTCCTTGGCAGATTTTAAAAACATTTTTTCAATAGTATTTTGAATTGAAAAAAGTTCGAATTGTACATTATTCAGTGTGATTTCATTTTCAGTAATTAATGGGAATATAAGTGTGTTTAATTTATTTAAATTAATGTTAAAGCGTTTGTCATCATGATCCTGCAACTTGCCGTTTTCTAGAAGAGATATATTGACACTAAAATAGCTCCCAATATTTTCGTAATAAATAGAGATTTTCATTTTATCGTCTGTATATGCAACAATATAGAAATAATTTCCAGCAATTGTAGCTTTTAGGGATTTCATGCCGAATTCTGTTTCAAGAAAACCGTAAAATTCTTTTACTATTTGCACATATTTATCGCCTTGTATCATTTTATCTATATAAAGGTATCGGGAAACAGTGAAAGATGATTTGTAATTATATTTTGTTCCTTTTGATGGAAAATAATTGGGTTTGCCTCGTATGGTCCAAGTATATTGTAGTTAATAGAAATCATACAGATATGGTCCATTCACATTTTCGTCTTTTTTTTTTGCTCACTGTAATTCACTTCTAAGGATAAGTAATAGTAAAGTTATTGTTCCCCACTCGTCCCCGTTTGCAACGGGGATGCTACGGAATGGCGTTTGTAACGCCAGTAACATTAACCTTTATCCCCATTTGTCACAAGCGTTTTTCACTTGTGTCTAATATCTGCAAGTGTTTTCCACTTGCGAAAATACTTCACTTACGGTAAACTATCGTCTATGTCACAACGCTATCCCGTCAGGAGTCCAACCTATCATACGTGCAAATCTCATACCCCCTCAGTTTGTTTTCAGTACTATGCCAGATAATTCGTCAGCCAGTTGTTCGTTCGCTCTATGTAGTTATCTACATGCAGTGTCTGCGCATCTATTTCTTTAGCCTTGTTTAGGTGCACTAGTGCCTCCTTATAGTTGCCAGTATAGTACATATATACACCTTCATTTCTTATAGCATCAGCATTGTTGGGGTCTATACTCAGGGCTATATCATTGTCTTTTTTACCATCCTCCAGTTCATTCGTTATCATTTTAGCATAGGCTCTGTTGCTATACGCATACTGAAAGTTTTTGTCTATCGCTATAGCCTCATCCAGCAGCGGTTTTGCTTTGTCAGGACTATCAAGTATCAAATACGTATACGCAAAATTATTTAAGTTAAATTTGTTCTTCTCACCCGTCAGCAACAGATGTTTATAATAGGCTATCGCCTCATCATAGTTCCCTAGTCCAGCCTTTACTGCGGCTATGTTTATCCTATCTACAGAGTTTATATTGCCTATTTTCTGTATCTGCTCCTGCAGCAGTCTATCAGCATCCCCATAGTTTTTTAGCATGATGCATGCCGTTACAGCATACTGATATACCTGTTTGTTTTTGGTGCCAGCTTGTATAATACCTATCATTATCTCATACGACTCTTTATACTTCATCTTGTCAAACAACTCCATCGCTTCATCTAGTTCAATAGGCATTTTTTTTTGCTCCCTATATTGTTGCAAGTAGGCACCATCATTATAAGACATATCGCCATTCTTAATGCCAAATGTATTGTTGCTAGGTATTATGTTGTACACAAACACCAATCCAGACCACACCACAAACATTAATAAAAAAGCACCTGTCAATCCTTCAGGAGTGTTGCTAAAGTATACAATACCCACAGTTACAAACAGTAGGAGTGAAGCTATAGGGCCCGCAAGAATTATCTTATAATTATTTTCCTTTGAGGTACTTACAAAGCTACACAGCCCACCTTTCCACTTCAATGGATTAGTATAGATGTAAAATATAAATCTTCCTAGTCTTACCTTCAGGCTATTGTCCTCATTGCCATACGATCCTAGAAATACAGCCACATTTGCTGGTGTATAAAAATAAGCGGCTACGGCATGCCCCATCTCATGAACAAAGGTTGTAACCCCTCGTATCAAAAATATCGCTAATAATGTGCTTGCCACTAGTAGTATCCAATCCATGGGTTTGTAGATTAAGGAGTAAACTTAAGTTATTTCTAATATTATTTCTCACAAAACAGTCTCCCATCCAGGTCCAAGTTTTATATGCGGTTCTGGTGCTAAGTCCTTCATATGATTTAATAAAATTGGGTTTTCACCCCTGGTAATTCTTTTATGCATATCCAGCAAGGTGTTCAAATGAAATGCCACATCATCATTTTGGGTATTGTTATTGGTTTTAAGTAATGCCATCGCTTTTTGCGCCGCTTTCCAAAAGAAAACTCTATTCATTGGGGCAAAGGTTCTTAAGTCGAAATTCAACATTATATGCTCCTCCTGTCTTATGATGCCACCATATCCATTATACGTATCTCCCTTTTCTTCTCTGTATACATACTTTTCTAAATAGTCATAAAACGCCTCTGCTCCTTCTATTGTTTTCAGTTCATCTGTTATTCTTTCTAACATATCAGTCATCGACGAAAATCTTTTCGCAAATACACGTCCATCTTCTAATGTCCAAAACGCTGATGCCATCAGTACACAATCCTTATTTACTAAATGTAAGAAATACAAATGAGGTACAAAATACTAAACCTAAATTCCCCACTCGTCCCCGTTTGCAACGGGGATGCCATGGAATGGCGTTTGCAACGCCAGTAATAATTAACCTTTATCTTACCCCCATCTGGTCCGAGCGTCTCGCTCGGTCCTTCCTTTTGCAAGCGTCGCGCTTGCGAAAAAAGACTCGATTTGATACCTTTAGTCCAAGTTTATCCGGCGGTACGCACTTCTCCTTCCATCTCCCTCCCTACATAATATTATCCCCAATATTACGTTGTACTAACAAACAATACTTATGTCAAAATTTATACTTCCCCTCTGCATTATATTATTTGCTATCTCCTCCTGTTGCAAGAAGATAGCTTGTGTTGAAAACAAAACTATAATGGTAACGTTTCATGGCTTTACCAAAGCAGAGGTAGATACTATTTATACCACTGGCTATTCGCTCGGCTCTGGTTTTACAATCGTTGGGCGTCCCCAGCAAAGAGATACAGCCATGCATGACATTTCCACTCCCGACAGCGTCTATTCACTATTCATTAGTGCGCAGTATAACGGCTTTACTAGCTATAGTGCCTACGGTCTATATGACGACTACGAATGGAAGCTTTACATCCCTGCCACCGGTAAAACCATAACTATTCACAATTATGGCTATAGCACATACCGTTGCAGCAATGGCTGCGGCTTCCGCAAGGGCCAAGAAGTAAAGACCCTTTCTACCTGCTCCCTCGATAACACCACCACACCAGTAGGCAGTATCAAAATTTACAAATAGTAATCACATTACGTTAATCCCACCAGCCAGCTCCGTCCCCACTCGTCCTTGTTTGCAACGAGGATGCCACGGAACGGCGTTTGCAACGCCAGTAGCCCTTCTGTTCCTATTGGCTCGCTATTATTGATGAAGGGTAGGTTTTGTTTTTTGTTTTTTACTTAACTTTGTTACATGGTAACCAGCTATCGTTTAAACGCTAATGAGCTTTCAATGGATGTATTGAATGCAATACGTTTGTTGTTTAAAGATAAGGAGATCGAAATTAATGTATCTGAGGCTTTCGACGAAACTGAATATTTACTAGCATCTACTGCCAATAAGGAGCAAATCATGGCTTCCATCAGAGAATTGGAAGAAGGAAAAGGGGTTGAAATGACTATCGAAGAACTTCAAAGAAAATTCATTGCTAAATGAAGCCAGTCACCCTGAGCACAAATGCTATTAAGCATTTGGAAGAATGGAAAAATTCTGACCCTAAATTATTGGCAAAAATTGTTTCACTTATTGCAGAAACTGCTATTGATCCGTTCAAAGGTACAGGAAAGCCTGAACCATTAAAACATGAACTAAAAGGTAAATGGTCAAGAAGGATCAACCATGAACACAGATTAGTCTACGAGGTAAAGGAGAATTCAATTTGGATTATATCTTGTAGATACCATTACGAATAGGCTTTAATGTTACGTCCTTACCCCTACTAGTCCGAGCGGCTTGCTCGGTTCACTTTTCTGCAAGAGTCGCTCTTGCGAAAAAAATGTGGATAAGATACACTCTGCCACACCCCACTTTGGCTCGTTATTTGTGGCATAGGGTAGGGGATATGTGGTATTAAATAAGTAGGTCACTTAACCCCCCCCACAGCAATACCCACATTTTATTCATCTACAACAATAACCACCCATCGCCGCCATGAAACCAAACGTATTATACTATAACACATCAATATAAATTACCTTATCAATATTCGAACAGTAATTTCATGCAAAATGGAATAGTATTGATAATCAATCACTTACACCCAAAAACACAGGAAACAACCGGAAACAAACCGGAAAATCTTCAACACATATACAAAAAATATCCGTACTAACCGTATTTCATTTAACCCATAAACCTGAAAAATTAAGATGTCTACTACCCATAACCCACCACAGAAAATACACATCAATAAATACCGCTACATCACTCATTTTACCCCTCACAACCGGAAAAGTGAATAGTATTGATAATCAACCACTTATGCGCCAAAACATAGGAAACAACCGGAAACAGACCGGAAAATCGTCAATACACATACCAAAAATATCCGTACTAACTGTATTTCAATCAACCCATCAACCTAAAAAATAATGATGTCTACTACCCATAACCCACCACAGAAAATACACATAAATAAAAACCACTACATCACCCATTTCACCCCTCACAACCGGAAAAGTGAATAGTATTGATTATCAACCACTTATGCACCAAAACATAGGAAACAACCGGAAACAAACCGGAAAATCCAGTAAACACATAGCAAAAATATCCGTACTAACTGTATTTCAATCAACCCATAAACCTAAAAAACTATGATGCCTACTACCCATCATCCACCACAGAAAATACACATAAATAAATACCGATACATCACCCATTCCACCCCTCACAACCGGAAAAATGAATAGCATTGATAATCAACCACTTATGCACCAAAACATAGGAAACAACCGGAAACAGACCGGAAAAGTCGGCAACACATATACCAAAAATATCCGTACTAACTGTATTCCATTTAACCCATAAACCTAAAAAACTATGATGCCTACTACCCATCATCCACCACAGAAAATACACATCAATAAATACCGCTACATCACCCATTTCACCCCTCACAACCGGAAAAGTGAATACCATTGATAATCAATCACTTACACCCAAAAACATAGGAAACAACCGGAAACAGACCGGAAAATCGGCAACACACATACCAAAAATATCCGTACTAACTCTATTGCAATTAACCCATAATCCTAAAAAATTGTGATGCCTACTGCCTGTCACACACTACAGAAAATAAACATCAACAAATACTGCTACATCACCCATTCCGCTCATAACAACCGGAAAAATGAATAGCATTGATTATCAACTACTTATGCACCAAAACATAGGAAACAACCGGCAACAAACCGGCAAAACATATTAGTTGCCATAGCTATTTAGCGAAAGCTACAGAAATGAATAATTAACCTTATAACAGCTTCCCAAACCGCTCAAAAAAAGCTTTTTCCAGCATTTCCCTATGCATAGGAGCCGCAATACCAGTCAGCAGCCGCGCACGTTGCTCCATATTTTTTCCATATAGGTTCACCACGCCATGTTCAGTAGCCACATAGTGTATGTGCCCTCTAGTGGTCACCACACCCGCACCCGGTTTTAGTTGCGGCACTATCCTCGATATACCCTTGCCGGTCATTGATGGCAGCGCTATTATGGGCTTGCCACCATCGCTCAGGGCAGCACCCCGCATAAAATCCATCTGACCACCTATACCCGAGTACTGGTAAGTACCTATCGAGTCTGCACACACCTGCCCTGTCAGGTCTATCTCTATAGCACTGTTTATAGCAGCCACCTTGGGGTTCATCCTAATGATGTGGGTATCATTCACAAACGATACATTCATACAGTTTACATACGGATTATCATGCACAAAATCATATACTTTTTTGGTTCCCAGCACAAACGAACTCACTATTTTGCCCGGCTCCACCTTCTTCAGGCTATTGTTTATGGCTCCGCTTTGCACCAGTGGTATCACCCCGTCCGAGAACATCTCCGTATGCACACCCAGGTTCTTGTGGTGTGTCAGTTGCCGCAGCACTGCATCCGGTATAGCACCTATACCCATTTGCAGCGTCGCACCATCCTCTATCAGCGATGCCACCTGCCTGCCTATACTGTCAGTCACAGCGTCAGTTTTGGCACTGTAGTCTACCTCAGGCAGTGGGGTGTCTTCCCATATCGCCGCCGCAAACTTCGACACATGCACAAAACCCTCACCTAGCACTCTCGGCATTTGTGGGTTCACCTGGGCTATCACTATTCGTGCATTTTTCACCGCACTTATAGCCACATCTGCCGATGTGCCCAGTGTGCAGTATCCATGCCTATCTGGCGGCGACACCTGCACCATAGCCACATCCAGTGGCAGTATCCCTTTATCAAACAGTCGGGGTATCTCACTCAGAAACACAGGTACATAGCCACCATGACCGCTATTCGCCCACCCCCTCACATTATCCGATACAAACAACGAATTAAGATAAAAACTGTTCAGTACCTCAGCATGGTTCCAGTCTATAGCCCCGTAGGTCGATATAGCTACTATCTCCACATTGTTGATCTCATTGACCCTTTTCAGCAGCGCATTTATCAGGGCTATAGGGGTGGCAGCACTGCCATGCATAAACACTCTATTTCCTGTTTGTATGAGCTTCACTGCCTCATGGGCAGTAGTGTATTCTAGTATTGCAGACATGTTGGTTCTTACTTTGTTACTTCGGTTCTAGTGTAAAGTTATCTGTTTTGTAACGGCGCTCATGTTAATGTTAGGGCACATATTGCCTAAAATTGTTGTACTTTGTGTAAGCTAGCGGGTATTAGCTTACGCAGGCATCAAAAGTATACATTCACCTAGGCGCAAAGCCTGACGGTAGTCACTCGGCACTTTTTATCGATTACTTACCTTCGTTCCTTGCACCCACTACCACGCTCAAAGCCACTATATGAAGTTACCCGTAAATCTTTCAGACTTTCTGCGCGAGGCGGGCTCTTTGGCTTTGTTCGTATCCCGTTTTGTCACAGAGCTTTTTCATCCACATCAGGAGTGGCGTCAGTTTGTTAGGCAGTGTTTTGTCATCGGTGTTCAGTCTTTTGCGCTTATTGGTATCACCGGGTTTATAATGGGTTTGGTACTCACCATGCAGCTCCGTCCTTCGCTCATGTCTTATGGTGTCGAGGCTCAATTGCCGGTTATGGTAGGGCTTGCCATCGTACGCGAGATAGGACCAGTCATCACTGCGCTCATTTTTGCAGGCAAGATCAGCTCTGGTATAGGTGCCGAGCTGGGTTCTATGAAGGTCACAGAGCAGATAGATGCTATGGAGGTCTCAGGCACCAATCCTTTCAGGTATTTGGTCGTTACGCGCGTATTGGCTACTACAGTTATGCTGCCCATACTCACCGTCCTGTCTGATGCCATCTCGCTTTATGGCTCTTATTTAGGGGTCAATATCAAAGGGCATACCAGCCTTACGCTGTTTTTCTTTCAGGTATTCCATACATTGACTTATAGCGATGTCCTGCCGGCTATGATAAAAACCTTGTTTTTCGGTTTTGCCATAGGTATCATAGGCTGCTACAAAGGCTATAACTCGCAGAAGGGAACTGAGGGCGTTGGCAAGTCTGCCAACGCGGCTGTCGTTATATCATCATTGCTTATTTTCATTATAGATCTTATTACCGTACAAATCACAGACCTCTTAGGCCTCAACTAACAAAAAGTAGCATAGCATAATTTTGGATAACAACACTTCACATATCCCCACAGATCCGGTTATTCGCATCTCCCACCTGCACAAGCAGTTTGGAAGCAAGGTAGTGCTCAACGATTTCTCCCTCGATCTTCGTCGTGGCGAAAGCATTGTAGTGTTGGGGCGATCAGGTAGCGGGAAGTCTGTATTAATAAAATGCCTTATTGGGTTGTATATGCCCGATGGGGGTAGTATCAGCATTTTAGGCAAAGACACCAGTCAGCTAGACCATGAAGGATTAGATACTATGCGTGCGCATGTAGGTTTTCTATTTCAAAGTAATGCCCTCTACGACTCAATGACAGTTCGCGAAAATCTGGAATTCCCCATGAGGCATCACCTCAAGAATATCAGTAAAGAAGATGCCAATAAACGGGTAATGGAGGCATTGACTAATGTAGGTTTGGCACATACCGTAGATATGATGCCTTCTGAACTATCGGGCGGTATGCAAAAACGAGTAGCCTTGGCGCGTACGCTTATCCTCAATCCCGAGATTATGTTATATGACGAACCTACAACCGGACTTGACCCCGTAACTGGTAAAGAAATAAGTACCCTAATGACAGAAATTCAGCGCATTTACAATACATCTTCCATCATTATTTCGCACGATATGAAGTGTGTAGAGCGCACTGCCGATAGAATTGCAGTGTTAATAGATGGCACCTGTTATGCGCTGGGTACTTACGACGAATTACAACAATCGAACGATCAAAACATTAAACAATTTTTTGAATAACGACTTATGGCAAACAAATCTGCTGATAGCATAAAACTGGGATTGTTGGTCACTGCTGGAGTGTTCTTACTAGTGGTATCATTATATCTTATTGGCAAAAACCAGAGTTTATTTGGGTCAACCTTTCATTTAAGGGCTCGTTTCACAAATGTAAACGGACTCATGGCCGGCAACAACATCCGCTATTCAGGTATACAGGCAGGTACAGTTAATAAAATTACTATAATCAACGATACCACAATAGAAGTAGACCTTTTGATAGAAGATGAGATGAAACCCTATATCAAAAAAAATGCACTCGTGAGTATAGGTAATGAAGGGCTTATGGGCAATAAAGTAATCAATATCACTCCATCTCGTTTTACTGCCGATCCAGTAGATGAAGGTGAACTATTGATGACCAAAACGCAAATGATAACCGATGATATGCTCAGTACGTTATCTAACACCAACGATAATGTAGAAGTAATATCCGGAAATCTCATTACTACAGTCAACCGCATAAATGAGAGTAAAGCACTTTGGCGAATATTGAATGATACCACGCTCTCAGATGGGTTGCGCATATCTATGCACAACCTACAAATAGCTACTGAAAACATCAATGAAATGTCTGTATCGCTGCTTGCTGTAATAAAAGATGCAAAAGCAGGCAATGGCGCTGCAGGTGCCATAATAGCCAACGACACAGTAGCCCGAAATATAAAAGCAGCAGTAGCCAATATCAATGCCGCATCCAAAGAGTCTGTAGAGGTGCTAGCAAAGCTTGATAGCATAGCGTCTGTAACGCACCGTAACATTGAAAATGGCAATGGGGTAGTACATGCACTACTGAAAGACCCTGCGATGGTCAAATCAGTAAATACTAGTCTGAATAACGTTGAAAAAGGTACAGCGGCATTTGAAGAAAGTATGCAAGCGTTAAAAAACAATTTTCTCTTCAGGGGCTACTTCCGGAAATTAGAGAAACGTAACAACAGAGCCCGAAAGTCAACAACTGACACTACTCATAAATAGAACTGACAGCAGTCACTATCAATGGAATAAAATGTAATTAACATTGTACTATCATGAACATCCACAAAAAGTAAAATCAAATACCATGAAAAGAATAGTACAGGTTTTCGATGCACAGCACTTTACTCCAGAGGCACTTGCTTTTTCAGCTGATATAGTTCGCCACACAGGTGCTACACTGACTGGGTTGTTTGTACAAGATACCAGTTTTATAAATGACCCGGGTATGAATATCATAGCTGGTCAGTTTTATGTGGAGGAAATAGTGTTAACTGCCGAAGAAAAACAGAAAATTCAGCATGCCACAGATGCTAGTGTTGCTGCATTTATGCAAGGTTGCGCTCAGCACAACATTAATGGTAAGGTAATAGTAAAACAAGGTATTCCGGCTGAAATTTTGAAAACCGAAAGTCGTTTTTGCGATATGATGATAGTATCTCCATTGCTATCTTTCGATGGTGAGCAGGCAGTGCCCACAGTATTTATTTATAATTTATTATCAGCAGCTGAATGTCCTGTTTTGTTGTCCCCTGAGCAGTTTCAGCGTATAGATGAAGTGATTTTTGCGTTTGATGGCAGCAAGTCCGCATCCTTTGCTATCAGGCAGTTTGCATACATGTTACCTTCATTTTGTGCAGCAAAGGTTATTGTTATTAATATATCTGAAGAAGGCGGCAAAGATACCTCTATTGCTGCTCACCATCCATCATTTACCCAATGGATGGAGTTACATTGTCCAAACTATCGTCAAATAACACTTGTTGGAAACGCGAGAGATGTTCTCTTCAATTACTTTATGGAGAATGATAATAACAATAAGCTCTTAGTAGCTGGTTCGTTTGGTAGGAGCGCCGTTTCTCGATTCTTTAATCCTGGCACTACCGAGTTAGTTTTAAAAACTGCCGATGTTCCAGTGTTTATTGTGCATAATTAAATGCATTTAGGAGTAGTGCAATTTGTTGATTTATAATGAGTTTTTCAGCTTGCTAGATCTAAAAACTTCAGCATCAGAATAAAATATTACGATAGTTCTAACTTAGAATAAATAACGATGGGGCTATCTGTGAAAGATAGCCCCATCGTTATTTATGAATATTTGATAGATTATTATCCTTTTATAGCAGCAATACCTGGCAATGTTTTACCCTCAAAAAACTCGAGCATTGCACCACCACCCGTAGAAACATAACTTACTTTATCTGCCAAGTTAAATTTGTTGACAGCAGCAACACTGTCGCCACCACCTACTAGTGAGAAAGCACCATTTTCAGTAGCAGCAACCACTGCCATAGCTATCGCCTTAGTGCCGTGTTGAAATTTATCCATTTCAAACACGCCCATAGGGCCATTCCACAAAATGGTTTTTGATTCGCTCACTATCTTAGAAAACTGTGCTATAGCCATTTGACCTATATCTAGCCCCATCCAGCCTGTAGGTATTTCATTACTTACCGAAGATGAAGTAGCAGCATCTGCAGCAAATTTGTCGGCGAGAATACTATCTCCGGGCAGGTGTATACATACTCCTTTATCGGCTGCTTTTTTTAGCAGGTCTAGTGCCATATCTAGTCTATCATCTTCGCATAGTGAATTGCCGATATGACCACCTTGTGCCTTGAAGAAGGTATACGCCATGCCACCACCTATTATGATATCTGTAGCTTTATCCAACAGGTTTTCTATGATTAATATTTTGTCAGATACTTTAGCGCCACCTATAATAGCGGTAAATGGCTTTCTATTGTTGTGCATTACTTCCTCAGCAGCCTTTACTTCTCCTTCCATCAGCAACCCAAACATTTTCTTGTCGCCAGGGAAAAACTCTGCTATAACCGCAGTAGAAGCATGTGCCCTATGTGCAGTGCCAAAGGCATCATTGACATAAACATCGCCCAGTTTGGCTAGTTTTTCTGCGAAGTCCTTGTCACCTTTCTCTTCTTGTTTGTAGTAGCGCAAGTTTTCTAGTAGTAGCACTTCACCTGCTTTTAGGTTAGCAGCCATGCTGGCGGCATCATCACTTATGCAATCAGTAGCAAACTGTACAGGAATACCCAATAATGTAGAGAGGTGAGTAGCAACCGGAGCAAGCGTGAAGTCGGCAAGAGTAAGGTGTGGTTTTTTCTCAATATCCTTCAGTGGACGACCCCAATGGCTCATCAATACTACGCTGCCACCATCTGAAAGCACTTTGCTGATAGTAGGCAAGGCTGCTCGCATACGAGTATCGTCAGTAATAACGCCATTTTTTATAGGCACATTAAAATCTACGCGTATCAATGCACGCTGATTGGTGAAACTGTGTGTGGAGAAAGAAGACATAATATATTATTTGAAGGTGGTTATATACTAGTTTGAAATTTAAAAGTAAAGTTCGATTAAAGAATCTGAACGAAAGCAATTTAGTTATAAAACAATAGCCTTCGAATGGAAGGCTATTGTTTTATGAGTTGATTAGTTGAATTGCATTTTACATGTAATTAAACACAACATTTCCCAAAAAATTACTTTAT
Source organism: Sphingobacteriales bacterium (assembly GCA_027484425.1). Lineage (GTDB taxonomy): Bacteria > Bacteroidota > Bacteroidia > Chitinophagales > Chitinophagaceae > Nemorincola. The sequence goes on from JAIXSZ010000068.1 coordinate 19,662, forward strand.
CAATCCAGCGAAGTACTTCACTGTACGAACCAGTTGGCTAACATAGCTCATTTCGTTGTCGTACCAGCTAATGGTTTTTACCATTTGTGTGTCGCCTACGGTGATTACTTTAGTTTGTGTAGCATCGAACAAAGAACCGAAAGATGTACCGATGATGTCGCTGCTTACGATTTCGTCTTCGTTGTATCCGAAGCTTTCGTTAGCTGCGGCTTTCATAGCGGCGTTTACTTCTTCTACGCTCGTCTTTTTGCCTAGTACAGTTACCAATTCAGTAAGTGAACCTGTAACAGTAGGTACGCGTTGTGCCGAACCGTCCAGCTTGCCTTTAAGTTCAGGTAATACTAAACCTATAGCTTTTGCTGCACCAGTAGAATTTGGTACTATATTTTCAGCAGCAGCACGAGCGCGACGAAGATCGCCTTTTGCGTGAGGTGCATCTAGTGTATTTTGGTCGTTAGTGTAGGCGTGTACAGTAGTCATAAGACCAGTAACTATGCCATAGCTATCATTCAATACTTTAGCCATAGGGGCCAAGCAGTTGGTAGTGCAAGATGCACAACTGATAACTGTTTCGCTACCGTCTAGAATGCTGTGGTTAACGTTGAAAACTACAGTTTTCATTTCGCCGGTGGCAGGTGCAGATATTACCACACGTTTAGCGCCAGCTGTTATGTGAGCTTCTGCTTTTTCTCTGTCTGTAAAGAAGCCAGTGCACTCTAAAACTACATCCACTTCGTGTGTTCCCCAAGGTATCTGAGCTGGGTCTTTTTGGGCATAGATATTTATTTCTTTGCCATTTACCACGATTGATGTGTCAGTGTGCGAAACTGTCTGACCAAAACGACCTTGTGCAGTGTCGTATTTTAGTAGATGAGCCAATACATTTGGCTTAGTAAGGTCATTGATTGCTACAACTTCGATACCTTCCATGTTATAAATCTGACGGAAAGCAAGACGACCGATACGGCCAAAACCATTAATGGCAACTTTTACTTTATTCATTGTTAGAACGGATTAAAAAGAACGTTTTCTTAAATGTGGCGCAAAGGTAAGGAAATAAAAATCTAATATTGTTTCGAGCAAAAAAATGTATTAACAATTGAATTCTACGAGCCTTTCATTTTGAAAGGATAAATAGCGGATCAAACTTAAATTACCTCTCCTTCCAAATCATAATCGAATGCTTTAGTGATTTTTACATTTACAAAGTCACCGATGGGCAACGGTTTTTTGCTGTGAATAACCACCTCGTTATCGACCTCCACACTATCAAACTCAGTGCGTGCCAAATATCTACCTGCTTCTTTCTTGTCGATAAGAACCTTGTAGGTATTTCCTATTTTTTCTTGATTGATTTCGTAAGATATTTCCTGTTGCACCTCCATTATTTCTTGTGCTCTGGCTTCCTTTTCTTCTGACGTAAGAGTATCTTCCAGTTCGTATGCAGTAGTGTTTTCCTCATGCGAATAAGTGAAGATACCAACTCTGTCAAGTCGGGTATCGGTAAGGAACTGCTTAAGATCTTCTACATCATCTCTAGTTTCGCCAGGGAAACCAGCTATAAGTGTTGTGCGAATACAAATGCCAGGTACTCGGTCGCGGATACCTGCAATAAGGTCAGTTATTTCACTGCGGGTAATCTGCCTTTTCATAGCCTTCAGCATGTTGTCTGAAATATGCTGAAGTGGCATATCCAGATAGTTGCAGATATTATCCCTTTCTTTCATTACATCTAGTATTTCCATCGGGAATTTGGATGGATATGCATAGTGTAACCTGATCCAATGCAGCCCTTCAATATCAGATAGGTGTTTGAGGAGGTCGGGTAGGGCGCGTTTTTTGTAGATATCTAAGCCATAATAAGTAAGCTCTTGAGCTATCAGCATTATTTCTTTGACGCCCATTTTCACCAAGCGTTTTGCTTCGGCAATAACTTCTTCAATAGTTTTAGACACGTGGTTGCCGCGCATGAGCGGGATAGCACAGAAGGAACAGGTACGGTTGCAACCTTCTGCTATTTTCAAATAAGCATAGTGTTTGGGCGTACTGAGCAGCCTTTCTCCTACGAGCTCTGCTTTGTAATCAGCATCAAATTGTTTGAGCATTAACGGCAGTTCCATAGTGCCAAACCAAGCATCCACTTCTGGTATTTCCTGTAATAGGTTTTCTCTGTAACGTTCGCTGAGGCAACCGGTGACATAGACTTTATCCAGTTTTCCCCTGCGTTTCAATTCTACCTGTTGAAGAATCGTGTTAACGCTCTCTTCTTTTGCTTTGTCAATAAAACCACAAGTGTTGACCACCACTATGTTGTGGTCAGTTTTTTTGTTTTCGTGTATTACATCAATACCGTTGGCAGATAGCTGCCCACCAAGTGCCTCGCTGTCGACCATGTTTTTGGAGCAGCCTAAAGTAATGATATTGACTTTATCGTTTTTAAGAGTTCTTGTTTTCAAAAATCAGAAAGTATAAATTGGTTATTACAAGTCGTTGATTTTCAATTAATTATTAGTGAAATCTAAAGTGCAGGTTCTATTTTTTATTTCTTTCTCATGAATATACGCACTGGCACACCGCTAAAATTGAAGTGGCTACGTATCTTATTTTCCAAGAAGTTTTTATAGGCTTCTTTGATAGACTCTGGGTGATTAGAGAAAAAGGCAAAAGAAGGAACAACTGTAGGTACTTGCTGCACAAATTTGATTTTAACAGCATACCCTCTAGCCATTGGTGGTGGATAGTGTTCTATTTCTTTCAACATTACTTCGTTGAGTACAGAAGTAGTGATACGTTTACTTCTGTTTTCATACACTTCCAATGCTTTTTCCATGCCTTGGAATATTCTTGTTTTCTCGCTGGCAGAAATAAAAACGATAGGTACATCAGTAAAAGGTTCCAATTTTTCTTTCACATCCTTTTCGTAATCACGAGCACTATTAGTGTTTTTTTCGGGTATTAGATCCCATTTGTTTACCAAAATTACTACTCCTTTTCCTTTACGGGTAGCAAGGCTAAAAATACTAACGTCCTGTGCAGTAAGTCCATTCTGAGCATCGACTAAAAGCATACAAACATCTGATTCGTCCATCGCCTTGATAGCACGAATTACAGAATAAAATTCAAGGTCTTCGTGTACATTCTTTTTCTTTCTGATACCTGCAGTATCGATGAGTACAAACTCCTTGCCAAAAAGTTTGTAGTGGGTGTGTATGGTGTCGCGGGTTGTGCCTGCTACATCTGACACAATGGTGCGTTCTTGATTAATAAGCGCATTCAATAAAGTAGATTTACCAGCATTAGGCTGACCAATAATCGCGAACTTAGGTATGGGGTTACCCTCTTTATCTCTCAGTTCTGTATTAGCTTCTTCTACGATGTGGGTAACAACTTCATCCAGTAACTCACCCGAACCACTTCCGGATATAGATGATATCATAAATGTTTTGTCGAAACCTAAGCCATAAAATTCGGTGCCATACAATGCTCTTTCACTATTGTCCACCTTGTTTACAACCAATAAAACGGGTTTTGCTGACTTTCTTAGCACATCTGCCATATCTTGATCCTGGGCGGTAATACCAGTTGTAGTATCGCAGACAAACAGAATCAAGTCGGCTTCGTCAACTGCAATATGCACCTGTTTGCGAATTTCGCGTTCAAAAACATCTTCAGATCTTGATACAAAACCACCTGTATCTATAACGTTAAATACCTTGCCGTTCCAGTCGGCTATGCCATATTGGCGATCGCGGGTGACACCGCTTTGGTCATCAACTATAGCCTTGCGCTGCTCAAGCAGGCGGTTGAATAAAGTTGATTTTCCTACATTTGGTCTTCCCACTATGGCTACCGTAAAACCGGACATGATAATATTTTTTATTTTGAGTGTGCAAAGGTACTCCTAAAATCGTTCCTAAAGGCCATTTTCTAATATTAATGTTGTTAAAAATATATCTGTTGCGTAGGGTCTTACTGTTTTAACCAAACTTGAGTAAAATGCAACCCAAAAAAAGACTACCCACACCTTGTGTATAAATGGTAGAAAAGGATTGAGGTAAAATCAGGTATTTTTGCTGTCGCATATAGCACATGATGCGGCAAACCAATCATGATATTTTCGTCTAAATTAATAGAAGAAGCAGTACAGGAATTCTCTAAATTGCCAGGGATAGGCAAAAAAACTGCGTTACGCATGGTACTGCAGTTGCTTCGTACTAGCAAAAATGAAGTTGATGGGTTTACGGGAGCCATATCGAGAATGCGGCATGGTATACGTTTTTGTGTAGATTGTCATAATGTGGCTGATGCAGAAAGGTGTGATATATGCGCTAACCCAGGTAGAAATCGTAATCAGATATGCGTGGTGGAAACGATAAGAGATGTGATAGCGATAGAAAGTACGCAACAGTACAGCGGTTTGTATCATGTACTAGGCGGGATATTATCGCCACTAGATGGGATAGGGCCAGAGCAGCTAAACATTACTAGCTTGCATGCTAGAGTAAAGGATACGGGGGTATCGGAAATCATAATGGCGCTAAGTCCGACTATAGAGGGCGACACTACCGTATATTACATAGCTCGTCAGTTGGGAGATTCAGGAGTGAACATTACCACAATAGCAAGGGGAATAGCTTTTGGTGGAGAACTGGAGTATGCGGATGAAATGACTCTCGCAAGATCTATAGCCAAGCGATTACCCATAGATAATTACGTAAAGGTGGCCAGTAGTTCTTGATTAGCTAAGGTTGAGAATACGTCGATACCTATTCACATCTGCGTGTGGCATGATAGGTGTTCCGTTTAAGAGGTTATTAGCTAATTGTGTAGCAAAATAAGGGCCCATTGTGAAGCCTTTGCCACCCATACCATTGAGTATACCAATATTGTTGTGTGTAGGGTGTAGTCCCACAAAAGGTTTTCTGTCGATATTGGCTGGGCGCAGCGCTGCGATGTGGTCTACTATTTTGTAAGGTATTCTTAGCCAATCATTCAATTGTGCAATCGTTTGTAATCTGAAAGCATCAGATGGATGAGGGGAGGTGTATTTCCAGTCGTGAGCAGCACCGACCCAGAATAGCCCATTTTGCCAAGGCGCTATGGTGAGGCTACCTTGTTTGTATAGTTCTGTAGGTGCAAGGTTAGGAATGTCAACAATCAAGGCTTCCCCTTTATCTTTAGACCAAGGCAACATGTGAAACCATGGATTGCTAGCAGCTGTAACCCCATCGCAAAAAATGATTTTTTCTGCATTGATGTCTTTGTAGCGTATACCCTCGATGTCTAGCTTTATAGCTGTTATGTCTAAAGTTTCGGTTACTAAGATGTTGTCTGATAACATTTTTAGTCGCCAGTCGGCAAGTAGTGGAGCTACTTTTAGGTGGTAGCTACCAGTAATGCTGCCTACGCCATATGAGTAGTTGAAGAATTGTTGCCATAATTTTTCGTCGGGAACGGTTTGCAGATATTCAGATTCGGTATTTAGTTTTGTGTTATACAATTCATGTTGTTCTCTACTGTGCAAGAATTCCGTTATTGGCATAGGGGTAATGTATTGGCCACCCAACTCTTGTCCGACAGCCTTGTACTCTGAAACAGCGGTAGGTATTAGTTCTTCTGCCAACCAACTGCGTACCATACGCATGCCAGTAATAGGATTGAGAATGCCACCAGCGGATCTGCTGGCAGTGCTGGGGCTACCGTTGTCGATAATCAAAACACTTTTGCCTGCCTGCAAGAGTTTGCGGCTAAGTAGCGTGCCACAGATTCCCTGCCCGACAATTAGATAGTCACAGCGCATGGATATGGCCTTTGAACACAAATACAGCTGGTCCGGTAAGCACAATGTTACGAGCGCTGGTAGCAGTGTCTTTTTGGAATGAAACAGTTAATTGCCCACCAGGAGTATCGATATGGGTGGTATAATGACCCGAGCTATGACAAGTAGCCGCAATTGCAGCAGCAGTAACTCCGGTGCCGCAACTCATGGTTTCGTCCTCTACTCCCCGCTCGTAAGTGCGAACGGTGAGTCTGTCGCCAGAAAAAGCGACAAAGTTGACGTTAATTCCTTTGCTACCAAACACAGGTAGGTGTCTTATTCTTCTTCCTTCTGATACTACATCAATATTGTCGACGCTTTTTTGCCAGCTAATATAGTGAGGTGAACCAGTATTGAGCACTGTATATCCATCATGTATTTCCATAGTCGGAACATCTTGCATATGCAGACTTATTGTTGCATTAGCATTGATGATGGCCTCATGTGCGCCATCTATTGCCAGAAAACTTGCTTTTTCGGTAACAATATTTAATGAGCGTGCAAAAGCAACTATACATCTGCCGCCATTGCCACACATCGTGCTCTCGTTGCCATCAGCATTGTAATACACCATCCTGAAATCATACCCTTCTGCATTTTCCAGCAGCATTAGTCCATCGGCACCTATGCCTGTGCGCCTATGGCATAGGGCTGACACTTGTGCGGTAGTTAACTGTATTTGCCCATCACGGTTGTCTATGATTACAAAGTCGTTACCGGTTCCATGATATTTGTAAAAGGGTATCATTGGGTAAAATTTGTGTGCAAAATTAGACTATTTAATGCTACTTGATGTAGTTGAATGTTGGTACAAATAATGTAATATTAACACGCTGATTGTGCATTGGCATGGTATTTGATCTACTTTTGACATAGTAGCAATGCTACAAGAAATTGCCCCAATGGCGCTGTCGGACAGTGAACTGTTGGGGGATTTTCATTTTAATACCGATGGGTATGTAGTTCCGTCTGGCTTGTTTACTTTTGTTATTGTGGCGATAATTCATTCTGCATATCTGTCGTTAGGCAGTAACCAAGGCAATAGTTTTCAAATACTAACACAAGCTGTAGCTGATATAGGTGAAAACTGTGGAGAAGTAAATGCTGTGTCGAAAATGTTTAGAACAGCTGCATGGGGAATTGAAGAACAGCCAGATTTTTTGAATATGGTGGTGGGAATATCGACTTTACAAGATCCGTTGTCATTGTTGAAAGCGATACAAGAAATTGAGCACCAACATCAACGAATAAGAACAACTAAATGGGGGCAGCGTACGCTAGATATAGATATTCTGTATTATGATAATTTGGTATTAAGTATGCCTGAGCTAGTAATACCACATCCATATCTTCATGAGCGAGGGTTTGTATTAGTGCCATTAGCTAAGATAGCACCTGACCTTGTACATCCTATTTTGAAGCTAACTACACAGCAACTTTTGGAGAAATGTGAGGATAGATTGGACGTAGTAGAGATTTGAGATCAAAAGGAAAATGTAACTTTAATAAAATGCACCACAAACATATGAGTTTAATTTTCAAGCATTGCTTTACTGTAATCCTACTCATTACTTTACCTTTTATCTCTATGGGTCAAAATAAAGAATTTGTTATCAATGCCTTAGCAGAAAAATACAATACTGACAAGTATAAAGATTTGTACGGCATGCTTACCGAAGAGTTTAAAAAGCAAGCCAAAGAAGAGCAAATTACTGGTTTTTTTAGCAATAACCTGAAAGCGCAGTTGGGAAATATAATATCATGGAAGGTAGATGGAACTGATAAAGCAAATTATGTAGTGAGATTTGAGAATGGTAAACTATTGTTGAAACTCTATGTAGACAAGGATAACAATATCTCTGGCATGCAATGGTTGCCGTACAAAGAAAAGAAAGTAGCAATTGAAAAAAGTAAAAGAGCGTCCATGACAGATAATCCAATGAAGACTGAACTGCAGTTGTATGTGGATTCTGTGGCTGTAGCTTATTTGAATGATACAGTTAATAGCGGGCTAAGTATTGGAGTAATATCAGGTAATAAAATTGAATGTTATCATTATGGAGAGGTGGAAAAGGGTAGTGGTAAGCTGGCAACAAATGAGACAATCTATGAAATAGGATCATTGACTAAAACATTTACCGGAATTCTGCTGGCCCATGCAGTTAATGAAGGTAAATTGAAACTAGATGATGATATTCGAAAGTACTTGAATGGTAGTTACCCAAAGTTGGAATATGCTGGAAAACCAATTTTGATAAAACACCTAGCCAATCACACATCGGGATTACCAAGGATACCTGACAATTTGGAGGCACAGCAATCGTATGATGAAAATGATCCTTATCGTAACTACAATAAAGATATGATAATGGAATACCTCAAAACTGTAGCTATAGCTACAGAACCAGGTGCTAAAATGGAGTATTCGAATCTGGGTGTAGGCTTGTTAGGGATGATTTTGGAGAAAGTATATAAAAAGCCATTGCAGGAATTGGTAAATGTATACATCAACAGACCAGCTGGAATGAAAAATACATATTTTGCTAAAGCAGGAGATAAGAACTTTAATGTTGCAAAAGGATATAGAGAAAAAGATGGGCAATTGACACCGTACTGGCACTTAGGTGATATGCAAGCTGCGGGTGGTTTGAGAAGTAATTTGGTGGATATGATGGCTTTTCTGAAGGCAAATATGGATGATATCAATAAAGACTTTTCATTGTCTCATAATGCTGTGCTAAGTAATAATGATAGTAGCGTAGGTTTTTGCTGGATGCTGGGTAAGACCGCTAAACAACAAACACTGGTGTGGCACAACGGAGCTACTTTTGGATTTACATCTTTCTGCGGCTACATACCTGAGAAGAAAATTGGTATAGTAGTGTTATCTAACTCTGGAAATAGTGTAGATGAAGTAGCTATGAAGCTTCTTAAGCAATTATTGGAAAAATACTAATGTCGCAAATTTCCTGATAACTGTCGTATTGCCACCCTACGGAAATTGATTTAGCAAGTAGATTTGTGTAAATGATACAAAATCAAGGTATGCAAAAAATAACACCTTATTTATGGTTTAATGGTAGAGCGGAAGAGGCAATGAACTTCTATGTATCTGTGTTTGAAGATGCTGTGGTTGTGAATGTGAATAGAATAGGTGACAATATCGTAACCGGTTCGTTTAGGCTGTTTGGTCAGGAATTCATGGTGCTGGATGGAGGTCCTATGTTTTCGTTTTCCCCAGCCATTTCGTTTTTTGTGAATTGTGCAACACAAGATGAAGTAGACAGATTATGGGCGAGACTACTTGAGGGTGGGGAAGAGCAGAGTTGCGGCTGGCTTACCGACAAGTTTGGCCTATCATGGCAAATAATACCCTCGGCGCTGGGTAAACTGATGAATAGTAATGATGCAAATGCGGCTCAGCGAGTAATGCAGGCAATGCTAAAAATGAAAAAAATTATCATTGCAGACTTAGAAGTGGCACATTCAGGTTAGATTATTTGCGCTGCACTAAATCGTAAGTAAGTGGGTCGCCGTTGAGATTGTTCATTTGAGAGACAATATTTGGGAAGCGCCATTTAACACGGCGGCTTAGGGGTTTTACAGTGAATTTTTTCGGGTTGGGAAGACACGCTATAATCATAGCTGCCTCGCTTTGGGTTAGTTTGCTGGCTGGTTTGTGGAAATACTCTTGCGCAGCAGCTTCGATGCCGAAAATACCTGGACCCATTTCTATCACATTTAGGTATACTTCCAAGATCCGTTGTTTTCCCCATGTCCACTCAATGAGTTGGGTAAAATAAAACTCAGGCACTTTTCTAATGTATCTACCTATGCCACTGCCCTGCCATAAGAATACATTTTTAGCAGTTTGCTGGCTAATAGTACTAGCTCCGCCGCCTTTTACTTTCTTCTTTCGCTTTTTCTTTTGGGGTCCGTTAATGCTTTTGTCTAGTGCTTTCCAGTCGAAGCCATTGTGTTTTGGGAACAATTGATCTTCGCTAGCTATGGCAGCAAGCTTAACATTGGGCGATATTTCATTCCAGCTTACGTAATCTCGTTTTAGTCCATAACCTTCTACAAGGGCTCCAATTTGAGTGAACGTAATTGCTGGCATCATCCATTTATATAGGACCAAATAGATAGTAGATGAAAGAAATAGAACTAACAATCCTTTAAGGAAATATGTTAGGATTTTTTTTCTGGCAGTGCCATTTTTGCTCATAGATATACAAAAGTAGTTTCTTTTAGGTATGTTTTTGTCGATTTTGCAGTAAATACAAGTATTATTGTGTTTGCACAATACAGTGCAAAAGTTTACTTTTGCTAACAAAACAAATACATAAATGAGCCACGATACACATCACTCACACGGTACAGAAAACAAGGCCATCATTTCTTTCAAAAATTCTTTTTGGCTAGTTATTATTCTTGTAGGGCTTTTTGTCGCTGCACTTAACTTTGTACAAGTAGAAAGCGCTGGTAGCGAGGAAGGTCATGGTGCACACGGTGCTGCTGCTGGTCATGGTGCACACGGTGCTGCAGGTGGACATGAAGCACACGGTGCTGGTGCGAAATCTGAAAAGCACGAAGCAGCAGGTCATGAAGCTACTGGTCATGAAGCCGCTACGTCTACTGAGGCTGCAAAGCCAGCAGAGGCAGATCATAAAGCTGGCCATTAATAAATAGACTATTTAATGCTTCGAAATAATGTAATTGTAGTAACCGGTGCTGCCGGTTTTATTGGCAGCTATTTGGTGGGCTATCTTAATACTATGGGATTCAATCAGTTGATTCTGGTTGATGATTTTTCTGCTGAAAAAAAGTTGCCAAATCTTGTTGGCAAACATTACTTGGAGCAAGTAAACAGAGACAACTTCTTTGAATGGCAGAAAACCTGTAACTATAATATTGATTACATTTTTCATTTAGGAGCACGTACAGATACTACTGAAATGGATTATGCTGTACACAAAAAACTGAATCTCGATTATTCTATCAAGATTTGGCAGCTGTGTACAGCATCAAATATTCCACTGGTGTATGCGTCTTCAGCTGCTACCTATGGCAATGGGGAGCACGGTTATGATGACAGGCATGACATTGTAAGTAGTTTAGCGCCCCTCAATCCATATGGGGTGTCGAAAAATGAGTTTGATATTTGGGCTTTGGCGCAAGTGAAGCACCCGCCTTTTTGGGCTGGTATGAAATTCTTTAATGTTTTTGGGCCGAATGAGTATCATAAAGGCAGAATGGCCTCAGTTATATTTCATGCTTACAATAGTATTAAAAATACTGGGCAGGTAAAGCTGTTTCGCTCACATCATCCTGATTATCGGGACGGCGAGCAAATACGTGATTTTATATATGTAAAAGATATTGTGCAGCTTTGTGTGTGGTTAATGCAGTATCAACCTACAAGTGGCTTGTATAATGCTGGCACAGGAACTGCTAGAACTTTTAATGATTTGGTGAAAGCTATATTCAATGCCTTGGCAGTGGAGCCTAAAATTGAGTATGTAGACACCCCGTTAGACATTCGTGACAAGTATCAGTATTTTACTGAGGCTAATATGACCAAAGTGAAAAAAGCAGGTTACGATGCACCTTTTTACTCTTTAGAAGAAGGTGTGCGAGAATATGTGTCTGAATATCTTACGAAAGGTGAGTACTTCTAACGTATTGATTATTAGTAGTTTAGCTATTGAAATACTACTTTTAATGTATTAGTGTAATTGCTGGATGTAGCTTTTACAAAATACACACCTTTAGTTTTTGGTATTGTGGTAAGAGTAGTTGTGTTATCCCATTCTGCTGCAGTTAGTGTGTACTGTTCTATAAATCTTCCAGTAATATCATAAATCGAAAATCTCATTTCAGTGCCAGGGTCCGCAAACCAATGGATAGAAATTTTATCATTTGAAGTAGGGTTGGGGTAGATGTCAGAAAGGGCAATACGATCTATCCACTGAACTTTTTGTATAGGTAGTGTTACTTTGGAATTATCGTTAAGTACTGCAGTGAGTTTATAACTCAAAACCGCCCCAGAGGGTATGTTGGCTGGCGCATCAGTGATGTAGTAAAGTTGTCCGTAATTTTTTTGTGAGGATACATTGGCTATTTCAGTGTAACTACCATCGTTAATGGCGCGCTCGAGGAGGTAGTTTTTTACCATACCGTCAATAAATGACTGCCATTTGGTGATGACATGGTTGCTACTGGCCATTGAGGCGTTGAATTTCACCCAACCTTCCGTCTCTTCATTCTGTTCAATTTTCCTTACTGGCGAGTAATGCAGCGTAGTGCTATTTTTCATTGTCCACTTCAGTCTGAAGTACACGATACCAGATAGTTCTTCAGTAGCAGTGACTGTGTATTCGCCGGGATTGTCATTGCGAGCACTGATAGTGGCGACTTCAGTGAACATGACATTGTCGACACTAGATTCTAATACGTATTGATAGACTGCAGTATCGATTAGTGAGTGCCAAAACGTAGTTGCGTAAGCGCCTTTTTTGAAAGCTATAAAGTTGAGGTAGTCGTCGCCAGCCACAAATTCATTAGTTGGGCCACCGTTGTTGAACCATAATTCCCCCAAATCTTTAATTCTCGCTTCTGCACGATACCCACTCATGTACGGAACCCAATTTACTTTTTCACTGTTGTAATATCGGGTAATACCAGCAGTATTATCATTTAGTGTTCCATTTACAGTATTGTTTTTTTTGTTATCGACGTATTGAGTAATACCCAATGTGTATGCATCTTCAATTTTGGTGCAAGATGGACAGGTAGTATCGGTAGTGATTTTTATGATGTCTTGTTCAGTAAGAAACAACCTAACTAGAAAACTATCTGAAGATTCTTGGTCTGTATAAAGAGCGTAGCTTCTTGGTATCAAATATTGTGTTTTACCTTGATTGTAGAGCGTATCGATCTGATAAAGAGAAACAGATAGGTTGTGGAAATTTTGAAATGGTTGTACTTCAGCAGCTATTTGATTATTGGTTTCAAAAATATGCCATGTATTGGCAGATTGGTTGTTTAGCATTGTTATCTTACCATTAGCGGGTAATATGTCTTTGTTTTTGTCATAAATATGAATGTCGTCTATGGCTACACCTTCGTAGGCTACTGCTGGGTCGGAGAAAAAAACAAATCTAAGGTGTAGTACTTTTGAAGCAGCAGGTATGGGTAATGGAGCAGTGACTACGTGCCACCTACTAAATCCTGCTGTATTCCATATATGGTGGGTAGTGTCATACCAGTTTGTGGTATAGTCATTAGCATCTAGTTTAGTCCATATATTTCCATCATAGGAATATTCCAAATAAGCGCCATCGCACAGAATATTACCGCAGTTCTCGATATCTTCAGCCATACTGAAGCTCAGCATTGGATTGCTTAATGCCGAAAGATCGTAACAGGGAGAGTATAGGTAAGACTGTTCCAAGTCATTATGATTCCCGGTAAGATTAGTTTTCCATGCTTTTTTGCCACTTGCAGCCTTGTTTATTCTGGTTGATGATGGAGTGCCATATTGCCAAGAGCTCATAAATCCGTCTGTGTAGAATCCACCATTATCTTTTTCGAACTGCTCGAGATAGGGGTAATCTGTAATGATTTTACTATTTAAGAATTGATAGTTTAGAATACTATCATTGTCTCTGTAAGTGTCACCGGCAGCACTTATCCATATTTTTATAGAGTGCTTACTGCCGGTAGTGATATCCATTAATTGCGGAAAAGTATAATTCAATGAGTCTTTAGATTTCAAAGAATCAATAGAGCCATGATAAACCAATCCATTATCTAAAGCATAATAAACTGATATGTTTTTGATAGTATAGTTGACGCCGTTTTTAACCTTAACAGTAAGCGGAATAGAAGATGGCAGACCGCAATTGTTGGGGGTTGGAGATACGACAGCAGATAATAAAGCATCATTAGCAACTGTATACATTCTGAAGTTATCTATTGTGATACCTGTACCAAAATTTGTGGCAGCTATGATGGTAGTATCATTTTGACCAAAAGCTATTTGTGTACTTGTAGAGAAATTCTGATTGCTATGACGAACAATGTCGGTTAATGACATTGATTTCACTTGTTTCAGTGTGCCAGGATAGCTGTTTGAGTCATAATTATAGATTGTTTTCCAGGCAGAAGTATCAGTGGCACGAGCAAAAACAGCATTGCCGTTTTTGTTGTTGGGAATGCTATGCACTATGTAGTCATAGTCGATTCTTATTTCATGTAAGCTAGTATCGTAACTAGATAAATTGAAAGTGCCAGAGAACAAATTATGACTACCGCTCCTCATTGGCATAAATTGATCCATACTGACAGATCTGTTTCCCTTAATTACAATTTTATCGTAGATGTATGACCTAATTCTTCCAGAGTCATCATCATTGAAATAGTCCCAGTGACCATTTGGAGAAATGCCGATGGAATCGTGCGTGGTACTAAACAACTGCATATCTTCAAAACCATCTTCGTACAGGTTGGTTAGGTCCATTGGGTCGTTTGGAAGGCATTTTATAATCTTAGTAACTGTATCGTTGGATGACTGAGGGTCGGGAACAGAAGTATTTTGGACGGCAATTTTGAGCGTATAATTGCCTGCTAGTGAGAAATCTAATCCAGGTAAATCGAGATATGTGATTGAGTTAGCACGTATTGTATAACCAGGATTAATTAGTTGTTGCCATGTGCCATTGTTTATTTGCCATGATAGTGTGTAGCTACCGCAGTCGGTATTGTATAGGTTTCTGATGCCAACTTTTATTGTTTTTCCAGCTTGTATAGCAGAGCTTGTTAACTTTCTGCCACTTTCAAGACCAGAAATATTATCGATCATCAAATCTCCGATGGTAGCAGCAAGTTGGCAATCGCCATTATTAGCAATGCCTGATAGTGCAACACTTCTGTAACCACTTAAGCCATTAATTATAGGTTGGACTGCGACATAGGTGCGATCATGTAAAGACAAGCCACTGAACACGTAATTAGTATCAGTTGTTGTATCAATTACTGACATTTCTGGACCTATTTTTTTAAGTACTGCATAAGCATTAGCTCCAGGAAGTGGCGACCAATGAACATTCATGTAACCTGGGCACTGAGTGTTGGCAAGCGACAGTTTAGGTTTGGGGTTGACGATGAATCGCTGCGATGTGGAAATTTGTGTAGTATTGTTTCTGCTTACTCTAACCAAACAATTTCCTGAGCTCACTCCTTCTGGTATCCAACTGAAATATCTTTTTTCTGCAGGAACGGCATTTGCCATGGTGACCCAGCTGCTGCCGTTATCTTTGCTAAATTCTACTTTGAAGGTATTGCCATCTGTAATTGCTTGCCAAAAAACTCTAAAAGAGTCAATATCCGTAGCTTGTTCACCACCTAATGGGAATGTTAGTGATAAGTTCACCGGGGCCAGGTCATAAGCAATAACAAAAGGTTGGGGTCCCAATGGTACATTGTACCCTCTGACAGTTAAAGTATAGTTACCTGGTTCTGGATTGTTGATTATTATTTGTTCTACATTGTTCAGGTGGTCTGCTTGCTCAGTAGCTGGTTTTTGAGCATTAGCAGGAGTGGCATCTGGAACTAATGGTAATTTTATTTGACCATTTGGCAGCTTGAGCACACCATCTAAGTCATTCACTAGTTGTTTTGAAGCAGATGGGCTAGCTGGTGCGTCATTCCAATACAACATTATTTTAGCTTGAGCCGTGCCAGTTGGTATGTTAATGACGTATGATTGTGAGTCGTTGTGGTTTAAAATGCCAGATCCGTACCAGTTGTTTTCTAAAGTCTTTAGTGCGCGGCCAATATCCATCATACCGAAGCCAAAGCTAAAGTCGGGACCAGTAACACCTAGATCGGTGGCAGAGTTGAGTAAAACTGTTTTTAGAAGGTCGGCTCTGGGTTGTGTACCATTATGCAACTGTTTGTAACGCTGGGTAAGAATGGCTAATCCGCTGGCGACTTGTGGCGAGGCCATGCTAGTGCCTCCAGCCCATCCGTAGGTGTTGTTTCGCAACCCTGAGTAGACGCTTGCACCAACAGCTACGATATCGGGTTTGATTCTTCCGTCTTTTACAGGGCCACGAGATTGGTCCCATGCCTGTACCAAATTATGACTTGTACTGCCAACCACGATTATATTTTTGGAAGGCTGATATCCACCGCCCACAGTTGCATAGCCCGGGGCATGAGGAGCACAAGTCAGCTCGCCGTCATTGCCAGCAGCAAACACATGCTGCACAGTCGGGAACTGTATAGCCATTGTATCCAAAAAACGTGAATAAAGGTCGTAAGTGCCAAAATATGGACAATTATCTTCTGCAATGGTGTATGAGTTGTTGGTGATAGTCATGTTGTGTTGCGCCAGCATACTTCCAGTGGCAGGAAGAAGGCTGCTAAAGAAGAAATTCAACAATTTGACTTTGGGCGTCATACTAATAGCCAGCGGATCTAATATCGCGGCACCACCAGCAATCCCATTTATATGGATGCCATGATTGGTCATGGGCGCTGGGTTGTAGTTAGTGATACGATCTACCATATCTGTGTGGAAAATTCCTGAAGTGTTGTCGCCAACACCAATTGTAACACTATCTCCATTAAGGTTGTAACCACCTAATGGAAATGGTGCGATAGCAATGTTTCCATTAACGGCAGGTATTGATTGACGGTCTAATAGCACAGGCTTTGTTCTTATTGATATACTGCGAGTACCATACCATCCTGCTAGGTTTCGAAGCTTTGAAGCGGCTATGTTAACATAATAGTTCCCGTAGGCTTCCATATCTCCTGCCAGCAACTGTCCACCAATACTTTTTACAAGATCTAGCAATTCCTGTTTGCCAACAATGCCGTAAATAGATACCACAAGTTCGAGATTGCCTGTGGTTGCTGATTGCCATAAATATTTTTCAGCTTTCCATTCTGGCAACATTGGTGTGATACTATAGGAAAGAGATAATAACTGTTTAGCTCGATCTGATAACTGATTTACAATTGCGACATATGTATTGTCGGGTATGTAATCGAGTAAAGTAATGCCTGCACGAGAGAGGCTGTCGAGCAAAGTGCTACTGGGTTTTTTATCGAAATGCAACAGAACTTGTTCGGCACTGGTTTTGTAGCCTCTGTTATTAACCCATTCAGCAGAGTTGCTGATTGTAGAGGTATCGCCGCTTTTTAAATGTATATTGTGAGAAGGTAACGAGCTTTGCGCACGTGCAATGGTGATACACAGTAGGTATATACTTAGTAGAATTGAACTGAATTTATAGGCTTTCCTAGTCATAATAATTTCATCTGTAATCACGAGGTCAATCAATACATAAATATCACAAATTTCAGGGTAATAGCCTAAAAAAATACATTTATTAACTATTGAGTTTGGTTTTGAATTATGATACATCGATTGTCATTTTATCATTGTAGTTCTTCATTTTAACATTATAAAACAAGCTTCACACTCTCATTTCGTTATCTTTATCGCATTCATAAAACTGTATGATGTAAAGTGATATGCTTAATTTGTTTTTAATGTCTGCTCTACCGCCTCTTATTTCAGACCTTGGATTGATAATGGGCGCTGCAGCGGTGACTACCTTATTGTTCAAGAAACTGAAGCAGCCTACAGTGCTGGGATATATATTAGTAGGGATACTAGTAGGTCCTCATTTTCCATTGTTTCCAAGTGTAGCGGACACTAAAAGTGTAGAAATATGGGCCCAGATAGGCGTAATTATTTTGCTTTTCTGTCTTGGGTTAGAATTTAGTTTCAAGAAGTTGTTGAGGGTCGGAGGTACTGCCTCTATTATGGCCATAACCGAAATTGTGGCCATGTTGTTGATAGGGTTTGGTATAGGTAAAATGCTCAATTGGACGACGACAGATAGTATATTTCTAGGTGCTATGATATCGATTTCATCGACCACCATTATCTTCAGAGCATTTGAGGAATCGGGCGTAAAAGAGAAAAAATTTGCAGGTTTAGTATTTGGTGTCTTGGTTGTGCAAGATTTGGCAGCTATATTGATGTTGGTTTTGCTTCCCACATTAGCAATTAGCAGTAGTTTGACAGGACCAGCATTGTTGTTTCCGGTCGGAAAGCTGATGTTTTTTCTTGTATTATGGTTTGTTTCTGGGATTTTTTTCTTGCCTACGATGCTAAGGAGGTTGGAAAAATCTTTGAATAATGAGATGTTACTTATTGTATCATTGGCGCTGTGTTTCATTATGGTTATTCTTGCAGCCGGCGCCGGTTTCTCCCCAGCATTGGGTGCATTTATTATGGGCTCGATACTAGCCGAAACACCAGTAGGCGGCAAAATTGAGCATCTTACGATGTCTATCAAAGAGATGTTTGGTGCAGTATTTTTTGTATCGGTAGGGATGATGATAGACCCAGCAATGATACCCACCTATTGGCAGCCAATTTTGCTTATTAGTATGGTAGTACTTATCGGCCAGCCCATTACAGCAATCATAGGCGGTCTACTATCTCGACAACCATTAAAAATAGCCGTACAGGCTGGTATGAGCCTATCGCAGATAGGTGAGTTTTCGTTTATTATTGCCACTGCAGGATTGTCTATGGGGATCATAAGCCCTTATTTATACCCCATAGCCGTGGCAGTTTCTGCACTTACTACGTTTACTACCCCATATATGATTCGTTTTTCTACGCCATTGTATTTGCTGCTACAGAAAAAGCTACCCCCCAATTGGATAAATGCAATAGATAGATACAGCTTGGAGGGGCAAACTGTAAAACCTACCAGTGACTGGAAGGAGTATATTACATCTTTTGCTGTACAAACAATTATCTATGCCATCTTGGTGATAGGAGTAATACTGATCATGTCTAATGTGGTGCTACCAGCGATAGGGCAGGGAACACAGTCGCCATTGATAAGACTGGCAATGGCGGCAGTAACTATATTGTTGGCTACACCTTTTTTATGGGCCTTGACATTGAGGCGAATAGCTCCGAAAGTAGCGAAAAATTTGTGGCAAAACCGGTCGTTCAGAGGTCCAATGATTGTTTTGCAAGTGTTCAGGTTCGTGATTGGGTTTATCATTATTGGCTTTCTAATAGACAATATAGTTTCATCAGAGTGGGCATTTGCTTTATTTATTTTATCTGTCTTTTTGTTAGTGATTAATTATAAGAAGCTACAAACTATCAATTACTTTATTGAAAAACGATTTATCACTAATTTGAATGAAAAGGAACAAAATGACAAAAAAGTGAGTGGTTCTCATCTTACTCCCTGGGACGCCCACATCACGAGTTTCTTGATTTCCCCTGACTTTCGCGGTGTTGGATTAACACTTTGGGAACTGAAACTAAGAGAAGAATATGGTGTGAATGTTGCGATGATAAAAAGAGGGGCTTTTACGATACAGGCACCTGATAGACAGGAGCGCATATATCCGGATGACACATTGTACGTCATAGGCACAGATGACCAAGTAGTGGCATTCAAAAAATATCTTGATTTTTGTAGCCCGGTACGATCAAAAAATATATTACCAGAAGATGAACTTACTCTGCAGCGTATAGAGGTAACGCCCTATTCTGTATTGGCAGGGAAAACAATTAAGGAATCCTCTATCAGAGAGCGTACTAAGGGGTTGGTGGTAGGTATTGAGCGCAATGGTGAACGTATTTTGAATCCTGAATCGACAGCTTTGATTCAAGCTGGTGACTTGTTGTGGATTGTAGGTAATACCCGAAGAATAATGGTCTTGGAAAAGATGATGGTAAAAACATCGTTACAAAGTGAGCGTACATTGAATCTAGTATCACAATAATAAAACTGAACAGATGAATATAAATTTGGTTAATCGTTTTTTGCTGTTGTTCGTTAGCGTGTTAGTGGTTACAGGTCTCAATAGCTGTTTTCATAGATTGGCGCCCGCATCTAAAACTGAAGCGCAGTATGATGCAAATGCTAATAGCACGATATACACGGTGTTGCCACATGGCAATGTGGTACTGCCAGGGAAGTGGGAAACCGGCAAATACGCTAAAACGAGCAGACAACAGTATTTTTATAGAGCCGACACCACGACACTGATAGTATCGGTGGGTATGTGTAGCAGCTATGAGTTTGGTAAAGGAAAAGTGGCAGATGCAGATTTTATAAATAACTACTACAACATGGAAGCTAACTATCAGATTAAACTACAAGAACAGACACCTGTAGTTTTGGAATCTGATAGCACCGCGCGCTATAAAATATGGATGGTGAGAGCAGATGGGATAGACCAATACTACTTGTGTGGTACCAAAGATTGTGCATGTAAGGAATGTAGTTATCGAACACTGATACTTAAAAACCGTAAAATCAATCAAACGGATGCTATTGCACTACTGAAGCAAGTTTTTGCTTCAGGCAAATAAGACTTGTTAACTTTTAAGTTGTTTGCTCAGGTTGTGGTGAGCATATGTTCCCAATTCCAAAAAGAACAACTATCTTGCACAGCAATTATAACAACACTAATAAACATGGAATTATATCTCGATTCGGCCAACCTGAAAGAAATAGAAGAAGGTTTTAAACTCGGTTTTCTTACCGGACTTACTACTACACCTACCTTTATGCAACGTGAGGGCATCACGGATATTGACGGCACTATAGTAAAGTTGTCTAAAATGGTGCCAGTGTTGCAAATAGAAGCGCTGGGCAATACTGCAGAAGAAGTTGTGGCAGAAGCAGTTCGTCAGTTGAATCTGGGATTGGATCCTAAAACGACAGTTTTTAAAATACCTGTTTCTTTGGAAGGTCTAAGAGCTTGTAAGATGCTGCGCAATCAGGGATTGTTAGTGAATGTACACCTTGTATATACACTACAGCAAGCGTATATGGCTATGCAAGCAGGAGCAAGCTATGTTTGTCCGCTAGTAGGTCGTTTGCAAGATCAGGGTCATGATGCTGTGGCGCTGGTGGAGCAATGTGTGAAGGCTGTGAAGCAATATGGCTACGATACAAAAATCATGTTTAGTTCTGTGCGTAATTCTGAGCATGTGCGCAACGCACTTACAGCAGGAGCGCACACGATTACTGTACCACTTAAAATATTGAAATCTCTTACAGAGAATAATTTCACTACTATAGGAACAGAACAGTTTTTGAGCGATACTCGCCTAATGACTGTGCGTGTAAAAGATGCTATCAATAGTATCAATCCACTTGTGAATGCTGACACAAACCTAAAAGATGCTATTGTAAAGATGACTGAATATGGATTTGGTTGTATAACAGTGGTAAATGATAACGGCGAAGTTGCTGGTGTGTTTACAGACGGTGATTTACGCAGATTGTTGCAAAATGATGGAGAACACATTTTGGACAAAAAAATAGGTAGTTTGGAATACAAAACACCTATAAGTATAGACGTAAATGCACTATTGAATGATGCGGCAGCAATATTTAAGAAAATGAAAGTAGATACTATACTGGCTACTGACAATAACAAACCTGTAGGTATGCTAGACATACAGGATTTGAAAGCATACTAATCTAATATTGTTTAGCATTTATTTTTTACAAATGGTATGATGGTCCTTTCAGGAACTTTATGCCATTTGTTTTTATTACCAGTATTCACTTTCTCTGCAAGTATAGTTTTTGATTATGACTAATATAAATACAGATTTTATTCAAAATTCGTTTTCTGGAACATTTGTGACAGGGGCAAGTGAACTGGGTATGAAACTGGACCGAATAAATGCCTATATTTTTGATTGGGATGGTGTATTTAATAATGGCTCAAAGGGTGCTGATGGTTCAAGTCCTTTTAACGAAGTAGATTCAATGGGCATAAACATGCTTAGGTACAATCATTACATTCGCAAGTCTCTAAATCCCATAGCAGGTATTATAACTGGCGAAAAAAATCCTGTTGCATTTACTTTTTCCAGACGCGAGCATTTTCATGCCGTATATTATGGTATAAAAAACAAAAAAGATGCGTTAATGCATCTTTGTGATGCGCATGATATACAACCAGACGAAGTGGCCTATTTTTTTGATGATATCACGGATCTGGAAGTTGCATCTATGTGTGGGATAAGCATAATGGTGGGTAGAAACTGCAATCCAATGTTGGTGAATATGGCAAAAGAAAAACACCTTGCCGACTATATAACATCAAATGATGGTGGCAACAATGCGATACGAGAAGCCACTGAATTGCTGAAAGCACTAAGTGGAAAATATGACGAAACGATAATGCAACGGTCTATATACTCAGAACACTATCGCGATTACCTCAATAGTAGAAATATTCCTTCTCCAGCATTTTACACAGTGACAGATTCTAAGATTTCAGAAACCAATCCATTAATATGATAGCAGGTATAATACCAGCAAGATTTGCTTCTTCTCGTTTTCCGGGTAAACCGCTAGCTGACATAAACGGTAAAACCATGATTCAGCGTGTGTATGAACAGGCTGCTATGAGCCAACATTTGGACATAGTGGTGGTGGCGACTGATGATGAGAGGATATATAACCATGTACTTTCTTTTGGAGGTAAGGTGGTAATGACCGCTACTGAACACCCAAGTGGAACTGACAGGTGCTATGAAGCGCTTACGCAACTGGGCGATGGCTATGAGTATGTTATCAATATACAGGGAGACGAACCATTTATAGTGCCAGCGCAAATTGATGAACTCGCCGTGGTTCTAAAGCAGGGAGGTGTGGAAATCGCAACTCAAATGATTGCGGTAAATGATTATGATTCACTGTTTGACAAGGGAGAGGTGAAAATAGTGCTTAATGATAATATGGAAGGTATTTACTTTAGTAGGATGGTGATACCTTTTATGAAGGGTGTAGATGAAAAAGAATGGCATCTGCACCATACCTATTACAGGCATGTGGGTATGTATGCTTATAGGAGTGACATATTAGCCCAATTAACTAAGCTTCCAGTATCTAAGTTAGAAAAAGCAGAATCGTTAGAGCAACTGAGGTGGGTAGAAAGTGGATATAAGATAAAATGCGTGCCAACAACATATGAAAGTCATTGTATAGATACCCCTGAAGACTTGGCAAGGCTACAGAATAATGCTGCTTTGTAGCATTGTGTTCATTGGTTTCATTTTGATTATTTTTGACAAAACTTGTTTTCATGCATAGGCTGCCACTGTTGTTGTTATTTGTTTTTAGTTGCGCTTCAGTTGCTTTGGGCCAAAACAAAGCTAGATATAGTGATGTGAAAGCTAGCATGAAAAAGCCTCAATTAGAAGCACATGCACTCTATGTGGCTAATAAAAGGGCTGCCGCCCTGAGATGTAGGGAAGAATTCAAGATTGCAAAGATAGTTTCTGACGACTGGGAAGTGATGCGTAATGATCATGGCATGGTAATAGCGAGATACATACATATGGAGCTATATGGCGAAACAACAGATGGGCGATGTGGCATGTCGCACTGTATATTCAGGCAAAATATGCTAGCAGATAATACGTATTCTCCTCGACTTAAAGTAGAAAACTTAGGAGCGTTCTATGACCTAGAATGCGAGTAGTTAGCTAATAAAATCTATCTCTAATTTTTCAGCTAGTTCTTCTAGCTCGTTTATCACACTATCTACTATTGGTATTCCTTCTATGGTCCTAATTTTCTCCATTTCGCGCTCAGGGTCGCCGGGTATCAGTACTTTTTCGTGCCCTGGAGCAGGTGTAGCTGTACGGAAACGGGCAATCCAGTTGTCCATATGTTCCTTAAACTCCTCTGATGTGCGAAATGCATCAATACGCATAGCACCAAAAAAATGACCTAAACCTTTCCCAGGCATATCAGGAGGCATTGGCACATAAGCTGGGAAAGGTGGAGCCCATGGGCCATAGCTGGCGCCGCTGAGCACTGCCGAAAAAATGTCGACAATACAGCCTAATGCATAACCTTTGTGGCTACCGTGCTCACGGTCGCTACCTAATGGCAGTAATGCACCTTGTTTTTTGAGTGCATGTGCATCAGTAGAGCTGTTGCCCACTTGGTCTTGCACCCAACCTTCGGGTGTAGGTGCATTTTTGCGTTGTAAAA
This sequence comes from Sphingobacteriales bacterium, assembly GCA_027484425.1. GTDB lineage: Bacteria > Bacteroidota > Bacteroidia > Chitinophagales > Chitinophagaceae > Nemorincola. The sequence goes on from JAIXSZ010000068.1 coordinate 43,569, forward strand.
TTTCCAGCTTTCCATTTGCCGCAGTAGTAGTGGCAAAATCTGCTACGAATGGAGGTTGACTGCCGGCAGGTATAGCTACTGCTATAGGATTGGTGCCCAACATACGCTCTATAGAAAAAGTAGGGGCGACCAGCGCGCTGGCATTGGTCATGGCTATACCAATCATATCATGGTCTAATGCCATCATGGCATGATACCCTGCGATGCCAAAATGATTACTATTCTTTACGCTTACCCAGCCAGTACCCGCTACCTTAGCTTTTTCTATGGCAACGTTCATAGCATATGGTGCTACGACTAGGCCTAGACCAGCACCACCATCGACAACTGCAGTTGATGGAGTTTGGTGGGTGATACAAATTTTTGGAGTTGCATTGATTCGTCCTGCTTCCCAAAGCCTAACATAGCCTGTTAGCCTTGCTATGCCATGGCTATCAATTCCACGCATATCGGCTGATAACAGAACCTTTGTAGCAAGTGCAGCAGCTTGTTCATCACAACCTATTCTTGTAAAGACTGAGTTCGTGAATGAGTATAAACTTTGGTAGGAGTAAGTATGCTGCATGGGTTGCTGACTTAATTAGTTGAAAATGGTTGCACTTAAAGAGACCGTAAGCCTTTTCAAATGCTTTGCTGCAAATAGGGTAGCAATTCTTCAATGTATTTACGTTCATTGCTCAATCGTGGTACTTTGTGCTGACCTCCAAGTTTACCTTTATCTTTCAACCAACGTTTGAAGCCATCCTTAGGCATCTGATGAACTACTGGCATTCTCAAAGCTATATCTTTATGACGCTTCGCTTCGTAGTCTGAATTGATAGCTTGTAGTGATTTATCGAGTAACGAGATGAATACCTCGATAGGCACAGGTAGATGCTCAAATTCAATAATCCATTCGTGGGCTCCGTTGCTAGCACCAGTCATATATACTGGGGCGGCAGTATAATCGGCAACAATAGCTCCTGTTTCAGCAGATGCTATAGCTATGGCATTGTCTGCATTGTCTACAATTAGTTCCTCGCCAAATGCATTAATAAAGTGTTTGAGCCTGCCAGTTACCTTGATTCGATATGGAACCAAAGATGTGAACTGTATGGTATCGCCAACTAGGTATCGCCATAGGCCACCGTTAGTACTGATTACAATTGCATAATTGGTATATAGTTCTACATTTTTGAGGGTGAGTGTTCTGGGGTTTTCTTTGCCGTATTCATCCATTGGCATAAACTCATAGAAAATACCATGGTTTAAGAATAGTAACATTCCTTCCTCATCTTCCCGGTCTTGAGCAGCAAAAAATCCTTCAGACGCATTGTATGTTTCTCTATAAAACATTTTGGGAGAAGGTATAAACTGTTCGAACTGCCGTCGATAGGGAGTGAAATTTACGCCACCATGTATATACAGCTCTAGATTCGGCCAAATATCCAATAGGTTATTAGCACCAGTGATCTCGAAAATTCTTTTGATAAGTACAATAGTCCAAGTAGGAACACCTGCTATATATGTAACGTTCTCGCGTATAGTGCTGTGTGCCATACGCTCAATTTTTTCTTCCCATTCGGTCATCAATGCTATAGATAGCTCAGGTAAGCGAAACATTTGACCTGCAAAAGGCATGTTTTGCAACATAACAGCAGATAGATCTCCAAAAAATGATGCAGCGTTTAATTGATTGATTTGGTGACTGCCGCCCATCACTACACATTTACCAGATGTAAGATCAGAGTTTGGATTCTCTCTGAGGTAGAGTGCTAGCACGTCTCTTGCACCTCTGAAGTGAGTGTCGTCTAATGATTCTTTACTGACAGGGATAAATTTGCTTTTATCGCTGGTAGTACCACTTGATTTTGCAAACCAGGTAATAGGGGAGGGCCATAGCACGTTTTGGGTGCCTTCTAGTATACGTTGGATATAAGGTTTTAGCGTTTCGTAGTCATTGATAGGTACCTTTTTTTGAAAATCGGTAATGTTATCAATATTTTCGAATTTGTATTTTTTACCGTACTCAGTAAATTGAGCTGACCCAATAAGATGATTAAACACTTGCTGTTGTGTATCTATAGGGTTGTGCGTGAAATTATCAATTGCACTTTGGCGCAACTTGATAAATCCTCTGAATGCCGGACTAATTATACTCATGTTTGTAGTTGGTCTGCTACTTTGTTAATTACTAATGTTGATAACTGAGGCTTTTATTTTACAGAATTTTCGTAGCCAAGTTTCAAATAATCTTTTCTTTTGAGCTCAAAATTCTGACCAAGATACACTTTTCTTACTTGTTCATCGGCAGCCAGTTCTTCTGCACTACCTGCTTTCAATATCCTGCCTTCGAATAGGAGGTAAGCTCTATCTGTGATAGATAGTGTTTCCTGTACGTTATGGTCTGTAATGAGTATGCCTATGTTTTTGTACTTGAGGGTAGCAACAATACTTTGTATGTCTTCAACAGCGATTGGGTCAATACCAGCAAAAGGTTCATCTAGTAGAATGAACTTAGGATTAACAGCCAATGCACGAGCAATTTCAGTTCGTCTGCGTTCGCCACCACTTAGTACATCACCAGGGCTTTTGCGTACATGTTGTAATCTAAATTCGTCCAAAAGTTCTTCCAGCTTTTTTTGTTGCTCAGCCCGGGTAAGTTTGGTCATTTCCAGCACTGCAGCTATGTTATCAGCCACTGAAAGCTTACGGAAAATAGAGGCTTCTTGAGGAAGATAACCAATTCCCATTTGGGCACGTTTGTACATTGGGAGTTTAGTAATGTCTTCTTCGTTTAGAAAAACCTGCCCTTTATCTGGTTTTACCAAACCCACAACCATGTAAAAAGAGGTGGTTTTACCTGCTCCGTTGGGACCTAGTAGACCGACAATTTCGCCTTGGCTTACCTCGAAAGATACGTTGTTCACGACGGTGCGTTTACCGTATTGCTTTACGAGGTTTTGAGTGTAAATTTTCAAAAGAAGTTGTTTAGCTACAAAAATAACAAACAGTGTCAAGTAACAGACTGTGTCTGGTGTATATTTAACACTTTGACCTAGACTATGTTTTGTTAGTTTTCGTAGGTTCTTGGCACCTTAGGGTCTGTGATGATGATATAATTTCCCAGCTTTTCGTAATCACTCCATTTGATGTTGGGGAAAGAGTCATCGCTGGAAGTAGAAACGATCATTCTTTTAATTTTGGAGTTGTAATTGTAGAGTTGAGTAGCCACAGCAAACCCCTCATCGCTATGAAATCTACCATTGACATGTAAAACCTTTTTACCCTTATTTTTTTTCATGTATCTGGTAATTGAATGCGCCATGGTGGCATCCCACAATGACTGAGCCATTACCATATTAAATCCACCCATCATAGCTGCCATTGAAGGTGCTGCTTTAGCCTTAGCAGTATCATTGGGGGCTGCTGCTGGGGTATGATCTAGTCCCATGAGTTTTTTATAATATTTCCCACTCGCAGTATCGTAAGGTATAGGTGCGAAGTACTCTTTGTTAGCGGATGGTAGCACATCTAGCGCATCTTGTCCTTTGCGACCGGCCAAATTGGTGTAACGAGTAGGTGCATTTGCGCAAATAACATTTAATTGTTTCTGACGGGCAAACTCTACCATAGGGCGATAGTCGCGGTAGTTGCTCCATACTCTTGCATCTTTTTTGAAGTGTTTTTCCTTAATAAACCCTTGAAGGTATTCGTCCATAACAGGTTGTACATCACGGTCGAACATCTCGAGAGATAATGCTATTTCATTGCCAAATTTTAGATGAAGAAGTTCTAATATTGAATTTTCAAGATAGTGTGTTACACTGTCATTATGCTCCTCACCAAAGAGTAAAACATCGTAATTGTCCATATCTGATACAATTTCTTTGAGTGATACTTCCTTACCTTGTTTGACTGAGTAGATTCTATAATTGCTCTCAGATAATTTGTCTTGTGCCGACACTATTTGTGGTAACAACAGTAATGATAATAATAGCTTCTTCATGTTAGTAAAATTAAGATTGATATTTATGTAGTGTGCTTACCATTGAATGAACCTCCTCATGGTTGGCGTATTGTGATATGTTAATGTTGACTATGCCAGAGCTATGATACTCTTTTGCGCCTGTGCTGTCTATTAAGGTTTTTAAGTTTGAAGACCTAACGCCACCTCCAGGCATAATAACGATACGATCGCCAGCTTGTTCTATGAGTGTAATAAGCGTTGCAGCGCCATCGGTAGCTGTTTTGTGGAGTCCGGATGTTAGTATGCGTGAGCAGCCGGATTGAATAACGTCTTCTAAAGCCTGAAATGCATCGGGAGTGCGATCGAAGACCTTGTGGCATGTTACCTGCATAGGATAAGCCCATTCCACTAAACGCTTTAGATTTTCGGTGTCAATAGAGCTATCAGTTAGTTGAATACCTGTAGCTATTCCAACGCACCCCATTTGTTTAAACACCAGAATATCTTGCTTCATAATATCTAGCTCGTGAGTGTCGTATACAAAATTACCTCCTCGCGGCCGAACCATAGGGAAAACAGGAATGGATATGTTTTGTAAAGAGTAAGAAACCAATCCATGGGAGGGAGTAACTCCTCCGTCTGCAGGGCTACTACATAATTCTATTCTGCCGGCACCTGCATGCATGGCGGTGAAACAAGACTGAATGTTGTATGCGCAAAGTTCTAGTAGCAACTAATGGTCATTATAATTTGAGTTAAAAGTAATGTTATAGTAGTTCATTATCAAGTAAGAAGATAGGGTATTAGGTTTATTTTTTTTCGGAGTTAAAGTAATCCCAAACGATTTTTGCTTTGGAAGCACCGATGACCCTTGTCAATTCTCTTTCTGTAAGAGTTTTTATGTTTTTTACAGATCTGAATTCTTTGAGCAAATCGGTAGCAGTTTTATCGCCAATACCTTGTATGGCTTCTAACTCGTTTTTGATAGTGCCTTTGCTTCTGGTTTGTCTGTGAAATGTGATACCAAAACGATGCACTTCATCCCTAATGCGCCGTACTAGTAAGTGTGGGGCACTATCATAAGGTAGTTGTAGTGGCTCGCTGTCGCCCGGGAAAAATATAGATTCCTCGCGCTTTGCTAAACCTACGATTGTCATTCTTCCAATCAATCCGAGTTTTTCAATACTTTCCAGAGCCGCACCCAATTGACCTTTGCCCCCGTCTATGATTACTAATTGGGGTAGTGGTTTTTTTTCATCAGTTAGTCGCTTATAGCGTCGGTAGACAACTTCGCTCATAGAAGCAAAGTCGTTGATTCCTTCCACTGTTTTGATGTGGAAATGGCGATATTCTTTGTTAGCTGCCTGACCATTTTTAAAACATACCATAGCAGCAACAGGGTACGACCCTTGAAAATTTGAGTTATCGAAACATTCTATATGTACAGGTAGATCTGGTAATTGTAATGCATCTTGCAATTCCTCTAATACCTGCATGTATTGTTCATCAGTCTGCTCAGTGAGCATCAATGATTTTTTTCGTCTTATATCTTCTTTGAATATTTCGGCATTCCTAAAACTTAAATCCAGTAACTTTTTCTTGTCACCTACCTTGGGGACAGTTACTCGTACAGTACTGTTGGTCACTTGTACTGGTATCGGTACTATTACTTCCTCCGCATTGCTTTGAAATGTATTGCGCAAGCTTTCTAATGCTAGTGACAATACATCGCTTTCCTCTTCGTCCAATATTTTTTCTACTACTAGTGTCTTGACGTGTATGATGCTGCCCATGCAAACCATCATGTAATTGATGTAGAAACTATTTTCGTCGGTAAGGATGGTAGCTACATCGAGGTTGTCGAGTCTAGGATTAACTACTGTTGACTTGCTACTATAGTTTTGTAAAGAATCTATTTTAGATTTTAGCACTTGAGCCTTTTCGAATTCTAGTTTTTCGGCATGTTGCATCATTTCGCTCTTGAGGTAGCGTATTACATCCGTAATGTTGCCCTTAAGAATATGCCTTACCTGCTGTAAATTAATATCATAGTCGGCAGCAGATTGAAATCCTTGACAAGGACCTTTGCAATTGCCAATATGATATTCCAAACAAACTTTGTACTTGGACTTGGCGAGATTGGCGGGGGAAAGGTTGAGGCTACAAGTTCGTAAGGGAATGTTTTGTTTAACCATCTCTAACAAGTCCTTAACCTGAAGTACGCCCGTAAATGGTCCTAAGTATTCAGAGCCATCTCTTATCAGTCTTCGTGTTAGAAAAACTCTAGGGAAAGCTTCTTTTTTGATGACAATATACGGATATGTTTTATCGTCCTTGAGGGCGATGTTGAATCTGGGTTGAAAATGTTTTATTAGGGAATTTTCTAATAAAAATGCGTCGTGTTCAGAATCTGTAACAGTAAAGTCGAGACTACGAATAAGAGAAACCAATCGTCTAGTTTTGGTGCTTTCAACAGTTTTGTTGAAATAAGAACTCACTCTCTTGCGTAGATCCTTAGCCTTCCCTACATAGAGTAGCTCGTTGGACGCACTGTAATATTTGTAACAGCCAGGATTGTGGGGTATTGTTTTTGAGATTTCGCTAAACTCCTCTCTAGTCATTCTGTCACTGAAATTTAAAACCTCATCTTATAAATTCATATTCTGTCACTGTATGCTTTTTTTCACCAAACATAGGTGTTTCTATTTCCTGTATTTGAATACGTTTCATGGGTTTGTAATACAGCTTTACTACTTTTTCATCAAAAATGGTTTTATCGATAGCCTCGATGTAAATACCCCTCACCATTTGATTGTATTGGTCGATAGTAATGAGTAGTTTTCTGGTATAAAGGTCTTCATCTAAGGCTTCATAGAAAAAGTTGCGAGTGTCATCTTGATTGTCATCAAACTGAGTGAATTTATATTTTCCAAGATTGCTACGGTCGCTAATATCAGTTTTGAAAAATACTTTGAAAATGCCTCCCCAATTTAGGGTGTCGGAGGTAGTATAACTGCTGTCATATTTCCCACTATTGATTCTTACAGTTTTCACAATTAGAAACGGTTCATTGCTGAAAGTATTCCATTGGTCCAATGCATATTGTCTTACAGAAAAGTACGTACCCTGCACTTTGGCGTATTCGTCGGGTATCTCGTCTTCTTTGCAAGAAGAGAAAGCAAGAACAATTAAAGACAATATTACGGTGAACGAAAGTTTGTATTTGTGTATCACGCCCTAAAATTAATAAAGTTGAAGTTATTTGAGCCAAAGGTTTTGTACATGTGGTGAATACTATTTGAAAAGAAGGCTTATTATAGATTTATTGGCACTCATAGTAATTTAAAATTGTTCTACGAGTTTGGTTGTCAGGACTGGTTAATCGATTTAGTATAAAAAAAGCCTTGGCATTATGGCTGCCAAGGCTGATGATATTCGCAATAATTTTAACTATCCGTTGGGGCTAAGAGATTTTTTAATTCTGTCTGATATGTCCATCAGGTGGTATTTGCTTAGTTTGTCTGAAGTAGCTGGAATTGCACTGTCTACTTCACGTTTTAACGCTACAAGCTGAGCTCTAGCTACAGAAACGGCATCAGTGTTCCAAGTGTTGTTTTTGATTGTTTGCACTGGTTGGCCAGGTGCTATGGGTTCTGGATTGATGATATCATTTAGCGCATCTATGTATGCCTTTTGTAGGTTTCTGCGGTAGCCATCAATTGTTTTATGAGATGATAGTTCGCTCCAAACACCATTTTTCAGGTCATCCATCATTACTTCTAGCGGATAGACGTTTGCAGCCCCAAAGCGTGTAGCACTTATAGACATTCTATTCATTCTGCTTACAGAAAGCAAACTATTCAAAATGTTTACCTGAACATTAGTAACCATATCGCTACTTACAGGGTTGTTTATCATGTTCAGGATGTCTTTGTTAACTAGCCATTCTGGTGTTTCGAAAAGTTGTTTGTTCAGAAAGTCTAAAGCTTCTTTTTGTTTTGCTTTTGGTGTTGGTTCGTAAACTACTTCTCCTTCTTGTTCTACACTTTTTGGAGACTCATATACACCGCCTACATTTTTAAGAACATGGCCCATGTATCTGGTGTACTGCGACACAGCAGCATTGTACATAACCGACAGATTTTCATACTTGTCAGCTTCTTCTTTTGTCCACTCTTTCAGTTTCGGTAATATCCGCTTCAGGTTAAGTATACCATAGTGGCTAGCTCGCACATTATTGTCACTAAGATCCTCGGTTTGAGAACGAGGGTCAAAAGGGTTGGTTTCGGTGCCAAACCATAATCTTGGGTTTGCTTTTAGGCTATCATTAACCCATTTATTTACTATAGCCCTATCTGCTTTTTCATCGGCAGCAAATGTTGATTTGTAACCCCATTGTATCGCCCACTTATCATAGTCGCCAATTCTTGGGAACATACCGCGGTCTGTGATTCCGTCTCCAGGCTGGGCTACGTAGTTGAATCGGGCATAATCCATTATAGATGCTGTATGCCCGTGAGCTTCTACCCATGCTTTATTTCTTAGCAACTCTACAGGCGTTCTGCTACTGCTACCCATGTTATGTCTTAAGCCTAGTGTGTGACCCACCTCGTGTGAAGAGACAAATCTTATTAGTTGTCCCATCAATTCATCGTCAAACTCCATTCCTCTGGCCCGATCGTCAACTGCGGCAGCCTGTACAAAATACCAGTCGTGTACCAGTTTCATTACATTATGGTACCAGCCTATATGACTTTCAATTATTTCGCCGCTACGTGGGTCATGTACATTTGGGCCGTAAGCGTTAGGGATATCAGATGGTAAGTATCTGACAACTGAATATCTTGCATCTTCCAAATTCATAGTTGAGTCAGCCTCATTCCACTCTTTACCCATGATGGCGTTTTTAAAACCAGCTCTTTCAAATGCAACTTGCCAGTCATTGATACCTTGGATAAGGAATCTGCGCCATTTTTTAGGAGTAGCGGGGTCAATATAATACACGATGGGTTGCTTGGGTTCTACTAATTCGCCACGTTTCCATTTCTCCATGTCTTCATCTTTGGCTTCCAATCTCCAACGAACGGCAAAAACTTGTTCTTCTGTTTTTTGTTGTTTGTCGTCAAATTTTACGAAATCATCAGCAAAGAAACCAACTCTTGGATCAAATAGTCTTTTCACCATAGGTACTTTGGGTAAGAGTACGAATGAGTTGTTCATTTCGAGTGTTACAGCCCCTGCTACATATGCTGCTGGTAAAGTAACAGAGGAACTTCTGCCTTGTGGTCCACCGGTAGGTGCAGCGGGTGGAGCGGAGGTAAAAGTGCGAACTACTTTTACCTCGGTATTGATAGGGAAAGTGCTAACAGAAGAAATGTACGTTCTATCTGCTACTTGATTGCCCAAATTGAATCTTCGTTTTGTATTGCTATTGAGACTTACTGGTTGGTTATCACCTTCGAAGAAGTCACTCACTTCGATAACAACGGTACCTTCATTTTTACCAAAAGCCTTAATATCGAAAGAGCGAGCTATTGGATTGAGGTTAGAATTGCTTACTGCTTTAAAAATATCGGTGGTAGAGTCTGCCACGCTAATTACTGTAACTACTCGCAAAAAGACTTTATTGTTTGGTCCTTTTTCCCAAATAACTGTGTTGCGATTTTCCATTTCTCCCGCATAAACTCCACCACCACCAGCAACCTTACTGTATCGGGTAGTAACTATCATTTCTCTATTAAGGATAGAATCTGGTATTTCGAAGTACCATTTATCATCTACTTTATGAATAGTAAATAGACCTTGTTTGGATATTGCCTTTTCGGTAATAACCTTATTATATGGTTTTGGGCCTTTTTTAGAGCTACTACTATCTGATTTGGTAGCTGGGCTGGATGTAATAACACCCCCATTTTCTTTTTTCTTTTTTTTATTTCTAGCAGTAGCCGAAAGCGCCAAACAAGCTACTAATGGCAACACAATGTATTTCTTCATTTTAAAATCGCTGTAAGTTAGGCATGTAATATAATAACGAATACTGATTTTTTAATCACTACATTAAAACTAACATACAAATTCACCTCATTGTGACAATGTGTGGGAAATATAGCATGACAAGAAAATACCACTGTACGCTTTTTTGTAAAAAGGAATGTACTGTATAGCTTTAGAAAAGTATACGTTTGTGAAAAAGTAGACTAAGGCGACTACTCGAAATATTGCTTGAGTTCTGCATCAAAATATTGCAAAGCATTGCGAATGGGTAAGGGTAACCCACCACCTAATGCACAAAGAGAACCAATTTCCATAGTAGTGATTAGATCAGTAAACAATTCTCTGTCCATCTTGTAGTCACTATTCATAGCCTTTTCTATCATTTCATACCCCCTGGTAGAGCCAAGTCTACAAGGGAAACACTTACCACAACTTTCGTGAGCTGTAAACTTGAATAAATGATTGATATAACTGATTACTGGGTAGGATTCGGGCAAACACACTACTGAGGCATGCCCCAATAAAAAGCCGTTTTGGGAGAAGGATTCGAAATCTACAGTCAGCGAGTTTATCTTTTCTACAGGTACTAGTCCGCCTAAAGGACCTCCAATATGCATTGCTTTCACATTACTTTTGAAACCTTGCCCTAAGTCATTGACTACCACAGTAAGTGGTGTACCCATATCTACCTCATATATGCCTGGCCTGTTAAAAAAACCGTCTAACGAAACCAGTTTGGTTCCGGTAGATCTTCCTTTGCCGATAGCTGCAAATGCAGCACCTCCATTATCTATAACCCAAGGTATACATGCCAGCGTTTCTACATTGTTGACAACGGTCGGCTTGTTAAATAAGCCATGCTGCGTAGGGTAGGGTGGGCGAACTCTGACCTCTGGTCGTTGCCCTTCTATAGATGAAAGTAGAGCTGTTTCTTCTCCGCATATGTAAGCACCTTGTGCCTTTATAACTTTGAAATCATAATTGAAACCAGAGTTTAAAATGTTTTGCCCGATGTAGCCTAGTTCTTTTATTTCTGCTATGGCTTCTTGGGTTATGGCAATAGCTTCGGGGTATTCTCCTCTTATATATACTACTCCAGTGTTGGCACCTGAAATATAGCCTGCAATAATCATTCCGAGCAGCACTGAATGTGGTCTTTGCTCTAACAAGTATCTATCGCTATATGCGCCTGGGTCGCCTTCATCGGCATTGCAAACAATAAATTTTACATTGCCTTCGGTGTTTTTGCAAGATTCTAATTTGAAGCCAATAGGGAAACCTGCTCCTCCACGTCCACGAAGTCCAGAAGTCTTCAATTCAGTAAGTAGCTCGGTAGGCGTCATTTTGAGCGCCTTTTCTAGTATCTTGTAGAATTGTTTAGTGCCAGGAAAAGCTGTTGTTAGAATAGGTGTTCCCACGCTTGCTACATGGTAGGAGTCCATGGGTATAGTTATACCTGCTTTTATATCGGAAATATTGTCAATGTCTGCGCCAGAGTAATTTCGATTATTTATGTTGAAAGCACTATTTTCGTGACATCTACCAAGGCAGCACATTTCGCCTATTTCATCTTGTGAGAATTCCTTGCATAGTTTTGATTTTAACTCATCCTGAGTACCTGCTGTGAGGCATGCGCTTCCGTTGCATACGTATACTTTTTTGCCCTGATTTTCTGGTCGCAGGAAATCGTAGAATGTGGCTGCACCATATACATTGGCACTACCCATCAGAAAATCTTTTGCTAAAGATTCTGCTTTCTCTTTGGATACAGCACCAGTTTCAGTAGCTGCAATACCCAATTCCTCAAACAGATTTTCTCTTAGGCCTTTTCTGCCAGACAGTTCACTCAGATTTTTAGACATAACTAATGCGCTTATTATCTACAATATTCAACTGTAATATACATATTTTCTTAAAAAAGGGAAATATGAAGAAGAGAATATCTAGGTATAAAAGCAAAATATTAGTTCATTAATTCACTTAGTTCCAGCCATCTCATTTCCATTTCTTCAAGTTGTGAGGTGATTTGGGTAATGCGGAAACTGAGTTTTTGTATTTCATCATAATTGATTGATGGATCTGCCATTTTATCTGCTATTTGGTTCTTTTCAGCTTCCAAAGCTGGCATATCTTTCTCAATTTGTTCAAATTCACGTTTTTCCTTGAAACTCAATTTGCGTTTTTCTGGTTCAACTGCCTTGGATACAGGTGGAGCAGGCGTTTCTTTTGCCGTAGTTACAGGAACATCTTTATTTTTTTCTTTGTTGCGTTCATCAACGCGGTATTGGGAATAGTTTCCTGGGAAATCACGAACGACGCCACTACCTTCGAAAACAAACAGGTGATCTACCAGTCTGTCCATAAAATATCTATCATGCGATACTATTAGTAAACACCCTTGATATTCGCTCAGGAAATTTTCTAATACTGAAAGAGTGGGTAGATCTAAATCATTGGTAGGTTCATCCAGTATAAGAAAATTGGGATTTTGGAATAATATAGCTAATAATTGCAATCTCTTTTTTTCGCCTCCACTCAACTTTGATAGGTAGGTATATTGTTGGTCTGGTGGGAAAAGAAAAAGTGTTAGAAATTGAGAAGCACTTATGGTGCTGCCATCAGCAAGTGGGAAGTTTTCGGCTATATTTTTTACAAATTCAATGATCCTCATGTCTTCCTTAATTTCAAGCCCTTGTTGCGAGAAATTACCGAATACTACTGTTTCTCCGATGTTTATTTTGCCGCTGTCCGCTTCTTCTTGTCCTTGCAATAAGTGAAGAAAGGTACTTTTACCTGCGCCGTTTTTACCTACAATTCCGATTCGTTCGCCTTTTTTGAATGTGTAGTCAAATCCTTTTAGGATTATTTTTTCGCCATACCTTTTATAAACCTTTTTGAGTTCAGCAACTTTGCCACCTAAGCGTGTCATTTTAACCTGTAATTCCACCTGAGCATCTACCACTTTTTGTTTTGCTCTTGATTCTACTTCATAAAAATTGTCTTGTCTGCTTTTCGATTTTGTAGTTCTCGCTTTCGGTTGCTTACGCATCCACTCCAGTTCCTTTCGATATTGGTTTTTAGCTTTGTCTATACTTGCAAGAGTACTATCTATCCTAGCTGCTTTCTTTTCCAGATAGTTCTGATAATCGCCTGCATATGAGTATAGATTTTCATTATCTAGTTCCCAAATTACATCACAAACATCTTCTAAGAAATATCTGTCGTGGGTTACCATTAGTAGTGTTACTTTCTGCTGGTTGAGGTAGTTTTCCAACCACTCTACCATTTCCACATCTAGGTGATTGGTAGGTTCGTCCATGATTAACAACACATGTTTATGTTCAAAACCTATGTCTATGAGGACTTGAGCAAGAGCTACTCGCTTGCGTTGCCCACCAGAAAGAGTTTTGACTTGTTGGTTCAGGTTGGTAATGTTGAGTTTGCCCAGTATTTGGTGTACTTTGGCTTCAAAGTCCCATGCCCCTAGTTCGTCAAGTTTAGCTAAAGCTGCGGCTAATACTTCTGGATCTTTGTCTTCTTTGATTAATATTTGTTCATAGTTCCGTAGGGCCTCTGCTACTGGATGTCGGTAATGAAATATGTTGTCCAGAACAGTTGCTTGTTCGTCAAATACAGGCTCCTGTTCAAACAATGCTACGGTAACATCTTTATGTATCCAAACATTGCCATTATCTACATTGTCTTTGCCTGCAAGTATTTTTAGCAACGTAGATTTACCACTGCCATTTCTGGCAATTAACGCAATTTTATCACCTTCGCTGATGTGGAAGGTAATATTAGTGAATAAAGGCTTTATGCCATAGGACTTGGAAATTCGCTCAGCTGAAACGTAATGCATATTGATGGCAAAGGTAACATGGCTGAGTGAATAGCCTACAGGTTTTTGTTTCAATTTAGCCTTCTCTTGTTTAAACAGTTGTTAATGTAAATGAATGCATAAAAATGTCGTTGTGAGTAACCCTTTTATTATACTATATTGCAACCGTTATACCCTTAGCACTGCTATAATTATGAATTTAAGATTCTCGGTACTGTTGTTGCTTCTTTTTAGTTTTAACGCATCGTCTCAAACCGAAGCTTCAAAGCTGATTATAAATCTTAATAAATCAATAGATCCCCTCAACAGAATAGAAGCTTACACTGCACTATATAAGTATTATGAATTCGCAAATGCAGACTCATCGGTTTACTACGCCGAAAAAGGCCTACAAGAATTTACAAAAAGCAATAAAGAAATTGGCATTGGTTCAATGCTAACTTTTTTGGGTGTTATAGATGGGAAGCAAGGCAGGATTGTGCGATCTATGGAGAGATTCAATAAAGCACTGGACCTATTTAGTAAAAATAATTATGAAAGAGGTATAGCTACAGTGCATAATTCAATAGGGGTACTGGATGGTAAAAGGGGAAGACATGTTGAAGCGATTAAACATTTTGTAACGGCCCTTAAGTTATTTGAAAAAATCAATGATAAAGACGGCATTGTAGATACATATCTGAAACTGGGCGTAATAAACGAACAAAGTAACAATCTGGAAGTTGCACTCGAGTACTACCACGAAACAATGCTACAAATTTATAAGTGGAACATAAAAGGCACTCAACCCATGTATGTTTTTAATAACATAGGTGTAGTGTATGCCAAAATGAATATGATGGATTCTGCTCTAAAGTATTTCGAAATAGCTTTAGCTGGTACTACAGAACCTAGTTTTGAAGTAGTTAGAATTTTGACCCTCAATAATTTGGGGATTTTATATGACAAACAAAATAATGACTCCAAAGCACTTTATTATTTTGACAAGGCATTACAAATAACTAAAGACAAAAACCTTCCAGAAGATCAAGCACGCATACTGGTAAGCAGAGCATCTGTAATCAGTAAAACAAGCCCAGCCGCAGCTATTGCACCTCTTTATGAGGCATTATTATTGGCTCAAATGATTGGTCAACAGTCTATTATGACCGATGTATACGAAAACCTATCAGAAACCTATGAAAGACTAGGGAGATACAAAGAATCAACAGAAGTATTAAAAAAACTCAGGTCGCTGGAAGACAGCTTGTTTAATGTAAACAAGTCAAAGGAAATTATGAATTTACTTTCTGTTCATGAATTAGAAAATGCTAACGCGAAATTAACTGTGGCTCAACAACAATCAGAAACGAGTAGATTTAAAAAGAATATCTTTCTGGGCGTAGCTATTTTCTTAGCTTTAGTTGTCATCATTATGTTGGTAGTATACAAGCAAACATTAATGCTAAACAATACACTTTCGAAACGTGAAGTGGAACTAAAAAAATCTAACGATGTTAAAGATAGGCTTTTTTCAATAATTGGTCATGACTTAAGAGGGCCTATTGGTAGCATACCTGTAATGTTGGAACTAATGAACGACGAAAGCACTACCGAGCAAGAAAGGGTATATATGTATGAGAGTATAATGAGTCATGTTTCGGCATCTAAAGAAACACTTGATAAATTGTTGTATTGGGGTGGTGCACAGATAAAAGGTACCGGAGTGAATAAAATGAACTTTACTGTGGGAGATACTATTGAAAACATATTAAAATTAACTCAAAACATAGCAAAGCAAAAGAATATAACAATAGACAATGAGATTGATGACGATCTAGAGTTGAATTCAGATCCAACTCATTTTGATTTTGTTGTTCGTAATTTGTTATCAAATGCAATAAAATTTACTCATAATGATGGCAGAGTACTATTGTGTGCGGAGAAAAATCCTGATAGCAAACAAGTAATATTTAGTGTGAAAGATAACGGTATCGGTATAAGCGCTGAAAAACAACAAGACATTTTCAAGCCTTTTAGTAGCAGCGAAAGGGGAACTGCCAATGAAAAAGGAACTAGTATTGGTTTAATGCTGTGTAAGGAGTTTGTAAATGAAAATGGTGGAGAAATTTGGGTGAAGTCTGAACTTGGGAAGGGTTCAACTTTCTATTTTACGCTTAATGCAGCTTAATAAAAACTACAAGAAATTGCTGATTTCGTTATGTCTTTTTCGCAACAAAATTTAATCCAAAAAAGAAATATTCTCGCCTCAACCCATCTGATGATTGGATTTTCAATTCGTTTTGCAAAAGTTTTAGAGGGTCGGAAAATCGATAAATAAAAGGTAAATAATACCTAACATATTCTACGGAATCAGTAGTAATAATAAAACCGTTCTCTTGCATTAATGATTTCCAATCAGCGAGACTGCGTATGTTTTCATTGCCTATCAAGATGTCTTTTTGTAGCTTCTCGTCCCATATAGTTATGATTCGGTTATTGCCCCTATATTTGTACAATTTAGCACGTTGTATTAGATTATTTCCATTTTCTTCAATAGAGAGTATACGTCCGCCAGTTTTTAGGCTACCCTTAAATATCTGTAAAGCCTCGTTGATTGGCTCTAGATGATGTAATGTGTCTTGGACTATTATCCAGTCATAGCTGTTTGCAGAGGGTTTGTTATCAAATAAGTTTTCGTAAGTACATGTGAATAATGATGTGTCGCCATATTGGCTCCAATATTCTTTACGCTTTTGCACTGTTTCAAAATAAAATTCTAAAGTAGTGCCATAAGTAGCAATACCATTCATAGCCAAGTAGAGACAAGTAGTTCCATAGCCACAACCACAATCCCAAATAGATACTTGTTTATTAGGATTATTTTCTTCAATAAGGTACTTATGAATGTATTTTAACCTTTGCAGGAAATAATTTCGTCGAAAATGCCAAGAGGACTTTTTTCCCAGAAACTTGTAATATGGCTGCATTTCAGTGTGAACTTCTAACTCTTTTAGCAGCAGTTCAAAGAACTGTTCGGGAGACATCATGAATTTTGGCAAACTATTGATAAGTAAACAAATAAAACAGGGTCAAATGTAACAAGTAAAATGTAAAATGCTATTCTAGCAATGAGCAAAAAATCTAAAAGCTATCAGAAAACTGGGCATTTGCGGTAAAATCGAGATCAATTATTATGGAATTGAGCAATTGTAGTTTTAGGACGTTAATTTTGCTACACTGTGGATGAGTCATAGCAAACGATAAATTTTTGTTTTTAAAAGATGAGCCTGAATAAGTGATACTGATATGATGCAATTATACCCTGCCAATGCCATAGAATCATTGGAGTTTTCTAAGATAAAAAACCTTTTGTTGCATAAGTGCCGAACTGATGCTGCGCGCGAAAGAGTTGAAAATATACGTTTTCATACACATAAAGACCATGCTACAAGGGACCTACAGCAGACATATGACTATCGTAATATATTGCTGAGCGGAGATTATTTCCCTAATGATTTTACGAGAAACCTACACAAAGAACTAAAGCTACTTTCGATACATGGTGGTGTACTCAGTGGCGAACAGCTATTAGCGGTACAACATTTGGCGTTGACAATTAGAGATATTCTGCTGTGGTTTAAAAAGAATAATGAGCTTTTTGATTCATTGAGGTCGGTTGCATCCAAGGTTGTTTATGAGAAGAAGATCTATGAAACCATATCTGCAATAATTGACGAAACAGGAACTGTACGAGATAATGCGTCTCGTGAGTTAATGAGTATAAGAGCTGATTTGGGGAGGGTGAGAAATGAGGCAAGAAAAGTATTTGAAAGTGTACTACGTAAACTAAATAAGCAAGGATACCTCGCTGATATTTCTGAAAGTTTCCTAAATGGCAGGCGTACTGTAGCGGTATTAGCAGAGTATAAACGAATAGTGAAGGGAATATTGCATGGTGAAAGCGATACGCAGAAAACAGTATTTATAGAGCCGGAGGAAACTACCGAACTTAACAATGAGATTTTTTCGTTGGAGCGTGCTGAAGGAAGAGAGATTCAAAGAATTCTAGCACAGCTTACTAAAGATCTAGCAATATATTCCCCTTTACTTGAAACATATTACCACTTGTGTGGTTTGTATGATTTTATTAGAGCTAAGGCCCTTTTGGCTATAGATATGAATGGGAATATGCCAAGAGTGACACAACATCCAGGTTTTCAATTAGAAAAAGCATATCATCCTTTATTATACTTGCACAATAAAAATAGTAACAAACCTACTATTCCGCTTAATCTATCGCTGGATAGACAGCAAAGGATATTGATAATCAGTGGTCCAAATGCTGGAGGAAAGACAGTGGCAATGAAGACTGTAGGGTTGTTGCAGCTGATGATGCAAGCTGGTTTGCTAATACCTGTTGGAGATAATTCTGAGGTGGGTATTTTCAGGCAAATTATGGTGCAAATAGGAGATACTCAATCTATTGAACATGAATTGAGCACTTATAGCGCTCACTTGCAACACATGAAGCATTTCATGGATTTTGCAGATGGCAAAACATTATTTTTTATAGATGAACTAGGAAGTGGATCTGATCCTAATTTGGGAGGTGCATTTGCAGAGGCAATTGTAGAACATCTTGCTTCAAAAAACGCATTAGGAATTATAACCACCCACTATCTGAACCTGAAAGTGATGGCTGGTAAAGTAAAAGGCATTATGAATGGTGCGATGTCATTTGACGAACAGAGACTAGAACCACTGTACAGACTAACTACAGGTAAGCCTGGCAGTTCCTACACTTTTGCCATAGCGCAAAGGAGTGGACTGTCGTCCGATGTCATAGAGAGAGCAAGACAACTTACTCAACGAGAGCACTTTAAACTAGACAACATGCTGCACCAAGCAGAGCAGCAAACTGTGAAACTGAGCGACAAAGAAAAACAGCTTGATAAACTACTTAGAGAAAACGAACAGCTAAAGAAACATTATGAAGAAGCTACAAACAAAGCAAAACAGCGACAAATTTACGAAACGCTGAAACTTCAAAACCAAATAAAAAAGGAAGAGCTAGAATATCTACGAGATACAGAAAGAAAGTTTAAACAGATAATTCACGACTGGAAAAAATCTGAGAATAAACAAGATGTAATCAAGGCAGCTGAAAATGTATTATTTCGTAAAAAACAAGTGGATGCTAATGCAACTGCAGCGAAAAAAACAGACAAAATCTACGACACTATAGGTGGCGTGCCCCATATTGGTGATTTGGTGCGAAATAAGCTCAATCATCAGGTTGGGACACTCACTGAACTTACAGACAGGAGAGCTGTAGTGAAAATAGGTAAAATGCCATTTACTGTGGATATAGAAACCTGGGTAGTAGTAAAAAAGAAAAATGCCGAAAAACAATAGATGTTTTTTAGGTTACATAACGTCATTACCCGCCGAAAGAAAAACAGGAGCTACTTCAATAGAGCTCCTGTTTTAATTAAATGACCATTTGAAGTTATAAATTTCCTCGTTTGGCTTGTTCTCTTTCCAACGATTCGAAAAGAGCTTTAAAGTTACCTGCTCCGAAACTTTGTGCTCCTTTGCGCTGAATGATTTCGAAGAATAAGGTCGGGCGGTCTTCTACGGGCTTAGTGAAAAGTTGTAGAAGGTATCCTTCTTCGTCGCAGTCTACTAGTATGCCTAGTTCTTGCAGTGGAGCAATATCTTCATCTATTTTGCCTACTCTGTTAGGTAGGTCTTCGTAATAGGCATTAGGTGGTGCGTCGAGGAACTCTACGCCACGGGCTTTGAGTTCGCGAACTGTTTTTACGATATCGGCTGTTGCAATGGCTACGTGTTGCACGCCTTCGCCTTCGTAGTAGTCGAGATATTCTTCTATTTGTGATTTTTTCTTTCCTTCGGCTGGTTCGTTGATAGGGAATTTTACATATCCGTTTCCGTTACTCATTACCTTGCTCATCAGGGCAGAGTATTCGGTATTGATTTGTTTGTCATCGAAGGAGAGGATATTGACGAAGCCCATCACTTTTTCGTACCACTCTATGGTAGGGTTCATGCGGTTCCAGCCCACATTGCCTACACAATGGTCTACGTATAGCAGGCCGGTTTCGGTGGGGTTGTAGTTGCTTTTCCACTCTTTATAGCCCGGCATAAATATACCAGAGTAGTTTTTGCGCTCTACAAAAAGGTGCACCGTTTCGCCATAGGTATAAATGCCGCTCATACGCACCTCTCCATTATCATCAGATAATGTTTGAGGCTCCATGTATGATTTTCCGCCACGACTTATTGTTTCTTCATAGGCTTTGTAGGCATCATCAACCCAGAGGGCTAGGATTTTAACACCATCACCGTGTTTTTTTACGTGTTCTGCTATAGGGTGATCTGAATTAAGTGCAGTGGTGAGTACTAATCTTATTTTACCTTGTTTTAGGACATAAGAAGCACGGTCTCTAACACCAGTTTCGGGGCCAGCATAAGCCAAAGATTGAAATCCAAACGCTGTTTTGTAGAAGTGTGCAGCTTGCTTAGCATTACCTACATAAAACTCTACGTGGTCTGTACCGTTGATAGGCAAAAAATCTTGTGCCTGTTGCATTTTCTGGCTTACTGTAAGTGTATCCATTGTATCGTTGTTGTATGATGGTTGTGATTGCAAATGATTATAGTAATGTGTTACCGTTTATTACATCCAACTGTAGACATAATCGTCGTCTTCTATGTTTATGGCATCGGTGGTAAGCTTTAACGGATGAAAGGTATCTACCATTACTGCTAGTTCTTTGGTTTCTGCAGCACCAATGCTTTTTTCTACTGTTCCCGGGTGCGGACCATGAGGTATGCCAGAAGGATGCAGGGTGATCATGCCACGCTCCACATGCTTGCGGCTCATGAAGTCGCCATCTACATAATATAGTACTTCATCGCTATCTATGTTGCTGTGATTGTAGGGGGCTGGTATGGCTAGTGGGTGATAGTCGAACAGGCGAGGCACAAAGGAGCAAATAACGAAGTTATGAGCATCGAATGTTTGGTGTACTGGTGGTGGCTGGTGTACACGGCCGGTAATGGGCTCGAAATCGTGAATACTGAGTATGTATGGGTATTCGCAACCATCCCAACCTATGACATCGAAAGGATGATGACCATACCAAATAGGGTAGAGTAGACCCTTCTTTTTAACTTGAATTAGAAATTCGCCTTGTAGATCGTAGGTTTCAAGATCTTGTGGTTTACGTATATCACGCTCGCAGAAAGGTGCATGTTCAAGAAGTTGACCATATTTACTGAGATACCTTTTTGGGAAGGTTACTGGACTGAAAGACTCAATTATAAACAATCTGTTATTCTCGCTTTCAAAACTGATTTGGTAGATTGTGCCACGAGGAACTACTACATAATCGCCGTAGGAGAAGGGTAGAATACCGTATTGGGTTTTGAGCACTCCCTTGCCTTCGTGAATAAAAAGGACCTCGTCGGTATCGGCGTTTTTGTAAAATATGTTTTCTGTTAGTCCCTTAGTGGGTGCAGCCAGAGTAAGGTGTACATCGTTGTTGAACAGGACCGTTTTGCGGCTTTTAATATAGTCGGCATCGGGGGCTACTTTAAAGCCCTTGAAGCTGCGGTGTTTGAGGATGTTAGATGTAGCAGCTACCGGAGCTACGTCAATGGGTTCTTCTGCTTTAAGTATTTTGGTAGGTGGATGTAGGTGATAAAGTAAAGAGGAATTAGATGAAAAACCTTCTGTACTAAATAACTGTTCAGAATACAATGTGCCATCAGGCTTTCTGAATTGTGTATGTCGTTTGTGAGGTATTTCACCCAGCTTGTGGTAGTGTGGCATGATTCGATCTTTGTTGCAAATTTAATAATTTCTGAGGTTAATGCGGCTTGTAATTGTAGTGCTCTACTTTGATGTTATCATTCTTAATTTGGATTGATGCAACTTGCTACTTTCGCCTTGGTAATATAATTCTTATATTGCAGGCTGCGAAACAATGAATAAGAGAAATAGGGTTTGGGGGATGAGCAATTTTTAAACTAAGAATAAACCGCCATAGAATCAGATTAACATTGTTTTGACAGTTTTTGGATTGCATATTGACTAATGATAGAGAGGAAGTAAAAACGACCACTCAAAAAAAGTAAAATTATGAAGAAGTACATCAGCCGGATTTTTAGCATAACAATGCTTGGTATATTACTGGTGACCGGTACCAGCAACAAAGCTGAGGCACAAGATATTAATGTTTCTTACCAGACATTTTATGATAATCTGTCGCCATACGGACAATGGATATATGACCCAGAATTTGGTAACGTTTGGGTGCCCAATGAAGGTGGAGACTTTAGGCCTTATGGCAGTAGAGGTCGATGGGTGATGACAGAGTATGGCAATACCTGGGTATCTGACGACCCATGGGGCTGGGCAGTATATCACTACGGCCGTTGGACATTTAACCCATACTATGGCTGGGTATGGTTGCCTGGTTATGAGTGGGCTCCAGCATGGGTGAGTTGGAGGTTTGGTGGTGGATATGCAGGTTGGGCCCCGTTAGGACCAGGTGTGAATGTAGGGGCTAGTTATTATGCACCTGATAGCTGGTGGATTTTTGTAGGGCCACAAAATATGTACAGCCCTAATTGCATGAACTATTGGTATGGACCATCTTACAACACTAGGTATATACGGCAGACAACAATCATAAATAATTACTACGTTGATAATAGCACCAGAGTGAGATATAATTATGGACCTCGTGCTGAGGTGATTCAGGAGGTAACCCGTCAACCAGTTCAAGTTTTTAGAGTGAATCAGCTAAACAGACCTGGTGCACCTAGTGTGGGTAGGAATTCGGTTAGCTTGTATAGACCATCTGTAAACCGTGCTACGGTTGATGGATCTCGCCCTAATAATGTAATGCAAGCGCCGAGACCAGTGGGTAGAGGTCAAGATGCATCGCAAATGAGTAGTGGTAGACAGCCTGCCTTCAGACAAGAGGTGCAACGTACACAGGTGAATAGTCAGAACGGAAGAACTGATAATCGTAATGATGTAAGAAGCAATCCTGCTAACAGATACGATAGTCGTATACAAGATGACAACGGAAACAACAGAGTGAATCAGTCGAATGGTCGTAATGACAACCGTTATCAACAAAATGACCAAACAAGAGAACAAGCACCCGTTGACAACCGCAATGATATGAGATCCAATCAGCAGAATTATAACAATAATCGTAATGATACAAGACAGCCATCTACGCCACAACCCAACAGGTATGATAGTCGTATGGACAACAGACAACAGTCTGTACCTACACCACAACCCAATAGGTATGATAGCCGTATGGACAATAGACAACAGTCAGTACCTACACCACAACCTAATAGATATGACAGCCGTATGGACAACAGGCAACAGTCTATGCCGACACCACAACCCAATAGGTATGATAGCCGTATGGACAACAGACAACAGTCTGTACCTACTCCACAACCCAATAGGTATGATAGCCGCATGGACAACAGACAGCAGTCGCAGCCAAGCAGACCACCATCTGCAACACCTGCACAGCAGCCGATAAGGCAACAAGCACAGCCACAGCCGCAAGCACCGAGTCAGTCGATAAGGTCGCAGCAGCCATCTGTACCCGCACAGAATAATGAAAGCAGACCTGCAGGTGGTGGTCGTAGGTAATAAAAAAAATAACAACGCAGATAAAATGCCCCGATAAAACGGGGCATTTTTAATGGGTATATGCGCTGACAATAGTAAATTACACTCAGAAAAAATGACACAATGCAATACGCAGTAGTAACAGGAGCCAATCAGGGTATAGGGAAAGCAATAGCAGCTATGTTGCTAGAGAAGGGATGTAACGTGGCGGTGTGCGCTAGAAATTATGATAAATTGCTATCTGTAACCAATGACTGGAAAGCGCAATACCCCAATGCTGAGATAGTGGCATGCAGAGCAGATTTGAGTGTACAGGCTGATGTTGTAGCTTTTGCGGATGAGGTATTAAGTAGTTTTCCGCAGATAGATGTTCTGGTGAATAATACTGGTACTTATCAGCCAGGACTCCTAGCCAATGAACCAGATGGACTATTGCAAAAAATGATAGGAACCAATCTGTATAGTGCATACTGGCTAACCAGAGCATTGCTGCCGGTAATGAAAAGTAAGGCGAGAGGACATATATTTAATATGTGCTCAGTAGCCAGCCTTAAGGCATACCCTAACGGTGGCGCATATAGCATATCTAAGTATGCACTTTTAGGTTTTACAGATAATCTCAGGGAAGAACTGAGAGAAGATAACATTAAGGTTACAGCAATTTGTCCGGGTGCTGTATGGTCGCCATCATGGGAAGGTAGCGGTGTGTCGCCAGAAAGAATAATGGAAGCCAATGACGTAGCAGCTATGATATGGGCAACATTTAACCTATCGGCACAGGCTGTGGCTGAAACAATAGTAATGCGCCCAGCGAAAGGAGATTTATAAATGTATTAGTGATGAAAATGGGTGAGATATTTGTAGATATGATGGGTAGGGAGGTGGTAGTGAATTATCCACCTAGACGGATAGTTTCGTTGGTGCCCTCGCAAACAGAGCTACTTTATGAGCTAGGGTTGGAAGAAGAGGTGGTAGGCATTACTAAGTTTTGTGTACATCCTGACAGTTGGTATAGGCATAAAACTAGGGTAGGTGGCACTAAAAATGCGAATATGCAGCGCATAGCAGCTTTGCAGCCCGAACTGATAATAGCAAATAAGGAAGAAAACACCCGCGAGCAAATAGAGGAATTAGCTAAACTGTATCCGGTATGGATAAGTGATGTATGTGACCTGAGCGGGGCAATGGAGATGATAACGGGGGTGGGCAGGGTAACTAATAGAACAGAACAATCTATTAAAATGGTTGATTCTATATTATTGAATTTCAATGATTTAAGTAAAGTTGTAGTAGCTAAGAAAGTAGCTTATTTTATCTGGAAAAACCCATGGATGTGTGCTGGTGGCGATACATTTATCAGTGATATGATCAGTAGACTGGGTTGGGTTAATGTATTTGGAGAAATTAATAGGTATCCAGAAGTGACCATGGCTGAACTGAAGGAAACAGGGGCAGAGCTAATACTACTTTCTTCAGAGCCCTATCCCTTCAAACAGCAACATATAGATGAGATAACGCAAGTAATGCCTCAAGCGCGGGTAATGCTTGTAGATGGAGAAATGTTTAGCTGGTATGGTAGCCGGTTGCTACATGCCACCGGCTACTTTAATTCGTTGATGGAGCAAGTAAATCATTAGTGCTATTGTACACACAGTGGTGTGAAGTTAAAGGTGCTGCCATCAAACAGTCCTTTATCGCTCAGCTTAAGAGACGGTATAACTAACAATGCCATAAATGATAGTGTCATAAATGGTGCTTTGAGTGGGGTGCCTAATTCTTTTGCCTTTTTGTCAATGTATGTATACTGTGCCGCCACAATGTGTCCATCTTCGGCTGACATTAGACCAGCTACAGGCAATGCCATATACTCAGTGCCTAGGCTGGGAACAGAAACGGCTATGCCTCCTTTGCAATCTATAAGTGTATTGACGGCAGCACACATAGATTCATCGTCTACTCCCACTACTATGATATTGTGACAATCATGCCCTACTGTAGATGCCAGAGCGCCTGTTTTGAGGCCAATGTTGTGAATTAAGCCTAATTCTATGGGCACATCTGGCTGGTAGCGGTTTACTACTGCCATTTTCAGAATATCTCTTTCTACATCACTCACTATAAGTCCGTCTTTAATTTTGGCAGGTAGCTGCAATTGGTTAGTGACCAGTTGACCTTCTATAGCCTCAATTACCCTTATGTTGCATTGAGGCGCTGGTGCCGATATATGAAATTGTTCGGTTGTTTTTTTATTAGTATTGAAGTTGTTGATGGAAGTAGCGGGCACAGTGGGCAACAAGCTTTTCCCATTTTCAGCTACAACTATTCCGTCAATTACTGTCTGTAAAATATTGAAATTCAGTATGTTGTCTATTTTTATAAAGTCTGCAGGGTCTCCTTTTCTTAGCAGCCCTACAGGCAGATGATAGTGCGCCACAGGATTGACAGAGGTGGCTCTGAGCACATCATACAGATCAAAACCCAAAGACAGAGCCCGTTTTACGAGCGCATTGATATGGTTTAGCTCTAGTTCATCGGGGTGTTTGTCATCGCTGCAAAACATTACTTTATCGGGGTGTAGCCTGATGAGGTCTGCCAAGGCATCAAAGTTTTTAGCAGCACTACCTTCGCGAATGAGAATGTGCATGCCAGCATTTACCTTATCTAGTGCCTCGGCTAGGGTAAAACATTCGTGGTCTGTAGTGATACCCGCAGCAGCGTAAGCAGCAGCTTCAGCTCCTCTTAGCCCTGGGGCATGGCCATCTACTGGTTTGCCTGCGGCATGGGCGGCAGCTATTTTTGCCATTACTTCCGGGTCTTTGTGCAATACTCCCGGGTAATTCATCATCTCAGACAAGTACCAGATGTCGGGGTTTTGTAGCAGGGTGGCAACGTCGCCAGCATCAAGGGTAGCACCTGCGGTTTCGAAAGCCGTAGCTGGTACACATGAAGGTGCACCAAAGAAAAACTTAAAAGGACTTTGTTTGCTGTTGTCTATCATGTATTGCACACCCTCCATTCCACATACATTGGCTATCTCATGAGGGTCAGATACTGTGGCTATTGTGCCATGCACCACAGCCAGCCTCGCAAACGCAGTAGGCACTAGCATAGAGCTTTCTACATGTATATGAGCATCTACAAAGCCAGGTAGTATGTAATGATCTGGTGCTGTGTCGGTTTCGGTGATATCGGCAATAATGCCATTTTCTATTGTTATAATTGCAGGATAGGTGCGTCTTTGGAATAGATCAATGAGTTGTCCGGATACTTGTTGCATGTTGTTAGTGTTGGTAGTTAATCAAATCAATTCAGGGTTTCAAAACCTAATCTACCCATTTCTACCTTCATATTTATGAGGTTTGCCATAAGGTTAGCTTTATTTTTTGCCATATCGGCTATTACCCCCGCAAAAAGGCTGTCGATAGTATTTGTCCATAATACCAGCCAATGGTCGAAATGCTCTTTGTTAAGTGGCGTTTTTTTATCAAGGTCT
Source organism: Sphingobacteriales bacterium (assembly GCA_027484425.1). Lineage (GTDB taxonomy): Bacteria > Bacteroidota > Bacteroidia > Chitinophagales > Chitinophagaceae > Nemorincola. The sequence goes on from JAIXSZ010000068.1 coordinate 70,519, forward strand.
ACATGTTTTTTTACTGGACTACCAGCATATCCTGGAGCGCTGAACAGTACCATGTTCCAGAAGTTGTACATTATGGGTAGGTGATAGCTCCAGTCTTCGCCTATGATTTGAGTGAAGATGTATCCTATTTTTTCATCAATCTTTACTCTATCGTAAAAGGTGTTAACGAGTAATTGAATGTCTGTTACATTTTCAATGTCTTTCATGGCAAGGTAAATTGTTGTGCCTCAAAGTTAGTTCATCTTAAAGTAGACTACTAATGATGAAAATCATATAGCAATACCAGAAACTGGTATTTACATAAACACAATGACTATTAATTCCTTTCGTAGCTTTGAACATACATTATGTGGCAAGCATACCTAAAAGGATTTAAGGCATATCTGCAACTAGAACGTTCTATGTCTGACAACACAGTACAGGCATATATACGGGATATGGAAATGCTGCAAAGGCATGTGGAAACTGAATATGAGGGGTTGGCTCCAGAAAAAGTAAAGACGCAGCATTTGCAATCGCTTATACAAACCATTGCAGAGCTGGGATTATCTGTAGCCACACAAGCTAGGGTACTGAGTGGTATTAAGTCCTTTTATAGTTACTTGCTGCTTGAAGAGGTGATACACACTGACCCTACAGATATGCTAGAGGCGCCCAAACTGAAACGCTCGCTGCCACATGTACTGAGTATAGAAGAAATAGAGCAACTGATAGCGGCTATAGACCACAGCAAACCCGATGGTGTGCGAAACCGTGCTATGCTTGAGGTAATGTATAGTTGTGGGCTAAGGGTAAGTGAACTAACATCGCTCAGGTTGACGGGGCTTTATCTCGATGTGGGATACATAAAAGTTATAGGTAAAGGCGATAAGGAGCGGCTAGTGCCAATAGGTGATGCTGCTATAAAACACATAAGGTTGTATATAACCCATGTGCGAGCTATTATGGGCAACATAAAAAAAGGGCAAGAAGATTTTGTCTTTCTGAGTAAGCTAGGTAGTTCATTATCGAGGGTAATGGTTTTTTTGATACTTAAAGACCTAACCAAAAAGGCTGGTATAGAGCAAAATATTCATCCTCACACTTTGCGTCATTCTTTTGCTACACATCTGGTGGAGGGTGGAGCAGACTTGCGTGCCGTACAGGAAATGATGGGACACAAAAGCATAACTACAACAGAAATATACACACACCTGGACCGAACCTACCTCAGAGAAACATTAGAAAAATATCATCCCAGATACCAGTAATAAAATGTTTACAGGTCTTTAATCATCCAAAGGTCGCAACCAAAGTGACCAGAATTACCCAGCGGTTTGTCCAAATAGGTGAAACCACATTTTTCGTAGAGGTTTACTGCATTGCTTAATTCGGGTAGTGTTTCCAGATAAACTTGGATGTAACCATATTCTCTAGCTATGTCGAAACATTCGTTTATGAGCATTTTACCCAAACTTTTGTTACGGGCTTCAGGCAAGATGTAGAGTTTTACTATTTCGCAGCAGCCATCTGGTAGACCTTGCGTTGGGTATATGCCAGACCCACCCACTACTTTGCCGTCTATCTCCAGAATGCGGTATGCCGACCCTTGTACCGAAAAGAGCGAAAAAAGGTCGTCAGTGGTAGGGTCGAAGTAGACAGTGCCGGGTTTGTTGGCACCAAACTCTGTCAATACAGCTCGTATAATAGCAGCAATAGTTGCGTTATCGGCAGCAGTGATGGGTCTGGTGTTGATGTGGCTCATGCTGTGTGTTTTTTGGGAATAGCTCACTTTACTTTTTTACTATTCTGTCTGCTTCTTTAATGTTGTAAAAACTATTTACCTGTGTAAGGCAAGTAACGGTGAGGTCGTTTATGCATACATGAGGTGGCAGTGTGGCGCAGTACCATACTATGTCGGCTATGTCTACAGCTTGCAGTGCATTTACGCCATTATACATGTTTTTGGCACGCTCTTCATCTCCTTTAAATCTAACCAACGAAAATTCTGTTTCTGCCATGCCGGGGTTGATGGCAGTAACTTTAATACCATAAGGCAGCATGTCTATACGTGTAGCCTGTGTGAGCGCATCTACCGCAAATTTGGTAGCACAATACACATTGCCGTTTTTATAAACAGATTTGCCAGCAGTTGAGCCAATATTGATAATATGCCCATTGGTTTGCTCGCGCATCATAGGCGCTATCTGGCGGGTTACGTAGAGTAGTCCTTTTACATTGGTGTCGATCATTATCTCCCAATCGTCAAGGCTGCCCTCGTCGATGGTTGATAATCCGGCTGCCAAACCAGCATTGTTGACAAGGATGTCTATATGGTCAATCTGTTTTTTTAGATTGTCTATTGCGGCTATCACTTTTGCACTTTCCCGAACATCAAACACCAATGGTATTACCTTAACCGAGTATTTTGCGGTAAGATTTTCGGCGAGTTCTTGAAGGCGTTCCGCCCTTCTGCCTGTGATACAAACTGTATATCCGTTGCTAGCAAAACGCTCTGCAATAGCTTTTCCGAAACCCGATGTAGCACCGGTAATTAATATAGTTTTACTCATTGTGTTTAGTTATCAACGTAAAGTATACATAAGTGCAGCTTGTGTGCACTTATACATTGTAGATTTATTTACTGTTTTGTATCAATTCTTCCCAGTATTCTGCTGCACGGCGTGTGTGAGGTATTACTATAGTACCCCCTACAATATTGGCTACCGCAAATATTTCGTAGATTTCTTCTGTATTAATGCCCTCATCATGGCACTTACCCAGGTGGTATTTTATGCAGTCGTCGCAACGAAGCACCATGCTTGCTACAAGACCTAACATTTCTTTGGTGCGGGTATTGAGCGCGCCATCGGCATAAGTATTGGTGTCGAGGTTGAATAAGCGGTTGATGACTTTGTTGTTTTTGCCTAGAATTACCTCATTCATCTTCGCTCTGTAGTCGTTAAATTCTTGAATTTGACTCATTGTTGTCTATTTTTACGGTTTATGAACACTGGTTGTCGAAATTTATTGTTGTCCTTATTGTATCATTTGCAAGAAGGTGCTGAGTCCTTTTATTTTGCTTTCGTCTAGCAGATACTGTATGTTTTTTTTGTAATATACATCAAGGCTGTAAGCAGGAAAAGGATTTTGCGCTATCACCGTATCAATATATTGCAGGCCAGTTTCATTAGCTGCATCAAAGCGCTCTATAAAACTTGTAGGTATTTGTTTGTTAGAGACCCATGCTGCAAAAACAAAATCGAGACCAGTGAAAGATTTCCAGGCGGCAGACAAATCGTAAACGTATTTGAAGTTGGGTAGTTGTTGTAATGCCCTGTCGCCTATAATAACGCCTGCAGTGGTTCCGTTTATTTTTGAGATGTAATCAGTTGGTGCCTGATGGTATGTGATGTTTTTTTTCCAATATTTCGCCAGCAGAAGTTGTGCCAACCGTACAGATGTACGGGATTGATAATCGAGGTATATATCAGTGACATCCTCAATAGGTACATTGCCAAAAATAGCTACCGATACTACATCGCCATCTGTGGCTATGCCATATTTGCCCACTATGCGTGCATTTTCTATGCTTGGTATGGCGGCTACAGGTAGCAAAGCCATGTCTATTTCCCCATTTTTAAGTTGCTTCGCCAGTAGTGCAGGGTAGTTGAGCGAGAGTTCAATTTCGTTGATGATGCTACTGTGCTCTATGCCATATAGAAGCGGTTTGGTGTTGAGGTAACTAACGGCACCTACTTTGATAATGGTACTCAAA
>JAIXSZ010000028.1 GCA_027484425.1 Sphingobacteriales bacterium
AAACGGTGCAGGTGGAGCAACTACCTACAACTGGAGCGGTTCATCTTTGTCATCCTCAGTAATAGCTAATCCTACAGCTACACCTACGGTTACCAGCGTGTATTCACTGACAGTAACAGATGGTTCTACACAACCAGGTTGTGCACCAGCTACCGTGTATACTACGTCAGTAACAGTTAATGCTACCCCAACAGCAGCACCAACGAACAGTGGTCCAATCTGTAACGGTGGTACAGTAACATTGACTGCTAACCCAGGAGGTAGTACAACTACTTATGCATGGAGTGGTCCATCATTATCATCAACTACAGTTGCTAACCCAACTGCAACACCAACAGTAACTTCGGTATACTCACTGACAGTTACTAATGGCACAGCAGCTGCAGGTTGTACACCAACAACAGTATATACTACTTCAGTAACGGTTAATCCACTACCTGTGGTGCCATCAATTGCCGGAACATTTACTGTATGTGAGGGTGCTACTACAACGTTGACTAATACAACGAGTGGTGGTGTTTGGAGCAGCAGTGCGACGTCAGTAGCTACAATTGGTACAGCCGGTATTGTTACAGCACTTAGTGTTGGTACTACCAATATCTCATATAGTGTTACTAATGGATTTGGATGTAATACTACTGTGTCATCTACAGTAACAGTAAATCCTGTTCCTGTTGTCTCTACAATTACTGGCACTACTACAATATGCGAGACTGCATCTACTAATTTGTCTAACAGCACAACTGGTGGAGTTTGGTCTAGTGGCAATACTTCAGTTGCTACAGTTGGTGCTTTTGGTCTAGTAACAGGTATAAGTGCTGGTACAGCCACAATAAGTTACACTGTTTCAAATGGTTTTGGATGTAGCACTTCAGTTATTTCAATTATTACAGTTAACCCATTGCCAACTGTTGTAGCAATTACAGGCCCAACTAATGTTTGTGTAGGTAATACAATAACTTACAGTACAGTAACAACTGGCGGAATTTGGAGCAGCAGTAATGGTGCTGTAGCAACGATAGGCACAGGTGGTATAGTTTCAGGTATATCATCAGGAACTGCAAATATTACTTATAGTGTCACAAATGGTTTTGGATGCACTACTATATCTGTCGCTACAATTACCGTGAATCCTTTACCAGTTGTTGGAGCTATAACAGGAACCGCTACCTTGTGTGAAGGTGGAACTACTCTATTGTCTAGCACCACATCTTCTGGTGTATGGAGCAGTGGAAGTACCTCTGTTGCTACTATTGGTACGGCTGGTTTGGTTAGTGGAGTTAGTGCCGGTACTGCGAATATTACGTACAGTGTCACTTCTGCATTTGGTTGCAATACACAGGTGTTTACAATTGTTACCATTAATCCTTTACCTAGCATATCGGCCATCACAGGTGCCGCATCTATGTGCCGTTTCGATTCAGTTACGCTTTCTAGTGCAACGTCTGGAGGTGTTTGGTCTTCTTTGAACAGTGGTGTAGCAAGTGTGAGCACTACAGGTGTTGTAACTGGAGTATCTGCTGGTTCTACGGTAATTAGTTATAGCGTTACAAACGGCTTTGGATGTACGTCCAATGTTGTTCGCACTGTTACAGTAAATGCATTGCCAACAGTAGCCGCAATTACAGGTACTCCTACTGTATGTGAGGGTGCTACACGAGTGCTTTCTTCTACAACTTCAGGTGGTACATGGACAAGCAGCAATGCGACTGTAGCCACGATTGGAACTAGTGGAATAGTTTCAGGATTGGTAGCGGGAACAACAACCATTTCATATAGTGTCACGAATAGTTTTAGCTGCTCCACAGTTGTAACCACAACTGTTACTGTTAATCCTCTTCCTATAGTTCCATCAATTACAGGCACACTATCGTTGTGTACAAACACATCTACATCACTGTCTAATACTACTTCTGGCGGTGTATGGACAAGTAGTAATCCATCTATAGCATCAATTAACACATCAGGTACTGTTACTGGTTCAACTACAGGTACTTCTACGATATCCTACACTGTAACGAATGCTTTTGGATGTCTTACCAGAGTTACAAGTGTGGTAACAGTTAATCCAATACCAGTTGTGTTTGGGATCACTGGAGCTACAGGAGTATGTGCAAATGCTTCGATAACTTTATCAAGTCCTACAACAGGTGGAGTCTGGTCGTCATCTAACACTGCTGTAGCAACAGCTGGAACTGGTGGCGTAGTTTCAGGCGTATCTGCTGGTACAACTATAATTACTTATACTGTAACCAATTCATTTGGTTGTTCGCAACAAGTAACAAGAATGTTTACAGTAAACCCGATCCCTGTAGTTAATGCGATTAGTGGTACATTAAGTATATGTCAGGGTACTACTACTGCATTATCAAATACTACGGCGAGTGGTATATGGAGTAGCGGAACAACGTCGGTAGCTACTGTTTCTTCATCAGGCGTTGTTACTGCACTTGCGGCAGGGACGTCAACTATTACTTACTCTGTAACCAATGGATTTGGATGTATCAACACTTCTACTGCAGTTGTTACAGTGAATGCATTACCCGTTGTAAATCCTATTACAGGAATCTTCGCGGTGTGCAGATTTGGCAATACAACATTGTCTAGTAGTACCTCAGGTGGAGTATGGAGCAGCAGTAATACAGCTGTCGGTACTATATCGGGCTCAGGTGTGTTTAGTGCACAAACGGCTGGTGCATCTACAGTTAGTTACACTGTGACAGATGGTCTGGGTTGTGTAAATAGGGCTACTGCCATAGTAACCGTAAATGCTACTCCGACAGTATCGCCTATATCAGGTGCTACTAGTATATGTATAGGTGCTACTGGTGCACTTTCCAATAGTGTTTCGGGCGGTGTTTGGGAAAGTTCTAATACTGCTGTAGCTACAATTGGAACAAGTGGTATAGTAACAACAATTGCCACAGGAAACACTACTATTTCGTACACAGTTACAAATGGGTTTGGTTGTAGTACTACAGTTACTACTAATGTAACTGTCAATCCATTACCAACGGTTGCTGCAATCTCTGGTACGGCTACATTATGTGCAGGTACAACATCAACATTAAGCAATGCAACTCCAAGTGGTACATGGACAAGTAGCACATTAGCATTTGCTACTGTCAATAGTTCAGGTGTGGTAACTGGTCTTTCTGCAGGTACTTCAAATATTACTTACACTGTTGTAAGTGGTTTTGGTTGTGTTGCGTCAGTAAGCACTACTATTACTGTAAATCCTGCTCCTACAGTTGCTGCTATCACCGGTGCACTAACTATATGTGAGAACGTTACAACATTACTCGGTAATGTTACACCATCAGGCACTTGGTCTAGTAGCAATACTGCAGTTGCAACAGTGGGTAGTGCAGGTTTAGTAACTGGTATCATAGCCGGTACTTCAATTATTTCATATCATGTTACCAACGTATTCGGATGTAATGCTGCTTCTACTGCAGTTGTTACAGTTAATCCACTACCAGTTGTGTCTCCGATTTCTGGTGTGTCGCAGGTATGTCAGGCATCAACTACTACCTTATCAAATACAACTACAGGAGGTGTATGGAGCAGTAGTAATGCTTCCGTGGCAACAATTACCACTGTAGGTGTAGTGTCCGGAGTTTCTGCTGGCACAGCATTAATCAGCTATTCAGTAACAAACGGTTTGAGTTGTACTACTATTGTAACTACATCAGTCACTGTTAATCCGTTACCTACGGTAGCTCCGATAACTGGACCTACGAGTGTATGTACCAATGCTTCTGTGACCTTCTCAGATATTACAACTGGTGGAGTATGGACTAGCAATAACACTTCAATCGCTACAGTATCAGCTTCTGGAATAGTAACAGGTGTAAGTACAGGAAATACAACAATAACGTATACCGTTACAAACGTTTTTGGATGTACATCCAGAGCGGTTAAATCTGTAAATGTGTTTCCATTGCCTGTCATAACATCTACTACAGGTTCATTTGTAGTGTGCGAAGGTTCAACAAGAACTTTAGCTGGTAGCCTGCCAGGAGGTGTTTGGTCGTCAGCTACACCTGTAAATGCGAGCATTACGGCTAGCAGTGGGGTAGTATCTGCGTTAAGTGCAGGTACAGCGTTGATTTCTTTCCAAATTTCTGCTACAGGATGTGTTGATACTGCAGTTGTAACAATCAATCCTACTCCAGTGATATCAGGTATCAACTTCGTTTGCGCAGGAAATGTGACCCAGCTTACAGCTTCTGTTGCGGGTGGTACTTGGTCTAGCAGTAATATTACAAGAGCAACAATCAATGCAACAACTGGATTTGTAAATGGGGTATCGGTGGGCACAGCAAATATAACATATACTATTCCTACAGGTTGTTTTAGTACTGTACAAGTAACTGTAAATACCGCTGTCCCAAATATTACTGGACCTTCTAGTGTTTGTTTGGGCGAGACAGCAAATCTTTCGCATCCAGTTTCTGGAGGTACCTGGGTAAGCAGCAACGTTTCTACCGCTACTATATCATCTACAGGTGTTGTGTCAGGTCTAGCTGTAGGCACAACTACTATATCTTATAGGTTGGAATTGGGTTGTTATGCTACACGTACAACATCAGTGAGTGCATTACCAAACCCAATAGCTGGAAATACAAATGTTTGTATTAGCTCTGGTTCATTATTGACAAATACTGCAACTGGAACTTGGAGCAGCAGTAATAATGCGATAGCTACTGTAGATCCAACGGGTTTTGTGTCGGGTATTTCTTTAGGTAATGCAGTTATCACCTTCCGCTCTAACTTAACAGGATGTCGAATTACTCAACCAGTAACAGTTAATCCTTTACCAGCCCCTATTGTTGGTGCTACTGCATTTTGCCCTACCAACACAGTTAGTCTCTCATCAGCCACCTCAGGTGGTGTTTGGAGTAGCTTTAATCCATCAGTTGTTTCTATAGATTCCACATCTGGTATTGCCACGGCAATGTCCCCTACTTTTTTTGGAATAGCAGTGACTGTTATTAGGTATACATTGCCTACAGGATGTCAGCGCTCAGCAGTAGTGACAGTTAATCCTTTGCCAGCACCTATTTACGGAAGTACTGGTGTAGTGTGTGTAGGTTCTACTACTACTTTCTTATCCGGTACTACCGGTGGTACATGGTCAGTATCTAACCCGGCTGTTGCAAGTTTAATTACTGGTGGTTCGGTATCTGGTGTTTCAGCTGGTACATCGATTATTAGTTATACTAATTCTTTTGGTTGTTCTACATCAGATACAGTGACTGTATATCCAGCACCAGGTGCAAATGTCGGTACAACTGAAATTTGCGTTGGCCAGACTACAATTTTAAGTAACAGCGCGGGTATCGGTACTTGGAGTACAACTGATTATGCAAAAATCAGTGTAAATGCAACAACAGGGTTAGTAACCGGTATTAATGTAGGTACTGCTGCTGTTACCTATCGTATAACACCAACGTGTGCTAGTGTTAGTATTATAACGATTTTGCCTGGTGTTTCTGCAATTGGTGGTCCAAACTCTTTGTGTATTGGAGCTGTTCAGCCATATACTAATACTACCACTGGTGGCACATGGACAAGCAGTAATGCATCAGTAGCCACAATTGGAACTACGGGTATTGTTACAGCAGTAGGTATGGGTACCACAACCTTAACCTATACAACCAGCTCATGTAGTACAACCAAGGTGGTGACTGTAAATTGTACATCACGTCCTATAGAAGAGGTGAATGAGGTAGCTGTAGTGTCAATTTATCCAAATCCTATTTCAGGCAATATATTTACTGTACAAACTAACATTTCAGGAACGTTAACTTTGATAGCAGTAGACGGTAAAGTGATTAAACAATATGAATTGTCAGTTGGAAACACAATGCTTTCAATACCTGATGCAGCATCATCGGGTGTTTATTTAGCTAGGTTTGTCGATGAAAAAGGAGAAGTAAAATCTTTCCGTTTGGTTGTCAATAAATAGTATGTTTTCAGTTCGATTTCAACTAATGGCTGTCCTACAATACTTGGACAGCCATTAGTGTTTTTTTGATAGTCTACCTTGCTTTTAGTAAAACATTTTTGCTATCAACCGTTATCAAAACTGTTTGCGATTGTGTTAGAATTGTGGCAATTCTACTTTATTTAACTTTACTGTTTCTCAGTTTCTGAGTAGCTTTATAGAAAACATTGTCATGAGCACACAAAAATCTATTGCCGGTGGTTCTTTTCTTGTTCAGGAATCTGATGCCCTCAACGTTTTTATACCCGAAGACTTTAGCGAAGAGCAGCGAATGATTATTCAAATGTGCGAAGAGTTTCTTGACAAAGAAGTGTATCCTCACCTAACCGATATTGACCTTCAAAAGGATAATATTATGCCTAAATTGCTTGATAAAGCTGGTGAATTAGGTTTGTTAGGTGCTGCTTTTCCAGAGCAGTATGGCGGTTTAGGCAAAGATTTTGTGACAGCCACACTAGTAAATGAGTCTTTGGGTGCTGGTCATTCTTTTGCAGTAGCAATGGCTGCTCATAACGGCATAGGTTCGTTACCAATACTATATTTTGGTACTGAAGAACAAAAAGAGAAATACATACCAAAGCTGGCTACTGGAGAAATGAAAGGTGCATATGCGCTTACAGAACCAGGATCCGGTTCAGATGCACTGGCTGCCAAAACTACTGCTACACTTTCTGATGATGGCACTTCCTATGCCATTAATGGACAAAAAATTTGGATTACTAATGGTGGTTTTGCTGATGTATTTACAGTATTTGCAAAGGTAGGTGGCGATAAGTTTAGTGCGTTTATTGTGGAACGCAATACCCCTGGATTAAGTTTTGGTGAGGAGGAGCATAAAATGGGTATCAAAGGCAGCAGTACAAGACAGTTGTTTTTTGAAGATTGTGTTATTCCCTCAACTAATTTGCTTGGAGAGGTGGGAAAGGGGCATATTATAGCATTCAATATACTGAACATTGGCAGGCTGAAATTATGCGCAGCTGCTAATGGTGGGGCGAAAAGAGCAGTAAAAACCGCTCTGAACTATGCTACTACCAGACAACAGTTTAATGTGCCTATTTCGTCATTTGGAGCCATTCAGTATAAGCTTGCTGAAATGGTAATACGTGTTTTTGCGGCAGATACAGCGTTATATAGAACTGCCAGTTGGATAGACTTGAAGGAAAAGGAATTGACTGCTGACGGTAATAAAGGGGCACTGCTTGGGGCTGCTGAGGAATATGCTATAGAGTGTGCCATGCTCAAGGTTTTGGGGTCAGAAGCGCTTGATTATGTGGTAGATGAAGGGGTGCAAATACACGGAGGTAATGGATATTCTGATGAGTACAATATTTCGAGGGCTTACAGAGATAGTAGGATAAACAGGATTTTTGAGGGTACTAATGAGATCAATAGGTTGTTGATAATGGATATGTATCTTAAGAGAGCTATGAAAGGACGTGTTAATCTAATGGGGCCTGCTATGGAAGTGCAAAAGGAATTGATGAGTATCCCAGATTTCTCGGAAGACAACACTCCATTTGCTGCAGAACTTAAGGTTGTTGCTAATTTCAAAAAAGCAATACTTATGTGTGCAGGCGCTGCTGCACAGCAGTTGATGATGCAGTTGGAACATGAGCAGGAAATACTCATGTGCTTAGCTGATATGGCTATAGATACTTTTCAGGCAGAAAGTTTGGTGCTACGGGCTATTAAGATGAATGCCCATGAACATAAAAACCAACAACTTGCTGCTGATGTAGCTCGTACATTTATTGCTGATGCGGCTGACCGTATAAGCCACGCTGGCAAAAATGCAATCAATGCATTTGCCGAGGGAGATACGCAGCGAATGATGTTGCTGGGAATAAAAAGATTTACTAAAACAGCTAGTTACAATACTAAGGAAGCACGTAGGCGTATTGCACAAAGATTGATTGAAGTGGGTAGTTATAATTTTTAGGCTTACATAGGTTTTCGTCATTGTTGGTGTTCTTTTTGTGAAAAAGAATAAAAGTAACTGTGTGTGTAGGTTTTTGTCAGAAATATTCCGATATTAGCTGCGGTTTACTTTAAAATAGCGATTCAATATTGTATTATATGAAGCACAAAATACTCCGTACCATAGCTTTACTAATTCTAATGACCCATCTTAGTAGTTGTTTTATGGGTACATGGAGGAGATATGGACACAAAAGTCATTATGTGCACAAGAAAAAATATCCGTCCTTTCACAAGCACAGAAACAGAGACTGGTAATCTAGCTAGTTACCCATTGTAGGGTAGCCAATGTGTTTATTTTGTCAGTTATAGCCTAAGTTTTTTACTGGTATCGCATCATGAATAGACTCTATTTTTCGGCTACTATCCTGCTGTGTGCGCTGTTTGCGGCTGGTGTGGTGTTTCATAGTTTAGTTTTGTTAGGGTATGTTCCTACCACTATTGTATGGGGTGGCAGGTTCTCGAATACCAGTGACATTTATCAATTAGAGGTCGTTTCGTTAGTGCTTAATGTTCTATTATTGCTTTTTACTCTTAGTAATATGGGTATGTGGTTGAAGCCGCTACCGCATATCTTAAACAAGGTACTGCTGGGTGTTTTTTGTTTGCTTTTTCTGCTAAATACTGTTGGTAACACTATGGCAAAGACCAACATAGAAAAGTATATTTTCACACCTATTACTGGCATTTCTTTTGTTTGTTTTGGGTTGTTGTTCTTTCGTAAAAAAGTTTCCATTTAGCATCTTATTCGTTTAACATTCGGGATTTAATTTCTGCTGCCTTCTCGCTAAAAAAGTGGGGAAAGTTACTTGCTTTCGAAAAAAGTAGTATTTTGTTAATGATTACTACACAAATAATTTACTAATGAAAAAACTGATACAAGCATTAATCTTAGGTTTAGGAATGGCTGGAGCTAACTCAGCAGTCGCACAGTGTCCTGCAGGCAGGTATCTTACTGACTTGTTCCCAACGGTCACGGTGTCTACCGTCACTTACTCCGCTCCTCACAACCTGCAAATGGACATCTATCAGCCCGATGGAGACACCTATGCTGCCCGGCCACTCATTATATTGGCCCATGGAGGTAGCTTTATTGGGGGTAGTAAAACTGATGACGCTACGGTGGTAGAATTGTGTAATCGTTTTGCAAAAAGAGGGTACGTGACCGCTTCTATCAACTATAGGTTGGGTACATTGTTTAACCTTGTTAGTCCAGACTCTACGGTGCCGATGGGTATAGTAGTAAAGGCTATCAGTGATGGTAAGGCGGCAATAAGGTATTTTATGAAAGATGCTGCTACCACTAATACTTACAAGATAGATACTAATAATATATTCGTGGGTGGCAACTCCGCAGGTGCTGTATTGTACATGCATGTGGTATATCTGAGCAACCTTGCTGAATGCCCGCCGGCTATTGCTGATGTAATGAATGTCAATGGAGGGTTTGAAGGTAATAGCGGGAATGATGGTTATACTACCAAAACCAAGGCTGTTATCAATTTGGCAGGGGCGCTCAATAGTGCTTCGTTTATAGGGGCATCTGATAAGCCATCTGTTAATGTACAGGGTACGGCAGATAATACCGTGCCGTATAATTGTGACAATCCGCTGAATGGTACTGTGAATGTAACGTTGTGTGGGCTTGGTCAATTGGAGCCGGCTTATACTTCCAACGGTGTTTATCACATGAGTAAAATATATACTGGAGATGGTCATGTGCCGTGGAATGGTAATGCTGCTAAATTGAACACAGTGGACTCGCTTACTAAGGAGTTTTTGTACAATCTGGTGTGTACCAATATTGCTTCGGTAAACACAATTGAAACAAACACGGCGCTTAGACTTTACCCAAATCCTGCGAAGGAGACTGTGACTATAAGTGCAGATGTGCCTGTAAAGAGTATATCTATAATAGACTTGACGGGTAGGGTGGCATACGAAAATGATGCAATATCTGGTCGTTCTCATAGTGTAATGACTGGTGATATGATGGCTGGTGTCTATATGGTAAGAGTGGTGTATGCTGATGAGCGTATAGCGCCACAGGTGACTAAGTTGATGATAGACTAGTGGGTTTAAAAAGATTTTTGTGGTGCTGTTAGTGCTACTGTTCTTTTAGAAAATTCTTATTACCTTTGCAGCCCTCAGATGCGGCGATGGCGAAACTGGTAGACGCACTACTTTGAGGTGGTAGCGCCTTTAACGGGCATGGGAGTTCGAATCTCCTTTGCCGCACAGAAGGAGACAAACGGGAATTAACCCCTGTTTGTCTCCTTTCATTTATACCTGAAACGCTTGATAGACTTGCGATTAGGACGAAAATAGAATTTACTCTTTCGGTTCGAAATGTCCCTTTTTTCTTGTCGTAAACAATTCCCTCGGGAAACAGCAGTTTTTGCAACTTGTTTTTATGATCAATATCGCTGGAAGCCCACTCTGTAGGCAGTTCTACTGATATGCCTATTGCTTTTTCAATAGCTGCCATTGGGTTCGAAATACCTATTGTCAGTTGAGACAGGTACTTGTTGATATCTTTAAGCTCATTATCAAACCTCAACCGGAACTTATCATAGGTTTCCCGGTTCATATCCTTTTTGATATAGTAGCTTTCTTCGATGTCCTCAATCTTCGCTTTTACCGCAGAAAATTGTTTTCTATAGTTGTGTTCCAACTCATAGCTCTCTTTGTTTATATCTTTCCATACAGCTTCCATTTTTTTAAGTAATGGTGCTTTCAATTCCTCTTTGATGTTGTAGTCACAGAGAAACTCCACAAATGTCTTGTGCATTTCCTTGGCACTTTTATTGCATTTACAGCCTTTAGTCCTGCATTTGTAATACCAAAGCCCCTTGGCTTTCACTATATATCCGGTAAAAGGTTCTTTGCAGTCGTTGCACTTGATAAATACCTTCAATGGCAGTTCACCCTGTTGTTTTTTGTGCGGTACACCATACCCTGAATTACCCTGGTGTATTTCATTGACTTTTAAAAACAGCTCTTTAGAAATTAAATGCTCATGTTCTCCTTCTACTACTTCTCCGTCCAGCATGTTATGACAGATCAATCCACAATAGAAAGGATTTTTCAGCAGTTTTGTAAGATGCTGTTTGTTTAAACTAACACCCATACTTCTTAGCCTATCCAATATGGCTTCGTTTTTTATGCCACTACCTTTCCATTGAAAGGCTTTTTTGATCTTTTTCCCGATTTCATTTGTTACTATTTTTCGTACCCCATTTGTTTTTATGACATCATAACCGATAGGTGGTTTGGCAACCCAAATTCCCCGTTTGAACTTCTCCCGCATACCGGCAACTGAACGTTGCTTCCTTAGCTCATTGTCATATTGGGAGAAAATAAACTGAATGGATTGCTGCAAAACACCACTTGGATTAGATGTATCAGTTGGTTGAGTTACTGCAAATACCTCTATGCCGTATTTTTCCCTTAATTCCTGAGCCAGCTTTATAGCTCCCCCGACGGTGCGGCTGAAACGGTCAAGCATGTAAACAAGCACATGGGAAATTTTACCCTTGTTCTTCTTGATAAATTCAAGCATACGCTGAAACTCCTTATGACCATCGGTCTTTGCACTTTCATAAGTGCCTCCGAAATACCCTGCTACACTTATGTTGTTTCGCTGAGCATAGTCATCAATAGCTTTTCGCTGGTATTCTAAAGAAAGGTTTGTATCTGCCTGCTCCTTGCTGGAAACCCTTGTATAAACAAGGGCCATTTTTGCTTCAGAGAGACGAAGCATTTTATCATTTGTTTTGCCGAATCGTGCGAATGTAGATAGTGTGTTCATGCTGCTAGTATTTGATGCGTTTCTTCTTGTTGTATAGATATAACTAATAGATTATCAATTACATGTATTTTTTGTGAAGTATTCCTTAAAAGGATTGACGCAAAAATATTTAAGCTTTCTATTACAGCCATTGCTTCAGAGTCTGAGTAATGCTCGCAGCCCTTAAATGAGCGGAGCCATTCGGGTGTGTGCATTGATCCATAAGTAGCTGATAGCTTTCCATTGTTCGAGTTGCTTTTTATATTCAGTTCCATTTTACTATTACATCAATTGGGAAACCAAAAGAGAGGGAAGTAATGACAAAATTTCCGCCATTTTTGAATTCTAAGATAGTTCTAAACTTCGGCAAATCACCGCAAACTTTTTCAAATAGCATGATTGTATATTTATTTTCGCATTGTCATAATGTCGAATTACTAAAACATCGTGTCATGAAATGTTGGCAGATTATTCTAAAACTTAGTGAAGTGGTGAGTTCTATATTTGATACATATATCAATTTATAACCACGCAAGCAATTGAAAAACTATACGTGGTGGATTTAGATTAAACCGATATTCCAGCGCCAAAATTAAGCGGGAAAATGAGATTAGTAATAGATTTCGTTTGAGTATGTTTGCGGAGATACGAAAACCATCGCCCAAATGGATAAAAACAAGCAGAATCCGCCATCATCCCTCGAAATCATCTTGAAAGGATAAAAAGGAAGCTTGCCGATACGCAAAAGGAGCTGAGTGAAACAAAAGATCAATTGCACAAGCAGGAAAATGAGAATATAAAATTGCGGTTGTTACTTGACCACTATGTAAACCCTAAAGATAAATACGATGAAAGCAGAACATGGGTTAGCAAACTTGTTTTTATAGTTGCTCAAGCGAAAAAACCATTGCGCTCAGCCGATATAATTTCGCTGCTATTGCGTCGGGAACCAATACTTCAAGAAAAGGCAAGTAAGGAAAAGTTTATTTCTCCGTCTCTTAACGCAGCAATGAAATTCAAGCGGTTAATACCATACAAACTTCACGGTGTTCGAGGCAGGTTCTACTGCCTGCCAGAATGGATCAATGAAGAAGGTGAGCTATTGCCGGAGATGCGAAGCAAGATTTATTGATGTTCACAATAAATGATTAGTATTACTTGATGTCACGCCTAGGTTACGATAATGTTACAATTAACTGTAGTACACTACAATTAGCGGCAATTAAGTAACAAATAGTAAAAATAGCTGATTCCAGCTATAAAAAATATTACGCAATTAGCATTTCTTTATTGTTCTATTGAGTGAGATGTTTTTAAGTAATAACTTATGAATTCAAACAAGAAAATGAACAATGTAAGTTTACCCAAAATAAATCTGCCTAAAGGAGGGAGTGCTGTTACGGGAGTTGATGATAATTTTCATGCAGATGCGTTTACTGGAGCATTTAGTTTAGACATACCTCTTGATTTTCCTCAGTCAAGGGGCATTTCTCCTCAAATTAGTATCGGGTACAGTTCTTCTACCGGTAATGGACTCCTGGGAGTTGGTTTTGGCTTTCTACAATCATCTATTTGTATTAAAACCAGCAGAGCACTTCCGAAATACGATGAAACGGATGTTTTTTTATGGAATGATAGTGTAGAGCTCGTTTTGAAAACAGGTGAAAAATATGAAAGAGAAAACGCCCAATATCTTGAGCGACATCAGCAAGCATTCGTTTTAATTGAGAAAGTAACAGGTTTAGACGGTGTCTATTGGAAAATTACTCATAACGATAATAGTGTGCAATATTTTGGAGAAAAAGAATGTTCTAGAATTTATAACCCACTAAAACCAAATAATATTTTTCGATGGCTGGTATCCAGAGAGATCGATTCCAAAGGCAATGAAGTAATATATGATTACGAGAACTGGGGAACGGGCAACAATAAATACCTAACTCGTGTTCGCTATGGAAATTATCACTTAGAAGAGACGCTGCACTTTGCATATTCAATTTTGTTAGATTATGGGCAAATGCGGTTTGATGAAACTGATAATAGAATTGTCTTCGATCGGAATGTATGTGAAAAACCGATGCCGAGAACGGACACTTTATCTGATTATAGGGCAGGTTTTCTAGTGAAGACCGAATATGTTATCAAGAACATCTTTATACAACACAACTTTGTCTCCGATGAGAAAACAGGTACCGATCTTTACGTCAAGAGAACTGCATTTATATACGATGACAAAATAAATGATGCCAATTGCTGCTGTAGACTCAAAAAAGTAATTCATTCTGGTCTAAAAGGTACGCCCAACCCAAACTGCTATACAGTTAAATCACTACCTGCTATGGAATTTGAGTTTAGTGTATTTCCAAATGAAAGGGATATAACCTTTCAACTAATTACAGACCAAAATAACCGATCTGTAATTGAAGGTATTGATCTAGTCGATTTGGAAAGAGAAGGAATACCGGGAATACTATACAGGAACGCTGAAACTATATACTACTGCAAGTGTATAGGTGACGGCAAATTCGAGATGTTTTCCAGATCACTTTCTGTGCCAACACAGTTTAGTAATCCGGCTTTACCTATGAATATTGTTAGTTTGGAAGGTAATGGATTGTTAGAAATCGATTGGAATATTTCATATTATAGTGGCTATTTCCCTCAAGTTGGAGATAACCAATGGGGTGAATTTAGTCCTTTTGTTTATCAGGCTATTAATGACCTTGAGTACCGTACAGAGCGGGTAGGACTGAGCGGAAATAATAGAAATGATGCTTTGGTTATAACGCCTGAGGTAATTTACTTTATTCCTTCATTGGGACTTAACGGTATGGGGGCAGCTCAACTCATACCCAACAAAAGCAAGGTTGAATCTTTCAATTTCGAAGATATAAGCCCATTTATATTCTATGGTTTTGCTGAAGTTTTCGGTGATGGACTAATGCACAGGGTAAAATTGGAAGATAAGAGAATTTCCGTTTGGCCAAATACAGGTTACGGAACCTTTGCGAAATGTATTTCATTTGACATTCCAGATCTGCTAATTGAAGAACGACAAATTGATTTGCGTCAGCGGCTCATGTTCGTTGATATAAATGGGAATGGTTGCTCTGATGTTGTGTTGATCAATTCCGATGGAATTGAAGTGTATTTTAATTTATTGGGAAGTCGGTTTTCTAAAAAGCACTTTTTTCCCTTTGGAAATGATCTGCGATTTTCCAATTTTGACAATATTCAGTTTGGTGATGTAAAAGGCGACGGCCGCACTTGTTTAATTTTATCAAAGCGCACACCCCATACGTTTCAGGATCATTACTTTGAGGTTGCACATTACTATTGCGAAATAGGCTATAAAATAGACAAAAAGGTCAATAAGGCCTATTTGCTTGAAAGTGTTGATGGCAATATGGGCAGTACTACCAAGGTATGTTACAAAAGTTCTTTAAGAGATTATCTGCATGACGCGTCTATTGGCAAGCCATGGGCTATTCGCCTCAGCACACATGTACAGGTTATCGACACCATAACATCATATGACCATGTAAGTAACACATCATATACCAGCAGTTATCGCTACAAAAACGGCTACTATAATCCAACCGAACACACTTTTGCAGGTTTTGGATACGTTGAACATTCTGATCTGGCAGATATATCACACGATATTAACAGTCCTCCACCGTTACTTACAAGACAGTGGTTCCATCTTGGTATTCCAGTAACAGAATCAATTTATAAAGAATTTTTTACAAATGACCCCGATGCACCAATGCCAACATTTGATCTCCAGAATTTATTAGGCGAGGAAGCTTTGTATACATTGACAGGCACCATGTTACGACAAGAGGTATATGAAGATACCGCTGACGGAAAAAAATGCCCGTACGAAGTGAGTTACACACAACATGAAATTGTGGAAACGCAAAAGAAACATTACGACGTAGTAAGCAATGTTCTACATAGAGGCGTTTATCGTCAATACCAACAGGAGGCTATACACATAGATTATGAAAAGCGTGTTAATGATCCGATAGTACATCAGCAAGTAACTTTAAATATAGATGAGTTTAACCAAGTACTTAGAAGTTGCGAAGTAGTATATCCACGTCGTAAACCGCTTATAACAGAACAGGCCTTACTTATTTGTACTGCTGATGAAGTAAAATTGCGTAATCAGGCGGAAAAAGACCTGCCTAGATACATTGGGATAGATATAGAGAGCAAGTCTTATGAAATATCACTTTCCCAAAAACCAGCTATCGGCTTGTACTATGCGCATAATGAGCTAATTACGAATGTAAATATTGCTCTCAATAACCCATTGCCATACCAAACGAAGTTGCCGGTACACGAAACAAGTGCAAGAGTCATAATGTGGGGGAAACAGCATTATTGGAATAAAGATGAAAGTGACATATTATCAGCGCATGATGTTATTCCCCATGTTCTTCTGCCTCATCATAATCGCTTAATTGCGTTTGACGAAATGCAACTGCAGCAGTTGGGGGAGGGCAGGATCTCGCAAGAGCATTGTAGAAACGCTGGATATGAGTGGTGTGATGAAAATCAATATTGGTGGGTTCATTCCGCTGTAAGCCATTACTATGGTAAAGAAAAGTTTTATCTCCTTAAGCAACTTAGCTATGATTGGGTCGACAAGTCCAGCCATCTTTTTACGCAAGCATCGGTAGAGTATGATGTGTATATGATGTTTGCGGTAAGTAGCTTTTCTTATCTCACAGATCGAATATACTTACAGAATATAGCCCGTATAGACTATCGTACACTCAGCCCGTGGCAAATAATTGATGAAAATGGAAATAGATCAGAGGTGCTTACTGATGAGTTAGGAATAGTTATAGCTAATTCAGTTTATGAAAAGCAAGGGAATGAGCAAGGCGATCTGCCGTTGACAAAATACCATGAACAACCAGTAAATGACCTTGAAGAAGTTGTTAACAACCCACTAAAATATTTACAGTATGCAGGGGCATTTTTCCATTATCAATTTGCTTACAAAGACGATGAAAAATGGCACCCGGCATGTGCAGTTAGTTTAATGCGAACTAAATATAAACCTGATGAACTAAAAGAAATACAGCAAGCGGTCGTTTATTATGACGGCTTTGGACGAACGGTGGAATCCCGATCGTATGCTGGAAATGACAAATGGCTGGTTTCAGGGAGAGTACAATACAACGCAAAAGGAGATGTAGCCCGCTCTTGGCTTGGTTTTTTTGCAAACGACTGGAAATACATGGACGAGAAAATGTGGTTAAAGGAAAAGCAAGAGCAGCTTCCGCCTCCATCTACTTTCATATACGATGCATTGGGGCGTTCGGTACGCACCTTTACACCAAAAGGGTTTGTAACTGCCACTCAAATTCTTAATGCTTGGGAAAGCAGGCATTATGATGAAAGCGATACAGTTCTGGAATCTCCGTACTATCAGTCGAAGGTATGGGATATCATACCAGAGGAGAAAGATGCAATTGAAAAGGCAATTGCATTTTACAATACCCCTCAAACCTTGGTTTGTGATGCTCTGGGAAGGCAAATATTGGCTGTATCAAGCAACAAGATGAATAATGAGAGGAAGATAGACTGGGAAAAGGAACGACTTACTATAGAAGAAATAGATACCTGCGACCCTGATCTGTTGGTACAATGGCAATGCTTCGACATACAAGGACGAGTACTATTGCAAGCAGATGCCCGCCTGAATGAGAATAATCAAGGAAATACTGAAAAGCATTACAACTTTGAGTTTTCATACCCCATCTCTGCTGGTTTGGAGCGAATGCGAAGTGCTGATGCTGGTGCAAATTGCGGCTTAGTAGATGTGCATGGCAATACAGTGCTCAACTGGGATGCAGTTGGCAATAAGCATACTTATACTTATGACAGGCTACAACGTCCTCTGCAACACATGGTAAGTATGGCCAATAACAACCACAGCACTACACTTGAAGTAAGTATATATGGTGAATACGCCGCCAATGCTGATGCAAAAAATCTAATGGGTAAGCTATTGCTGAAGTATGACAGTGCAGGAAAGCACTTAACGCCTCAATACAATTTTGATGGCACTGTTCCCCAGTCGATCATGAGTTTTTGTACGCTTTTTACCGCCGAAATGAATTGGGATCAGGGGGCTATACTAAACGATGAAGCACATATAGAAGATGAGATTTTTGCGACACTTAGCCAATACGACGCAACTGGAAGAATAATACGGCAAACGCTACCGGACGGCAGTACAACAAAATGGGAGTACGGGCACATGGGCAATTGTGTTCATTCGGAGATAACCGTGCACGGACAAACGCAAGTTATTGTAAAAAATAGTGAGGTAAATGCCAACGGGCAGTTAGTTAATTACCATTACGGAAATGGCACCTGCACAAAACACAGTTATGACGACAGAACTCTGGACCTGACACAGATATATGCCAGCGCAGGTAGTGCCGACCTGCAAAAACTGGATTACTGGCATGACCCAACTGGTCTAATCACCACTATGAACAACCAGGTGGCAACCAAGGTGTTTCATAACAACCGTATAGTGAATCCCACCCACAGTTACAGTTTTGATGCACTTTACCGTTTGCAGCAAAGTAGTGGCCGGGTTCAGCTACATAATGGCATAAATAACAATAGCAAAGGTGATATGGCTAATGGACCAGTAAAAAAATATGCTGCAGGCAATATGCAAGCTATTGGCAATTACACTGAAAAGTATCGGTATGACAAAGGAAACAATCTGCTGCAACAGCAGCGAAATGGAGATATGACGTTTACCCGCAGCTACGTCATCGCAGGTAACAACAACCGGGTAACGCAATTTGTTCAGGGAAAAGGTTTTGGGAAAAAAATACAAACCATTAATTATAACGACGCCGGCTACATGCTTAACAGCCAGGGTATGGGCTCACAAGAACTGCGCTGGAACAGCCTTGGCAACATTGCGGCTGTAGCTCTTGTTTTGCGCCAAAACGGGATTAACGACACCGAATACTACGTATATAGCGGCGGTATTCGACTTCGAAAAATAGCATTGCGGTATGACGCCACAGGGAAGGAGCTGAGCCGTGAAGACAAAATCTATCTAGGCCCTTACACCCGTCGCACCTTTACCGGGGTAGCTACCCGCCATAGCATAACCATTGGTGGGGTACAAAAACACGACTGTGTATTGCAATATAGTACTATTGGAAAAGGGCAGCCGTTAATAGACAAAGCAGCTCGTCAACCTGAACTCCTGTACCGCTACCAGCATGGCAACCATCTGGGCAGCGTGGGCATGGAAAGTAATGCACAGGCCGAGATCATTACCTACGAAGAGTACAATCCCTTTGGTGACACCGTTTATACTTTGAAGAGCGAATACGAAAACAGCAAAGAATATCAGTACAGCGCCCAAGAAAAAGACAACAGCACCCAATTGTATTATTATGGCTACCGCTATTACGCCCCCTGGCTATGCCGTTGGACCCGGCCAGACCCTGCCGGCACTATTGATGGATTTAATCTTTATGCTTTTGTTGGAAATGAGCCAGTTGGGAGAGTGGATATGATTGGGTTGGGAAAGGCAAAACCCATGAGTATTAGGGATAATAATAAATTAAAAAAGGAAGCCGCCAAAAAAGCATCGAATGCCAAACAAGTATGGATAAAAAATGTAAAGAATATCCGTAAAATAAAAATTGGAATATGGAATACTCAAGGAAACAGTAAGAGAGCAATTAAAACTTTTTCTAATGAAAGTCGCTTTCCAGATGTTATTTTAGTCCAAGAGGCTTCTCCGATTCATATTGTCGATCATAATAAAAAGTATGCGAAAAAGGCCCCGTTACAGAATTTTCAATTGCCAATAAAGAGAAAAATTCATGGCTATACCGGTGATAAAGTGAAAGATGTAAAATTAAATATTTCCCATCATACTACTGGTTCTAAAGACACGATGATTATCTCCGAGAGCAAATTAGAAAATACATTCACGGTTAATTTAGGTCAATCAAATGACTCATTTAGGCAAGCACATTGCGCAACCATTCAAGGAAATCATATTGTTAACCTTCATCTTCCTTCTGGCAACCCTAAACTCGCAAAAAGTAAACTAAAAGACTTGATACCAAATGTAGTTCATAAAAGTGAGCCGGTAATTGTAGCTGGAGACTTTAATATGGACGCGGCAGATGTCCAAGATGTATTAGAGGATGCCAGCAAAAAATGGGCTATAACATATTTTAGACCAGAGGAACGAACACAGAAGTCGGGAGGTAGACTAGATCATGCATTTTTATTACTACCTAAGTCGAATTCAAAAGAAGGCAAATTGAATATTGAAAAATTAAAAGTGACATCTAAGAAAACTGATCATCATTATCTTGAATTTTCCTCTGCCGTTAATTGATCTATACACAGAAAAATCATCCACTCCCCAAAGTGCACTCAACTATAAGATGGTGAGCTTTTGGATCGAATGCATATAAAGCAATACAACAATTATATAAAAAATGAATTCAATATTTAAAATATAATCCTATGGCATCAAAAAAATCTACCAACCAACAACAAGAAGCCACCCGAAGTACCGCTTTCAACCAGGAAATAAGCTATATGTCGCTGTTCCCAAACACAGCTTTCAACAACATAGGCGATGCATACAGCAGCACTGGCGTAGGAGCCTATTTTGTAAGCCTGATGAATCTGGCAACAAATTCGGATAAAATAGCACCCGATGTTGATGATCTAAGCTTAAAAAAACGAAGGCCAGATTTATGGACGCTGGAGGTTTCGAAGAAAAATACTGAAACCACAATGCCATATCTCCAGAAGGTAATTGAATTATTAAAACTTGTCGTTGTTGGAATAGAACCGGACAAGTTGTGGGAAAAAGTAGCTAACTGCGATACGAACTTTTTACCCTACAACCAGCCCCTGCAGCGTATTGGCTCCGGTTTGTCGGTTTACAACACATCACTTGCTGAACTTGCTTCACAATTCTCTCCAGAGGATTACAATTCACTGCAATGGAGCCTTGCAGAGCTAGGTCTGTCATACTACGAATTGGAAATACTAAAACACCCGGAGAAAAAAATAAAGGATTGGGTAGCACCAGAAATTAAGAGCCCTGAGCAATTGCGCATAGCTGCCGGTTTGGATATGGAGGCCATGTTGCTCCTTATTTACAATGGACAAAGCAGCGACGAAGAACTCAAAAAACTGTTTATTAACCGCAGCAGTTCAGCACCACTTAAATACAAAGCTTATAATGGCAGTGATGCTGAGCATTTTGAGAACATGACCCATGAGCATTTGAACCGCATCCGTCAGTTTTTGATACTGGCCAATGGCACAGGTTGGGATTTTTCAACGCTCAACGCACTGTTAAGCACCGAACACATCTGGAAAGAAAACATAGAGGAACTTGAAGCCAATTTAAAGAGAATGGCAATGCTTACTCACGTAAGCAAAGCGCTTACCCTAACGCCACAAAGCATCATTCCAGTTCAGGCTGAAACAGGTGTGTTACAGACTGCAGCAGCCATAAGCAGCACCCTTGCACAAGATAACAAGAATGCTCAAATCAATGTGCTGACTGATGCACTTAGAATAGACAAGAGTCTTGTAGAACAGCAACAGAACCAGCTGGCAGCACCTACCCAAAACATACTCAATGTTCTGCTGCCATTAGCTGCAAGAATGGGCATTACCGTTGCACAACTGGAACTTCATCTCCTGTTTAACAAGCTGGAAACTGTAGGTCTTGAGGATTTGTTTAGCCTGGTACAGTTACATGATACACTGCAAAAAGCTGGCATCAGCCTGCAACAATACATTCAGGTAGAAACAGCCACGCACTACTATGTGCAATCAGATGTAAATTTTGACATTTGGCTGGATGTGTTGCGCAAAAAACTCACTGCAAGCGAAAGCAGCCATGCTGGCGACAAAACACAATGTCCAACGGAAAAGCGCAGTAAAGAAGTTATTTTAAAGGAAGAACAAGCGGAAGAGAACCTGCAGCAATTATTGTTTCAACAGTGGACACATGAATTGGCAGTGTATTGGGGAGAAAAGGAAGCTGCGGTTTACAATACCATGCTGGGTCTGAGTAAGTATTTCGTCGAAAAATCGGGCACCGGAAATGGCATTGGACAATTCAATAATTTTGTAAGGAACGAAGAAAAGCACACGGTGAAAAATCTTCTTCGTAGTTTGTTTCCCTACATCAACTTGTGCAACAAACTCCCCATGAGCGACAACGCCATCGCTTATGCTGCCGATTATCTATTACCTTTTGATGAGAATAGTTTTACAGCCGAAGCGTTTGAGCTTGTTCACGCCCTGCCTATAATGCAGTTTAACGAGGTGTACAATCAAGTGGATACTAACAAGCAAGAAGCGTATTTGGCATTTCTGAGAAGTAACCAATTCGACTATGAAAGCCTTGCTGAATATCTTTCGCAGAACTTGTCTTGGCCAAAAGCAAGCATTAAAGCCCTGCTGATAGCATGGAACGGGAAAAATAGCGGTAAGCAAAGAAGAAAAGAAGAGGCTGAAATCACTCCAATAAAAGTAGTAGCTATGATTGAAAAGCTGTGGCATTGTTTTACCGCAGCCCAACAAAATACCCTATCTGTAATTACCCTGAATGAATTCGTACAACTGATAGATTCAACAGATTGGAAAAATTTAACGGAACACGCCGAAAGATTTAAAATAGAATTGGAAGAGCTGAACAGCGCCGGACAAAAGGAACGCTACAAAAATGCTTCAGCCGAAGTGCTTGAAAAAGAGCGCGACAGCTTGATGCATGTGGCATTGTGGCATTTTAATCAGGGACAAGGTTACATAGACATCAACACACCAGATCACCTGTCAGATTTTTTGTTGTGCGATGTGGAAATGAGTGGTATCATGCAAGTAACCCCTTTACAGGAAGCTACTGATGCGGTCCAAACTTATTTAACCCGTTGCAAAAGTGGCATGGAAAAAGTGGATGCCGTAAAATTAAAAAACATCACACCATCAGAATGGCAGTGGGTATCCAGCTTTGAACTGTGGCAATCAGAACAACTGATTAAAACCTATCCCGAAAATTATTTGCAAGCCACTGTGCGTAGCACAGCCTCGCTGCAGTTTAGTGAGCTAGTTGAAGAACTGAGTAAAAATGAGCTAAGCGAAGTGCAGGCAGAAACTGCTGTGCTCGATTACCTGGACGAATGGGTAAACCTGGAAAACGCAAAAATCGTAGATGTGTCCTGTTACAAAACCTACTCCAGACTCTATGAAAAAGAGGTAGAAACTTTTTTCATTGTGTCCAGGTCGGTAACGGAAGAAAACACGTTTTATTATTCACGCAAGGAGTGCGATACAGAAAATGAACGTTCTACTTGGTTCCCCTGGAAAAAAATTGAAATTAACATTCTGTCCGAAACCGTTTCAGCAGTGTATGCCTTCAACCGCTTGAATATTTTCTGGAGTGAGATAAGCAATATTACAGATACGTTTAGTGATCCTTTAGGTGAAACAAAAGAAAAGAAATCTACCAAATGCAATCTCTATTACATTGCCATTAAGGCTATTTATCAAAACCTAGATGGAAGCTGGACTCATCCGTTGACTATTTGTAAGCATCCTTTTTATCTGAAGCCGGAAGAAGGGATCGGCCCATTCGACAAGAAGATTCCCGATATGTACTCGCCAAGCAATCCTTATTGGAGAAAAATAGGCGTGCAACCGCTAGTAGAAAGTGCAACTGGGTCAAACACGCTGATGCTTTTTTATGGCCCCATTTCAAATGTAACTGATATTTATATTCACAAAAGTGAGCATCATTTTTCATATGTAGGCAATGATGAAAGATTAGTCGAACTAATAGAGTTCTATGATAAAACCAAGACACTTATTGACAAAATAGCGCCATCGAAGTACCCCAGTCAATACTGGAAGGGACTTGCTAACTTAATTGCTCCAACATTTCTCAATAGTTCATTGATGCCAGCAAATTTAGTTAGCAGTGATTTACCTGTTATATACAGAGACCATGATGCTAAATATCCGATGAACTTTGGATTTTCTGAACACATACTTTATAACATTGAATACGATAACGTATTAGTCCAAAACTACCAGGGAACTTATTCAAAATGGGCAAATTCTGTTGAAAATTCAAGAAAAATTTGTCAAGTACGAAGTAATAATTTGTTTGCTGTACGTAACCGTGTTGGGGCAATTTATATGAATAATGGGAATGTTGGATACCTTTTTTGTTTAAAAATCTCTGAAATAGCTTTGGAGGCCTTTACAATTGAAAACAGTAAATGCAGGGTTGATATCAATAAATACGTTGACTGTTTAATGGTAGATTTTTCCTATAACTTGGATTTAAGTGACAGAGAAAAATTTTCGGTAGAGAGATTTTTTTCAAACGTGGTTAGTGAGCTTCGTGAAAAAGCATGTACGCACATTGAAAGTGTAATGAACAGAGCAATACAGCAAGAGGAACTTGGCCTACCCAAAACTAGATTTTCTGACCTGAAACCGAACCTGGAACTTGTTATGTTACCCAAAGAAGACAGTGACGACAAAATTGATTTCACTGGACCCTATGGTATTTATGCTCGTGAGTTTTTTTTCCATACACCGATGGCAGTCGCGGCTTCTCTGGCTGGCAGCTTTAAGTACACGGCAGCCAGAAACTGGTACCACAAAGTGTTTAATGTTCTGGGGGTAGAAGAGAAGAATAAAAAGGAAGTATGGCAGTATCTGCCTTTTTATGATCATAAAAGCGCCGATCTGAGTATAATGTGGAATAAAGGTGACAAAAAAATTTGTTTTTCCAATGGTGTCAAAACTGCTTATTTTTCTAATGCCCAACCATATATTGCCTTCGACGATTCAAATGGAATAATCTATGTCCTATGTACGCAAATATATAACACAACAGAATCCTTGTATTTGCTCACGTCGTTAGATGGAGGAAATGAGTGGGAATACCTACGGTCGTTAATACAAGTTGTGGATTCCCAAAAAGCAATGGGCATTATTGTCTCACCTAACAGGCTGACTTTGTATTATAACGGCAACAAGATGATACATAGTGAAATCATCAGTATATTTTGGTCAAAAGAGGAAACCGTAAGCTACATTCCCCAGTGGGCACAACTAACCACGATTGAAACAACAAGAAAAACCAACACACTCGATCCTGATATAATTGCCGATAGCAATCCTGAAGTGTTTATGCGATGGACACTTGAACAGTACATCCGTTTTATCCTAGAAGCGGCTGACAGGCAATTCATACAGGAAAGTTGGGAAAGCCTTAGTGCTGCTACACAACTGTATTTCGAAGCGGAAGATTTGCTTGGTGGTAAACCCCCTGTTCAGGATCTTGAAAGTGAGTATGAAAAAGAAACGAAAAGAACTTACGAAAACGTACAAAACGTTAACGTTAGCTTCATGAAACCCACCAACCGAAATTTGAAGTCCCTGTGGGATTGGGTTAACGACCGTCTTTACAAATTACGCAATGGCTTGAATATTAATGGCGAACGTCAGTTGCCTTCCATGAACAATGACGCAGAAATACCCTGGCGTTTGGTGCTGAATTTAAGAAACGGACGAGTTAATCTAAATCCAACAGAAGAGCTCTTCTCAAGTAAAACCATATATCGTTTCCGCGACTTACTTCCTGCTACCGAAACAATGATAAACATGTTATCTGAATTCGGCAATCAGCTTTACGGCGCCCTTACTCAGAAGGACAATGAGCAGTTGCAGGCTCTACAGGCCACCCACCAGGTAAATCTGCTTAATACCACTAAAAATCTCTACGATTACCAGGTAAATGAAGCTACTAAAGATTTAGAAGCACTGCGCGTAAATGCACTTTCAGTGCAAGCGCAGTACAACTACTATTCAGGGCTAATTGCTGAGGGCAACTTGCCGCAAGAAATACTGAGCATCGGTTTGAATGCAAGTGCATCTGTCTATCAGTTTGCCGGTGCTGTAACCAATGCCGAAGCCGTAGTGCCTTACCTGATGCCTAATATCTTTGGTCTGGCTGATGGCGGAATGCAATACGGGCAAGCCGTATCTACAGTTGCGGCTAGTTACACCGATCTTGCTTCAGGGCTGCAAACCACTTCGCAAATATTGGCCACACAGGCCGAATACATACGACGTAACGAAGAATGGTTGTTTCAGCAAGACCAAAGTTTGCTTTCCCTGGCCCAATTAAACAAAAATATTGAAGCAGCGCAAGTCCGTCAGAACATTGCAATTGAAAACAGAAACTTATACTATCTGCAAGTAAAACAAGCCAACGAAGTGCTCAACTACCTTAACACCAAATTTACCAATGCCGAGTTGTATAGCTGGATAAGCGGAAGGATGTCTTCGCTTTATTTTACAGCCTATCAGTTGGCTCTCAGCAGTTTACAAAAACTACAGGCTGCGTACAACTATGAGCTAGATCTAGAAGACAATGAACAAGACAATTTTATACCATCAAAGGCTTGGAATAGTGTAAAAAAAGGACTTCTAGCTGGAGAATCGTTAAAACTGGCATTGGCCTCAATGCAAAACGCCTATCTCAATAAGAATGTGCGCAAGCAACAAGCAGAAAAAATTCTATCACTTAAACAAAATACAAATGGTGATTCTTGGCAAAAGTTTACAAAGGGCGGATCTGAGGTCTTGGAGTTTGATATTGATAGGGATTTAATAGGCAATAAGGAAGCACGCAATTTAAAAATTAAGTCTATATCTGTTTCCATTCCTGCTGTACTTGGCCCTTACGAAACTTTTGACGCTATATTGGAAAATAAGGCAACGAATGAACGTGTAACAATCTCCAGAGGAATCGATGATTACGGGGTATTTCCGGAAGACATGCAAGATGGCAGGTATATGCCATTTGAAGGATTATTAATACCTGAAGCTTCTGAAAGGGAACTAAAAGGAACGTGGAAGTTTACTATTTCAAGCTCAGACATAAGAAGTAATCTCGCAGATATAATATTATCAGTTAAATATTACTATAGACGATATAATTAAGTATGTATTATAATATAAATATTGTTTATATATGATAGCTAGGATAAATTAACTGGGCATGTCTCATTTTTAGATACACTATAACCCAATTGCACCCTTTAACAATGTATTATTATAGTAATATATTCATATACTTTGCTTCATTCTAGATTATTTTATCAAAGTTGACTATTTTTTATCCGATCCTTGTATATTTCCTATTTTTACATTTTATGATACCGCTAGTACACACAAATTTTACATTGTATAGGCTTCACAAAATTGTCACACTCCTCATTGCAGGACTCATTCTTCCGTACATAACATTTTCCCAAAAAAATATTACCCAACTTATTGCTTCACTGGAAAAGGCACACGACACAAATAAGGCAGAAGCATACTATAACATCTATAATTATTACAAATTTTACCAGCCAGACTCAGCATATTATTTCTTAAACGAAGGGGTAAAAAAATTTACTAAAAACAAGAACAAGGCGGGTGTAGCATCTCTTACTCAATTACTCGGTGTTCTGGATGCCAATCACGGTAATTTAACAATGGCCAGGAAACGAGTTCTAGAGGCACTAGTGATATTTAAAGATCTTGATAATAAACGAGGAATAGGACTTGTGTTTAATACATTGGGCACCATTGAAGGGCGTAAAGGTAATTGGGATTCTGCAGCGGTTTACTTTATAAACGCGCAAAAAATTTTTCAAGTAATAAAATATGATGTCGGGCTATCTAACACATATACCAATTTAGGTCTTTTGTATCAAAATACAGGCAAAAATGACAAAGCACTATTGTATTATAACAAGCTACTTGAAATTGCAATAAAGGATACCAACGATATCAGAGCGATATGTAATGCATATAACAATATTGCTATCGTCTACGGAAAACAAGGTGGCCTTGATAGTGCTGTTTATTACCTTCAACGAGCATTGTCAAAAAGCAATAAAGAACAGTATATTGATATTTATTTGTATTCATTACTGAACATGGGGATTGTTCACAGCAAATTCAACAACAATGAAAAAGCATTGTCATTTCTCAATGATGCGCTAAAGATAGCCAAAGAAAAACGCTTGGTAGAAGAGTATGCAAACATACTGGTTAATATAGCTCCAATCACAGCATTAAAAGACCCCAAAGCAGCAATCATACAGTTGGAAGATGCACTACAGATTGCTCTGTCTATGGGAGACAAGCTTACCACCAAAGATATTTATGAGCAATTGTCATTTTTAAATAAAAAGATCGGTAATTACAAGGCAGTTGTTGCGCTCATGGAATTGATAAAAAAATACGAAGACAGTACTTCCAATGTGGAGAAAGCCAGAGAAATTGCCAATCTTCAATCGGTTTATGAACTAGAGCAATCGAATGAGAAAATAAAGGAACTTCAGTATTCAGAAGAAGTTAGCAATTCGAAACGGAATGTACTTATAGTTTTATTGTGCACTGTTGGTATTGTAATAATTCTAATTCTACTAAATCTTTACAAAATAAAAAAACTAAATTCAAAACTCTCTTTTCAGAAATCAATAATCGAATCAGCGAATAATGATTTGGCGAGATTGAACATACTCAATCAAAAGATCTTTTATGTTATCTCTCATGATTTTCATGCCCCCATACTTACATTGAATTTGCTTCTAAAAAAACTCAGAAAGGATTCCGATCCTAACATGGCAAAACACCTAAATGAAGTAGAAAATCAATTTAATAATGCGCAATCGGTGTTAATGAATTTACTGAACTGGTCTAAAGCGGAGATGAATATTGCTGATGGTAGTTTAATTCAGAAAGCAGATTTAAAACAAACCTTAAATGAAATTACGGACCAGCTTAGCAGTATTTCTTCCAGTAAACAGGTAACTATTAAAAGCGACATTGAACAAGTTGAACTAAATATACCTGTTGACATATTGCGAATAGTTTTGCGTAATCTTTTGTTTAATGCGATCAAGTATAGCCATAACTATTCTACCGTAGAAGTAGCATTTGATCCGTCCTCATGTCAGTTAAGTATTACTGACAAGGGGGTAGGCATTGAGCCAGATAGGATTAAAGAACTATTTACAAAGAACGTTGTTTCAACTTTTGGAACAAATTACGAGCCTGGTTTTGGGATAGGTCTTTATATTGTTGCTGAGATGCTTCGCAAATACAACTCTATTATTAGAGTCGAAAGTAAACTATCTCAAGGGACAGTTTTTTTTATAAAGTTCCCAAGGTAAATAGCTGTTTTCAGTTATGCTTATTAAACGTTGCTATTATATTTTTGACCTGTGGCTAAAATTAAAGTAGGAATATTCGATGATCATGCCTTCTCTGCAAAGGGACTTGCTTATTTTTTGAGTTGCAACGAAGTAAATGTCACGATTATTTGCACATCCAAATCTGAGTTAATTGAGAAAGTTGCTGCTGCAGATTTGGATGTTCTTATTCTCGATATATCTGCACCGGATGTTGCTGGACTAGAATTGTTTGAATATTTTTATACTAACCATACAAAACTTAAAATTGTTGCACTTTCATCACTTAGTTCTGTGATGCTAGTAGAAAATCTATTGATTTTAGGAGTTAAGGGATTTGTAAACAAAAAGCAAAAAGAAGAAGACATTCTCGAATGTCTTAAAATCACAAATAATGGTGGTATATATATACCCAAAGAATATCATTTTCTTACTTCAAAATATCGCGTGCCGGCACCAGTAGTTTTGTCCGAAAGAGAAATAGAAATAATAAAACTGATAGCCCAAGAACTTACTTCACAAGAAATAGCTGACAGGTTGTTTATATCCTATTTCACAGTTGAAAATCATCGAAAAAATATTTTTAGAAAGATGGGTGTTAAAAACTTAGCAGGTATGATAATGGCAGCCACCAGAATGGGATACATTGGTTAATAAATGTTATTGATATATATATAATACGTATTTTTATTATATTTGACGGTTTGTTTTTACTAAAATGTATAATATACAACTATGAGAAAAATAGTACTTTCGTTTTGTTTACTTTTTGCTTTTCGCGCCATCATTTTTGCACAGTGTTCCACCACTTTCGTTACAACACAGGACTGTAATTTTGACCCAATAAATACTTTTTCTATGGGGGGAGTTGCGTCTGTTGGGAATAACAATTCATGGAGTTGTAATTCAAACGGATATTATACTTTTGCAACGCCTGTAAGGACTTTGACAATCGGTGCTACTATTCCATGGACTGCTACAGTAGGAAATGGTGTGTATAGAGATGGGGTTGGAATCTGGATAGATTTGAATAACAATGGTATCTATGAAGCTTCAGAGTTTATTGACTCTTCACCACGTAATTATACGCATAGCCGAAGTTTCGTTATGCCAAGTGGTGTTACAGGTGTGCCTCTTAGGATGCGTGTAAGAACGGCATATGAAGCCGAATTGTTAGCTTCACAGGCGTGTACTAACGGCATAGGCGGTGGGTACGGTGAAACTGAAAATTATTTTGTTACTCTCACCAGTGGTGCAGCATCTTTGTCGGCCACTACGTCTCAGACAAACCTTATTTGCAATGGAGTATGTGCTGGATCAGCATCGGTAAGTGTTTCAGGAGGAACAGCACCATACACGTACTCTTGGAGTCCGTCGGGTGGTACTAGCGCAACTGCGACTGGTTTGTGTGCAGGGGCATATACCTGTACCATCACTGATGCGGCAAGTGTTTCGATGACAAGAACAATTACCCTAACGCAGCCAGCAGCACTTACCTCAAGCGTTGGTTCTGTTGCTAATTTGAGCTGTAACGGTGGGAGTAATGGTGCTGTTACTGTCAGTGCAAGCGGTGGTACAGGTTCCCTTTCCTACTCATGGTCGCCGTCAGGTGGAACGTCAGCCAATGCAACAGGTCTTGCTGCCGGTGCATATACTTGCACCATCACAGATGCTAACTCATGCAGTCGAACACAGACTGTAACTGTTACACAGCCAGCATTAATAACATCTTCAGTATCATCGCAGACAAACGTGAGCTGTAATGGTGGGAGTAATGGTGCT
Source organism: Sphingobacteriales bacterium (assembly GCA_027484425.1). Classification (GTDB taxonomy): domain Bacteria; phylum Bacteroidota; class Bacteroidia; order Chitinophagales; family Chitinophagaceae; genus Nemorincola. The sequence goes on from JAIXSZ010000028.1 coordinate 30,884, forward strand.
GTCACGGTTAGTGCAAGCGGTGGTACAGGTTCCCTTTCCTACTCATGGTCGCCATCAGGTGGAATGTCAGCCACTGCAACAGGTCTTGCTGCCGGTGCATATACTTGCACCGTTACAGATGCTAATTCATGTAGCCGAGCACAGACAGTTACAGTAACACAACCTGCAACTTCAGTAAACGTAATATTGAGCACTCAAACTAACGTCACTTGCCTTGGTGCATCTACTGGGCAAGCTGTCGTGTCTGCGAGCGGAGGTACAGGTTCACTTAGTTATTCTTGGGCTCCTGCAGGCGGTACTACTTCTACGGCATCTTCCCTATCAGCGGGTACATATACTTGTACTGTTACTGATGCAAATAGCTGCACTGATCAGCAGACGGTAACAATAACTGAACCAACAACAGGTATAATTTCGTCAGTATCATCACAGACAAACGTGAGTTGTAATGGTGGCAGTAATGGTGCTGCTACGGTTAGTGCTAGCGGTGGTATTGGTTCACTTTCCTACTCTTGGGCTCCAGCGGGTGGTACAGCAGCAACTGCTACAGGTCTTGCTGCTGGTGCATATACTTGTACCATTACTGATGCTAACTCATGTAGCCGAACACAGACAGTAACTGTTACCCAGCCAGTAGCTATTACATCGTCAATATCGTTGCAGACTAATGTAAGCTGTAACGGTGGAAGTAATGGAGCAGTTACGGTTAGTGCAAGCGGCGGTACTGGTACTCTATCCTACTCATGGTCGCCATTAGGTGGTATGGCAGCCGCTGCCACTGGTCTTTCAGCAGGTACATATACTTGTACCATCACTGACGCCAACACTTGTAGTAATTCCATTATAGTTACAATAACTCAGCCGTCTGTGTTGGCAGCTTCAATTTCTGCAACAACGAATGTTTCTTGCCACGAAGGCAATAATGGTAGCGCTGTCATAACAGCTTCAGGCGGAACAACACCGTATCTGTACTCTTGGGCGCCCACTGGCGGAGCAACGGCGACTGGTGCATCTTTATCTGCCGGAACACACACCTGTACTGTCACGGATGCAAATATGTGTACAAATACCCAAACTGTGACAGTAACTCAACCATCCGCAATAATGTCATCTATCTCATCACAAACAAATGTAAGCTGCAATAGTGGCAACAACGGAAGTGTAACAGTAAGTGCAAGCGGTGGTTTCGGTACCCTCGGCTACTCATGGCTGCCATTTGGCGGCACGGCCGCAACAGCTAGCGGCCTCACAGCAGGTACATACACTTGTACTATTACAGATGCAAATTCCTGTACAAAAACACAACCAGTGACCATTACAGAGCCGGCAACTGCTGTTGATGCCGCATTAGTTTCGCAAACGAATGTAGCCTGCAACGGAGAAACAACTGGGGCAGCAACTATCTCCGCTACCGGAGGTACAGGTCTGATCACCTATGCGTGGACCCCAACGGGTGGCAGTGCTGCAACAGCTACAGGTCTTGCGTCAGGAACCTACACCTGCATTGCTACTGACGCGAATAGTTGCCACGATATAGCTGTAGTGACAATTGCACAGCCACTTTCCGGAATAACCACATCAATAAGCAGTCAGACAAATGTAAGTTGCTATGGGGGCAGCAATGGTGCTGCTTCGATAAGCGCCAGTGGTGGTGTGGGTACTCTCGATTATTCCTGGATGCCTTCTGGAGGCACAGCAGCAAGCGCATCGGGACTGACAGCAGGTGCATATACATGCACGGTAACAGACGACAATAGCTGTAATGTATACCAGACAGTTACCATTACCCAACCTGCTACAAGTGTGAATGCCGCCATATCTGCCCAAACCAATATCCTCTGCCGTGGTGCAGCTACTGGTAGTGTAACCGTTGCTGGCAGTGGCGGAACTGGCCCCTTGAGCTATGCATGGACGGCATTGGGAAGCACGGCAGCTACAGTCACCGGGCTGGCAGCTGGCAACTACACATGTACAGTAACTGATGCAAATAGTTGTTCTGACGTAACCGTGGTTACAATCACACAACCGGCAACTAATATTACTGCTTCGATTAGTGCCCAGACGAATGTAAGCTGTTACGGTGGCAGCAATGGAAGTGTAACGGTAACTGCAAGCGGTGGTACAGGTACATTAAATTATTCATGGGCACCCTCTGGCGGTACAACTGCGACAGCGAGCGGTCTGACAGCAGGCACGTACACCTGTACAATTACTGATGCAAATTCCTGTACACATGTGCAGACAGTATCTGTAACCCAACCATCTTCTATTACATCATCAGTAGTGTCTCAGACCAACGTAAGTTGTAATGGTGGCAACAATGGAGGTGTTACATTAAGCGCAAGCGGCGGCACTGGGCCACTTGGGTATTCCTGGGCTCCATCGGGTGGAATTACCGCCACTGGCACCAGTCTGTCAGCTGGCACATACACATGCACTATCACAGATGCAAATTCTTGTGTACACACACAAACAGTCTCTGTCACTGAACCTATTTTGCTAGCGTCTTCTATTATCAGCCAGTCAAACGTCACATGTAATGGAGGTAATAATGGCAGCGCAACTATTATCGCCACTGGAGGTGTAAGTTCTTATACCTATTCTTGGTCGCCAAGTGGCGGCACTGCATCAACCGCTATAGGCCTCTCGGCAGGAACGTACAGTTGTACTATTACTGATGCGAATAGCTGCACTCACATACAAACGGTTACGATAACACAGCCTGCGCTGGTCGGTGCTACAATAGCAGGGACTACTACAGTATGTAATGGAAGCAGTTCTGAAATTATAATTGTGTCCGATCCAGGAGTTACGGTTCGCTACACCGTCAACGGTGGCTCAACATTAAATTCTATCATGGATGCTACAGGTCGCGACACACTTAACACCGGAACTATTTCTGCTGTTACTACTTACAATCTAGTAAGTGTTCTTGCTGGTACATGTACTTATTCGGTATCAGGTTCGGCTACCGTTTCCATATATCCACAAGCGACTGTAAATGCGCTAGATAATATAGCTATATGCAATGGCGCAAGTACAAGTGACGTAGCATTGAGTGGCCCTGTAGTAGGTACAGCATTTACGTGGGCGAATAATAATACGTCAATAGGCTTGGCTGCTTCGGGCTCAGGTAACATACCTTCGTTCACTGCACAAAACAATGGAAATACTTCTTTGACAGCGACTGTTACAGTAACACCAGCGGCAAACGGATGCGTAGGAACAAAGTCGACATACACAATAACTGTCAATCCTACACCAGCGAAGCCTGTCATAAAAATACATCCGTCAGCAGAGCTTTGCAGCAATACGCTCTTCCAAAATTTTGGCGCATCAGTCCCGGCACCTAATTCAGTAGATTATAAATGGACGGCAGTTGATGCTACAATTGTTGCACAAGGATTAGGAAGACAAAATAGCATTGTATCCTTCAATAATGCCACTACTGCTAAAGTGATACTGACAGCTAACATATCTCTGTTCTCATGCTATAAAAGCGACACATTTGACGTGAAAGTAAGCAACGGTGATAGTCATACACCAGAATTTGTTTACTATGTGAATGGGAACTTAGTGTGTGGTGACAATAACGTAGACAGTTACCAGTGGGGTTATGACGACGTTGTAACACTAGATTCTGCTTTATTCCCTAGCCAGATAAATCAACATTTCAATGTAGGAACGCTTGATGTAGCAAATAAATACTACTGGGTTATTACTCAAAAAGATGGCTGTAGCCAGAAAACTTATTACAACGCAGTAGTAGGAGTCCCGAACGTTACTATTGCTGGAGCCAATATCTACATTTACCCCAATCCCTCTACAGGTGTAGTGAAAATGAATATTACTGGTGTGAGTTTCAGAAATACAATATATGAGATAACCGATATGGCATGTAAGAAACTTACAAGCGGATCAGTAGTACAATCGATATCTAGTATTGATGTTACTGATCTTGCTACAGGAGTATATATGATATCTGTTTTCGATGGAGGTATAAGGGTAGGTGCTATTAAGTTGGTGCGTAATTAATACTAATAAGAGAGAGTAGGATAATTGTGAATCCCTTTTTCTTTAACTAATAAATATTAATCATAAGAATGATGAAGAAACTCGTTTGTTTACTAAGTTTAGTAGCATTTGCAACCCCTGTATCTAGTCAAGTAATAGATACACAGCAAGTCGAATATAACAATTTGAATGAACTTCTTCCTGCTTGGTGCATAGATGGCAACTTCAAATTCGGTTTGCTGGATTATAAAATGACCTCCGTCAATATGGCCAGAAACTACCTAAATAGTACGCAGGCGTCTATCGGCAAGCTTAACTTTAGTGGTGGAAAGTCGATTGGTGGCGACTTTCAATTAGGTTATTTCTTTGGTAAAAAGAGGCATTTCGGTGTGGGCCTGGGATTTATGTATTTCAGTCAAACAGGTAGTCTTGAACTTGAGAAGTTCCGTGTAGAGTATCAGTCTACCGATAGTCGTGCAGATGTATATAGGCAGATTATAACCGCTAACGCACCAATAACGGAGGATTTGGAAATGACGAATATTCAGATCCCATTGGTGATGAAGTATAAGACTATGCTATCTAAAAAGTGGGGCTTTACAGTTGACGCTGGGCTTACGTACAATGCACAACAGATAACTAAATATTCTACAAATGCATCGTTCGATTACGAGGCAGTTTACAACTACAGGTTAGCAGATGGCAAGCCTGTAGCGTTTTATGATAATGCTACTCCAGCTTCAGCTGGTGCATGGTTGATCACAAAAGCTAGTTATATAGACAAAAATCCCAGTGGCAACATTCCAGATACGTTTGCCCGATTGAGGACACAAGGATATAACGTAGCATTGGGCAGTGAACCTACTAACAAGAGTGGTAACGTAGACTATGCATCTACCTCTATTGGTATACTTATTAGCCCGTCTGCAAGTTATAAGCTATCTAACAATGTAGCACTAAACATAGGTGTGTACTATATGCAACAAATGCTTACTAATGACAACGCTACTACTTATCAAATCACAGATAAGGTGGGTAGCTATAGTTCTCTGTTGAATGGCAGCAATAGGATAAACACAATAAACTACGGCCTGAACGTAGGGCTTCGAGTATACTTGACCGGTGCTAAGGATAGGGACAAAGATGGTGTAGTTGACCGAAGGGATGATTGTCCTGATATGCCTGGAGTGAAATGGTTTAAAGGATGTCCAGACAGAGATATGGATAGTGTGATGGATAGTGATGATGACTGCCCAGATGTAAAAGGTTTAAAAAAATACAAAGGATGTCCGGATACTGATGGTGATGGTGTGTTAGATAAGAATGATTTTTGTCCGACTGTGTATGGTTTGGCAAGGCTCAGAGGCTGCCCTGACAGCGATGGAGATGGTGTGGCTGACAAGGATGATGCTTGCCCAGACCAGAAAGGCACATTAGCAATGAAAGGATGTCCGGATACAGACGCTGATGGCATTATAGATCCGAAGGATGACTGCCCGGAAACGCCTGGTTTGGCGCAGTTTAATGGATGCCCAGATCGTGATAATGATGGTACTCCTGACAGTAAAGATAAGTGTCCTGAAGTGCCCGGATCAATAGATAACAGTGGTTGCCCTGTAGTGAAGAATAGTACTTTGGATGTTGATATGATTCGGTTTCAGACAGGAACATCCATGATTACCAAGGAATCGAAACGAATTTTGGATGATGCCATAGAAGTATTAAAAGCCGATGAATTGGCAGTATTAGTTATAGATGGCCACTCTGATAGTATAGGGCCACGTAGTTTTAACCATCGATTATCAAAACGTAGGGCAGAGACTGTAAAACGCTACTTGCTATCAAGGGGGGTAAAATCTAATAGATTAAATGCAATTGGTCATGGTAGTGATGAGCCGCTAGACACCAACAAGACCAGAGAAGGCAGGGCAAGAAACAGGCGTGTAGTGATGTCAATTAAGTATCTTGACAACTAATATATGCAAAGTCCGATCCTAGACAAAATTACATGCATGTGGCAGTTAGCATGAATATCGACAAAATTTATTTTATAAAAATTTAGATATCGTAATAGCGAACTTATTTCGTCTAAATTACAGATCTAAATTCTTCAATTGCCTTCAAATCTTCAATAAAATAGTTCGAACTTTGACAACTTTGCCGCACATCTTGTAAAACGAAACCTGCTTTTATGGCAGGTTTCGTTGTTTTTGGGAGTGCCTGTTGTGGGGGGATGTGTGGGGTGTGGGTTGTCATATATTATTTACTGTTCATTTCTGGTTTTGCCGGTTATTTGCCGCAGCCTTCGCTAAAAAGCTATGGCTACTAATAGGTGTTTTCATGCGTTTTGGTGCATAAGTGTTTGATTATCAGTACTATTCACTTTTCTGGCAGCCTTTGGCGAAAAGGCTATGGCTACTGAAAGTTTTAGATATAAAACACCCTGCGCTCGAGGATGGCTGGGCCTCCTTTTTTGATGGTAACGGCGGGGCGGCCGCCACCATAGTCGTAACGGATGCTGCCATCGGGGTACTTGGTGAGGAGCATTTTGCCATTGAAGTAGGTGTAGGGTACGGAAGGGTTGGGGGGAGTGCTGGAGGTGGGGTAACCTACAAACAATGGGTCGATGGGTGTTTCCGTAGCCTTCGCTAAAGAGCTATGGCTACTAAAAGGTTTGTTTCCGGTCGTTTCATGGGTATTGACACCTAAGTCGTTGATTATCAATGCTGTTTCATTTTCTGGTAATGGTGCATAATTTCCGGTTGTTTCTGGTTGGTTTTCTAGGTATGGAGTTGTGATATTTGATTTTGTGTTTATGGGTTGTTTGGTAAACATGAGGTTTTCCTGAATTGCCGCTTTGTTGCCGGTGTTTTCATGTGTTTTGGCACTTAAGTCGTTGATTATCAATGAGGTTTCATTTTCCGGCATTGATGCTGTTTTGCTGTTGTTTTTGGGTTTATCATAGTCGGGATGGACGGGGTGGTTTTGGAGGAATGCCTTTCTGATACGTGTGAGCATGGT
>JAIXSZ010000057.1 GCA_027484425.1 Sphingobacteriales bacterium
CCAAGATTTTACGAACCACCAAACACCACTCCACCGCCAACCAGCAAAAGAACCCACGTAATCGATACCAGCACTTGGACCGATGAAATGCTCATTGCCATCAACAAAGAACTCAGCAACCACGAAGCCATCAAAAACATGCCACCCGAACAACAAAAAACCTATGCCGAATTGTCACAAATCCTAAAGCCAGTTATGGAAAGCAGATTGCCAAAAACCAACACCCAAACGCCCAAAACACAAGAAACATCCAGTAACGAACCAGACAACCTCGAAACCATGCTCACACGTATCAGAAAGGCATTCCTCCAAAACCACCCCGTGCATCCCGACTATGATAAACCCAAAACAACTAACAAAACAGCATCAATGCCGGAAAATGAAACCACATTGATAATCAACGACTTAAGTGCCAAAACACATGAAAACACCGGAAACGAACCGGAAATACAGCCCCTTCGGCTGTCCTCCCAATCTCGCTCTCTTCCCCGCTCTGAAAATCCCTCTGAGCTGCCAAATACTGCATCATTACCGGAAAATGAAACAGCATTGATAATCAACGACTTAAGTGCCAAAACACATGAAACAACCGGAAACGAACCGGAAAATCCCACTCCGCCAAAAACACCCACTCCGCCCAAAGACAACCTCATCCGTCAGGGCGAAGTATTCTCACGCCCTGTATTTGTCACCCCCACATGGCCCTTCCGCGAGGAGCCTCGTGGCAACAAATTCAAATACTAACCACTTCCATACCTTTTAGTAGCCACAGCTTTAAGCGAAGGCTACCGGAAAAGTGAATAGCATTGATAATCAATAACTTACACCATAAAACATGTGAAAACACCTATTAGTAGCCATAGCTTTTTAGCGAAGGCTACGGCAACAAACCGGCAAATTTTGCGGGAGATCAACAACTAAAACAGCTCTGGCATTCTAGATCTGCCATACTTCATCTTGGTTTTTTTCTTGCTGGCAGCACCTGCATAGGTTACAGTAAACTCCAGTCCACCATTGTTCTTATAAGCAGGCGCCTTGTCGCTGATGTTAATGTCATAGCTAGCCGCAAATCTGAAATCGGCATACTCTAAACCCACATAGGGTGCTACGGCATCATCGTGTTTGTAGTAGCCGCCTATATACAGTGCAGTCTCTACAGGTTTAGATTTTTTGCCAGCATTCAGGTGTATACGGGCATAACCACCAGCCTGTAGGTAGGTAACATCGGCTTGGTTGTGCATGTAGGCATTTATATACAGCGCATTACTGCCCCCCAGTCCCAGCGACATACCCGCTAGTGCTGTGCCGCTATTGTCTAGCCTACTGCTGGTACCTGCAAAGTTATATTCAAACGGCTCAGTGATATGCCCATAAGTATACCCACCAAAAACGCCCAGATTATCACCCAGTTTGCCAGTATACATAGCACCTATACTTAAGTCAGTGTATAACAGCTCTTTATAGATTTCATTTTTAGTAATCAAAACATTTTTATCCACCATCGTAGCCTGTGCCCCAAACGAAATACTATGTCTACCCTTTTTGTCTATGCTTTTATGGTAGGCCAAGCTAAGCGTAGCAGATCTACTGTTCCAATAGTAATTTTTACTTTGTTTAAATTGCTCAAACCCATAGGCTATCCCTATCCCAAACGCATCACGCTTAGGCAGCAGGTCATAACCTATACGTATATCTGCCGATGCATTTACCATCGTACTGGGGCCCTGTGTGCTATCGCCATTCATAGTCCTGAAGTTGGCATTGCCACGTATTTTGGTAGGCATCAGCCCCGCCATTGCTGGGTTAAACGTATGCGGCGACGAAAAGAACTGAGTGGTAAGTCTATCCTGAGCATGAGATACCTGAGGCACAGAGGCAACAGTCAACAAAGCAAACAACAATTTTTTCATCAGCAACAGATTGTTATGAAGTATATATACCCGCAAATATAATCAAATACAATTGCGATGTAGGTACATAGGTATTAAAATGCAGCAATAGTAACACCAAACTGGCGCAAATGATGAGTACAATGCTTATAAAGCAACTGCACTTGCAACTCATAACCCAGCTCTCCAAAGAACGGATGCACCAATTTCAAGGCAGGATCGAGCTCATATGCTACAAAAAAGGCCTTTACCTCCTGCTCCAGTTCAGCTATCGCAGCAGCAAGATTGTCATGTTTTACGGCGGGTGGTTCGTCAGGTAGCAGGGAGTTGGGGGTGTTTTCCCGCATCGGTTTTTCGGTAGCCAGGAAGGCCTGCATACGAGGTATCATAGCCTCATCCACCTCTATTGGTAATATGGTTTTCCCATTGGCTATTTGCATATAATCAGCCATATGTTCCACCATTTGCTGCACATTCATTTTGCCCCACAAGCGCGTTGCATCTGGTGTCAGAGCACTCAGCATAGGTATATATTCTTGTTTCAGAAAGTGTATTTTCTCTTGCAGGTGTTCCATTGTCTTGATTTGTATATAAGTGTAACAATTAGCCCCATATCATCCGTTGGCAGGGCAATATGGGGCTCGTAGTAAAGGTAATATTGTTTGGGGTTACATCAGTTGTTTTATCAGTGCTTCCTGTGTCATGCCCTCTGCTTCAGCTTTATAGTTACGTAGTATACGGTGGCGCAGCACAGGCAGTGCCATAGCCCTTACATCTTCTATATCTGGCGAGTATTTGCCATTTATGAGCGCATGGCACTTGGCACCCAGCACCAGATACTGAGAGGCTCTAGGTCCTGCTCCGTAAGAGAGATATTGGTTGGCAGCAGTGGTAGCCCCTGCCGATCCTGGGCGTGTTTTTTGCACCAGCCCTACCGCATATTCCAGTACATTATCTGGCACCGGTACACGGCGCACCAGCGCCTGAAAAGCGATGATCTCTTCGCTACTCATTACCATGTTTAGAGTGGGGATATGAGCACTGGTAGTATTGCGCACTATCGTCACCTCATCAGCAAAACTGGGGTAGTCTAGTGTCACCTGAAACATAAACCTGTCCAGTTGAGCCTCGGGCAATGGGTAAGTACCCTCTTGCTCTATCGGGTTTTGAGTGGCCAGCACAAAGAATGGCGAAGGTAGTTTGTGCAGCATACCACCAGCCGTTACATTGCGCTCCTGCATCGCTTCCAGTAGTGCCGACTGCGTTTTGGGAGGGGTACGGTTGATCTCATCTGCCAGTATTATATTGGCAAATATGGGACCTTTAATAAACTGGAATGCGCGCTGTTCGTTCAGTATTTCAGCACCCACTATATCACTAGGCATGAGGTCTGGTGTAAACTGTATCCGCTTGAAGGACAGATCCAGCACATCAGATATTGTTTTTACCAGCAATGTTTTGGCTAGGCCGGGTACACCTACCAGTAGGCTGTGTCCATTACACAATATGGCTATGATGAGTTTTTCTACCACATCTTCCTGACCTATTATTACATTGCCTATGTTTTTGCGTATTGCTTTTACTTTCTCTTTCAGCGCGTCTGCGGCTTCTATGTCTGTTGCGTACATTGTTTCTGTTAGTACTTTGGTTTAGGCACTGATAGGTAGGCTTTTTTGAACCCACCACCCTATTAAACGGGAAAGTTCCATTATTTTGTGTAAACAAACAAATACTAAATACCAATGGACCTAACAATACGCGATGCACAGCAGCAAGTAGACGAGTGGATAAAGACAGTGGGCGTGCGTTACTTCAACGAATTAACCAATCTTGGCATATTAGTAGAAGAGGTAGGCGAACTATCCCGAATAATGGTGCGCACCTACGGCGAGCAGTCGTTTAAAGAAAGTGATAAAAACAAAGATATGGCCGACGAAATGGCCGATGTACTCTGGGTGCTAATTTGCCTTGCCAATCAGACTGGCGTAGACCTAACTACAGCGCTAGAGAAAAACTTTCAGAAAAAGAATATGAGAGATGCTACGCGCCATCTCAATAATGACAAATTAAAGTAAAACAGTTTATAAAACAGGATTTACATAAAATACACTGATGCTGAAGAACAAATATTCTGATGAGTTGATAGAAGCTGGCTGCGATGAAGCAGGTAGGGGTTGTCTTGCCGGACCAGTATTTGCTGCATCAGTCATTCTTCCTCCAGATTTTCACCATCCACTGCTGAACGATAGCAAACAGGTAACAGAAGGACATAGAGAACAATTAAGGTACATAATAGAAAAAGAAGCCATTGCATGGGCTGTATCTAGTAGCAGCGTATCAGTAATAGATGAAATAAATATACTTAAAGCTTCATTTAAGGCTATGCACAAAGCCATAGATGAACTCTCCACCCGCCCACAATTGTTGCTTATAGATGGGCATATTTTCCCGGCATACTTGGGTATTGTGCATCAATGTGTGGTGAAGGGAGATGCAAAATTCACATCCATAGCAGCTGCTAGCATCTTAGCCAAAACCCACAGAGATGAATATATGTATAATATCCACAAACAATATCCTCAATATAACTGGGAGAATAATAAAGGATATGGCACCAAATCTCATCTACAAGCAATAACTATCCACGGAATTTGTGAGCATCACCGAAAGACTTTTGGGCCGTGCAAGTAACGGAAATAAAAATACTTTTCCCCAATACATTAAGGAATACTCGTTTGTCTTCATTTGAGGAATCAACGGTTACGAAATCCAGCCCAATGTTACCAAATGATTACCCCAATATTAACTTAATCATTGCGTAAAGTTGGGGTAACAATAAGATAATATTAGAAGGGGACTTTTGCACAAAATTATATCAAATGCGAAGTTTTGTACTAATTGCCTTCTTATTACTTAACGTTATCAACGTTTTTGCAGATGGGAAAATAGTAGGAAAAGTTAAAGATAATAAAAGTGGAGAAACCGTAATAGGTGCGGTTGTAGTCATAAAAGGCACCTCGTCTGGTACTGTTACCGACATAGATGGTAACTTTATTTTACCAGCAGCTGCGGGAATATACACTGTAGAAGTAAAGTATGTGGGTTTTCAGAATAAGGAGATTGCCGATGTAAATGTGGAAGAAGGAAAAGAAACTGCCTTAAGTATAGTGCTGGAACAAGCTAAGTCGACTGAACTAGCTGAAGTGGTTGTAAAATCAACCATGAAAAAAGAGAATATCAGTGCAATGATTGTGTATCAGAAAAATACGAATACTGTAGCTCAGGTGGTATCGGCAGAGGCAATACGTAAATCTCCAGATAGAAACACTGGGGAGGTGCTAAAAAGAGTATCATCTGCATCTATACAAGAAGGAAAGTATCTTATTGTACGCGGGCTAGCAGACAGATACAATCAAGCAACATTGAATGGAGCTCTTTTATCGAGCACAGAGCCAGATCGTAAGACCTTCTCTTTCGATCTTTTCCCATCAGGAATGATTGATAACATAGTAGTAAACAAAGCTGCTACGCCCGATCTGCCTGGAGAGTTTGCGGGTGGTCTTATTCAGGTGAATACCAAAGATATCCCTACCAAAAACTTCTTTTCATTGCAAGTAGGTTCTGGAGTCAACACCCAAACAGTGGGTAAAGATTTTAGCTATGGTAAGGGTGGCAAATTAGATTGGTTGGGTATAGATGATGGGACACGTGCGTTGCCATCAGGAGTACCTGAAAAAGAAAATTTTAGAAAGTTATCAAGTACTCAACGCGTGGAGCTAGCCAAAACCCTCAGAAATGACTGGGGATATGAAACGAAATCTGGTATGCCTAATGCTAACTTTCAGGCATCGGGTGGCATAAATAAAAAGATACTGAATGATAAAACGTTGGGTGCTGTAGTAGCTGTGAGTTACAACAAACAAAACAGACGTTCGGAGTTAACCCGTTCATTCTACAATCAAACCGTAAATACTATTGAAAAAACACTTGATTTTCAGGAGCAATTGTATGGTCAGGAAATATTGTGGGGAGGATTAGCCAATGTGACGCTGGAACTGAATAAGAACAGTAAAATATCTCTAAAAGGTTTGTACAATGTTACTGGTTTGGACAACACTCTGGTACGTACTGGTCGTAATAACGATTTTGGTGGTGATGTAGATGCTTACCAGCTTGCATTCAGGTCTACAAATTTCACCAATGTTCAGTTAACTGGCAACCACTACATTGAAAAGTCAAAAATCAAACTGAACTGGAGTGGTAGTTACGTTCGTCTGTTTCAGAACCAGCCAAACCTAAGGAGGATGGAGTATCGCAAGTCTGACGAGGACTCAGTATACAGAGCTACAGTACCTACCTTCTTGCCTTCACTTGCCTCTGCGAGTATGTTTTACTCTACACTAAGAGATGATATTGCTAATGCTAGTGTAGACGGAGCAAAACAATTTAAAATGTTTGGAAGAAACCAAACCTTTAAAATGGGTTACATGATGCAATCTAAAGCCAGAGAGTTTAATTCAAGACCTTTTGGTATGACAGGTGGCAATGCTGATCTACAATTGTTGGGACCTGACAAAATATTTGCAGCAGAAAACATAGGTATTAATGGCTACAACCTTAATGAACTGAGTGATAAAGACTACGACTACTCTGCAAGTAGTTTCTTGAATGCAGGCTTTTTAATGCTAGACAATGCATTTAGCGAGCAATTTAGATTAGTTTGGGGAGTACGTTACGAAAACTTTAATCAGACATTGAATGGTTATCGAAACAGCCAACCAGTAAGTTTAGATAAAAATGTAGGTGATTTCCTTCCATCATTAAATTTCACCTACAAGCCTACAGAGAAAACAAATATTCGTGCTTGTGCATCTCAGACAGTTATCAGACCCGAGTTTCGTGAGTTGTCTCCGTTTGCATTCTATGATTTTGAATTACTGGCCGCAGTACAAGGTAATCCAGATTTGCAACGCACTAAAATTACGAACCTTGACTTGCGTTATGAATTGTACCCAAGATCGGGTGAGTTAGTAACAGCCGGTATATTTTACAAAAAATTCCTCAACCCAATAGAGCAATTCTATAATGAATCTGGAGTTAACACTTTTTCATTTACATATAACAATGCTCCATCTGCACAGAGTTATGGTGCTGAAGTTGAATTCCGTAAACGTTTAGACGTATTGTTTGGTAAGGCTTTTGCTCCGTTTACTGCGTTTGCAAATGCCTCTTACATCTTCAATAATGTCAATTTTGAAGTAAAAACGAATACTGGTCAGACAGTAAAAGTAGATCGCCCAATGCAAGGACAGTCTCCATACTTGCTCAACTGTGGGTTACAGTTTGATGGTGATAAGACTGGAACTAGCGTTACTGTTTTATTCAATATGATAGGTCGTCGTATATTCCTTGTTGGTAACCAAGAAAATCCAAGTATATGGGAAGCTCCTCGCCCATTGTTCGATTTTCAAGTATCACAAAAGTTGCTTAAAGACAAAGCTGGTTTGAAATTCACCATTACCGATTTGCTGAATAGAAAAGCTAATTTTTATCAAGACATCAATGATAATGGCAAATATGATGTAACAGGTGACTTCTTGCGCATTTCTAGGCTTACAGGAACTACCCTTTCTTTGTCATTTATTTACAATCTGTAATTTAAAAAAGTACACAAAAAGGCGGTTGCAACATTATGTTGCAACCGCCTTTTTATTGTATAGAAGATACTTATTAGCACCTACGGATTTAGTGTTGCGATAATATTGGGTTAATATTTTGGTAACATTAAAAAAGCAATTTTGTAAAAAATTAGAAAAACAATGAGAAAACTACTCTTTAGTATCACTGCATTATCAATCATTTTTGCTGCATCGTGCAAGAAAGATGATGACAACAAAACTGTTACCCCTACTCCTACAGAGGATTCTTTGGGTTACACATTGAATGCAGACATCACTGCCAACCGTACTTTGTTAGCTGGCAAAACATACACAATGACTAACCTTGTGTATGTAAAAAATGGTGCTACACTTACAATAGGTAAGGGCGTAACGATCAAAGCTGCAAAAGGTAAGAATGCATTGGTAATCACAAGGGGTTCAAAAATAGAAGCAGTAGGTACTGTTGATAGTCCAATCGTGTTTACTTCTAACGAAGCGTCTCCTTCTTATGGCGATTGGGGTGGAATAGTAATATTAGGTAAAGCAACTACCAATACAACCTTCAACAGTCAGCCTGGTGTAGGTGAAATAGAAGGTGGTGTTAACAATTCTAATGGTGATGGTATATATGGTGGTACTGATGATAACGATAACTCAGGCACACTGAAGTACGTTCGCATTGAGTACGGTGGTTATCCTTTCCAGCCTGACAAAGAGTTGAACTCTTTGACTATGGGTGCTGTAGGTGCTGGTACCACTATTGATTATGTAGAGTGCGCTTATGGTTATGATGATGCATTTGAGTGGTTTGGTGGTACAGTAAATTGCAAACACCTTATTGCTTACAAAACTCTGGATGACAATTTCGATTGCGATTTCGGTTTCCGTGGTAAAATACAATATGCTATATCTATTGTAGACCCAGCTCAGGCTGACATCTCTGGTAGCAATGGTTTTGAAATAGACAATGACGCGTCAGGTTCTGACAACGTTCCGATTACTGCTCCTGTATTTTCAAACGTAACTATCATAGGACCAAAAGAAACTGCAACTTCAACTATCAACAGCAACTTCAAACGTGCTGCTCACCTGAGAAGAAACTCACGTGCGAACATATTCAACACTGTTCTTGTAGGTTATCCTTCTGCTGGTGTATTGCTTGATGGTGTAAAATGTGCTAATAACCTTACTACTGGTGCTATGGAGCTGAAAGGTATCACAGTAGCTGGTATTACTAAAGCTTTTGACACAGTTGGTAACTCTTCTACAACATTAGGTTCTTTGAACACTTACTTAACTACAACTAATCCTACTTGGAACAATGCATCTGTTACTAACACAACTGATGCTGGTTTGAAAGCTCCATATGCTGCAGGTGCGTCTTTCGACCCTACACCTAACGCTGGTTCAGTTCTTACCACAAACGTGGTTACTAGCCCTAAACTTGTAGGCTTCTTTAATACAGTTTCTTATCGTGGTGCTTGCAGTGTAGGCGATACATGGTGGAAAACTTGGAGCAAGTTCTAAGTAATTTGTTATTCGATTAGAAGTTTTTATTTTTCAATGGGCTGCGTTACTTGTGTGACGCAGCCCATTTCTTTTTGTGACAATTATATTATAGTACATTTGATAATTGCTTAGAATAGAAATAAACCAGGTTGATGGAAGTAAAAGTATTAGCGTTTGGCGCAGTGAGGGAAATAGTAGGTGCAGGACTACTAGTAGTACAACTACCTTCGTCTTGCACTGCTGGAAATCTTATAGAACAACTTAATGAGATATATCCAGCACTCACAAAGCTATCGTCTTTCAGCATCTCTATCAATGGAGTATATGCATTGCCTGCTAATAATATAGCGGTAGGCGATGAGGTAGCTATCATACCGCCTGTAAGTGGTGGTTAAAACATATCCTAATGGTAGAAGTGAAAATACTATCAACTCCGATAGATGTATTGTATTGTATCAATAAGGTTATGTCTCCCAACACGGGAGGTATTGATGTTTTTGTGGGTACTGTGAGAAATACCACCAAGGGTAATACTGTTGTACAGTTGGAGTTTGAGGCATATGAGCGTATGGCCCTAGCAGAAATGCAAAAAATTGCTAGTGAGGCTATGAGTAAATGGCAGCTCAATGCAGTAGTTATTCACCACCGCACTGGTACACTGGTAGTGGGCGATGTACCGGTAGTAATAGCAGTAGGAGCACCACATAGGGCAGCAGCCTTTGAGGCATGCAGGTATGCTATAGATACACTGAAGCAAACTGTGCCTATATGGAAGAAAGAAGTGTTTGAAGATGGAGCAGAATGGGTAGCTGCGCATCCTTGATACTATAAGTAATAGCCGATGATAATCAATGTTGTAATTTTTCTCCAAAACAAAGATCTCCCGCATCGCCGAGGCCTGGAACTATATACTTATTAGCATCCAGTTCGTTGTCTATAGCACCCACCCAAATATGTGCATTGGGTACATGCCGCCGCACAATGTCTATTCCGTGTTGGCTAGCGATAATGGCTACAATATGTATTACAGACGGTTGTCCGAACACTAATAATGAATCAATGGTTTGCACCATAGATGAACCCGTAGCGAGCATGGGGTCGGCAAGTATCAATGGTCTATTACTGAGGTCAGGACAGGCGATGTAACCCTGGGCTATCGTAAACTCTGTTTCGCTGATATGCTGCCTGTAAGCACCAATAAAAGCACTGTCGGCATTATTGAAATAACTTAGTAGACCATTGTACAATGGCAAACCTGCACGCATAATAGTGGCAATAACGGGTTGTGAAACTAACGTGCGGCAGTGGGTAGCGGCTAGAGGTGTAAGTATGCTGGTATCGGCGTAGGGTAAGTGGCAACTAATGTTGTAAGCAGCCACTTGTCCTATTTTATATATGTTGTTTCTAAATTGCTCTCTGTTACCTTGTGTGTTTACATCTCTTAACTCGCGCATCCATTCTGATACCAATGAATCTTGCTCGCTGAAGTTCTTTACCATTTTCTGTTTTTTAGAATATTTACATCTAAAATTACCAAACAATCGGTACCCACAAAAAAGTAAAGTAAGTATCAAGTAACTTTGTTTGCTGTGATAAAGGCGATGTTTAAAACTATTATCAAGTCATGAAAAAGTTATTAGTTACAGGTTGGGCCACGGTGATAGCTGCTGTAATGGCTGTTGTTCTTGCATCGGCACAAAAAACAACTAACGTAAAACAAAAAGCACAAAAAACGATGACAAATAAAAAGATAAAAGTAGAAATTTGGTCAGATATGGTTTGTCCGTTTTGCTATATCGGCAAAAGGCGTTTTGAAGTTGCATTAAGCAAGTTTGCTCATGCAGATGAGGTAGAAGTAGTGTGGCATAGTTTTCAACTCAATCCTGGATTGGTGGTTGATAATGAAGCACACCAAAACGTATATCAGTATTTGGCAAAAGCAAAAGGAATTAGTTACGAGCAATCTTTAAGAATGCATGAAGGGGTAGTGAATATGGCCAAAGAAGATGGTTTGGACTACAGATTTGACAAAGCCGTAGTCACAAATTCGCAGAATGCACATAGGGTAATGCAAATGGCTCAAAACAAAGGTTTGGGAGATAAAGCAGAGGAATTGTTATTTAAGGCATATTTCACAGAAGGCAGAGATCTTAATAATATAAATATTTTAGCCCAGATAGGTGCAGAAATTGGGCTAGATGCTGTAGAAGTTGCAAACATGCTGCACGGGAATGACTATGTGGAGGAAGTAAGGGCGGATATGCGTGAAGCCAGTAAAATAGGTATAAATGGAGTGCCGTTTTTCGTATTTGATAGGAAGTATGCAGTATCTGGAGCGCAGCCAGTAGATACATTTATTCAAACTTTGCAGACGTCATATGCATCACGGCAAAAGAATAAGTAGTAATACATAATTTAACATTTGATTCATTTCAATTGCCATGATTTATTTTGTATTTACCACAACCTCAAGTATGATTTGAGAATATCAATGATTCTTTATTTTAACTACCTTTTGTTTTTGATGAATGAATAGCTATTTTGCATTAAAATAGACAGCATTTAACCACCTATGATCATGAAGAAGTATTTCGCAATGTTGTGTTGTCTTATGTTATTGCCATTGTTATCAATATCTCAAGAAGATAAAAATAACTTCCCTCTTCAGCTACAAAAAGCAAAGGATTCGAAAGAAAAACTAGAAGTTTATCTTAATGCATTAAGGCATTACGGCAAAACTAATTCCGACTCATTTCAGTACTATACCAACCAATCTATTGAGTTTTGCAAGCAAAAAAAATACAAATTAGGAGAGGGTAAAATTTTCGCGCAATTGTCACTTATTGACGATAGTCAGGGTCGAAGTAATTTATCAATACAGCGCATTAAATATGCCTTAGACATTTACAGACAAGAGAATTATGCAACAGGAATAGCAGATGTTTTGAGCAACCTCGGCAGTATGGAAGCTTCAAAAGGCAACTATGAGGTAGCTGTAAAATACATGCTTGAATCTATTAGGTTGCAAGACAGTTTAAAGAGCGATTATGGTTCTTTGATAGCAAATATGAACATGGGGAGTATGTACCTTATGTTTGATGACTTCAAGAATGTAGAAAAATACCTTAGGATAGCAGAGAAACATAGCAAAAAAATAAACTTAAATGATAAAACTGTTAGTCTTTATAATTTAATAGGTGTTTACTATGCGATGAAAGGTCAGAAAGATAGCGCATTAATAATATTTCTTGACAATTTAGAGAAAAGTAATAAACCCAAATTTATGATTTCGCATGTAGAATGTTTGTCCTATTTGGGTTATTATTATTCAGAAATGGGAAATGCGCAAAAAGCAATATCCTATTTAGAGAAGGGGTTGGAAATAGCAACAAAAAATCAATTGATAGAGTTGAAATCAAATTTATTGTTGCAAACTGCTATGATATATGCTGATAAAAATCCAGAATTGGCAATTCCGATGTTGCAACAGGCAATGACTATTGCATCTGAGATGGGTAATCAATCATTCATGATCACTATTTATGAAGCTGAGGCAGATCTATTCAAACGAATGAATAAACACAAAGAAGCATTAGAGTTGATTGTGAAAAAACAAAAGATAAAAGATAGTTTATTTAGTATCAATAAGGCTATAGAGCTTGCAAGTATTTCCGCTACTTATGAGCTTGAAAAGAGTAATCTTAAAGTACAAGATTTGGAGCGAATTAGTGATCGTAATGCAACGCAAAGAAACTCGTTGATAGTAATAGTAAGTGTAGTAATGCTGTCGCTGTTTGTAACACTTTATTATTTCAGGAAAATTAATTCACTCAATCAAAGGCTTAGTAAACAGCAATCAGAACTGCAAGATCTTAATAATATGAAGGACAAGCTGTTCTCTATTGTTGGGCATGATTTGCGTGGGCCAGTAGCTCGACTGCCCGTACTTCTTGATGTTTATGAAGACCCAGACACATCAGAAGAGGAGAAGAAATATTTGTTGGACAGTCTTAGAGAGCATAACAAGTCTTTGATGGAGATGCTGGATAAGTTGTTGTTCTGGGGCCAATCTTTGGTGAAGGGCATTAGAATGCAAGCCCAAATACTAGACGTACACGAAATAGTAAGACAAAATATAGAGCTCAAAAAATTGGCTTTGCAAGAGAAATCATTGACCATTACAGACAATGTTTCTCCTGACATAAAGGTTAATGCTGATATTACCCACTTTGACTTTATAGTACGCAATTTGATGTCTAATGCCATTAAATATACCTACGGTGGTGGAAACATTACTGTAGGTGCGGATGCTAATAAGATACCAGGTTTTGTGTTGCTATATGTGACTGATACAGGAACAGGTATTGCTGCAGATTTGTTATCCAAAGTATTTGCACCAGAACAAAGTTTGCCCGGTACTGCTGATGAAAAAGGAACAGGGATAGGGTTGATGTTGTGTAAAGAATTTGCTTACCTGAATGGTGGAGATATATGGGCAGAGAGTGAAGAAGGCAAGGGCGCTACCTTTTATCTGAAGGTTAAAAAGGCAGTTTAAAGAAATTAGCTTTAACATAGCATGAGCGTATCTTTGACTATATTTGAAAAATGAATAAATTATCGGGAATAATGAAAAGTACTTTAGTTTTTGCCTTAACAGCGTTTACGTTGTGTGGCATGTATGGTTGTAAGAAGAATAACCCAGCGCCATCTAATAGCGCCAATGTGATGTTTGTAAATGGTTGCCCTGGAACTTTACCTGGCATAGATACTAAGCTAGATAACATAAATGTTTCTGGTGCACTCAACATAGCTTTTGGCAACAACTCTGGCTACAAAAATGTAAAGGCAGGTACAGGTGTTACTATTGCTTATTTTATTACCAATTCAGGCACACCTGTTATAAGCAGTACTGTTGATATTACTAAAGACCTGAATTATACAGCGTTTTGTGGAGGGATAATTACTGCACCTAAGTTTGTATTTGTGCAAGATGACAAGACTGCACCAGCTAACAACACAGCTAAAATAAGGTTTGTCAACTTGTCTTCGGATGCTATGAGCGTAACTGCTAATGTACAAAACATAGTAATCGATTCTGGCGTTACTTCTCTAGAAGTTACTCCTTATTTGTCAGTGACTGCTGGTACATACGACCTCAAAGCTGGAGATCCAAGTAACATCAATACTGTTGTAACTATAGGAAGTGCCCAAACATTGGCAGCGGGTAAAATATATACGCTGATGCTAACAGGCACAGTCGCGGGCAGTGGAGTATCTGCACTGAAACTCACCTTGATTAACAACAACTAATAAAAGCAGATAGGTCTGTCCTATTACAAGCTCTCGCTAATGCGAGAGCTTTTTTGTATTAACACTTTTATAATTCAACAAATATTATTGTAAACTGGCTATTAGAAACGTGGAAACAACAAAAATGATACGTTTGGATTCTGTGTTTTGAGTTTTTCAAAAAATAATTCTATTCTTTGTTAAATTTTCTAGTCTTTTATATAACTTTAAACTTACCAAGAATTAACTATAGTCATATAGGTAATTGGGATTAGACTATTCTTTGATAGTCTACGATCATTTACTTTTTAGTTTGTTTAAAGGTGAAACGCTATTTGTTTTTATTATTGAAAATCTTAGTTAATTATAAAACGTGTTTATTATGCATTTAGCTTTATCCGCTTTACATCCTAGATGTTCAAAATTTCAGTTAAAAGCAATTACTTGTCTATTTTTCATTGCTTTGACCTGTTTGTCTGCAGTGGTGAAGGGCCAAACAAATGTTGCGCTTACGGCGACAGCTGCCCATTCTGGAGGTGGCGTGACTACTTTTGGTGCTCCTAACTATAATGATGGTGTAATTGCTGCAAATTCAGGTTGCACGAGTTCTGCGCAGCCATGGGGTTGGGTGTCAACCAATGGATCCATTACCTATACATGGGGGGCACCAGTGACGTTCAGTAAAATTGTATTGTATAAAAGTGATAGACCTATGACCACGTGCCAGATGCAGTATTGGGATGGGTCTGCTTTTGTTACTTTTCTAAATTATACAGGTAGCACCTGTAGTCAGGATTCGGTTACTTTTACTCCAATTACTACAACAATTTTACGTTTCAACTTGGTAGCAGGGTCAAGTAACCCCAACCACAGAGAAATTCAGGTATGGTTGATGGCGCCACCACCACCTACTGTCACTGGCACTACCACCTATTGTGCGGGTAATACTATATCGCTTACCGCTAGTTCACCTGAAACTAGTCCGGTGTATGTATGGTCAGGACCAGGGTCTTTTTCGGCTACGGGTGCTACCATTACTATCCCATCTGCCAGTATTGCCAATGCTGGATCATATAGTTGCACAGTTTCATCGGGCGGGGGTATGGCTTCTAATCCCACAGTTACTTCTGTAGTTGTTAATCCTATTCCAACAGCGATTACGGGTACTTCAGTTTTTTGTCAGGGTGCTACAACGACACTTTCAAGCAGTGCCTCAGGTGCTACCTGGGTATCTGGTAATGCTACAGTTGCCACCGTTAATAGTACCACTGGTGTTGTATCTGGTAATGCAGCAGGTACTGCAACAATATCTTATCGTATTTCTGCCACTGGTTGTCAACGGACTAGTGTAGTTACTGTCAATCCTTTGCCAGGCAGTATTTCTGGTACAGCCGCAGTTTGTTTAGGTGCCACAACAACATTAGGTAATCCTGCTACAGGAGGCACATGGAGTTCTAGTTCACTTGGTGTAGCTACAATCAATACAACATCAGGAGCAATCAACAGTGTGTCAGTAGGCTTGTCGACAGTTACCTATACATTGCCTACGGGCTGCCTTACTACCCGTGCAGTAAGTGTTAATCCGTTACCAGTGCTTAATATTTCTCCAGCTTCATCCTCTACAATATGTCTTACTGAAACTACTTCATTTACTGCTAGTTCGCCCAACCCAGAGTTTTCATTGTTGGGTCAGAATTTTAATGCAGGTCTATCAGGATGGACTGTAACTAACACATCAGGCGATGCTTCAGGAGATAGTTATTGGCAGATAGTTACTCCGCCAGGAGCTTATAGTGTGGTGGGAGATGGCACGCCTATGTTGCAAGCTGCGCCCATAGCAAGTGGTGCTGTTACTAATACCACTGTTACTTCACCTTCGTTTACAACACAGGGAGGGTATGGTGCAATAACGTTAACCTTTAATCAGTTTTTACTTACACCAAGTGCGACTTCGGCGCTAGTTGAGTATTCCGTAAATGGAGGTCCATGGCAGATATTGGCTGACCAGACCACACCTGGTGCAATAGGAGCAGATTCATGGAGTGCATCGGCGCCCGAAACGACAATACCGTTGCCAGCAGATGCAATAGGAGTTGCCAATCTGAGACTGCGTTGGTCATTAAATGCATCGGTAGTATATTGGTTCTTAGATAATATTTATGTAAAAGGCACATTGCCAGCGTCAACATTCGATTGGTCGGGTGCATTTGGTTTGTCTTGTACCGCCTGCGCAACAGCTGATATGACGCCTATAGCGTCAGGAGCCAATGTGTACAATGTAACTGTTACGAGCAGTCAGGGTTGTACTACTACTAGTGCAGTAACTGTAAATGCCAACCCATTGCCAGCTACTATTTCAGGCAGTCTTACTATTTGCGAAAACAATGTAGGCACACTGACCAGTACACCAGGTGGTACCTGGGTGAGTGGTAACACATCAGTAGCTACAATAGAATCTACTACTGGTGTTATATCTGCGCTTGCTACTGGTACTTCAATAATTACGTACACATTACCCACTGGATGTTTAACTACAAGAGTGGTAACAGTGGTTCCAGCTCCAACTGCAATAA
This sequence comes from Sphingobacteriales bacterium, assembly GCA_027484425.1. Lineage (GTDB taxonomy): Bacteria > Bacteroidota > Bacteroidia > Chitinophagales > Chitinophagaceae > Nemorincola. The sequence continues at coordinate 16,921 of JAIXSZ010000057.1, forward strand.
CAGGAAGTGGTACAGTATGCCAAGGACTTACAACCTTACAAAGCAATGCATCGATAGGTGGCTCATGGAGCAGCAGCAACACATCTATAGCAGGTATATCTGCTACTGGTCTTCTCAGTGGAGTGGCTGCAGGCACAACAAACATATCATATACACTACCCTCGGGCTGTACTATACTGCGCGAAGTAACAGTAAATGCACTGCCACCAGCAATAACAGGTATACAAACGGTGTGTAAAGATGCTACAGTGGCATTCAGCAATCCGACAGCAGGTGGTACATGGTCTACCGCCGATGCAACTGTAGCTACAATAGATGGTGCAGGTACTATAACAGGTGTATCACCGGGTAATACTACCTTAACCTACACATTGCCTACTTCATGTATCACTACTAGAACGATTACCGTAAATCCATTACCTACAGCAATTACTGGTGCTTCAGTAATGTGTCAGGGCACCACTACATTACTTAACAACGTTACACCAGGTGGAAGCTGGAGCAGTAGTGCTACCGGCATAGCTACTATAGGTGCTTCTACTGGTGTTGTAACAGCTGGAGCAACATCTGGTAGTGTGGTGATTAACTATACATTGAGCAGTACAGGTTGTAGTATAGGAAAGTCGTTGACTGTTAACCCTACCCCTGCTGCAATAACAACAGCTGGAGCATTTGAAGTTTGCCGTAATGGCAGTATCAGTTTCAGTAGTGCATCGGCAGGTGGTGCGTGGAGCAGCAATGCCCCAGGTACATTAAGCATCGATGCTGCTACTGGCCTAGCAACTGGCAATAATACAGGTAATGCTACAGTAACCTATACACTGCCTACTACCTGCCGCACAACAGCTGGAGTAACAGTAAATCCGCTACCAGCCAACATAGCTGGACCTACGCAGGTATGCGAAGAACAGACAATAGCACTTACCAACACTACACCGGGTGGTGTGTGGACGTCATCTAATACTACATCAGCTACGATATCTACATCAGGAGTGGTATCTGGACTAACATCAGGCACCACAACTATCATATATACATTGCCTACAGGTTGCTCAAGGCAAACTACAGTTACTGTAAATGGATTGCCATCATCAATAAGCGGTGTGGCTGATGTGTGTGTAGGTAGCACTACAGCACTGGGTAGCGCCCCATCAGGTGGTAACTGGACGAGCAGCAACTCATCAGTAGCCACTATCACATCGGCAGGTGTAGTAAGCGGAATAGTAGCAGGAACAAGTAACATTACCTACAGCTTGCCTACAGGTTGTATTAGAACTTCTCAGGTTACTGTTAATCCTTTACCTGCCAACATAACTGGATCAATAACAGTATGTGAAGGTCAAACGACAGCATTAAGCAATATTTTGCCAGGTGGTATCTGGACGTCTTCAAACCTTACAGTAGCTACCATTGATGCATCAGGAAGGGTGTCGGGATTGGTTGCGGGCACGACCACTGTAGCGTACACAATGCCACTAACTGGTTGTTCAAGGAACAGAGTTATTACAGTATATCCTACACCTACAGCTATCACAGGTAATCTGGAAGTGTGTCGCGGTCTGACTACAACACTGGGTAGCACACCTACTAATGGTGTATGGACTTCTGGCAATACAACGGTAGCTACTATCAGTAGCACTGGTGTAGTATCAGGTATAGCAGCTGGCAACAGCAATATCACCTATACTTTACCGGAGGGATGTAGCACGACAGCTAATTTTACTGTGAATCCACTTCCAGCCGCCATCACAGGCACACGCAGTGTATGCGAGAATGGTACTACTACACTATCTAACACTTCTACTGGAGGAACATGGAGTTCTTCAGTAGGGTCTGTAGCAAGTATAGATGCTACTACGGGTGTAGTGAACGGATTGATTGCAGGAACAACCACAATTACCTACGAACTACCTACAACATGTATGCGCACAGCAGTAGTAACGGTGAATCCATTGCCAGCAGCTATTAGCGGAGCTACAGAAGTATGTCAAGGACTGAGCACAGTGTTGAGTAATGCTACGACAGGTGGTACATGGATAAGCAGTGCTACTGGCACGGCTACGGTGAATACATCGGGTGTAGTAACGGGTATAACAGACGGTGCAGCAACTATTACTTACCGCTTGGTGAGCACAGGTTGTCAAGTAACTTCCTCTATGCAAGTTAATGCACTACCATCAGATATCACTGGTGTAGCTGTAGTATGCCGTGACCAAACCACAACGCTAAGTAATACTACTGCAGGTGGTAACTGGACATCGGGCAACCCGGCAATAGCAACAATAGATGCTGCTGGTACCGTGACCGGTAATGCAGCAGGCACAGCCGTCATCACCTATGCACTACCTACAGGCTGTCAGAAAACAAGAACAGTAGTAGTGAATCCACTACCTGCCCTAATCAGCGGAGCCTCTACTATATGCCAAAACAGTGTAACGATGTTTGGTAATGCAAGTGCCGGCGGCAGCTGGAGCAGCAGCGACAACACGGTAGCTACGATAGTGAGTGGCACAGGTGTAGCTACAGGTATTTCGGCAGGATTTAGTATCATCACCTATACGTTGCCTACTGGTTGTATACGTACAGCATCACTGGTGGTGAATCCGCTACCTGAACCTATAACAGGGGCACTGGAAGTATGTGCCGGTCAAACTACAACACTGGAAAGTGCAACTGCTGGTGGAACATGGGCAAGCGCTACCACGATAGCAACCATCAATGCAGCAGGTGTGGTAAATGGTATAGCAGCAGGTACAACAAGAATAACCTATACATCTGCTAATGGCTGTTTCCGTACTGCGGTTGTTACTGTAAATGGGCTACCATCCTTGATAGGTGGACCTACAGCTGTATGCCCTGGTCTGACAGCGATACAAACGAATGAAAATCCACTAGGTGTATGGACGAGTGCAAATCCATCAATACTAAATATCAATAGTGG
>JAIXSZ010000002.1 GCA_027484425.1 Sphingobacteriales bacterium
CGGTGGCTCATCGCCTTCTTATCAGTGGAGAAAGAATGGCAACAACGTGGGCACTAACAGTGCTACCTATACCGATGCGGCTTTAACCAATAACGATGTGATCACAGTAGTGATGACCAGCAACGATTTGTGCGCCAACTCTACCAATGCCATGAGCAACAGCATTACCATGTCGGTAACTTGTGGTTCTACTGTCACACCCGCTGTTTCCATCACCGCCAATCCTGGCAATGCAATTACCACCGGCACAAGTGTAACCTTCACGGCCACTCCAACCAATGGCGGTTCATCGCCTACGTATCAGTGGAGAAAGAATGGCAACAACGTGGGCACTAACAGCGCTACTTATACCGATGCGGCTTTAGCCAATAACGATATAATCACGGTGGTGATGACCAGCAGCGAGCCTTGTGCTTCGCCAACAACGGCTGCCAGTAATGCCATCACGATGGCGATAAGTGTTCTTTCTGCACAAGCATTGCATTTTGATGGTACAGATAGCATTTCTATAGCTCATAATGCTGCATTTAACCTTACAAGTTCTGTTACAGTTGAAGCATGGATAAGAACCACCAAAACAGCCGAACAATACATCCTAACCAAAGGAGAAAACTCCATATTCTTTGGTATTAATGGCGGCGGAACAGGTTCAGGAAGATTGAGTGTATTCTTTAATAACGTTTCAACGGGTTGGCTCACATCGTCTGCTATAGTAGCAGATGGCAACTGGCATCATGTAGCAGCAAGAAGAAATGGTACGAATATCAGTTTATTTATTGATGGTGTATTGAGTGGAAGTGCTACGGGAAGCAACAATGCAATTTCAACAGGCACTTCGCCATTGCACATAGGCACAAGACAGGCTGTTTCGAATAGCGGCTTTGTTGGAACCATGGACGAACTACGAATTTGGAATGTAGCCCGAAGTGATGGGGAGATTCAAGCGAGCAGGAATGTAGAACTATGCAGTGGACAACCGGGTTTGATAGCTTACTATACCTTTAATCAAGGTTCAATTGGCGCCAACAATAGCACTGTAACAACCTTAACGGATAATAGTGGAAATGGCAGAAATGGAACACTGGTTAACTTCGCACTTACCGGTTCAACCTCCAACTGGGTTGCTGCCAGCAATGGAATAACAGCAGCAACGGTGCTAGTTCCATCAGTAAGCATTTCGTCGAATCCTAATGGCAGCATTATTTCTGGCAGCAGCGTAACCTTCACGGCTACTCCAACCAATGGAGGCACAAATCCAGCGTATCAGTGGAGAAAGAATGGCAGCAATGTAGGCACTAACAGCGCTACCTACACCGACGCCACTCTTGCCAATAACGATGTAATCACCGTAGTGATGACCAGTAATGCGCTTTGTGTAAACCCAATTACGGCTACCAGCAATGCCCTAAGCATTAACGTTTGTGCACCATTAACGCCTGGCGTATCGATTTCGGCCAGCCCAGGCAACACCATTACTTCGGGTGCAAGCGTAACCTTCACGGCTACGCCAACCAATGGCGGTACTTCACCTTCGTATCAGTGGAGAAAGAATGGCAATAACGTAGGCAGCAACAGCGCGACCTATACCGATGCGGCTTTGGTAAACAGCGATGTTATCACCGTGGTGATGACCAGCAATGAAGCCTGTGCTTCGCCAACAACGGCAACCAGTAGTCCCATTACGATGACGGTGAATGCCGCACCAGGTGCAGCCCTTCATTTTGATGGTATGAATGACTATGTCACTCTACCCTCAAGCCTCGTTTCTGCTGCAACCAACAACACAACAGCGATAACAATTGAATATTGGTTTAGAGGTAGCAACTTGCAATCAGCCGTACGTTTTCAGAATGCTTCTGGCTACATCGTGGCGGGATGGATTACTCCGTCAGGTGGTGCAACGCATATCATCTCAGTAGATGGCGGCGTATCATCAGGTATTGCAGTAGGTGCGGCAGCAGTGGATGGCAACTGGCATCATGTAGCCATGACATGGCAGAAAAACACCCCTAATGGTTTCAAAAGTTACCTTGATGGGCAATTAATTGCTCAGAGAAACTCCGCCAATGTAAACCTACCTCCAATTTCCACCGGTTGGCTTGGATCACTTGGTGCTTCTGAAGAGCTTACAAATGGATCTTTGGACGAAGTTCGAATTTGGAATCGTGCACTATCTCAGTGTGAGATTCAGAATAACATGAACTGCGAGCGAAGCAGCGGACAAACAGGCCTGTTGGCTTATTATAAATTCAATCAAGGAGCAGCGGGCAGCAACAATACCAATATTTCAACCCTCACAGATGATAGTGGTAACGGCTACAACGGCACGTTAGCTAATTTTGCACGAACAGGCGCAACTTCTAACTTCATAATCTCAGGTGGTGTACCAACGGGTACGGTCTGTATGATGGCTGCTCCCACAGTATCCATCGCCGCTAACCCAGGTAGCAGCATTGCAGCGGGTACCAACGTAACCTTTATAGCGACTCCAACCAATGGCGGCACTTCACCAATCTACCGGTGGAGAAAGAATGGCAACAACGTTGGCACTAACAGTGCTACCTATACCGATGCGGCTTTAGCCAATAACGATGTAATCACCGTGGTGATGACCAGTAGCGACTCTTGCTTGGCTCCCACACTGGTAACCAGCAATGCCATTACTATGTCGGTGACTTGTGGTTCTACCGTTACTCCTTCAATATCCATCACCGCCAACCCTGGCAATACCATTACGTTTGGTACCAGTGTAACCTTTACAGCAACTCTAACCAATGGCGGCCCATCGCCTACTTATCAGTGGAGAAAGAATGGCAACAACGTGGGCACCAACAGCGTTACTTATACCGATGCGGCTTTAGCCAATAACGATGTGATAACGGTGGTGATGACCAGCAGCGAACCTTGTGCTTTGCCAACAACGGCTACGAGCAATGCCATCACGATGACGGTGAGTTTTCTTACTGCTCAAGCATTGCATTTCGATGGTACAGATAGCATTTCAATAGCACATAATGCTGCATTTAACCTTACAAGTTCTGTTACAGTTGAAGCATGGATAAGAACCACCAAAACAGCCGAACAATAC
>JAIXSZ010000022.1 GCA_027484425.1 Sphingobacteriales bacterium
CATCGCTTTACATAAGCGGCGAAGACAAGTTTGGATTTATTGAACCAATTTATTTTTGATCAAGTTTTCCTATCCAGCACGAGGTTGTTGGTCAGAAAATAAGACCAACAACGGCGGAATAAAGTGTATGCGTATCAGTCAAGGACAAACTATGAGTATATACTTGGAACAAAATATCAAAGAAATGTGAAAAAAATGCTCGGAATTCTTACTGATAGGGATGTTAATGGAAATGTTTGGTATAAAAACCTATCTGAAATCAATATGCCTCGAAAAGATGAAACTCCAGTGGGCGCACCCGGATTAACTATATTTGAAAAGGATAAAAAACCGAAAGTTATTGAGCAATATTCTGGAAAGATTGGTGGCTATATTCCACATGAAATAAATACACAAAATTAGATATGCCTAAACATATAGTAATCATATTTATAGCGTTAATTTTCAATACCGCATGTTGGACTAATAAATCGCCTAAACCCTTGCATGTTTTAAACGATTCAACTGTGTATAGTAAATCTAACTCTGACTACTTAGAAATTAGTAATGAAATTCAACATCAATACATATGGCGGTCTGGGGTAAAACATCGACCTAAACTTTATTCCGTTTCTATTAGACACGAAAATGACTGTGATTTGAACAATTATAATTTATCACTTCATTTTGGATATCAACTAGTTTATTTCGGACAATATAGGCACACTTTTCAAGTACCTTTTTTTATTGACCAAAATGCTCCGACTACTATTGATGTATATTTAATAAGGAATAACCAATTAAATATAGTTGTTTACCATTGGAAAGAAGTTTTTCCTGAATATTATCGGTACGGAGAATTTTACGAATATAACCACGTCGAAATTTGTTTGAAGAAGGACATCCCAAACGACTTTTTTATTAAGGGAACGTGTGCTATAAAATTAACAAATAAGGATAATAGATAATTCCGTCCTCGTTGTTCCAGATTACGAGATATTCCGCCGTTGTTGGTCTTATTTTCTCCTGTACAACCATCTGCTAACTTGTTGATAATGAGAGTTTTAGAAAAAGAAGTTTAGTAATCCTCCTGAAAGTAACATAAAGTTACAGGTTGTATGAATTAATCAACGGCATCCCAGTCGATGGATTGACCAACAACCTCGCGCAGGGAAAATCTACATAGAATAATAATTTAGAAAATCCCGTCCGTTGTTCCAGTTGTTCCGTAGGGTCAACTGGAACTGCCAATAAAAATCGTTCTCCCGAACGCCTTCACTTTCTGGCAGCTTCATACTCACAATTACCTCAAAACTCACCTATTACCAGCACCTAGCCCCAACTGGGCGAAATATCATAGCGGTGGGTATCGCCCGCCGAAAAATAATTTATTCGGGATATTCACCTAATTTTGCAATATGAAAACTATTCAGCTACATATACCCGACGACCTTGCTGATAAAGTATTGCGCATGACAGGCAATGCTGAAACATACATTATTGAAATGCTACGGTCTAAAATTGGTGGGATTGACAGTTCTGGAACACTTTCCGAACAGTATCACCTTGCTGCCCAAGAAAACAAATCCATTCAGAAAGAATTTGTCAGCACAGATATGGAGGGTTGGGACGATGAATATTAACAGAGGTGAAATTTGGCTGGCAAACCTCGACCCTACTATTGGCAGTGAAATTCGCAAGACTCGCCCAGTGGTAATAGTGTCTAACAATACAAACAATAAGCACAACAATGTTGTTACTATTTTACCCATCACGTCAAATACGACACACGTCTTTGCTTTTGAGGTATTCATTCCAGCAGGTATTGGAAATTTGCCTAAAGATTCAAAAGCTAAAGCTGACCAAGTACGCACCTTAGATAAGGCTCGCCTGATTAAATTAATTGGGACACTTCCAAGCCATATCGTCAAATTAGTTGATAGCGCAATAAAACTTCACATGGATTTGCCTTAATGCAAGTACTCAATTAGTTTTTTGCATGTACTGGCAACAGTTTTTCAACTGATACCATTCGTTCCTTCGATTCAGTTGGAACAACCAATAAAAATTGTAATACTGAACGCTTTCACTTTCTAGCAGTTTAATTGTTTCCACCTCGGTTATTGTTTCCCACCATACGTCAGCACATGAGTACATAACAATATAGTACAAGCGTTGTGTTTCACTTGCAATAATTCCACATTTCAAATTGTGGATATCTTAATTGCTACCACAACTGTTTTGGTATAAGTTGGCGCACTTTTTGCGGCATCAGTAGAGCGTAATCTATACTACGTTAACCCCATAAACCCCTATAATTATGTCACTAAATAATCTCCCCAAGCATCACAACAACCATTGCCAATACCCCCCATTGTATACCGCACCTTACCACTAAAACTACCGGAAATTGCCTGCATACTTTCAGTAGCCATAGCTTTACGCGAAGGCTACCGGAAAAGTGAATAGTATTGATAATCAACTACTTAAGTGCCAAAACACATGAAAACACCGGAAACAAACCGGAAATTAATAATAAACCCAATATGACTACAGAAGACCAGTACATCATCCCTAATCAACCGAATAAAAAAAATCAGATGAATCAGCGGTTCAGACAAACGCCAACCAGAAAACGCCTACACACCGGAAAAGTGAATAGTATTGATAATCAACGAGTTAACCACCAAAACCCATGAAAACACCGGAAACAAACCGGAAAATAACAATAAACCCAATATGACTACAGAACACCAGTATATCATCTCTAATCAACGGAATCAAAAGAATCAGATGAATCAGCGGTTCAGACAATCCCCCAACCGGAAAACGCCTACATACCGGAAAAATGAATAGTATTGATAATCAACGAGTTAACCGCCAAAACACATGAAAACACCGGAAACAAACCGGAAATTAACAATAAACCTAATATAACTACAGAAGACCAATATATCATCTCTAATCAACGGAATCAAAAGAATCAGATGAATCAGCGGTTCAGACAATCCCCCAACCGGAAAACACCTACATACCGGAAAAGTGAATAGTATTGATAATCAATGAGTTAACCCCAAAAACACATGAAAACACCGGAAACAAACCGGAAATTAGTAATAAACACAATATGAAAACAGAAGGACTAACTAACAAAGATGAGAACACCACCCAAAGTCACCACATCACCCACCGGAAAACACCTACAAACCGGAAAAGTGAATAGTATTGATAATCAATGACTTAAGTACCAAAACACATGAAAACACCGGAAACAAACCGGAAATGAACGATCACTTAACAACCACCTTAACAATATTTGTTGCAATATGAGCCCAACAGGTTATAATTTAGCGCTCACAATAGCAGCTTATGTCATTAAAAGGGTTTATATTAATAATAGTTTTTGGTTGTTTAGCAGCGTTTCAGGGTAGGGCACAAAACAATAAACCAGCCAGCACAGATACCTCATTTGCTACTAGTTCGCGCATTACTGCCATTTGGCTACACGACAACAAAGTAAAAGAACTTACTAACCTGGGTATGTTATGGGGATTTATCAAATACCATCACCCAGCAGTGGCGCAGGGCAACATAAACATGGATGCTGCCTTATTTACAGTACTACCCCAAGTTTTGGCAGCCCCCAATACCGACTCTGCCAATTCCGTAATGCAGCGCTGGATAGATGGTTTTGGAAAACCACAACCCTGCACACAATGCAAACAATATGAAAAATCTAATGTTACCAAACTCATGCCAGATTATGGTTATCTGTTTGAGAAAGACAACCTACCCATATCACTACAAGAAAAATTAGAATATATACGACTCAATAGTGGTGCTGGCATGGGGCATTACTACATCCAGATACAACCCGGTACTGGTATCCCCATATTCACCAACGAAAGACAATATGAGAACCCCTATCCCGATGCTGGTGTCAGGCTATTATCACTCTTTAGGTTTTGGAATATGATCCAGTATTACTACCCCCACAAGCACCTTGTAGATGCCAACTGGAATCAGATATTAGGGCAGCTCATACCCACCTTCTGTAACGCCACAAATACGATAGAATACCAGATGGCTTGCCTAAAATTACTTACCCGCATACAAGACGCCAATGCCACACTCTATGGCAATACTCAGCCGCTAAATGAGGCTATGGGCAAGTATATACTACCGTTTACAGCACAGTTTATGGAGGACAGACTGGTAGTAACGGGCCATTATAAAGACCAGTTAAATACCAAAAACAACGTAAAACCCGGAGACATCATAGAGCAAATAGATGGCCTAGGCATACTCGATCTCATTCGTAAATACATGGATATTACCCCCGCGTCTAACTATGAAGCCAAGCTACATAACATGGTCTCATCTACTGGTGCTATGTTGCGCAGCAATACCAAAGAAGCTACAATAACCATCATAAGAGACGGTAAACCCCAAAACATAAAACTAAACCGCATAGAAGTAGATACCACCATGCAGCTCGTAGACGATGGTATTGCTACCACTAAAACAACCCAAATATTGCCCGGCAACATCGGCTACCTTAACCACGGCTCACTGGCAAAGGGGGACCTAACCAAGGTTAAAGAAATGATGGCAGGTACCAAGGGGTTGATAATAGACATGCGTTGCTACTCAAGGGTGTATATCATGAGCGAGTACAAGTCGTGGCTCAAATCCACTAATGCCTCTTATTTGAGATATGCTTTTATGAACATCAATCATCCAGGTGTATTTGATATAGCCCCAGCTGTGCCAAGCTATAACGACGCAAATGAAAACAGCTATAAGGGTAAGCTGATAGTGCTGGTAGATAGCCGCACCAAGGGCACTACCGAGTTTCATACCATGATGTTACAGTCAATACCCGGTGTCAAGCTAGTAGGTAGCACCACCGCTGGCACTGATGGCAACAGATCTGAAGTAACATTGCCAGGGGGAGTATATACCTACTTTTCGGGGCACGGAGTACTATACCCCGGTGCTACCGAAACCCAGCACAAAGGCTTGCGGATAGACAAAGAAGTACGCCCTTCGATTGCAGGTATAATAGCAGGCAAGGACGAAGTGCTTGAGGCAGCTATCAAAATGATAAATGAATAGTAATGCGCTTATGATTAAAATCAGTGTTGAGGTGGTGTTATTGTCGTAACTTCATAGTCTAAAAAATGCACCTATGTCTTACATCATCGCCACTACCGATTTCTCTGCCGTATCCGAAAACGCAGTCCATTATGCCGCCGCACTGGCCGCACAATACCATATGGATATCGTGCTGCTACACACATTCACTTTTCCGGTAATGGTGGGCGATATAGCCATTCCCGCATCGCTGATTGATGATACCCAAACTGATGCACAGAAGCGGGCGGAACAAATGGTAAAACAGATGGCTGATGCACATCCGGGTCTCAGTATTAGCACCATAGTATCTATGGGCGATATTTTGGATCGTATAGAGCAATATGCAGCCGAGCGTAAACACCCAGAGCTAGTAGTAATGGGCAATAGCAATACCTCTGGCGACTCTGCTTGGTTTCTCAGTACCCTCAAGTCTGCAGCCAATAATCTGCCCTATCCTATATTGGCTATACCGCCGGGTATTTCTTACATGCAGCCTGCCAATATTTGCATTGCTACAGACTTTGAGCAGCCCGAAAATACCAGTGCATTAGAGCAACTAAATGACATAAGAACACAGCTAGGCGCAGACCTACACGTGCTGTATGTGCAGGAAGATATATCCTACAACAGCGAAACGGAGCTAAACGACATCATAGAAAACAGCACCCTCAAGAACGCTCATTACCACTTTGTCAATAAAGTAAACGTCAATGTTGACGAAGAGATACTCGATTTCTGCAGGGTCAATAAGTACGATTGGTTAGTAGTAGTACCCGGCAAATACTCATTTTTCGAACGCATATTTCACCACAGTCACACCAAAGCCATAGCTAGCTCCGCAGATTTACCATTGCTCATTTTGCACGGCAAATAAGTTCTATCTTATGGTGTGTGACCTCAAGGGTATTTTTAACCCGCAATAGGTCTTATTTGCCCACACTTAGCATGTTTAGCAGCAGCCTTATAGCACCCTTATTGCCTACCGGCAACTGGCGCGAGAAGGCAAGGCTGGTAAAGATATAATGCCCCTTGCCTGTGGCTGCATATAGTATGCCGCTAGTAAGGGCTGGTTCGCCACTATCGCTCATAGACAATAGGGTAGCGTAGCGGTCGTCCCACTCAGTTGGGAAGTTAAGCGCGCGCTCCTGCACCCATCCATCAAAGTCAGTATTGTCTATCTTGTTGGGGTAGGTAAGCAGTTTATGAGTAGGTGCTGTAAGCGTCACCGCAGCATCTTCCTCCGTCACCCTCTTGTTAGACAGCTTCAGTGGGTAAGGCCCCAGTTGGGTAGTTGCCATATCGTTTAGGGTGTTGTGTTGTATCACCAACGTGCCACCATTTTGGGCATATTGCAGCAGCAGGGGCATCCAGTATGCCATACGTTTTTCGGCATTTACCACCCTTATACCTGTTAGGATCGCATCATACTTGCTCAGGTTAGCTACATCAGCAAAGTCAGCGTCTTTCAGTATATCCACCTCCATGCCTGCCAGTCGCAGCAGGGTAGGTATGTTGTCGCCAGCACCTTCTACATAGCCTATGCGTTTTGCAGTGTATTTCCAAGTGGGTTGTAGCACTTTGGCTTTAGGAGTAGTGAAGTATTGCATTGCAGGCAAGTGAGGGTACTGTATCAGGTGCAGTGCGCCTGCATTGGGTGTGCTCAGCATGGGCACTATACTGTAGTCTTTGCCATTACTTACAGCTATGTTAAAGGTGATTAGTGTATCCGTACCTTTTCTCAGGTTCAGTCCTTGCAGCTCATAGACTGGTTTGGTAGTCTGGTCAGATACTATGCTCAGGTAGCCACCATTCATTTCTTTGTAGGCATGTATACGCACAGCTGCTGTTACTGAGCCATCGGCGCGGGCAATCATCACATCATTGCTAAATGCTATAGCGGCATCGGGCACTATGCGCAGTTGCTCCACCACATCGCCCTTTACAGGGTCTAGTTTTTTATAAGAGTAAGGCACATTCATGCTGAATTGCTCACCCGCTACACTCAGCAGCAGGGTAGCTTGTAGCGATGTAGGCGTTTGTGGCAGTCCTGCGGTGGCATCGGTGGGCATGTAGTACAAGTAGGGATTGCCACTGCTGCGCTCCAGCCAGTAAGGCTGTGTGATGGGTGTGTTGGTAGGTATGGTTTGTTTGTGCTCAATAGTTAGTAGTGAGTCGTATGGTAGTCGCAGATTGGTCGTAGAGTCATTACCACCCCAATCTATGCTTTTGAGTGTCACTGGCACTGATGACCTTGCTATTACCCTGAGTGTAAAGGGCAGTTCTTCCCCCTTCACAGCTTCGGGTTGGCGGGTATAGTATTCTACCATTATACCTGCACAGTGAAGGATGGCTTCGTCTATTTCATTCAGTTTTTGTACCCGCCAGTAGCTATCCTTTACGCCATTTATTTTTTTGCGCACAGCGATCAATGCAGGTATGCTGGCATCAGGCTTCAGGGAGTTGAAGTTGTCAAGTATCTTCTGCAGGTCTTCCCCTATGTCTTTCCGGCCCACTCGTCCCCAAGTGATGTCTATACCATCAAACATGGATACCTTAAAGCTGTCACCAGCTACTAGTTTAAAGTATTCTGTTTGTATACCTGGCACGCTAGGGGTACCTGCACCCTGACTCTTGTGTATGCTGCGGCTATGCCCTGCTAGTTCTCCCACTCCCATACCCATAGACGGTAAATACTGACCCACCGCCAGCTTAAATTGGTCTTCGGACGTAGTATTGCGGGTACCAAAGCGGTAGGTGTTCAGTAGCAGTCGTTTAGGCTGCCAGGCAGGGAATCGGTCTATCTGCTGCTTAAACTGCGATTTATCGCCAGCGGCTTTGTAGCTCATTTCTGCTATAAATGCCGATGCCGCATGCTGACCATGTCCAGCCATACTATCGGGCGGAAAGCGGCAGATAACTACATCAGGTCGCAACCTACGTATAGCCAACACTGCATCTTCAGTCAACTGTTCTTTAGGCCAATGCCTGAAAGTCTCTTCGTGGTTCTTAGAAAAGCCAAAGTCTATAGCTCGGGTAAAGAACTGCTCTGCACCATCCATTTTGCGGGCTTCTATCAGCTCGTGGGTGCGTATCAGGCCCAGCGCCTCGCTTTGTTCACTACCTAGCAGGTTTTGTCCGCCATCGCCACGCGTCAGCGACAGGTAGGCGGTACGTATGTGCTGGTCATTTACCAGATAGGCAAGCAGCCGTGTATTTTCATCATCTGGGTGAGCTGCTACATACAGCACACTGGTCAGGTGGCGCAGTCGGGCTATTTCATGGTAAATGTTCCCTGCTGTGGCAGGGCGCACTTGCTGTGCTGTGGCTATAAACGAGGTAAACAGAGTGCCTATGGCTAAAACGTATTTTTTGTACATGCTGAGCTTCAATATTCAGGTTTCACACTACTATATAATGTGCCAAATGTACACATCATTGCTTTTACACCGCTACATCTAGTTATTATTAACTTCTATTGTTTTTGCTGTCACTCACACTCAGGCAGTTGTGTATTACAGCATATTCATGTAAGTTTGACCGCAGAGAGCAGCAGGGTGGATTTCTGGTTTTTGGGTGAATATAGGAGTTGCTCTTGGTTTGAGGTTAATTAATAGTATCATGTGCGGAATAGCCGGTTATATAGGTCATAGTAAAGAAACAGGGTTGGCGTTTGCTACCAATGCCAGCAACTTGCTGAGCCACCGTGGCCCTGACGATAGCGGCATTTACAACGACGAGCTCGTCACACTGCTACATCGCCGGCTATCTATACTAGAGCTGTCTGCATTAGGCCATCAGCCCATGACCTCATCGTGCGGGCGATACACGATTGTGTTCAACGGAGAGATATATAACCACCTCGATCTCAGAACTCGCTATTTGTCCCAATACCCATTCAAAGGTCACTCTGATACCGAAACCATTATAGAGCTATTCAGGCTGATGCAGGAAAAAATGCTGCAAGAAATGGTGGGGATGTGGGCGCTGATAATATGGGACAAACAAGACCAACGTGCCTTTGTGAGCCGCGATCGCTATGGGCAAAAGCCACTTTATGTGCGCCGAACAGCCGATAGCTGGCTACTGGCAAGCGAAATGAAACCACTGCTGGCAAAGGGCGAGCATCCTGCCGCCGACAGCACCGCTCTGGTAGAGTATCTGGCACTGGGCAACTACGGTCATTTGGGGGTACATACCTTCTTTGCCGATATCAAACATTTTCCGCAGGGGTGCTATACCTGGCTCACAGCCTCACAGCAAACCCTGAACACGCACCCCTACTGGACACTACCCAACATACCCGAAAAAGACAAAAGACCCTACGATGCCACTGCCAAAAAACAACTGCACGATAGCATAGTAGAAGGCGTGCTATCGCAAACACTGGCAGATGTGCCGGTGGGCATCACACTATCTGGCGGTATAGACTCCTCTATAGTAGCAGGCATATTGGCAGCACACTACGACAAAGAAATACATGTTTTTACCGCACAGGCACAGGGTAGCCGCTACGACGAATCGAAGTATGTAGATGATGTGATAGCTATGAACAAAAAGGGCAATTTTATTGTTCATAAAAAGAATCTGGCGGCACTATCTATAAAGGAAGATCTGGCAAAATATATAGGTATTCAGGAAGAACCCTTTGGCGATCCATCTATAATGGCGCATGGCTTTCTGATGACCATGGCTGCTGAGGCGGGTATAAAGGTGATACTAAACGGACAGGGTGCCGATGAGCTGTTTTTTGGGTACAACAATATGGCTCAGGCTATATTGCTCCGTCAGTTCAAGTCGATGCAGTTGGGTACATTTTACGACAATCTGAACCAGATGAAATTGGGTAAGATGTACATGGCACGTACACTGTTGAAGTCGGTGATGCCGGGACTGGAAACCAACCTACGCACCCAATCGAGAATAAAACGCAGAGATATTATAGAACCATCGTTATTGGCAGGGGTAGATAACAGCCTTGTGGCCCTGTATGACTACAACAACCCCTACGATGTGTGGCGCGAGAGTATATATGGCGTGCATATACCACATCTGGTGCAGTATGACGACCGTAATGGTATGTCGCAAAGCCTGGAGGGTAGAATGCCGTTTATGGATCACCGCATAGCCGACTGTGTAGCCACCATACGCTCGGCAGATTTTCTGAAACATGGGCTGCGCAAGTACTTGCTGCGCGACTCGTGCAGGCAATACTTGCCCGATAGTGTATATAACCGCACCGATAAAATAGGGTTTTACACCCCACTCATAGATGCCATGCGTCGCGACGAGCAGTGGGTAGCCACTCAGCTACAAACCCGCACCCTGCTACGCCCCGAAGTGTCGAAATCGCTGCTACAAAAGCTTGCTGCTAATGCCATAACCACCCCCGAAGCCCTGCAAATATGGCGTGCAGCCTCTACCAATATCTGGATGGATAAGTTTGGGGTGAGGCAGGGTAATTAGTGTTGAGTGGTATGGGTGTAATGCTTATCTCTTTCCCTATCAAAAGCTATTAGAATTTACAATAACAATAAAATGTATAACAATCCCCCGGCACACTACATGTATACCGGGGAATCATCATTACTTAGCCGCTGTATTTTCTTTGCGCAGTAGTTTTTCTATCTCCTGCATTCTGTTATTGGTTTCTTGCAGATTGGTGGTTAGTTCTGCTTTCAGCACATTTAGTTCGTTGCTTAGTGTGCTATTTTTATTTTCTAGCTGATTGATTTTAGCCTTCAGCGCTTCATTTTCCTTTACCAGTGCTTGTATGGCTATAAAGCTCACACCCTCCATATCTGCCTGACTGATCGTGGTATCATTGCCCATTGTGCCATACTGGTCTTTGCCAAAGGCAGCATAAAAATCCTGCGCCATAGGGCCATAGTGGCGGTGTGTGGCAGGGTCTTGCCCTTTATAGTTCCATGATGTGAGGTTAAATTTTGCTATCTTCCTTAAAAAAGCCTCCCCATCTACAGCCGCAAAGTTTTCTTTTTTGTTGCGGTCACTGATGGTAGCCCATGAGTTGCCGCCTGGGGCGAGCGAAACGCCTACTGTGATTGTAGAGTTAGTATACAGTTTATACCCACCAGCAAAGCGCATCATCATTTGGTTGTTAGCATCATTCCCTTGTGTAGTGGTTGACGGACTGGCATCACCTATAGCGAAAGAACCATCCTTGCCGTTAGTTGTTATTAAGGAGCCCATAGCTGTGGTAAAATCGCCACTAGCAGTGGTTCTATCTCCCATAGCAGTTGAGCGAGTTCCAGTTGCGTAAGTCTCAACTCCCATAGCTGTAGAATTGGTTCCACTGGCAACAGTGGCAATACCCATAGCTGTAGAAATGGCACCACTAGCTGTAGAATAATATCCAATAGCAGTTGAATTATCACCTATTGCATAAGTGAAAAAGCCTATTGCGGTTGAATTTATACCGCTTGCATTAGAAGTATTTCCGATAGCTGTTGCATTATTGCCGCTAGCTGTAGTATTATATCCAATAGATCTTGAATTTGCCCCACTTGCTGTTGTACTACCTCCATAATCGTATTCTGTACCATTTCCTATAGCAAGTGAACCATTTCCGCTTGCATTTGAAAAATAACCCCAAGCAGTAGCGTTATTCCCTCCGGCAGTAGAAAGACTTCCAAATGCAGTAGAGTAATTGCCTGCAGCAGCTGTTGTAAATCCGAAGGCAGTAGAATAAATACCTGTAGCATAAGTTTGTCCGCCAATTGCTGTTGACCCAGCACCGCTTGCAAGGCAGGCATGACCAATTGCAACAGACCCGAAATTGCTTGCTGTATTGTATTGCCCCAATGCTATGGAGTAGTTCCCTACATTTTCTTTGTCCCATTCATTACCACCAGCCCAGCCAGCTCTAAACGCTGCCTTGTCTGCATACCACATCATACGGCTTCCGGGGCCACTAATGGGTGGGTTTCCTGGTGTTATTGACTCTACATCTGCAGGTCCCGTAAACACCACACTGCTATCAGCCACATGAAGCTTAGCTGCTGGGGTGGTGATACCAATACCCACTTTGCCAGTATTGGTGTTATGGATGTTAGTGCCACTGGCAGCCCAGCCTGCGCTGCTACCACCAGCCGCTACGCTATCTACATAGTGTTTGTCTACAAGGCTGCGGTCCGTGAAAGTGCCTGTAACATCACTCATATACTTAGCTGAGCCCGATTGGGTTATTTCCAGTCCCTTTGTAGCAAATGTATCGTTGTATAGTTTATACCCACCTGCAAAGCGCATCATCATTTGGTTATCGGCGTCGTTGAGGGTAGGAGGATAATAATTGGATACATCACCGATTGCAAAAGAGCCAGTTTTTTCGTTAGTAGATACATAATTACCCATAGCAGAAGAATACATTCCACTTGCTGTAGTGCCATGCCCCATAGCTGTAGAATTAACTCCACTCGCAGTAGTATAACTTCCCATAGCCGTAGAATTTTCGCCGCTTGCATTAGAAAAAGTCCCCATAGATGTAGATGTCTGTCCACCTGCGGAAGAAAAAAATCCCATAGAAGTAGAGAACCCTCCAGTTGCTGCAGAAGTTCCGAAAGCAGTAGAGTACTCTCCATTTGCTACCGATGAGCCCATAGCTGTAGAGTGGGGGCCACTTGCTGCAGAGTTATTACCCATTGCAGTAGAATTTATCCCACTTGCATTAGATAAGTATCCCATTGCTGTTGAGTTTTCTCCACTTGCAATAGTTTCTCTACCTAACGATGTTGCCCGATCTGCTGAGGCCGTTGTACTTTCTCCCAGTGCTAATGAAATCATTCCATGTGCTGCATTATTTTTCCCAATAGCAGTTGACCACATTCCGTAAGCTCTTGATTCTCCCAATGATACTGAACTATATCCACTTGCTATTGCAAAATGTCCGATTGCTGTCGCATTCAAACCGCTAGCAGTAGGTCCTTCTCCCATTGCTATAGACATAATACCAATACTATCTGCATTCCACTGATCATCATAAGCAAATCCAGCTCTAAACGCACCTCGCCCTGGGCTCCACAATAGTCTAGGACCAGTACCATTTACTGGTATAGGTTCGTTTACAAATTCTCCCCACATTCCAGGAATACCAGTAAACACCACACTACTATCTGCCACATGCAGCCTCGCGGCAGGTGTAGCCGTGCCTATGCCTACATTACCACTATTGCCGTTGTGTATGTTGCTACCACTAGTAGTCCATTGCGATGAGCTACTGCTGGTGCCGGCATACAGGGCATAGGGTACACTCATCATCTGCTGCGTACCCATGTCTATGTAGCTACTGCCACCGGTGGGGTCCAGCTCCACCTGCATGTACTTGGCGTTAGTGCCCCAGTTTATGCCACTAAATGTACCAGTTACGGGTGTGCCCTGTCCCACATTTACAGAGAATAGACCCTGTGCCGTGGTAGTTGTAGTGTGAGTTTCGCTATACACTACTGTACCGTCGGCAGTAGCATCGTGTATGCTGAACCTTACAGATACGGCTGTACTTGCTAGTATCGCTCCGCTGCTGTTTCGGGCGGCTGCCTGATAGGGTATGGCTTGTGGTGTTTGTGCAAAAACACCTTTAGTAAGCACTAAAAACAGTGCATATAGTAATGTTTGTTTCACAATTTAAATATTTTGCAATGCAAATCTAAGTTGTGAATCTGAAAATTTGACATTATTATTTTGAGGCTGTATGTGCTTTCAACATTTTCTGTTCCAGTATTTCTATTCTATTGGTTAGTTCTGCTTTTAGTTCTTTGTTTTCAGTAGATAGCTGATTGATTTTTGCTTTTATAGCTTCATTCTCCCTCACCAGTGCCTGTATAGCCACAACGCTCACGCCCTCCATATCTGCTTGACTGATGGTGGTATCATTGCCTATAGTGCCATACTGGTCTTTGCCAAAGGCAGCATAAAAATCTTGTGCCATAGGGCCATAATGGCGGTGTGTAGCAGGGTCTTGTCCTTTATAGTTCCATGATGTGAGGTTAATATTCGCTATCTTTTTCAAGAAAGCATCACCATCCACAGCCGCAAAGTTTTCTTTTTTGTTACGGTCGCTAATGGTAGCCCATGAGTTGCCACCCTCAGCGAGGCTTACGCCTACTGTAGCGATAGCATTAGTGTACAGTTTATACCCACCAGCAAAGCGCATCATCATTTGGTTATCGGCGTCGTTAACTGTGGGAGTTGAAAAACCCGTTAAGCCATCTCCGCGATCGCCAATAGCAAATGATCCGTTTTTCTCATTTGTAGAAACAAAGGTTCCCAAGGCAGAAGAATACATTCCACTAGCTGTTGTAAGATATCCCATAGCTGTAGAACGTTCACCGCTTGCTATTGTTTCACTACCCATTGCGGTAGAAGCTACACCACTAGCGGTAGCCATTAAACCAATAGCTGCTGAATAACTACCACTTGAAGTAGAATTAGATCCTATTGCAACGGATTCTGCACCATTAGCTATTGTTCCATTGCCCATTGCTGTGGAAGCATATCCACTTGCTACAGAGCCTAGCCCCATTGCTGTTGAGTTGCTTTCACTAGCCATTGTTCCATAGCCCATTGCTGTCGAACTCACACCACTAGCGGTAGTGAAAACTCCCATTGCTGTTGAGTTTTCTCCACTTGCAATAGTTTCTCTACCGAACGATGTCGCCTGATCGCCAGAGGCTGTTGTGCTGTTTCCCATTGCTAAAGCGTGTGTGCCATAGGATGCATTATTAGCACCTATTGCAGTAGATCGTATGCCGTAAGCACGTGAGTTGCCCAGTGCCGTCGCGCCCATCCCGCTTGCTCTTGCATCATGTCCTATGGCCGTGGCATTCAGTCCACTAGCAGTAGGTCTTTCACCCATTGCGATAGAATAAGGACCAACACTATCTATACTCCACATATTGTCATATGCATATCCTGCTCTAAATGCACCTATTTGTGGTATCCACATCAGTCTATTACCAGAGCCGTTTACAGGTACATGTACGTATTCCCCGCTCCACATTTCGGTTGGCCCGGTAAACACCACGCTACTATCTGCCACATGCAGCCTAGCTGCTGGGGTAGACGTACCTATACCTACTTTGCCAGTATTGGTGTTGTATATGTTACTACCACTGGTAGTCCATTGCGATGAGCTACTGCTGGTGCCAGCGTAAAGGGCATAAGGTACACTCATCATTTGTTGTGTGCCCATATCTATGTAGGTACTGCCACCTGTGGGGTCTAGCTCCACCTGCATATACTTGGTATTGGTGCCCCAGTTTATGCTGCTAAATGTGCCAGTAACCGGTGTGCCTTGCCCCACATTTACAGAGAACAAACCCTGTGCTGTGGTGGTGATGCTGTGGGTCTCGCGATATTTAATAGCTCCAGTGGCTATGCTGTCTCTGATGGAAAACCTCACAGATACGGTTGTGCTTGCTAGTATTGCTCCACTGCTGTTGCGGGCTGCTGCCTGATAGGGTATGCCTTGTGGGGTTTGAGCGTAGCTTTGCTGACAACCCAGTAAGGCTACGATGTACAATAGTATTTTTCTCATTTTTGAGTTTTACCAGTGATGAATGGTTTGGATTAACACAGAGAAGATGATTGTTATGTCAAGTGTTTTGCTTGATAATCAGCTATTTAAAAAATTAAAACTACTCTATTGTTGGGCAATTATTTTTATGTTTTTCAAAATTTGGATACATTTATTTATAAAAGTTGTGTTTAATTTGTTTTGCTGTGTTCTTCATTCAAGTTAAAGAGTATACATTAACAATAGCATTTGTTTTGAAATCTGATAGTTTGTTTGTCCATTCGGCAATCAAAAAGGCCACATAGGTCATCAACCCACATAGCCTTTGTGAATATTTCCTTATCCGTTTTATCTACTCAGTAAACTCTATCTGCACTATTATTTCGTTCTCACGGTTTATAACATCCCAGGGGGCATTGTAGCCCAGATAGGTGTAGCTGCCTATGGTGGTGTAGCCCATTTCTGCAAGTGCGGTTTTTAGTTCTTCTATTTTGCGGGTCACTTTGTTTTCGTTGGCATATCCCCCAAATTTCAGTGCGGCATAATAGCCCTCTACTGAGTAGTGTAGTTTCACTAGGCTGTCCTTGGGCTGGGGTAGTTTGTCCATATCATACGCACCCGGCATCACAAAACTCATTTCGCTGCCCTTGTCATTTTGCGCCATGTGTACGGGTGCCGTCATGGCTATTTTTTCATCCTTCTTGTTGCCACCAAATATATACCCAGCCAGGGTTCTGAAATGGTTGCTGCTATTGCCCATGTACGTAGCCTCACCCGATGCTACGCTTGCCATGATCACCTTGGGGTAAAACCTGAACTCTACATCGTTGATGGTTTTTACGAGCCTGTATTTCTGACGTTCCACTTTGCTGTTTGCGGCATAAGTTAGTGCAGAATATAGTATGAATACAGAAAACGAAACAATAACTACTACTTTGAATACACTCATACCTCTTTGTTGCTTTGATATTTGCAATAATCCATTACAAAATTGGCAACTTTTCCCTTATAAAGGTACCGATAATAGCTACTTTATCGTAAAGTATCTCACAAGTAGTGTGTTAAAAAACATTATCAGGCAAATCGCTGATACCCCAATACGACGGCAATAATTATCATCACTACCAAGGCTATTTTGGCAAAAAGTTTCATGCGAGGGTGAGCTGTGGGTGTGGCTAGGATGTAAATACTTCCGCCTGCTACTATACAGCCCATTATTGATCCGCATAGTAGCAGTACGGTTTGGCTGGTGGTAAAGGCTGCTACCCCACTACATACCATAGTGGTGAGTATTACGGCATTGCGCAGCAATGTGGGCGGCTGTGTAGTGGTACCTACTGTGAGTGGCTTTATGGTTAGGAGCACCTTCAGTAGTTCATCTCTGTCAGCTATGCCGGCAGGTATGATTATTTGTTTACGACCTGTGCGACTTATGATGGCTATAGATTGGTCGGGCTGGGTGGCTATGACCGCTATTTTGTCGGTATCTATTGTGGTTGTTTTGTGGGCGGTTTGCAGCGATATGGCCTCTAGGGTTACTGTGAGTGTGTAGCTATTGAAGTAAGCAGCATTAGCCCTGTAAGATTGTAGGCAGGCTGCCAGTAGTGCCACATGCACTAGTATGATGGCACTTATGATGGTACTTTGCCCCGTGAATTGATAGCCAGATACGATATATAATACCAAGACAGACACCACACCTACTACAGTAATGAGCAGTGGTAGCACCACCTTGGTTCGCCTCAGTACTTTATCGGCATAGGCTGGGGATATCTTGTACGCTTGCATGTGGGTATAATCAGTGTGTGGGCAAAAGTAGTGGATTGTGCAAGAAAAGTGGATTGTGAATCAGAACAAGCATGAGAAAAGACCCTCACAGCCCTGAACGTACAAGAGTTGCGACGCAACCGACAATGATAGGAGATCGGCTGCTGGTTGCCAACAAAGCCTCCAAGACTGAAGCAGATATGGTAGGGTGTAGAATTATTATTACCTTTCAGATTGGGTAGTGTAATATGTACTTAAAAAAAGCCGGATACTTTCTGTTGTGGGTGCTACTGCTGTTGCAGGCGGGTGGCTGGCTGCTGTGCTGTGAGGTGCAGCGGATATGCGCCCACAATGACATGCACCGATCCATACACCGCCGCAATAGACCTACGGCTGTGTTGCGGCTTTCGGTGAGTACATACAATAGTCATACGGTGGGCAAGGATGAGCTGCTGCTAGATGGCAAGATGTATGATATATGCAGCGAGCGCAATGTGGGTATAGATGAAGTGCTACTGACAGTGGTGCGCGACAAAAAAGAAGAACGTGCTATAGCCAATAAAGGTAAAGTAATGGGCGACAAAGACCCCGACGGGCAGCTACCCAGAGTGGCTGCACAACTGATGGAGGTGGTGTATGTGTTGCCGGCCATATATGCATTACACACCGACTGGCACGACGAGAGGACTACAATAGTCTGTGTTGAAAATTGCTCTTTTCTTTCAAGGTATCCAGATATAGTGGCTCCCCCGCCATGGATGGTGTAAAGAGTTGGATGTTCGTATTACTGCTGCAGCATGCCTGTATGCTGCCTGGCGGCGGCTGCGAGGGCGTGTGGTATTTTGCGTCTACATCTTCTCGTCTTAATACATCGAGTAAATGGAAATGTTGCTACAGCTAGACTTTACAAAAGCTGCTGTGGTGACGATGGTATAACCTTGGATAAAACACACAGAAACTATAAAATGAAATATATGCTACGTGCCCTTTGGGCACTGCCAATGGCGTATGCACTCCCGGCTATGAGCCAGGAGGTGAGTGTGCCAGACAGCCTGACCGCTACAATGGATGAAGTAGTGGTGGCTGCCAACAAAGTGCCTGAAACCAGAAAACTGGTGGCACAACAAATGATGGTGCTAAACAGCAAACAGATAGCCAATGCACAAGCACAAACCACTGCCGACCTGCTGGCAAACACAGCAGGAATATTTGTGCAGAAAAGCCAGATGGGTGGCGGTAGCCCTGTGTTGCGGGGATTTGAGGCTAACAAAATACTGATAGTAGTAGATGGTGTCCGGATGAATAACCTCATATACAGGGGCGGACATCTGCAAAACGTAATAACCATAGATAATGCTATGCTGGACAGGGCAGAGGTATTGTTTGGGCCTTCGTCTACCATGTATGGCAGCGATGCGCTGGGTGGTGTCCTACACTTTTACACCAAGCAGCCAAAATTTGCCACAGATAGTGAGCGACTGCATACCACAGCCAATGCCTATATGCGCTATGGCAGTGTGAACAATGAAGTGACAGGTCATGCAGATGTGGGGCTGGGTGGCAAGCGCCTAACGTCGCTCACATCGTTTACATGGTCATCGTTTGGTGACTTGCGAGGTGGTGCTGCTCAAAATCCGTTTTACGATACCGCTTATGGTGTGCGTCCACAATATGCTACCCGCATAAACGGTAAAGACAGTCTTGTGGTAAATAGCGATAAGTATAAGCAAGTACAGAGCGGCTATTCTCAGTACGATGTGTTGCAGAAATTTGCCTTCCGGCAAAATGAGTATGTGTTGCATGTACTGAATCTTCAGTTTAGCACTTCGACGGATATTCCCCGATACGACCGACTTACAGACCCCAGTGCGAGTGGAGGGTTACGATCGGCTCAGTGGTATTATGGTCCGCAGCAGCGGGCTATGGCATCCTATACCATCACAAGGGATGAAAAGAATGCGTTTTTTCAGCACAGGCAGGTAATGGTAAGTTACCAGGACATAGTAGAGAGCCGCCATAACCGCAACTTTGGCAGTAGTAATCTGGCGCACCGCACCGAAAGGGTGGGCGTCTTTGGCTTGAATCTGGACATGCACCGCACAACAGGTAGCCATACAATTAGGCTGGGCGTTGAGCAGCAAAGCAACTGGCTGACATCGAAGGCAGAAAGAGAAAACATAGCAACTGGCGTGCGCACACCACTGGATACCCGCTACCCAGACGGTGACAACAGTATGATGAACACAGCAGCTTATGGGTCGCACACATGGCAGATAAACGATAAGCTGGTGCTCAATGACGGGCTGCGGCTGGGTGTATCTACACTAGAGTCTTCGTTTAAGGATACTTCATTTTTCAGTTTGCCATTTACCAGTGTACGTCAGGTCAACTTTGTGTATTCGGGTAGTGTGGGGCTCATATACAACCCCAACAGACGCACCAAGGTGAGTGGCATGGTGGCTACCGGCTACCGTGTGCCCAATGTAGATGATCTGGCAAAGGTATTTGAATCTGTGCCAGGAACATTGATAGTGCCTAATCCGGACCTAAAACCCGAAAAAACCATAAGTGGTGAGCTGGGATTGACTAAGGTCATGGCAAACAAAGTGTGGTGGGAAACAGCAGTATATTATACTGCCTTTGCCGATGCCATAGTGACCACACCCTACCAGTACAATGGGCAAGACTCAGTGCTGTATAACGGCACCATGAGCCGTGTGGTGGCCAACCAAAACCAGCAGCAAGCATATATATATGGTGCTACTAGCAATGTGCGCGCTATGCTGCACAGCAACCTGCTACTAATTGCGGGGGTGACCTATACCTATGGTAGAATAAAAACTGATAGTGCCGCTACGCCACTCGACCATATACCACCATTAGTGCTGCGTATGCAACTCGCATATACCCGCAATAAACTGGGCGTAGACTTGATAGTAAACGCACATGGTGCTAAAAAACTCAGCGATTACAACTTAGGTGGCGAAGACAACCAGCAATATGCTACTCCGGATGGTATGCCGGCATGGGTAACAGGTAATGTGCGTGTGCGCTACAAACTGCACAAAAACATAACAGTGATGGCAGGTGTAGACAATGTGATGGACACTCAGTATCGGGTATTTGCCAGTGGTATCAATGGTGCTGGCAGAAATGTGTTTGGGGTAGTAAGGTTTGGGCTATAGTATTAATAAGTTTGAGGGTTATTGTAAACCGTATCTGTAAGGCTCTGCAAAAAAGCAATGATATCCTGTTTTTCCTGAGCAGATAGGTTCAGTTTATCGGTGGGGAGGGTTTGGGTGGGTAGCGAAATTCCCCGTCCATACCCTCCTCCGTCGTTATAGAAGTCTATAACGTCCGATAGGGTAGCCAGTACACCATTGTGCATGTAGGGTGCAGTGAGGGCTGCATTGCGTACCGTAGGTGTCTTGAACGAATAGCGGTGGTAGGGCTGACGGGTGAAGTAGTATCTACCTTCGTCTGCATCAAGCGTAGACGTTGCATCGCTGGTGGCTGGTACAGCTAGTGTTTCAGATTCTGTTTCTTCGTACAGTGGCGGTATCAGCCCATTGAACACTGGTGCATAGTGGCAGGTGCCACACTTGGCCTTGCCCATAAACAGATTAAAACCGTTTTTCTCAGCCGTGGTTAATTCATCAGTTTGCAGGCGCATATATTGGTCAAAGCGGGAGTTGAGGCTAACCAGAGTACGCATGTAGCTAGATATAGCATTGGCAATATGATATTCGGTTACTGTGGTACCATGCGTAGGGTAGGCTGCTGCAAACATCTTGCTGTATGCCGGATGTGTAGCCAACCGAGGAATACAATCTTTGAGCGATCCATTCATTTCGTCGGTATTGTGCACTACCGCACTTAGTTGATTTTCCAGCACTTTGGTGCGAGAGTCGTAGAACTGAGACGTTTGGAAAGGCACATTCCACAGAGTGGGAGTATTACGTTGTAGAGGCTCACTATGTAGACCCTTTGCCTTGGGCAATCCATCTGTAAACGCTAGTTCGGGTTTGTGGCAGGTAGCACAGCTACGGCTACCATCGCCCGAAAGTATGGGGTCATAAAATAGTTGTTTGCCCAGTGCTATACGTTCAGGTGTAAGACGGTAATCGGTATTGGGCGAGAAGAAATCTATATTCATTATATCTGCAGCAAAGAGATGGCTGGCAAGCGGATTGAGCGGATATATACCATTGGGATTGATGAAGCCATACCGCATACTACAACTGGTGAGCCAAGATGATATAGGATTGAGGTATTGGCGAATAAAGGTGAGTCGGTCGAAGGTATTGAAGTCGGTATGTGCGGTTAAGTATTTTTGTGCAGCAGTATACATACTATCGCCCTTATTAAGTTCAGCAGTGGGTATAAGATCTTTGTAGTAATGCGTTATTTGCTGTACACTATGCAGTACAGCCTTGGTTTCGGGTAGGGCATGATAAGACATTGGTACATCAAAGCCTGTGATACCCAAAGATATAATACGATAGACACTCAGGCGCATAGCATGCCATATGCGATGGTCAGCGAAGTAGTATACACGCTCAGGATCTTTACGGATGAGCGATATGTTTTTTACCAACAGGTTGATCTCCGTTTTAAGTTCGGTAGTGTTTATTTTGTCTTCATATAGTATTGCCTCTATTACCTGAAAGCCATGCTGAAAAACCGAATCAGATGGGTTTTCTTCGTCTATTTTCAGCAGGTCGGGGCCGTTTATAGCTCGGGCTTTTTGAGGCAGAAACGCATCCACGAACAGTTCTATTTTTTTGTAAGCGGTTCGGCTGGCGACAAAATAGGGTAGAAGCGAATCCCTACGTTTGTGACGGGCAGCGGCGTTTTTGAATTTGTGAAGTGAAGTTAGTAATTGGTCCGTTTGGCTATCGAAATACTGAGCAGTAGCAGTATGAGCAGTATTGTCATCTGTGAAGGAAACAAAAAAGAATACGCATACCAACAGTGTTGGGATTACAGATTTTAGCAGCCTTTTCTGCACACTCATTCTCTATATTTCTGCGAACTTATAGGTAAAGCAGCAAACAGCAAGCAAAAAAAGTAAAAAGTAATAAACAGGTAATCTTTTGGATAACCATGGCGTAACTATCTGGTAATAACAGACGTCTACTTTCGTGGCTTGATTAAATTTAAAGTATGAAAAAACGTTTTTTACTTGTATTAGTGTTGTTAGGTCAGTTGTTGTGCGGTATAGCTGCACATGCACAGACGGTCACCATCTTTGATTATGCATCTAGTTGGAGGTATCTGGATAATGGTACAGATCAGGGTACCGCATGGCGTGCAACAGCGTTTAATGACGCTGCATGGACACAGGCTGCCGGTATATTTGGATACACCGATTCCTGGATAACTCAATGTGTACGTGGTTGTGCCTCGCAGCCATGTGGTGCCGGATGTCCTACAAAGTTCATTACTACATATTTCAGAAAGACAATAAACATTACCGATGTAAATGCTTATTCAGGTATAAGGCTGAATGCTTGGCGCGATGATGGAATAGTAGTATACGTAAATGGGGTAGAAGTGTGGCGAGATAACATGCCCACTGGAACAATTACCTACCTCACCAATTCAGCAACCACTGTAGATGGAGCTAACGAAAATACTCCCTTTACTGCCACTATACCTATGTCGGCTTTTGTGAACGGCAATAACGTAATAGCTGTAGAAGTGCATCAGCGTGACCAAAACAGCTCTGACCTCACCTTCAATATGCAAGCATTGGGTGTGCTTACTACCTCTGCATTTCCCTATGGTTCATCTTGGAAGTATCTAGACAATGGTAGCAATCAAGGTACTGCGTGGTATGCACCTGCCTACAATGATGCAAGCTGGGCAAGTGGTACAGGATACTTCGGTTATACAGATTCGTGGATCAATACTTTTGTTAATGCCGGCTGTGGTACACTGGGTGCACCGGGTAGCTGTGGTCCTAAATACATTACTACCTATTTCCGCAAAACGCTAAATATCGCTAATGTTTCATTGTACGATTCTATTAGACTTAGAATGTACAGAGACGACGGCGCTGTCGTATATGTAAATGGTGTAGAAGTATGGAGAGAAAACATGCCAACAGGCACTATAAACTTTAATACACTTGCTAACAGTCCAGCAATAGGCGGTGCTGCTGAAACAACTGCTGTTGTGCGTTCTATACCTATTTCGGCATTTGCAAACGGTAATAATGTAATTGCTGTGGAAATACACCAACAAGACCCTACTAGCTCTGATATGACCTTTAACATGCAGGCTGAGTATGTGCTACATGTAGTGCCTGCATTGGTACGTGGCCCATATCTGCAAATGGGTAACCAAACTGCAACAAGTGTACGTTGGAGAACAGATGTAGCCGTGCCATCAAAGTTAGAAGTAGGAACCGTGTTAGGCACTTACCCAATAGTATTAAATAGCGCTACACCCGTCACTAATCATGAACTCCGTGTTACAGGTCTTACACCAGATACTAAGTATTACTATCGTATAGGCTCTCCTACAGATATTGTACAAGGAGATAGTACCAACTTCTTCATTACTGCACCTTCCGACACCTCTACAAGACGTGTTACATTGGCCGCTTTTGGCGATTGTGGTAGAAATGATAATGGTTTTCAAACTAGTACATTGACTGCTTACCGCAACTATCTCAATACTATTGGTTTGCCCAATGCTGATGCATTGTTACTGCTAGGAGATAATGCCTACAATAGCGGCACTGATGCTGAGTTTCAAACAGGTTTTTATAATGCTTACAGCAGTACTATTCTAAAAAATCACTTCTTGTTTCCTGCTCCAGGCAATCATGATTACTATTTTAGTGGCACTGCACAGGTTGATAAGAACATGCCTTATTACGACATGTTCACCATGCCTACAGCAGGTCAGTGTGGTGGTTTGGCATCGGGTACAGAGGCCTATTATTCTTACAATGTAGGTGACGTGCACGTATTGTCATTGGACTCTTATGGCATAGAAAATGCAGGTACTACTCGTATGTATGATACACTTGGCGCACAGGTGAACTGGATTAAAGCTGACCTTGCTGCTAACACAAAAAAATGGACTGTAGCTTATTGGCATCATCCTCCTTTTACCAAGGGTAGTCATAACTCTGATACTGAAGGTGAGTTGATAAACATTCGTACCAATTTCATCAGAATCCTAGAGCGCTATGGTGTAGACGTAATCATGTGTGGTCACAGCCACGACTATGAGCGTTCTTATCTACTTAAAGATTATTATGGTACTGAAGCTTCGTTTAACGTAGCTGCTCACACAGCCGACAACTCTAGTGCAAAATATGATGGTACTACTAACTCTTGTCCATATATCACCAAATCAGGTAAATACAATCATGGTACTGTGTATGTAGTAGCTGGTTCGTCTGGTGCCGATGGTGGCGTACAGGCTGGCTACCCACACGATGCTTTGCCATTTTCTATAGATGATGGTGGTATGTTCTTCCTTGATATAAAAGGAAATCGTTTGGATGCAAAATTCATACGCCAAAATAATACTATAGGAGACCAGTTTACTATCATGAAGGATGTTCAGGTTCGTGATACTGTAGAAATACTGCATGGCAATAGCATTGATTTATCAGCATCTTGGAATGGTAATTACAATTGGGCGCCAGGTGTTACTACTCGTACAGTGACCTTTACTCCAGCAAACGATACAGTGATAGAAGTGAAAGACAATACTACCGGAACTTGTCTCACCGACAGATTTTTTGTAGACCTTCAGTGTACTACTCCCGATATCACTTCGAGTCCTTCTGATATTATACGTACAGGTTGTAATGCAACTGTAACTTATGCTATTACAGACACAGGAAGACCAGCGCCTGCTATCAGCTATGCATTTGCAGGTGCTACTACTGGTAGTGGCAATGGCACAGGTAGCGGAACTACATTTAGCATAGGTGTAACGACAGTAACAGTTACTGCTGCAAATGAGTGTGGTTCAACAAGTCGCAACTTCACTGTTACTATACAGCCTTTACCTACAGTATATAATGTAACTGGTGGTGGTGGTTATTGCCCCGCTGGTGCAGGTATGGCAATAGGTTTAGATAACTCACAGACAGGCGTATCTTATCAAATATATGATGGCCCTACGCCTATCGGCACTTCAGTAGCAGGTACTGGTGCAGCTATCACCTTTGGTATGATTACTGCTCAGGCTACATACTCTGTATTGGCTACTGACAATAGCACTTCTTGTACAAAACCTATGGCAGGTACTGCTACTGTTTTTGTTCATCCATTACCAGTAGCCTATACTGTAACTGGCGGCGGAAACTATTGCTCAGGCGGCGCCGGTAGTATTGTAGGTTTAAGTGGTTCTCAGTCAGGTGTAGCTTACCAGTTGTACCAAGGTAGTACTGCTGTAGGTGCAGTAGTAATTGGTACGGGTGCTGCATTAGATTTTGGTAGTATTACTGCAGTAGGTGCTTACAGTGTACAAGCCACAAACATTACTACTACTTGTGTAAATGGAATGAACTCTACTGTCAACGTAGGTATTAATCCATTGCCCACAGTGCATACCGTGACAGGTGGTGGCGAATATTGTACTGGTGGTACGGGTGTAGCTATAGGTCTGAACAATAGTAATGCTGGTATTAACTACCAGTTGATGGCAGGCACTGTAGTCGTTGGTTCACCAGTAAGTGGTGCTGACGCTATACTTACATTTGGAGCAATAACGGGTGCAGGTACTTACAGCGTACTGGCGCAAAATGCTACTACAGGTTGTGTACAAACAATGACTGGTAGCGCCACTGTAGTTATCAATCCATTGCCAATTGCCTACAATGTAACAGGTGGAGGTGATTATTGTGCCGGTGGCACTGGTGTAATAATTAATACAAGCAATTCTCAAAATGGTGTTAACTACCAGTTGTATTTTGGTACAACTGCTGCAAGTGTGCCAGTAGCAGGTACAGGTGCTGCGGTTTCTTTTGGTAGCTATACTACTGCTGGTACTTACAGCGTTATTGCAACCAATGCTACTACTGGTTGTGGCAACAACATGACAGGTGCCGCCAATGTAGGTATCTATACGCTGCCTACTATTTATGCAGTAACAGGTGGTGGAAGCTATTGCGCTGGTGGTGCAGGTGTAAATGTAGGATTAGGTGGATCTTCTACTTCTGTAAATTATCAGTTGTATAACGGAACTACTTCGGTAGGTGCCGCTATATCAGGTACAGGTATGCCACTCAATTTTGGTCTGAAAACTGCGGCAGGTACTTATACAGTGGTAGCTACAGATGCTGCTACGTCTTGTGTCAGCAATATGGCAGCTGCCGCGTCAATAGTTGTTACACCGTTAGTTACACCATCGGTAACATTGGCTACTGCCACTAGCGGCGATATATGCGCAGGCAGCACAGTAACCTATACGACATCAGTGGTAAACGGTGGAACTGCTCCAACTTACCTATGGTATGTCAATGGTACATCTACTGGTGTTACTGCCTCGTCTTACAGTTATGCTCCTGTTGATGCAGATTCTGTAACCATTAGGCTGACCAGCAATGTGGCGTGTGTAACTGCCGCAACCGCTACGGCATCCGTGGTAATGGATGTATTGCCTAATGTATTGCCCTATGCTTCCATTACTGTATCTCCTAACGACACGATTTGTGCAGGTACGCCTGTGACACTATCAGTAACTACCGAAAATGGAGGTACAATGCCGGCTCTTACTTGGTGGAGAAACTCTGCTATAGCTACTACCGGTGCTACTTACAGCTTTACCCCAGCCGATGATGATGCTGTAGTGTTATCGCTGACCAGCAATGCGCCATGCCGCACTTCTGATGTTGTATATAGCAACGTGATAGCAATGCAGGTAGACGAAAGTTATTTACCGGTTGTAAACATTGGTGCGGTGCCTGGTTTGAATATAGCTTCTGGCCAGCCTGTTACATTTACGGCTTTTGTGGGTGCTGCAGGTAGCACACCTACTTATAAGTGGGCGGTAAACAATGTGGTAGTAGCTGGTGCAACCAATGCTTCGTTCACAGCTAGTAACCTCAATAATAATGATTCTGTAAGCTGCATAGTAAAAGGAAGCGGGGTATGTGGAAGAGATGGTTTCAACAGCGTGAAAATGAATGTGGTGGCAAATGGGGTAATAGATGCTGCAGCATACAACAATCTTTCTGTAGTACCTAACCCTACTACTGGCGAAATAAGGCTAAATGGTGCAGCTGGTTATACAGTAGGCGAGCAGATAAACATTACTATTACCAATGTACTGGGACAAACAGTATACACCAGTAAAGTAGTGGTGAAAAATGGTAGCATCAATGAACGCATAATGCTTGGTAGTAATTTGGCTGATGGAACGTATGTGCTTCGCGTAAACGGTACATCTGGCTCTAAAGTGTTTCATATAGTGCTGAACCGATAAGCCTCAATACACTAAAACAACAAACTAAAAGCCGCCTCTGTTTTGCAGGGGCGGCTTTAGTATTTAGGTAGAGTAGTGTGTTGCTAAAATTACATGTCTAGTTCCTTAATCGGATCCCAAAACACTTTGTCGAAATTTACTATCATGTCGTTGTCTACTGTTATACCTTCCTTTTCTAGCAGTTCTTGCATTTGTGTCGGTGTGGCAAAATGATGTTTGCCCGTCAGCATTCCCAGCCTGTTTACCACTCGGTGTGCGGGTACAGGAGGGGTAATGCCGTGACAAAGGTTCATGGCATAGCCCACTACTCTTGCTCCTGATGCCGTGCCTACAGCCTTGGCTATGGCACCATAATTGGTTACACGCCCAGCAGGTATGCAGCGCACCAGATCGTATATGGCATCATATAGGCTATCTCTTTCCCTGAGGGTTGTTGCCATTATTATTCCTTTTTTGTTGCAGGAGAGAGCGTTTGGGCTCAGGTACATTTTCGTATTGGTACGGGCAGTTGAGGCAGCCATTACCACAACAGTAGCCTCGTTGTAGTAAATAATGTGCAGTGAATGTCAGCAAGCCATCGGGTGTTATGTAGTAGTCTTTACCTTCCAGCATGGTTTATTCCGCATTGTCATTTTCGTCAGTTATCTCCGTTACTTGCTCCTTGTTGAACCTGCCTTTGAGTTTTACACCATCTACTGGTAGCGAAAAGGAAATAAAGTAGATGGTTCTACCATCTGCCAGGTGCATTTTTTCATAGAAGGTCTGTATTGCCAGTGGTCCTGTAGCCATATTCTTACCATATATGTCTGCTATGTTTTGGTGTACAGGGCAGTTTTGTTCGGCTATAGTTTCCAGCGTAAATTCGTAGAGTTCTTTTGAGTCTGTTTTTAGGTTTATAGTAGCACCTGGTGTTAGCATTTGCTGGTATAGATGCAAATAGCGCGGGTGGGTGAGTCTGTTCGATTCTTTTTTCAAGAACGGATCTGGGAAAATGATCCATATTTCTGCTACCTCGTTTTGGGTAAAATAGTTGGTTATCTGCCCTATATGAGTTCGCAGATAGGCTACATTATTTAGCCCCTCTTGTAGCGCTGTTTTAGCGCCAGTGTATATTCTGTTGCCTTTTATGTCTACACCTATAAAGTTACGATCAGTATGTTGTCTGCCCAACCCTACACTATATTCGCCCTTGCCACAAGCTAGCTCCAGTGTTACTGGATTAGTATTGCCGAAGAACTGGTGCCAGTTGCCATCCATGTTTTCAGGGTGTTGCAGTACATTTCTGTAAGTTTCTATTGCCTGAAATTTTATTAGTTTTTTGTGTCCCATGTGCTGGCAAAGATAGGACGAGTATTGTGAGTGGCAAATAATGGTGATAATTGTAAACTTCAGTAGTTCTAAAATGATACTTCTTTCACCGTCACCGCACAATATGGCTGAGTAGTGGCCAGTGCTGCCACATAACCCGTTGCTATGTTTATGTTATGCAGGTAGTAAGTAGTATTGTTTAGCTGTGTAGTATTGTCCGTTACATCAAGTTCGTTTAGCGGATGCAGGAGTCCTATGCCATCTGCTTTTAGTACTGCTTCCTTCCGCACCCACATTTGTTTGAAAACTATGTTGGGGTCATATGCAACACTTAAAGTGGTTATTTCAGCCGGCGTCAGGTAATCTTCATAGTGTAGGCTATTCTTATTTTCTACAGTTTCTACATCTACACCCACACTGCCAGTAGCAGAGCAGGCGCATACTACAATATCACCCGAATGAGCTATGCTCATGCTATAGCCATTAGGTAAGATGGGTTTGCCATGGAGGTGGTAAGATAGCTGATGTAGATTCACTCCAGTTCGCAGGTCAGTAAGTAGTTTGTTTGCTATAATCATGCCACGAAGGCTGTTAGCACGGTTAACAGCATGAGTTATATTGTTCAGTCTATTTTTTAGATATTCGGGCAGCTGCTCCTCGTGCCTATGTAGTTTGGTCGTTGGTATGTTATCAGTAAAGGCAAAGTAGATACTACACATATTCTTCGCAGATTAGGTGGTTTTGTTGTTAGTTGTATCTATGCCTGCCTGGCTGGGCGGATATCCGTAATACTCTGTAAAACATTTGGTGAAATAGGACTGAGATGTAAAGCCTGTGGCGTATGCAGTTTCGGTTATATTGCCTTGTTTGGTCAGTAATAGCTCCAATGCTTTTTCCAGTCTTACTTTCTTTATCAATTCAGATGGCGAATAGCCGGTCAACGTTTTTATTTTTCGTTGAAAATGGCTTCTGTTGATGTTCATCAACTCTGCCAGTTTCTCTACCGATAGCTGTGGGTCATCCATTTGTTCTTGTATGATTGCGTAACATTTTTGAGTAAATGGGTCTGTGCCAGAATATCTATCTTCTACATTTTTTTGAGTATCAGCCAGTGTAGTCTGGTACCGTTCTTTATAATGCGCTACTATCGACAGTTGGTTCTTTACTAAAACTAATAGCTCAGTGGGGCTATACGGCTTAGATAGATAGGCCTGTGCTCCATTGGCTGTCCCATCTAGTCTCGATTGTGTAGTGGTTTTGGCGCTGAGTATTATCACTGGTATATGGGCTGTTAGCGCATTGTTTCTTATCTCTTTCAGCAACTCGTTGCCATCCATACCTGGCATCATCAGGTCTGTTACTACAAGGTCTGGCAGTGTGTTGGTAAGCAGGTGGGCTGCATCAATTCCATTTGTAGCTGTTATGATATTATATCCCTCGGCGCTCAATATACTTGTGTTAAACTCCAAAATGTCTCTATCATCTTCTGCCAACAGCAATGTATAAGAGGTTTCGTTTGTAGGAGTCGTTGTAGCTGCTTGAGCAATTCGCATCGGACAAACTAGTGTAAATACAGCTCCCTTGCCCGGAGTGCTACTTACGGTTAATGTACCACGCAATAGTCTAGCTAAGTCGGCGGACAACGACAAGCCTATACCCACGCCTTTTGCTCCTGATTTGCTAGCAGTAGATGTGCGATAAAAACGCTCAAAAATTTTACTTTGTTCTTCAGTTGGTATCCCTGGTCCATTATCCCATACATTTACTGTTAGTGTCACTTCATCACTGAATGTAGATAATGTCATATCTACTCCCGCACTTCCACCATTGGGGGTATACTTTATTGCATTAGTAGCTAGGTTGTTCAGTATTTTTTCCACCACATCTTTATCAAACATCAACTGGGGTGCATCAGCATCGGCATTACATAGAAATTTGATATTCTTTTCGGCTGCTTGTATCTGGTATTGTTGACAAAGTTGCTCCACAAAATCTGTTATGCTGCCCACACTCTCATGCAGTGTGTAGCGCAAGGCATCTATTTTAGAAATGTCCAGCATTTGGTTTATAAGGTCATTCAGTCGTTGGGTATTACGCGCTGCTATGCCCAGTTGTTGCTGAATATTAGGGTCTGTATTGTTCTTTTGCAATAATTCTATAGGTCCTTGTATCATCGACAAGGGTGTGCGGATTTCGTGAGCCACATTAGCAAAAAAGCGAGTTTTGGCTTCTTCTACCTGTTGTTTCACTTTTTGCCTGAAGGTTAAATAAACAAATATCCCTATACCGATTGCAAGTAATAGTAAAGCAATTACTGTTATCAACAGTATGGTATTTCTATGTTCTTCTATGGCTAGTTTAGTTGCGTTCAGTTCCAGCTGCTGTGCCTGAATAGTTGCTTTGTTTTGGTCTGTTTGGTACTGTTTATCTAGTTTGAGTACATAACTATTTATGTCTGCATTATAGAATGAGTCATTGATGGTGGCATATAAGTACAGATAATTATAGGCATTTTTATAATCGTTCACAGCTGCATAACTCTCCGCCATAGTACCATACAAATGTGCAATATCTCGCTGACCAGCAAACATTCTTGCTGCTGCTAACGACTGCTGATAATATTTTATGGCTTCTGTGTAGTTGTTCTTCTGAAAGTGATAAAAACCGATATTGAATGTAGCTCTGAATAACTGACTTTCATTGCCCAGTGCCTTCCATATGGTAGATGCTGCGACATTGCACTGATTGGCTGAATCTGGCTTGTTAACATAGGTGTAATTAGCACCCATGTTAATGTAATAGTAGCCCCACATGGTGCTGTCGTTGATGCGATTCAGGATAGCTTTTACTTTGCTAAGTATCACCTTGGCGCTATCATATTCTTTTAAATGTTGGTGGGCTACTGCCAGATTGATATAATAATTACCCAAGCTATCTTCTCCTAACAGCTCTCTGAAAACGTTTATTTGCTGACGGTAATACTGTTTAGCTTCTTTTCCTTGATTCCTACTATAGTAGGCAAACCCCAACTCACCATACAATAAAGCTATTTCTTTTTTGTACTTGGGTTTGTTGCTTATCCGTAGTGCGGCAAAGTATATATCTACCGCTTCTTTATGTTTCTTTAGTGCAAACAGTGCTTTCCCTTTCACTCGCATCGCTTTTAATAGTGCGGCAGTATCTGGCTGCGACTTTATTAGCGCTATAGCCTTATCGGCATAATATATGGACGAGTCGTT
The DNA here is from genome assembly GCA_027484425.1 of Sphingobacteriales bacterium. Classification (GTDB taxonomy): domain Bacteria; phylum Bacteroidota; class Bacteroidia; order Chitinophagales; family Chitinophagaceae; genus Nemorincola. Next base: position 32,416 of record JAIXSZ010000022.1, read on the forward strand.
TTTTTGTTTCACCTGTGCCTTTCTAGCCATTTCTGCAAGGTCACCAGCGGCAGATTGTGCCAAGGATTTGGTAAACGTACCTGCACAAATGCAAAATAGTAGTAGTGTCCAAATTCTGCTAGGCAGATAAGGTAGGAACCTCTTTACTATTTTGTTGTTTTCAAGCATATCTATAGAGGTAGTGTCTTAATCGGATTAACAAAGGTAGTAAGTAGCTACTATAAAAAGTGGTAAAGTGGCCAGTCGCACCAGAACGGTAGCACTATAACCTTATAAGATGTATTTTTACGCCATTCCTCATGAGCAAGCGTATCTCCATACTCATTATTACTTACAATCGCCCAGCAGATTTGCTGGAGTTATTAGTGAATTTGGGTACACAGTTGCACCTTGACAATGTACTGCAAGAGATACTTATTCTCAACAATGCTTCTACCGATGACTATAATTCTGTGACAGATTTCATTGCCTCTAATCCACAGTTGAACGTCACTTACATATGGTCCGACGAAAATTTGGGCGTAGCAAGAGGTAGAAATAGGCTCATGCAGATAGCCACTGGCGAATTGTTATTGAGTCTGGATGACGATATGGTCTTCACAGCAGCAGATGATTTAGTTAAGCTAGCTTCATTGTTCGATGAGCCTTTCTTCAAAACATCCAACACAGGTATTATCACATTTGGGGTGGTGTACTACGATACACGAGAGGTGCAAGTAACAGCCTTCCCCCACAAGAAGTACGAGAAATATGCTGCAATACCCCGTTTTCATACAGCCTACTTTGCTGGTGGTGCACACATCATGTTGGCAGAGGTCATAGCCAAAACCGGACTTTACCCCACCGACTTTCATTATGGCATGGAGGAATACGACCTTAGTTACCGCATACTCAATGCGGGTTATACCATAGGCTATGATAACGCAGTAACCGTAGCCCATAAAGAGTCGCCACTGGGTAGGCAGCCTAGCTACAAAAAATTACAGATGCAATGGGTGAATAAAAGTAAAGTAGCGTGGCGATACCTTCCATTCCAGTATTTTGTTACTACCGCTATCGGCTGGGCTATACAATATATACGTACAGCAAAAGGCAACTGGGGTGCTTTTCTGGCTGCTATAGCACAGATTTTACGCATTCCATTCACCGAAAAACGAACTGTAGTGAGCAAGACTACGCTGGCATACCTCAAAAAAGTAGAAGCAAGGCTCAAATATTAGCCCATTACCCATACATGCTGGCTGACATTATTGTCTATTGCTTTCCTTAACTTTACCCTACTTTTTTAAACTACAAGCTTTGCTGCTACAACAACCACTCAACGAAAACTTAGAACTGATAGCCCGGCAGGTAGTTGAGGGTTTTATATTGGGGTTACACAAAAGTCCTTTTCATGGATTTTCTGTCGAGTTTGCCGAGCACAGGTTGTACAACCAAGGTGACCCGCTCCGGCACATAGACTGGCGCGTGTATGGGCGTACCGACAAATTATTCATTAAGCGGTTTGAGGAAGAAACCAACCTCAGGTGCTGTATAGTCATGGATACTTCGTCCTCTATGCAGTTTCCTCGCGACACACAAAAGGTAAATAAATTGCAGTTTTCGTGTGTGGCAGCTGCCAGTCTGCTGCAACTCATGAAGCGTCAGCTAGATGCTTCAGCTCTTGCACTATTCGACGAGCAAGTATATTATATGTCTGAATGCCGGTCTTCGCCTAGTCATTACCGTATGCTTACCAATGAGCTGCAACGCACACTCAACATTACTACCGATAACAAAGTGACCAACGCAGCCGCTGCGATACACCGCATAGCAGAGCAGATGCACAAACGGTCGCTCGTTATCATATTCAGCGATATGATGGACGATGCTGCCAACATAGAGGAGCTATTTGCAGCGCTGCAACACCTTAAGTACAACAAACATGAGGTGATACTGTTTCATGTGGCAGATGGTGCGCAGGAGATGGATTTTGAGTTCGAAAACCGCCCTTATGAGTTTGTAGATATGGAAAGTGGTGAACGCGTAAAGCTGCAACCACACCAAATCAAAGATGAATATGTGGCAAAGATGAAAGACTTTAGAACGCTCATTGAGCAGCGATGCCATCAGTATCATGTAGATAGGGTGGCAGTAGACCTCACCAAACCCGTAGACGAAGTATTACATGCTTTTTTGGTGAAACGAAATAAATTGATGTAATCATCGATTTTTTTATCTACATTTGCAGCCCGTTTTCACCGTACCCTGCGAAGGGTATTAAAAACTATACCCATAAAAGGGTGGTAAAGATGGGTTAAGGTATGAAGTATAACCGGGAGTTTGAGATTGCCTGGCAGGGTTTAAAACCCGGACCAAAGACCTACGTGTACGATATCGATGATCGTTTCATGCAGGAACGTGAGGCTGGCGAGGAATTCAAAAACTGGAATGCTACTATCAAAATGGAGTTTGATAAGCATGAGAATTTCTTCATGTTGAAGTTTGACATAGATGGTAAAGTAACCGTAGCTTGCGACAGGTGTGGAGAAGATTTTGAGCTGAAGCTGTGGGACGAGTTCAGTTTGGTCATTAAGTTGATGGGGGTTGACGAAACAGAGATACCAGAGGAAGAGGACGATGTGGTGTTTATATCTCGAGCCGATACAGTGATAGATGTAAGTGTGTGGATGTATGAGTTTCTGATGCTGAGTGTGCCGCTACAACGCATACACCCCGATACTAAACAAGGTAAACCGGGCTGCAACGAAGAAGTACTGAAGTTGCTGGATAGTTTGGCAGAAAAAGAGGAAGAGGAGGAAGAGCCAACCAACCCACTGTGGAAAGCGCTGAAGGGAATAAAAATTGACGAAGAAGCAACTGACAATAACAAAAACTAATTCTACCTTTGCGGTAGCTATTATTATATAACAAGTTAACAATTATAAATTAAGTAAAATGCCTAATCCTAAAAGACGACACTCGCAGCAAAGAGGCGCAAAACGCAGGACTCACTACAAGGCAACTGCAGAAACCTGGAGCATCGACAGAACTACAGGCGAAAGCCATCTGCGTCACCGTGCGCATTGGGTAGAAGGAAAATTGTACTATCGTGGCAACGTGGTAGTAGACAAGTCTCCTGCCGAGTCAGCTGCTGCTGAAGATATTGAAACTATTCAATAACCAAACTATTTTCAACTATGAAGATAGGGCTTGATATTATGGGCGGCGACTTCGCCCCCGCAGAAGCTATAAAAGGTGTGCAGTTGTTTTTTGAGCAAATGCCCGATTCGCCGGTGCATATGTTGCTCATTGGCGACGAAAGTGCTGCCGCCCCTTATCTTCCGTTGATAGAGGCATACACCCACAGGTATACTTTCGTTCAGGCTAACGATGTCATAGGTATGGACGAACATCCTACCCGTGCATTCAAAGAAAAGCCGGGCTCTAGCATTGCTATTGGTTTTGGTATGTTGGCTAAGGGTCTTGCCGATGCCTTCATTAGTGCCGGTAACACTGGTGCTATGTTGGTTGGTGCTATGTATTCTGTCAAGACTATCGAAGGGGTATTGCGCCCCACAATAGCTACTCCAGTACCCAGAATGGACGGTAAGTTCAACTGTATGCTCGATGTAGGTATCAACGCCGACTGCAAACCAGAACATCTGGTACAGTTTGCACAGTTGGGCTCTATATACTCTCAGTACATCATGGGCATGCCCAATCCTAAAGTAGGACTGATGAACATAGGTGAGGAAGAAGGCAAGGGCAACATCCTTGCTCAGGCTACTTATCCGTTGCTCAAAGAACTAAAGGGTATCAACTTCATTGGCAACATAGAAGGCAGAGATGTATTCTACGACAAAGCTGAGGTGATAGTATGCGAGGGTTTTGTAGGCAATGTCATCATCAAGATGGCTGAGTCTGTGTACGATATCTTCAAAGTACAAAGAGGTGTGGAAGATGAATTCCTCAATACCTTCAACTTTGAGCAGTATGGTGGCACGCCAGTATTGGGTATCAACAAGCCAGTTATCATCGGTCATGGCATATCACACGCAGTGGCATTCCGCAACAAGATAGAGCTGGCTGGCAAGTTCATCTCCTCCGATATCATTGCCACTTTCAAAGAGAAGTTTAAGCAACTTTAGTTTGCTCTGAATATTTTTCTTACAGCATACCTCGCATCATGCAGGGTATGCTGTATTTTTATGGGCACATTCGCCATTCATCCCCATGTCACCTATTCTCTATCTCTCCCACACCCATACACCACTAGGCAAAATGCTGATGGGTGCCACAGATACTGGCATCTGCCTGTTCGACTTCGAGTACCGTCGCAGTATAGACAGCATCATCAAGCGCATCGAAACCCACGCCGGCACCACCTTTCAGCAAGGGCATCATCCTTTTTTCGATCTACTGGAGCAGCAAATACAAGAATATTTCAGCGGCACACGCACAGAGTTTCAGCTTCCCCTCCACCTCATAGGCACTCCATTTCAGCAGCAGGTGTGGCAAGCATTACAACAAATACCTTACGGCGCTATCCGCTCTTACAAACAACAATCTATTTTTCTTGGCAACGAAAAAGCCATTCGTGCCGTAGCCGGTGCCAATGGCGACAATGGTATAGCCATCATCATACCCTGCCACCGGGTAGTAGGCGAAAACGGCAGCCTCACCGGTTATGGTGGTGGGCTCCAGCGCAAAAAATGGCTACTCGACCATGAGCGCAAAACCCTAGGCGGCATGCAGCAGGGGCAGTTGTTTTAATTTCCCCTTACCATCTTCACCATCTTCAGTGCTGTCAGAGCAGCCTCTTCACCCTTGTGGCCATGTACACCACCCAGGCGTTCCCATGCCTGCTCGGTAGTGTCCAGCGTCAGCACCCCAAATATTACCGGCACAGGCAGTGTCAGGTTCAGTTGCAGTATACCATCAGTTGCCGCTTGGCACACATAGTCAAAGTGCGGCGTACCACCCCTTATTACTGCCCCAAACGCTATTATCGCCTCCGGCTCATTGTCCTTACCCACACTGCTCTGCCATGCATGTTTGCAGCCATAGGGCAGCTCAAACGCCCCCGGCACCACTACCTCCCGCACCACTGTTGCCCCCCATGCTGTCAACACGCGCTTGCAGCCCTCCAGTTGGGCAGCTACTATCGTGTCATTCCATTCCGTATATACTATTGCCACTCGGGCAGCAGATAGCTGTTGCAGTGCCTCCGTATCCAGCAGACTGCTGCTGTGTGTCAACTGTGCCATGGTTATTATTTTATTATCGTTTTGTTTCGTTTTTCTGTGGTTCCTACTGTCACATTAGCTGTTATATTCCATACCAGTCACTATCAGGTTGCTGTTGGCGCGGGCCAGTATACGGTCGTTCATGTCATACACATGGCACTCCACATTTATTATTTTTTTGCCCGTTCTCAGCACCTCACTCTTAGCCCTCAGCCGCTCACCATCCTTTATCGCATACAGAAAGTCCACATTCAGCGTCAGCGATGTGTAGTGCATATCAGTCTCCAGGCTCACCACAGCCCAGCCTATGGCCTCATCTATCACCAGGCTCATCATTCCACCATGTATATGTCCGTAGGGGTTGGTCATTTCTGTGCGCACCTCAGTGCTCAGCGTCGCCTTGCCTTTTTCTATGTGCTCCAGCGTAAACTGTAGCCAGTTGCCCGCCGGCGACCTCGAGTCGGTCACCACCTTACCCTCATACGTAGCTTTTATGTAGTCCAGTACCTTGCCTTTTGGTATTTCTCGGTATCCCATTCTGCAAATCTCAAATTCCAAACCCCAAATTCCAAATTCCACCCAAAACTATTACTTTAGTCACATGAACACCGCCACTACTCCCACCATCACCTCGTCGCGCAGGGTGCAGCGTGCATGGTCTATGTACGACTGGGCCAACTCTGCTTACAACCTCGTCATCACCTCCACCATATTCCCTGCCTACTACAACGCTGTCACCACTGTCTCTAAAGATGGCGTAGTCGTGTCCGATATGGTTTCATTTTTTGGCATTCAGGTCAAAAACAGTGCCCTGTTCGATTATTCCATCGCCGCCGCCTACCTCGTCATAGCCATCTTATCGCCCATACTCTCCTCCATCGCCGACGCTCAGGGCAGCAAAAAACGCTTCATGCAGCTATTTTGCTACATGGGCGCCATCTCCTGCTGTTGTTTATACTTTTTCACCCGTCACACCCTCGAGCTCGGCATTATCTGCTCCTCCATAGCCGCCCTCGGCTATTGTGGCAGCCTCGTGTTCTACAACTCCTACCTGCCCGAGATCGCCCTCCCTCCCGATCGTCACCGTGTCAGCGCACAGGGTTTTGCCTATGGCTACATAGGCAGCGTGCTCCTACAACTTATCTGTTTTTTGTTTGTGCTGCAGCCCGCCCTTTTTGGCATCACCGACGATTCCTTTGCACCCCGCCTCTCCTTTGTCCTCGTAGGCCTCTGGTGGATCGGTTTCGCACAGATACCCTTTGCCCGCCTCCCCGCCAGCACCGCAGTCCAAGCAGCCCCCGGCAGCAGCGTACTTTCCAACGGATTTAAAGAACTCCGCAAAGTCTGGCAGCAGATACGCCACCTGCCACGCCTCAAAACCTACCTACTTTCCTTCTTCTTCTACAGCATGGGCGTACAGACGGTTATGCTCGCAGCCACCATCTTTGGCAGCAAGGAGCTCAAGCTCGAGACCTCCCAACTCATAGGCGCCATACTCGTCATACAGCTAGTAGCCATTGCCGGTGCCTACCTCATGGCAAAGCTCTCCGACAAATTCGGCGATCTCCCCGTCCTGTTTGTCGTCGTCCTCGTCTGGATCGGCGTATGCATAGCTGCCTACTACACCTACACCGCCACACAATTCTACATCGTAGCCGCCGTAGTAGGCATCATCATGGGCGGCATACAGTCGCTCAGCCGCTCCACCTACTCCCGCCTAATGCCACCCACCCACGACACCACCTCCTTCTTTAGTTTCTACGATGTCACCGAAAAACTCGCCATCGTCATCGGCATGTTGTCCTTTGGCTTCATCGATAGTATCCTCAATATGCGCACCGCCATCATAGCCCTCATCGGCTTCTTTGCCATCGGTGCCATCATCCTCTTCATAGCCATGCGAACCCGCGACTCCAACTAATCCACACCCTGTTTCATTTATTTTTGTCTCCCAGCCATAGCACTACTAGCAGCGGGCTTTGTGTCACTCGCTTGTACTGGCGGGGCAGGGTGGGGCTTGGCTCCGTTACACACTATAAAAAACCAATAAAAATGAGGGTCATTGCGAATCCCAATCCTAGCCCTGTGCAAAGCGTCGGGGTTTAGCGCGCGCTTTGAGGGAAAACACGCACACAATCCTTATTATTTTAATCACTAATTTATAATACATAAAAATAATTCAACCACTTTAAATTTACGACTGTAATTTTATGCCAAACCCACCATTTGTACCTATATTCGACAAGCTGAATAATGATAAGTTTTTTTTTGATATGGTATTGAACAGAATTACGAGCAAACCGCTACGCTAAAAAACGCTTTTCTAAATTTGGTGTGAATTGGAATGATCATGAGTACTATGGATATTCTACTAACTAATGTATAAATACAATATCTATGAAAAATAAATTAATATTATTATTCTCATTGTTATGTACACTTCTTTGCAATAATTCTTGCAAGGACGGTGTGCCCTTTTTTGCTGAGAGGTTCTATCCGTTGATTATAGTCAATAACTCTACGAAAGATATAATATACTATATGGATAATGGAAGGGAGTTTCAGTACCCTGATACTACTCTACCAACTATTAAGCCCTCAATTCGAAGAATAAAAGCTTTAGACAGAATATCATATAGTTCGCCCAAAAAATGGGAAGATATTGTAAACGACACCCCATCCGATACAATGTCGATCTATCTTTTTGATGCAAATGTTTTTGATAGTACCGACTGGTATACAATAAGAGCCAACTACATGGTTCTAAAACGATATAGTATCAGTGCAGAGTATCTCAGAAACAACAATAACACTATTGTGTATCCTTAAGCATGTAGTAAAGTTGTACTAATTTTATTAGATAGGTATACCCAGTGCCTTAGGTGCTGAATGTACAGAAATACGAGCAAACAGACACGCAAAAACACGCTTTTCTAAATTTGGTGTGAATTGGGATTTGTATGAGTATTGATACCCAACTAATTAAAATAACTATCTATGAAAACCATTTTAAGTGCATTAATTATATTATTGCTAACTGTGTCTTCCTGTGATGAACCTCCATTTTTCGCAGAAAAATTTTACATGCTCTATGTCGTTAACAACACATATAAGAGTATTTACTATTACGAGGAAAGGGTTAATTCTGAATTTCCGTATCCCGATACTACATTGCCGTCCACTAAGCCTACAATGCAAAAAATTGAAGCAAACGACAAATATGGAATTTCTTCACAAGTAAAGTGGAATGAAGTTATCGACAAAATGCCATCAGACACTATGGCCTTCTATATTTTTGATGCAGAAACAATTGAAAACACCGACTGGAGTGTAATAAGAGCTAACTACTTAGTTCTAAAACGATATAGTATCAGTGCAGAGTACCTCACAAACAACAACAATACTATTGTGTATCCTTAAGTTGTAAATTAGATATACCCAGTTATCCAGTTGTTCCACTTGTTCCGTAGGGTCAACTTTAACAACCAAAAAGAATCCTTCTCTACTGATCTAATTTTCACCAGATGTAATAAAAGGATTTGAGCCATTCAATTCAAAAAATATAGCTGGGATTATAGATAATGTTGTGAAAAAAGCAAATTCGAATGAAGAGGGTAATAAAACCTTACAAAGTATACCAAATTAATATTTATCGTCAAAAAAGTACCCTTAAATGCATCGCATCTTAATAGTAAGCTTATTGTTGTATTCTCTTAACGCATCAGGGCAAAAGCAAACAAGTAATTGTATGTTGTTAAAGAATATTGTCAAGGGAATAGAATTAGAAAAGCGTAATATCGAATTGTGCCGATTAGTTGATGGTAAGTATGATTGGAGTACAGATACTATAAAGCCTAAGGTTGATTATATAAACGATCAAGTTGTGGATAGTATATTGAAATTACATGATATTAACACAATCTTAAGAGCACGGTTTGATTCTGTATTTTATTTGAGGGATTATAATATAATATTTGATCCATCATACACTTTTACGCCCAAATGTAATTGTAATATTAACGGCAAAAAGATTCTTGTAGTTAATGACTCCAGCGAATTATTAAAATATAAAAACTTCAATTTGATTAAAGTAGTTGGTGCACCATCTAGATATAATACGTATTCTCCTACAGAAAAACGACGAATAGACTATTTTTCAATAAAGCTGAGGCACAGAAGTGCAAAAAGCAAGTTAGACGCTGTAATATGTTTATATCTCAATGTTGATAATGTTCTATATTTAAAGGAATTTCGTGTCATTCGTAAAAATGAAATTGACGTTGATGAGAACAGCGTGCGGTAAACCTTTCCGCTCTTTGTCCCATTTGTTCCTTCGATTCAACTGGAACAACCAATAAAACTCGTTCTCCCGAGCGCAATTTGGCTTAAATCTTCAAAGACAAACTTGGTGCGAGGAGTGTTTTCCACTCCCGTCAAACTATCGGTAAGTGTTTTTCACTTGCGTAAAATTCACACACTGTGCCAGTGCGGGTTATGATTGCTTAATAAGTTATAGAAACAACAAATTCCATTGCACGATGGGTTTTGTTATTTTTGGGGAGTACATTTACTTAACATTTACAGCAAGTGATTACAGAAATTAAAATAAACAACTTTAAATCGGTTCAGGAATTAACCCTCCCTCTGGGTAGGTTCAATGTGCTGATAGGTGCAAATGGCTCCGGCAAATCTAATATACTGGAGGCAATTGCCTTTGGCGGTGCTGCATCTGCAGATAAATTGGATAATGAGTTTTTGGGGTCTAGGGGGATAAGGACAGCAAGTGCCAAATTGATGAAGAGTGCGTTTTTAAAGGAGAATCCACCTATGTCAATCTCTGTAGGGTTTAGCGGAGAATCTATTAAGGTTGAACTATCTATAAATCAGGATTCTGGACCAGTATTAAAATGGAAAACGATTGAAGAGCTTGAGTTGGATAATAATCTAAATTCACTTGCTTACGCATACCATAAAAAGAAAACAGGAGTACGGGTGGGAGATTTTGACTTATCTGAGTTTTTTAAAAGGCTAATGCAAGAGGAAATTGATGAGAATAAGGAGGAACAAAAAGGCTTCAATAAAGTTAGAAAAATACTTACTGAATCAAAAGTTCTTGATCAAGTTCAAAGAGTTGACAACTTTCATATTTGGATTTCGAATTTCATAATTTATAGTCCTGAAATAAGTTCATTAAGGAAATTTGAGGAAGAAAGCCAAATACAGCCATTAGGCGTAAAGGGCGAAGGCTTATTTTATGTCCTGCAAGTTTTTTATGAAAACTATGGAGAGGAAACAATAAATGAGTTAAGAAAATATCTGCATGTCATAGAATGGTTTGATGATTTTGAGGCTGTTTTTGACAAGGTGAGTGGCAGAAGCAGTCTTGTCGTTAAAGACAGGCATATGCCCGATGTAACCCTCAATCAGCACAATGTAAATGAAGGCTTTCTGTTCCTACTGTTCTACATCTCACTAATCATTAGCAAGGAAACACCTGCTTTCTTTGCCATAGATAACATAGAGGCATCCTTTCATCCTAAGTTGTGTGAGGAGCTGATACGGAATCTTGTAGCGTTGGCTAAGAAACATGACAAGCAGATTATACTTACCACACACAATCCCTTTGTGTTAGACGGGCTTGACCTCAATGACCCGGAGCAAAAACTATTTGTGGTTAGGCGTAATGCTGATGGAGAAACAATTGCAGATAGCATAGATAAAGCCCCCTCGAAAATAAAGCTATCTGAAGCATGGATGCGGGGCTACATTGGCGGACAACCTGAAACTATTGAATAATGAGATTTGCAGTAGCAGGGGAAGGACTTACGGATTTCAAGGTGGTAAAGAATCTGCTAATAGGCTTCTTTAAAAATAAAGACTTACCTATCACTCGTCTGCTACCCAAAGATTATGAGCCTATAGGTTGGGGTAATGTTTTAAAATACCTCGGGTCAGACGAATTCAAAACCAGCTTTGAATTTAATGATTTTGTTGTTGTGCAAATAGATTCAGATGAATGCGTAGAATGGGTAGAAGGCATCAAACACATTGGAAATAAGCAGGAAGAACTCGGTGCTTTCATTGAACAATTAAAAACAACACTGATTAAGCACATCGGGAAAGATTTTTATGATACTCAAATGGACAAAATAATATTTGCTATTTGTGTACACGAAATTGAGTGTTGGTTATTGCCATTTAATACAACTCAAAAGGCACATTCTGGTAAAATGGTTAACTGTGCAGAAACACTGGAAGCATACTGCAAAAAGCAAGGCTTTTCCATACACCAAAAGAACTATCTGGACGGGAAACATTATGACTTGCTTTCCAAGGAAATGAAAGACCACCGTATACTATCTCAGAAATCCGCATTAAACCCTAGTCTGAATTACTTCATTAATACACTGCAAGAGAAATTCCCTGACCTTACCCCCTTTGGTTCAAGTGTTAAATAATAAATTTGGCGCAAGTCCTCGTTCTTCCAGTTGTTCCGAAGGGTCAAATGCAAAAATCAATAAAATTCGTTCTCCTGAACGCCTTCACTTTCCAGCAGCTTAATCCTTTCCGCGGTCGTTGGTATTGCTCACCATCTGCTAGCGTGTCGGCAGAAAAACACTTGGCAAAAGCACGTCATTCACTTTCAATAATCCCAAAACACAAAGTGTAGATAAAATAAACGCTACTATACCCACATTGGCGCAATTTTTGCGGCACTAGGGTAGTGGTGCACTCTATGTCCATCACTCCCAAAAGTGGTGCACACTCTTTACACTACAAAAATTTCGTTTTATCCATCAAAACAATACAATATAAATGATGAAAAGTATAATGTTTCTGATTTTTTTACCTTATTCGTTCAGCACATATTCGCAAACCAAGAGTAGGGCATGGGTGCGCGAAGACTATGTAAAAGCAAAAATTGATGGAGACACTGCAGCTTATCGTTTTTTATTTCCTATCGGTGCATTTATGTATGATGAAAATAACAAACTATTCATAGAAACGTATGGTGGAGAATCAATGCCTATCAGGTATAAAATGGAAATTGTTGATGGACAAAAGAAGAACAGACTATCGAACTTACACTATAACCTTAACTATATTACACGTAGCGAGGTGCAAAGATTATCCAATGCGACATTTTATTTTTGGCATTCAGGAGATAGGATCGAACTTGAAATTTTGGAAAAAAACAGAACTCAAAAATATTTTTTTGTTGATCATGATGGCGGCTATCGATTTGTAAATATTTATGATGCTAAAGAGTACTTAAATAATAAATATGGTACTAATACTGTACTAAAGCCAATTTCGATAGAATAGAAATAAGCAGAAATCCCATTTGACACTAGGATTCATAGCTAAATTTGGCGCATATCTTTTTACTTGTGTCCAACTTTCTACCACTCTTTTTCACTTGCATAAAATCCATATCTCAAATTGTGGATATCTTAATCCCTGCCACACCTGTTTTGGCAGAAGTTGGTGCACTTTTTGCGGCATCAGTAGAGCGCAGTCTATTTTATTCATTATCCCATAAAACCCACTATCATTATGTCTTTACTTCATTTTTATGACCACCAGCACGATACATCATCCCAATATCCCAGCACCCCAAATTATGCTGCAAAACACCATAGTATCCGCCAGGAAATACATACCCACCGGAAAAATGAATAGTATTGATAATCAACGAGTTACACTGAAAAACACATGAAATGACCGGAAACAAACCGGAAAATGCAGGAAATGGCAAATAAACCATATATGACTAAAAATAATCAGCAAATAAAGAAACTAAAACAACCCACATTTATCACAATAACTACCGGAAAATGCCTTGCTACCGGAAAAATGAATAGTATTGATAATCAACGAGTTACACTGAAAAACACATGAAATGACCGGAAACAAACCGGAAAATGCAGGAAATGAAAAATAAACCATATATGACTAAAAATAATCAGCAAATAAAGAAACGAAAACAACCCACATTTATCACAATAACTATCGGAAAATGCCTTGCTACCGGAAAAATGAATAGTATTGATAATCAACGAGTTACACTAAAAAACACATGAAATGACCGGAAACAAACCGGAAAACCGTAAACCATCTTATTCGCAAACAGATAATAAATGGATAGAAAGGAATGAATAGGATAAACTAACTTTACAGGTAGTTACTCGGTCATAGGGTAGCCCACATCATTACACACGTTACAATCCATATGTTATGAAACTACATACTATCAATGCCGGATACTTCAAGCTCGATGGCGGTGCCATGTTTGGGGTAGTACCTAAGTCTATGTGGAACAAGGTAAACCCAGCCGATGATAAAAATATGTGTACCTGGGCCATGCGTTGCCTGCTCATAGAGCACGGCAACTACCGCATACTGGTAGACACAGGCATGGGCAACAAACAAGACGAAAAATTCTTCAGCCATTATTACCCCCATGGCGACGATAGTATAGAAAAAGGACTAGCAGCACTGGGCCTCACCACCCTCGATATCACCGATGTGTTCCTTACTCACCTCCATTTCGACCATTGCGGTGGTGCCATCAAGCGCGATGGCGACAAACTGGTACCAGCGTTCAAAAACGCAGTATACTGGAGTCATAAATCGCACTGGGAGTCGGCCATCAACCCCAATGAACGAGAAAAAGCCTCCTTCCTCAAAGAAAACATTCAGCCACTTATGGACAGTGGCCAACTGCGTCTGCTAGAAATAGCTGATGGCGACGAATGGATGCCCGATATAAGGGTAAGGTTGGTTAATGGCCACACAGATGCCATGATGCTACCGCAAATCAATTGCAACAACCAAACCATTCTCTATTGTGCCGATCTGGTCCCCAGCGTAGCCCATGTGTCTATGCCATGGGTGATGGCGTATGATATGCGCCCTATGGATACCCTTAGAGAGAAACGCCAATTGCTAGGCGAGGCAGTAATGAACAATTGGACATTATTTCTAGAGCACGACCCCATCAACGAATGTTGCACCCTAGAGCAAACCGATCGTGGTATAAGAGTGAAGAATGTACACACATTAGCCGCTACGCACATATCAGCATAATGGCATTGGCTTACTCATCATATCGTAGCACTACTGGGTTGGCATCCATCAGGTTGCCCCGGTAGTTCATTTTTATATCTTCTATATATATCTTTACGTTAGGTCCGCTTTGGCTTTTTATCTTGTTTTTTAGCGAGTCGGTCAGTTCACCACCCGTCACATAGATAGGCCCGTAGAAGCCCTTGTTGGGCGCCAGTAGTGTAAACTTGTACTCCGTCACCCGGCAGTTATTCACGTCAGCCAGCAGCAGCCCATTTTTTAGTATTTCCTGTCTGGTGGTAGTCGTGGGTGTCAGTTTGCCGTTTTTCAGCGATGGTGCGGCTATTCTGCCCAGTGTTATCACAGGCACTTTTTGAGGGGTGTTTTGTGCACATACTGGTACACCTGTCGACAAGACACACCATCCCCATACCATACCTGCTAGGTATGGCAACAGAGTTGAGGATATTTGTTTGCTAGCTATCAATCGTTGTAGGTATACTGTAGTGCAGGCGACGTAGCGTCTGTCTCATGGCAGTTAAGGTGTATGTCCTGTATGTGTACGGTTACCTTAGGGTAGTCCCATCTTTTTATAAGGTCCTTTTGTGATTGTGACATCTCGTTCCCATTCACATAAAGCGGCCCGAAAAATGGTTGCCCAGGCGCACTCAGCGACACCGTAAACCCCGATACCTTGCAGCCTACAGAGTCTGTAATAAGGGTATAATTGGCCACCATGAGGTCGTGAGTAGTGTTGTAGCTAGGTATATTAGCTATCCATACACGTGGTGGGGGTAGAGGTTCGCTGGTTTTTTCTTTTTTGTTTTTTTGTCCATAACTCATTGTAGCTGTGAGCGAAAGAGCAATAACAATAAATACGCGTTTCATGCAGAAAATTTGTCGAAAGTTACGCAAAACCACAAAACCAATGCTGTAGGAAATGTTATAAATAAATCTGTGTTGATTATGTTATGACTACAGTCATAGCAACAGACATCTTTAATGCATAACATTGCTAGGTAGACGATACGAAGGGTGTGGGATTTTATCAAATCATACTAAACTGAAATAAAATAACAACAAACACGCATCATAGCTCATTGACCAGATCTGTTGCCGCTGTACCTAATTTTTTTTTACAAATCAGTTTTTGGTCATTCTAACCTACTAAAGATAAAAAAGTCCCTCGCCCAATAATGAAAAACAAAAACTTACAAACCGAAGTAGATGCCAGCTTTTTATACAGCAGACTGGCTGAAGTAGAAGAAGACAAAACAATAGCCAATGTCTTCAGACAAATGAGCGATATCGAAAAGGGGCATGCAGAGGCCTTTTTACGAAAATTGAATACTGGTTCTGTGATTCTGCCGCCGCCTTCTGCTAGAGCCAAAGTGCTCGATAGAATTGGCAAGATTTTCGGGTACGACTATGTGCTAGCGGTGCTGATGGATACCGAAAAAAGTATTTCTAACGCAGTTATAGTAGCTAAGAAACAAAGCGGAGCAGCTATTACTGGTGCCGAAACGAATCATGTTAAGATATTGCGTTCTTTGTTAGACAATGAAGCCAAAGTAACAGGAACTAATCTGGCAAAATTTGAGAGCAAACATCGCTCTGTAGGTGGCAACGCACTTAGGGCTGCAGTTTTGGGTGGCAATGATGGTTTGGTTTCAAATTTCAGTTTGGTAATGGGCATAGCAGGTGCTACAACCGGTCAGAGTGGCGTATTGCTGGCCGGCGTAGCAGGCTTGTTGGCTGGTGCGCTCTCTATGGCTTTAGGTGAATGGATATCAGTAAAAAGTTCCCAAGAGCTCTATGAAAACCAAATACAACTAGAGAAAGAAGAAATAGAAGCCAATCCTGAGGGTGAAGAAAAGGAACTCGCCCTCATATACATGGCAAAGGGCATACCCGAAGAACAAGCCTTAAAAATGGCAGCGGATATCATGTTGAACACAGCTCATGCTCATGAAGTACTCATAAAAGAAGAACTGGGTATCAATCCTGAAGAACTAAAAGGATCTGCCATGGAGGCTGCTATTTATTCTTTTATACTATTTGCGATAGGTGCTGTTATTCCCGTCATACCATTCTTTTTCACAAAGGGCGTTACGGCTATTGCCATTAGTATTGCTTGCAGTGCAGCTGGTTTGTTTCTTATTGGGTCGGCTATCACACTTTTTACGGGCAAAAGTGTTTGGTATTCTGGTTTCCGTCAGGTATTATTTGGGCTTATTGCTGCAGCTATAACTTTTGGCATCGGCAGACTCATAGGTGTTTCATTAGCAGGGTAGTGCTTTGCAACTTTATAACTACACACAAACCTATTGTCATTGGTGCTTGTTCAATACATCTATATCGTTGTTTTAAAGCACCGTAACTCTTGCATAAAATATTATACCACACGCATTAAACCTTTTACTGGTAATATTGTCTTAAGAAGGTAAGTATAAACGAAAAAGCTGCATGCAAGCCGGCCACGACCTATATACCGATGAAGAAATAATCGCTTTGTTTGCTAAGGCAGACATGCAGCATAGTGCCTTCACAGCACTGGTACACAAGTATCAGCAGCGGCTCTACTGGCACATACGACGTCTTGTGGTCACCCATGATGATACAGATGATATACTCCAAAATGTATTCATCAAGGTGTGGAACAACCTCGCCAACTTCAGGCAAGAGGCGAACCTGTTTACATGGCTCTACCGCATTGCTACCAACGAAACCCTAACTTGGCTCAATGCTCAAAAAAAATACGTAGCCGTGCCAATAGACGGTAATGACGAGTTTTTTCAGAATCGGCTACATGCACAGCCTCAGTTCGATCCGGCGAAAATTGAGTGGAAATTGCAACAAGCCATCGGTACCTTACCCGAAAAACAGAAACTAGTATTTGCCATGAGATACTACGACGAAACACCCTACGAAGATATGTCCCAAATATTGGGTACTTCGGTAGGAGCACTAAAAGCATCTTACCACCATGCCGTAAAAAAAGTTGAAGAATTTTTAGGCAAGAATTAAACTATCTCTTTGTTTGTGAGTCATAAGAATACAATAAAATGAAAGAAGAAATAAACGACGAACTCAACATACTCAATAGCAGCCTGGCAGGTAGCAAAGTAGGTATGCCCTACAACGTTCCTCAAGGATATTTTTCAGATTTGGCGCAAAATGTGCTAAGTAACACCGAAATAGGAAGTAGTAATAGCTTACCTATTTACAAGGATATGCCCCATCAGGTGCCATCATCGTACTTCGATGGTTTGGCTAAAGAAGTGACGAGCAAGGTAGCGCCCAAGAAAGAAGTAAGATTGCTATCTTTTACTACTATAAGGTGGGCGGCAGCAGCCATGTTATTAATGATGGTAGGTGCAGCAATTACTGTGTCATTGCAAAGACAAAACGAAGGGAAGAATAAAGCCGAAGTAGCTTTTGTAGTGGCCGATAGGGATATTGAAGCTTATTTCGCTGACAATGCAAAGCCCGAAATGACCAGTTTACCTGATATCTCCGACCTCACTAATACAACTGAGGTAGAACCCAAGGAAATTATCTATTATCTCGACCAAACAGGATGGGATACCGAATATTACAATTGATAAACAAAAAATAGTATGAAAAAAACAAGCCAGTTTGCACAATTAATTTTGTCAATGTTCCTTATGTTGTTAACCGCTTCTGTTGCTTATGCCAAGCAAACAAAACCAGCACAGCAAAGAATACATGCAGCTAAGATGGCTTACATGGCAGATCGATTGCAGCTAACACCAGAGCAATCTGCGGCTTTTGTACCTGTCTATAAAAACTATGAAAGCGATTTCAGGGCTATTAGAGCGCCCTTCGTGAAAAAGTATAAACTAGACGAGTTGGAAGAAGGACCGGGCAATATGACTGTGCGCCAATATGTAGAAGATGACCTCGACTATCAGCAGCAAATTATAGAGCTAAAGAGGGGCTACAACGACCGTTTTCTAAAGGTAATCACCAGTCGTCAACTGGCAGATATGTACATAGCAGAGCGCGAGTTTAAGCAGATGTTAGTGAAGAGACTCAAAAACATGAAACAAAAACAACAAAACAAACAACTAAGTAAGTAGTGGTTTGAATTATTTTCATTTGAAGTTTAGCACAAATTCATTTTAATAACCTAAAAATTAAACGATGAAACACACAAAATCTATTTACAAGGCTGGATTACTAGCCGTGGCATTATCTGCAATGGTTGCCTGCAACAAAAAAGATAAAATCGCTGAAGACAGCAATGATACTGGCTATGCCAGTGACCAAGTCCTATCTGAAAAGTTATTTGATGATGTTCAGGTTTTGTCAGATTTAGCTGCTGGGTATACAGGTACAGGTAGTCTTAAGACTACTGCATGTGGTGCAATTACCAAAGTACCCAATTTGATAACAATAGATTTTGGCACTACAAATTGTATGTGTTCTGATGGTCGAAACAGAAGAGGGAAAATATTGATAAATTATACTGGGAACTATGCCGATAGTAATGCTGCCCACACTATCACTTTTAGCAATTACTATCAGAATGACAATAAAGTAGAGGGTACTAAAACTGTAACCAACATGGGCAGAAACAGTTTAGGACAGCCTTACTTTAATGTGTCTGTGGCTGGTACCATAACCAAGCCCGACGGCACTGTGATCACCCCTAACTGGGGCAGAGTGCGCACTTGGACTTCTGGGTACAATACACCTACAATATGGACAGACGATGAGTACAAAATTATTGGTTCGGGTACTATTATTAGAAGTTCAGGAGTAGTCAATGTAGCCATTGCCGATTCATTGCCGCTTGTTGTAGCTACTAATTGTCAATGGGTAAAATCTGGTTCTATTGTGTATTCTCTGCCTGGAGGGCGCACTCGTACCCTCAACTATGGCAATACACCCGCTTGCGACAATCAGGCCACGCTTACCTTTCAGCCAGCTGGTACTACAGTAGCCGTTACATTGCCATAACAAAGAATAGGGGTTGATTATCTATATAGAGACAGACTATCCAGCGCAAGCTGATGTCTGTCTTTTTTGTTTATATCTTCTCAATAACCATTACTTTTAGCACCACAACCACTAGCTATTGAGCACACCAGAGGACATATTAAAACAATACTGGGGCTACGATGAATTCAGACCATTGCAAAGAGATATCATAGGCAGTATATTAGCTGGAAATGATACCTTGGCTTTGCTGCCTACAGGTGGTGGCAAATCAGTTTGTTATCAGGTACCTGCACTGGTAGCTCCAGGTTTATGTTTGGTCATATCGCCGCTCATAGCACTCATGCAAGATCAGGTGGCTAGGTTGCAGCAACTCGGCATAGCTGCAGACTGTTTGCACTCAGGCATGCACTACAACGAGGTAAAGCAGATGCTGAGCAAGGCTGTAGCAGGCGATTATAAGTTACTCTATCTGTCGCCAGAGCGACTACAAACCAGACTATTTACAGACTATGTAAAGGAGATGGATGTATCTATGATAGCAGTAGATGAGGCACATTGTATATCGCAATGGGGGCATGATTTCAGGCCATCCTACCTCCTTATTTCAGATGTTAGGTATATTTTCCCTCAGGTGCCTGTGCTTGCCCTCACGGCTACTGCCACTCCAGAGGTGCAGCAGGATATAGCTGCTAGTTTGCGCATGAAGCAGCCTGCTGTTTTCAAAATGAGTTTTGCTCGTACCAATATTCATTATGCCGTCAATTACAGCGAAAACAAAAGTGGCGATACATTACTAGAGTTGGTAACGGGCTGTAGTATTGTGTACTGTCGCAGCCGCAAACAAACCGAGAATATAGGTGCCTACCTCAATAGTAATCATTCCTCTGCTGCAGTGTATCATGCAGGGCTAAGCCGTGAGCTGCGCGATGAGGCTCAGCGGCAGTGGATGGACGGGGAGGTGAATGTAATGGCTGCTACTACCGCCTTTGGTATGGGTATAGATAAGCCCGATGTGCGCCAGGTAGTGCACTACGATGCTCCTGAGCATCCCGAGGCTTACTATCAAGAGGCTGGCAGGGCTGGTAGAGATGGTTTGCCATCTGTAGCTACTGCACTCTACAACAATGCCGATATCAAACGCCTGTACGATAGTACCGCTTTGCACTACCCGCCCGAGGCGTACTTGCGTCAGGTATATCAGGCAGTAGCCGATTATTTGCAGGTTCCCATAGCGGCCCAGCCCGATAAGTACTTTGCATTTGATCTGGAGGAGTTTTGCAGCAGGTTCAAGTTGCGGCCTACAGAGGCTATTCACGCACTCAAACTGTTGGAGCGCGAAGGTTTATGGACCCTCACAGATGCCGTTTACCGTCCTGCCACAGTGCAGTTTTTGGCAGATAGGCACACCTTAGATAGCCTACAAAACTTTCATCCCAAGCTTGCCTATGTATCAGTAGGCCTCCTGCGTATGTACAGCAGTATTTTTCATTTTCCCACCCGCATCAGCGAAACCGCAGTTGCCCGCCAGTTGCGCATACCCCGAGATGAGGTGTTACAAGCCTTGAGTAGGATGGTAGCAATGGGTGTGCTAGAATACAATAAGCCCGGCGACGGACCGCAGTTGTTTTTCCATCACTACAGGGTTGATAGTAGTCACCTACTTATCAATCTACGCCGAATACAGCTGTTGCGCAAACGCCACGAGGAGCGCACTGCTGCTATGATAGCCTACCTGCAAAATACAGCAGTCTGTCGCGAGCGTTTATTGCTCCGCTATTTTGGCGAGGCGGCTGATACCGATTGTGGTCATTGCGATGTGTGTGCTACTCATCAGCACCAGCACATGCCGCTGGCTACACTCAAAAAGGAACTGATTACCTACATCAAGCAAAATACCCCCATAGCGCCAGATGCACTATTGGGGGCTTTTCCTGTAGCCGACAGAGATACTGTATTGCAGCTCACGCGCAAATGGACAGACGAAGGACATTTGTATTACGATGGCACAATGCTGCACGTCAGGCAATAGCTCTCCAAGTAGATTCTGCAACCTCTGTACTTTTTACTACTACATGTATTTTCTCATCCAGTTTTTTTACTGCCTCATCCATTAGTTGTAAGTAATAGCTGTTAGATAGTGTATCTTCTTCTTGTCTTATAATGTTCATAAGCCCCATTATAGAGGTCAATGGTCCCCTGAACTCGTGTGCCTGAATAAATGCTATCTCTCTTAGCACTTTGTTTTGGTGCGCCACCTGCTGCATTTTTTCGTTCAACATTTTTTGGGTCAGCTCCAGTTCCATCAAGTTCATAGTTTGCTGAGCCAGTATATGCAGTTGCAGTTTTTTATTATCAGTAGTTTCTTTACTTTTTACATCCATTACACAAAGCGTACCTATAGTGAAACCGTCATTGGTGGTCAGTGGTGCTCCTGCATAAAAACGTATGTGGGGTGGGTGCATCACCATTGGGTTAGCGGTAAATCTGTTGTCCTCGATTGCATCATGTACTACCATTGGTTCCTCTAGGTCTATGACATGTGTACAAAAAGAAGTATTGCGGGGCATTTGTTGCACTTCAAATCCATAACACACCTTAAATATCTGGTCATCTTTATCTACCAATGTCAGAAATGCCACTGGCGTTTCATATATCTCTGTCGCTAGTTGCAGCAGGCTATGCAGGTTTTTGTTCAGGTCAAAGTTGAAATGATGAAATCTGTTCACTGTTACCAGTCTTTCTGCTTCTTTGTATTTCATTTTTATTAGTTTTTGGTCTGTATTATCCTTTGGATGAAGGTTTTTTTCAGGCTGTTTTATCTGACTCTATACTACATACGCTTTATCTTCCGTTTTGGTTTTATACTTTTACAGTTGATGCACAATAAGATACGTTTTTCTATAATTGGTTTTGGCAATATTGGTCGCCGCCATGCAGCTCAAATTCAGCTAAATCCTTCTGCAGAGCTAGTAGCTGTATGCGATACTGATGCTGCTGTAAGCGAGGCAATGCCAAATGGTGTGCCTTTCTACACCTCTTTACCAGATATGCTGGCAGATACCCAAGCCGATGTGCTATGTGTGTGCACCCCCAACTATCTGCATGAGGCGCACACCATAGCCGGCCTCAATGCAGGTATGCACACTGTAGTAGAAAAACCAATGGCACTCAGCGTGGCAGAGTGTACTAATATGATAGCTGCAGGCAAAGAGAGCGGGAAAACCATATTTGCTGTAAAACAGAACAGGTACAATCCGCCGGTGCAGGCTGTGAAACAACTTATTGCATCGCAGCAGCTAGGCAATATATATATGATTCAGGTCAATTGCTTCTGGAATCGGGGCGATGCCTACTATGCTGGTTCAGATTGGCGAGGGGTGAAGGCAAAAGATGGCGGTTGCCTGTTTACACAGTTTAGCCATTTTGTAGATATTCTGTATTACCTCAATGGCGCTATTACAGATGCAGAAGGCATCATCAGCAATTATGCACACCAGCACAACACAGAGGTAGAAGATACTGGTAGTTTCGTATTGAGGGCTGCAAATGGTGCTATCATTAACTTCAACTTTACCACCTGTGCCTATCAACGCAATATGGAGGGGTCTATTACCATCTTTGCTGAGAATGGTACGGTTAAGATTGGGGGGCAATACCTGAATACGGTAGAATACCAGCAGCTGAAGGGTGAAGCGCTGCCACCTATTAATATTACTGCCAAGTCTAATGACTATGGGCTATATCAGGGCTCTATGAGCAATCACGACAAGGTGATACAAAACGTGGTAGATGTGTTACTACACAATCATTCTGTGATGACCAGTGCAGAAGAGGGTAGGGAAGTGGTACGTATCATAGAGCTAATGTATGCAGGTGTGAGATAGTGTGGAGCCATGGTTGTGGTTTTGCTGCAACGTCTAATTGCCTATCTTCGCCCATCAATCTATTATTACATTGGCACGCAAAAAGAAAAAACAAGCTCCCTTACTTGATATTACTATCGAGTCTTATGCCGCAGAGGGCAAAAGTATAGCTCGTCTTGACGACGGAAAAGTACTGTTTGTAGACAATGCCATACCGGGCGATGTTATTGATGCCGTAATCATAAAAGACAAAAAAAGTTGGGCTCAGGGCCGTACTACTCGTTTAGTAAAGCCCTCGCCGCAACGTATAGATCCTTTTTGCCAGCACTTTGGTGTATGTGGTGGGTGTAAGTGGCAGATGCTGCCTTACCAGCAGCAATTGGTGTACAAGCAACAGCAAGTGATAGATCAGCTACAGCGGATAGGCAATGTGGAGTTGCCGCCCATACAGCCAATAATAGGCAGCCCGCACGAGCGGTATTACCGCAACAAACTAGAGTTCACTTTCTCCGCTAGTCGTTATCGTACATTCGAAGAGATAGGCGAGCGTGATGATAAATTCACTCCCGAACCCGCTTTGGGTTTTCATGCTCCGGGTTTGTTCGATAAAGTAGTGGAAATACGTACTTGCTACCTACAGCAAGACCCTACTAATACTTTGTTGACTGTATTGCGAGAATATACTACTGCTCGTCAACACCCTTATTACGATTTCAAAGCACATACTGGTTGGCTGCGCAATGTCGTTATACGTATAGCTACTACAGGCGAGATATTGGTTAATCTGGTGATACACAACGAAGACGTACCAGAGCGCGAAGCTATACTGCAACACATACTAGACAATGTACCTGGCATCACCTCGCTCAACTATACCATCAACCCCAAGCTCAACGATACCATACACGATCTGGAAGTAGTATGCTGGTACGGTAAAAGTTACATAGAGGAAAAATTGGAAGACTACAGATTTAAGATTTCTCCCAAGTCATTCTTTCAAACCAATACTTATCAGGCAGAGGCACTATATAGGGTAGCGCGCGATTTTGCAGGTCTAACTGGTACCGAAACTCTCTACGACCTGTATTGTGGCACTGGTAGCATAGGTATATTCTGCTCGGCCGGTGCCCGTCAGGTCATAGGTATAGAGCTGGTAGAAGATGCAATAAAAGATGCCCACCTTAATGCTGCTATGAACGGGCTTACGCATTGTAAGTTTTATGCTGGCGATGTGGAGAAGATTTGTACCGACGACTTTTTTACTGCTCATGGTCGCCCCGATGTCATCATCACCGATCCGCCTCGTGCAGGTATGACCGAAAAACTGGTGCAGCAGCTACTGCGCATGCGTGCACCCAAGGTAGTATATGTAAGCTGCAACCCTGCTACACAGGCCCGCGACTTACAGTTGCTCGATGCAGCCTATCGCATCACTCGTTTACAGCCTGTAGATATGTTTCCGCATACCCATCATATCGAGAACGTAGCACTGCTGGAGCTTAGAGAAATATAGATAAAGATAGTTACAGATTACTACACTAACACTGAGCATGTAGTTACTTCTTCCTGATAGTCACTGCATGCTCTTTTATAATAGCTACATATTGCTCAAACTTTGCAGGAAAAACAGATACTATGCCTGTGAAGTCTTTCTTAGCAGCATCAAACAGATGTTCGTTTATCAGTAGTTCGTCAAGCGAATCTACTATTGCAGCAGTCATTGCAGTATCTGCTATGTCTTCTTTATAGTATCCTACTTTTTTTATTCCTTCCCAACTGTAGTATATCACCCTGCCTTTCGCATCTACAATTATGTGTTTTACATTCATTATGTATTCGCCATCTGGTAGCGTGCTTAGGGTAGTGTTCAGTCCATTCAGTACATACTCTTCCAAGGTTGGTTTTGCTGAGTCTTTTCTGAATTTTGCTGGTTCACTCAACTCAGTTGGCTGGTACACTTTTTTGCGGTCTACATAGGTAGGGCATATTGTTTGGGTGTAGGTTTTGGTTAGTTCTTCGCCCGTAATGGGGTCTACTAGTATGATAGTGTCTGTTTTGGGCACTGGCACAACAAATTTTCTGCCATGCATCACCACAAATTCATTCTTGGGCCTCGGAGCCTTTTGGGCTACACAGGTAGCTGCTGTTAATAACAAAACAAGGGTTAGAAAACTACGGAATTGGCACATCATACAATCTTAAAATATCACTTTTACTCGGTGAAAGTACGACACACACACTAATTTTCTGGAGGCTACATCTTTTTTTGCTCAATATTGTAGCTCACCTTATTGTCCTTTACAGTTATTTTATATTCACTCAGCCAAATATTGGTATATGCTATTACTTTTTCACCGTTTACAGTAGCAGGTTTCAGTTTTGGGTGTTTTTTCATCAGCTTGGTTACTTTGTTGGTCAGGTCTATTGGCACAGAGCTTATATACCCCCTTTTGGGTTTGTAATATACACCTTCATATTCATAGTATATCACTTTTCCCTGTTCATTCACAACAACTCTGCTCAGGTCTATATTAATCATTTCATCATCTTGGGTGTGTAGTATTTTTAGCGTTTTACTTAGTTCCTTCAGTAAGTATTTTTCCAATCTATCACAGTTTTCCACAGGGCTACTTACTTCATCTATTGAATATACCTTTTGGTCATTCGCCATTATTACAAAAGGGTCGGTGGTAGTTTCTTTCAATATCTCATCACCGTTTACAGGGTCTATAGATATCGTTGTATCCTTTTTTGCCGGACCAAACTTTAGTTTATAGTCTTTGTGTACATATTGCCAATTATTATTGGGTTTGTATTTTACATAGGTTTGTGCGCTTGCAGTGCCATTTAGCAGCATTGTTGCCGCCACTATTATCACAGTGTTAAGGCTAAATAATTTATTGTTCATTATCATTGGTTTAAAGGGTTATTTTTAATCAGAAGGAACAAATATCCATTGTTCGCAGCTTAGTATTATAACTATCGAAATTTTGTATCGTTTCTGCTAGTGTGAAAGACGGCATAGACAATTACATCCATGTTGTCAATCTCGAATACTACTCTGTATGGGAAATTTCTCAAAATTACTTGTCTGAAATTATCTGTAGTACCTGAATAGTAATGTGGATTATGTTTCAGTTTTTCTAATGTCTGTGATATATTTTCCAATAGCCTTTCACCCAATCCTATATGTTGAAGTTCGTACCATTCATATGCCTCACTAAGCATATTGAAAACTTCAGGTTTGAGTATTACACTGTACATTAAGAGGCTTTTTTGTTTCTTATCATAGCCTTCATTTCCTCCCAGTTGTAAGATGTACTCTCGCCCGATAAGTGCTTTTTACGTTCGTTATACAGAAAATCAAGTTGTTCTTTTGAGAACGCTACATGACTACTTTCATGAATATTTTCTTCAAGCAGTGAATATAAGCCTGTAATTTTTTTGTCATCTGCCGATGTGAGGTATGCAATCAGTCGCTCTCTCATTATGGTTGTTGTCATGGCATAGCTTTCTGTAAAATTAAGGAATTAATTTACTCAAAAATTAGTTCGGCTTATCTTGTGATATTGTATGTTTAGTAATTTATTTTGGGTGGTTTCTTATCGGCTGTGGCTTGTATTTGCAAGATGGTTTCTGCCTTTTATAGTCACTGTATCGCCAGCTTCACAACAGCATCTACCCACCACCATCTCTTGCTTACCCCATACTTGTCACTACTACCGGACTTTCTATTACAGTGTCTTTACCTGTACATTTCACTCTTATTGTTTCTATGAATATTTTCACTTTCACACCCTTAAATTCTTTCAAGAAATTCAATTGATTTTCATTTATCGTATTCCCTTTGGTTCGAAATGGACCGAAGAAATTACCATCTTTTGGCAAAAACGATATGATAAAATCAGTAACCTCGCAACCTTCCTTTTTGCTTACCAACCTCGGGTTAGCTAGGATAGTACTCAGTGGTATTTCCGCATCATCCACATTCGCAAACCAAACATTGCCTGTTTGTTTTTTTGGTTTGGTTTGGGCTATGGCGGTGGCTGTGCATGTGGCAGTAAGTACCAATGCTACAGCTGCTACTTTCATTGTCGTTTTTATTTGGTACTTATTCATTTTTTTTCTGTTTTTTTGGTTATTTGACCTAACTATTTTCTACTCTATTATTGTATGCAGCTAGATATTATCAATCTTGGCTACTTAGTCGCCCTACAACCTATCCCCTACATTTCACTTATTTGGAATCAATATTTATTTATTGCCACGATTATAAAAATAGGTATTTAATCAATCAGTATTGATTTTATTGCTTGATCCGACATTCTTGTTATGCTATTTATATATACCTATTGCATGAGATGTGCTATACTGGTGCTAATGCTCGCCATTTCAAACGTCTCTTTTTTTTAAGACACGAACGAAAGGGGTTTTTGATTAATTCTCAATTAATAAACTACAGAAAATCAGAAAAATTTTAATTAGTTTCTAATTTTTCGGTCCATTTACATACGTCCATAGATATTTTATCTGTACATTTAAATACCTAATTTTTTTTTATGAAAAAAATCCATAGTTACATTTTAGCCCTTACCGCTACTATTAGTTTATCTATTGCATCTGTTCAGGCGCAGCTAGTAGGTGGCAGTGTATTTCTCAAGGGACAATATGTTGAGGCCGGCATCTGTGCCAATGGCGATTTTGGCGCCGCATCTCCACCTGCTGGTTATCATCCTCATACATCATCAGCAGCTGGTGGTCCACTAGGGTTTGTTTGTGATATTGGTATGGACGGCTGGACAACTGGTACTCCTCCCTACATGGGCGATTATTTCACTCCGGGTTCACCGTTCGAAGGATGGAATTTGCAGATTGGCTCTATACGCGCTCAGGCACATAGCTGTGCAGGTTTTACTGGTACTGGTCTCACGGGGGCTAATGTTTCATACACCACCTCAGGTAGCAAAATAATAGGCACTTGGGAAGGTATGTTTGATAGTATGAAGATCAGACAAGTCACTACTTTGGATACACTTGCTCTTTATTTTAGCCTCAAAATCACCCTTATCAATCAGGCTTCGGTAGCTAAAAACAACATTTACTATCTGCGTAGTCTAGATCCCGATAATGAACAGTCCTGGTCGGGTTCTTTTAGTACTAATAACACTATACAGTATCAATATCCCAACCCACTTGGAGCAACAGTAGTCAGGGCGGTTGGTACTTCATCTACTGCACCTGTATTATCGTTAGGCACAGCCGATACTAATGCTCGCGCGCTTATTTACAATTCGTGGCCTATAAGTTCGGCTACTGATTTGGCTACTGTTTATAATGGTACTCTAGCGGGTGCTACCTATGGTATGGGTAGTACTTACAATGGTGATGTAGCTATTGGTTTAGCCTTTCGTATAGCTCATTTGGCACCTATAGATAGTGCCTCAGATAGCGTTGGTTACAAACCAACTGCTGGTGGTAGGCATCCGGCCAACGAAAGCAGCATAGCCTATTTTTACTCTTTCAGCAATGCTGCTACCGACTCAGCAATCAACTTTCTCAAGTCTGACACAACTGTTACCGTGCCTCCAGACACAGTTACAACATCAGTGACGGAGCTCACACAAACTGAAGAGGTGGTTGTGTATCCTAACCCCCTGGCTAACATCGTTAATGTATCAGGATTATCGGCAAAAGACCATATTGAGTTATATGATATGGTGGGTAAGTCTGTATTCATAAACTGGCATCCAGCAGACAAAAAAGTTAACACATTCACTACGCATGATATCCCGAGCGGTAGATACATCTTGCTCATAAAAGATGAAAATGGTAACACGAAAGCTATTAGGCCTATAATAAAACAATAAGATTAACAAGTATACTCACATAATTGATTGAGTACTAAGCCGTCTGCATTCAGTTGTAGGCGGCTTTTTACTGCTGCTGGGGTAATCTGATGTGATGGGAGATTTAGTGAGGCTGCTTCATCTGAGGCAGATTGTTAAAGGTTATTGGGTACTAGAACTCAAACTGCACACTACCAAAAATGCCAAAGTATCGCCATTTAGCTTCGTTGGCTATAGGTTTGGG
>JAIXSZ010000069.1 GCA_027484425.1 Sphingobacteriales bacterium
GTACATATAGTTCAAGATTTCTCAGTTGTAGGTATCAGCTATCAGCTATACCGTGGTGCTACATTAGTAGGTACTCCATTTGCTGGCGCAAGTTCTGGTCTTGATTTTGGATTGATCACAACGGCGGGTACCTATTCAGTATTGGCAACTAACACCACTACCTCCTGTACAAATGCGATGTCAGGTATGCCTGTAGTGAGCATCAATGCGTTACCTACTGTGTTTACAGTGAGCGGCGGTGGTGCTTATTGCAGTGGTGATGCAGGAGTAAGTATCGATTTGTCAGGTACCCAAACAGGTGTTAACTATCGCGTGTACCTAGGTAGCACAGCCGTAGGTAGTGTGGTAGCAGGTACTGGGTCGGCAGTAAGTATGGGTACTTACACTACAGCTGGCACGTACACCGTAAAAGCTACAAATGCCACTACATTGTGCGAGAGCACTATGAGTGGCAGTGCGACAGTGAGTATCAATAGCTTACCAACGGTATATACCGTAACAGGCGGAGGTACTTATTGTTCACTAGATAGTGGTGTACACATAGGATTAAGTTTTTCACAATTAGGTGTTAGCTATCAGTTGTACAATGGATCTACAGCAGTAGGCAGTGCATTACCCGGAGCGAGCTCAGGACTTGATTTTGGCTTGGTAACTGGCGCTGGCACGTACACTGTGGTAGCAGTAAACAGTAGCACAGGCTGCGGCAGTGCTATGAGCGGCAGTGCTACGGTAGTGGTTAATCCATTGCCAATAGCGTACACAGTAACTGGTGGCGGCACTATCTGCGAAGGTGGTGGCGGATTGAGTATAGGTCTTACTGGTTCTAACACAGGTATCAGCTATCAGTTATACCGTGGCAGCACGATAGTAGGAAGTCCGATAAGCGGCACTGGTCTGCCATTAAACTTTGGTGTACAGTCAACAGGTGGCGTATATTCAGTACAGGCTACTAACACGGTTACCAGCTGTATAAATGGCATGAGTGGTACAGGAGTGATTACGGTTAATGCAGCTCCTACCTTGTTTGCGATGACTGGCGGCGGCAACTACTGCGTAGGTAGTGCAGGTGTAGCTGTAGGTTTGTCAGGCTCACAAACAGGTGTATTGTACCAGTTGTATAATGGCGCTTCTTTTGTAGGTAGCCCAGTATCAGGCACTGGCGCAGCATTAGACTTTGGTGTATTAACTACAGGCGGTACATATACCGTAATGGCTACTAACAGTGCTTCTTTCTGTACGCGTACTATGAGCGGTAGCTCAGTGATTACAGTCAATACTTTACCATCAACATTTACCGTTACTGGCGGCGGCACCTATTGTGCAGGTGGCAGCGGCGTAAATATTGGCTTAAGCAATTCTTCTACCGGTATCAACTATCAGTTGTACAATGGCAGCACAGCTGTTGGCAGCGTGGTATCAGGTACTGGAGGTTCTATAGATTTTGGATTACAGACAACAGCAGGTACGTATACGGTATCAGCAGTTAATCCATCCAGCACGTGTACCATAGGTATGAGCGGCAGTACTACAGTAAGCATCAGCCCCTTACCTACAGTATTTACGATTACAGGTGGTGGCAACTATTGTGCTGGTACTGGCGGAGTAGCTATAGGCTTGAGCAACTCTTCTATCGGTATCAACTACCGTTTGTATCGTGGAGCAACTCCTGTAGGTAGCCTGGTAGCAGGTACAGGCGCGGCGATATCATTTGGCAATCAGACGATAGCGGGTACGTACAGCGTACAAGCTATTAACAGCAGCAGCTTGTGTACCGTAACTATGTCAGGTACTACCACAGTTGGTATCCTTACTGTACCATCTTCATTCAGTGTTACTGGCGGCGGCAGCTATTGCAGCGGCGGCGCAGGTGTAGCAGTAGGTTTGTTAAGTTCTACGACCGGTGTTAGCTATCAGCTATATCGTGGTACTACCTTGGTAGGTGGCACAGTAGCAGGTACTGGAGGTGCATTAAACTTTGGTTTACAGACTACAGCAGGTACGTATACAGTAATGGCTACCGACGGCAGCAACAGCTGTACTTCATCGATGACCGGTGGTGCAGTAGTAGTGGTGAACCCACTACCTACAGTACAGACAGTATATGGCGGCGGCAACTATTGTAGCGGCGGCACTGGAGTAGTGGTAGGCTTGGTAAGCACCTCAGTGGGTGTCAACTACCAGTTGTTCCGTGGTGCTACGGCCGTGGGCAGTGCTGTACCTGGCGCAGGTGCAAGTATGGACTTTGGTATGCAGACAGTAGCGGGTACGTACAGCGTACAAGCCACCAATGCTACTACAGGCTGTGTGAGCAATATGAGCGGCAGTGCCACCGTAGTGGTGAATCCATTACCAGCAACGTTTGCAGTTACTGGCGGTGGCAGCTATTGTAGCGGCGGCAGCGGCGTAGCAATAGGACTTTCAGGTTCTCAAATCAATATTACTTATACTTTATATAATGGCAGTACGAATACTGGTGTTACAGTAGCTGGCAGCGGCAGCGCAGTGAGCTTCGGCAATCAGCTGGCAGCAGGGACGTACACAGTAAGTGCAGCCAATACAATTACTGGTTGTACCAACAACATGGTAGGTTTTGCTACCGTAGTAGTGAATGCATCCCCTACAGTATATGCAGTTACTGGCGGCGGCACGTTGTGTGCTGGTCAACCAGGCTACAGTGTAGGCCTTACCGGTTCACAATCAGGTGTGAACTATCGTTTGTACAATGGCAGCACCCCAGTAGGTAGCCTTCTATCTGGTACAGGTAGTGCCATCAGTTTTGGTGTATTGTCTACCGCAGGTATCTACTCAGTAAATGCTACGAACGCCAGCACTGGCTGCACTGCAGATATGAGTGGTGGGGCACTGATAGTAGTCAATCCATTACCAGTAGTACAGACAGTGACTGGTGGTGGCAACTATTGCAATGGTGGTAGTGGCGTACCCGTAGGTATTGCCTCTTCACAGAGCGGAGTTACGTATCGTTTGTATCGTGGAGCCACATTAGTAGGCTCACCCTTACCAGGCACTGGTAGCACTTTGAGCTTCGGCTTACAGACCGTAGCAGGCTTATACACGGTAACCGCTACTAACTCTACCACAGGTTGTGTGAACAATATGAGTGGTACAGCCACAGTAATTGTAAATGCATTACCAGTAGTGCAGACAGTCACTGGAGGTGGCAGTTTCTGTAGCGGCGCCAGCGGAGTAAATGTCGGATTGGGCGGCTCACAATTTGGTGTACAGTATCAGTTATACAATGGCGCCTCAGCGCATGGTAGTGCTATATCAGGCACTGGTGCAGCATTAGACTTTGGCGCTATCGATGTAGCAGGCACGTACAGCGTAGTAGCTACGAATGCGAGCACTTCATGTGCGAGCAATATGAGTGGCAGTGCCACGATCCTAGTGAACCCATTACCAGCAACCTATACGGTATCTGGCGGCGGCACTTACTGCGCTGGTGGTACAGGTCTTACTATCACGCAGAGTGGTTCAGAAACTGGTGTCAACTATCAGTTGTACAATGGTTCAACAGCCTCTGGTAGTGTTATCAGCGGTACTGGCAGCACATTGAGTTTTGGTATTGTATCTGCGGCAGGTAATTATAGTGTAGTAGCAGTTAACCCTGCAACAGGTTGCAGCCGTAGCATGAGTGGTGGCGCTTCTATTACTATTTTACCATTACCAGTAGTACAGACCGTAACAGGCGGTGGTACTTATTGTTTGGATGGCACAGGCGTAAATGTTGGTCTGAGCGGTTCATCGATAGGTGTTACGTATCAGTTGTACAATGGCGCAACAGCAGTAGGCAGTGGTTTTGCTGGTACAGGCAGTACTGTTGATTTTGGATTACAAACGGCTACAGGCACTTACAGTGTGTCGGCCACAAATATATTTACAGGTTGTAGTGTCGCTATGAGCGGCAGTGCGACTATCAGCACCCATCCGCTACCAGTAGTACAAACGGTAACAGGTGGTGGCGCCTATTGCAGCGGCGGCAGCGGTGTAGCAGTGGGTATGAGCAGCTCAGAGCTGGGTATCAGCTATCAGTTGTATCGTGGAGCCACGCTGGTAGGCATGTCTGTAGCAGGTACAGGCGGAGTGATCAACTTCGGCAATCAGACAGAAGCGGGCAACTATACGGTAGTAGGTACGAACACCACTACAGGTTGTATGCGCACGATGAGTGGTACAGCCATCGTATCTGTAAACAGCTTACCTCTTACGTACACTGTAACCGGCGGTGGTAACTATTGCACAGGCGGCAGCGGCGTAGCAGTTGGCCTTGCAGGTTCATCACTAGGTGTTACCTACCAGTTGTACAATGGCAGTACCGCTACAGGCAGTGCGGTAACAGGTACAGGTGCAGGTCTGAGCTTTGGTATCATGACTGCAGCGGGCACCTATAGTGTACGCGGTACGTCAAGCGCTACTGGCTGTAGCTCGGGTATGAGCGGCACAGCATCAGTAGTGATCAGTCCATTACCAGTGGTATACAATGTAACTGGTGGCGGTGGCTATTGCACTGGTGGCAGTGGCGTGGCAGTTGGTCTGAGCGGATCAGCAACGAACGTTAGTTACGGATTATACAATGGCAGCTCGTTGCTGTCTAGTGTTACAGGTACTGGCGGCGAACTGTCGTTTGGTCTGTTGACTACAGCAGCTACGTATACAGTACGTGCTACCAATACCATTACGGGATGTGTGAACAACATGAACGGTAGTGCTACAGTGATTGTTAATGCCTTACCTGTGGCGCAGGTAGTGAGCGGCGGTGGCACTTATTGCACAGGTGGCAGTGGCGTGAGCATCAGCCTGGTAAGTTCACAAAACGATGTTTATTATCAATTATACAATGGCAGTACAGCAGTAGGCAGCCCAGTATCTGGCGATGGCTCTGCGGTAAGTTTTGGCATGTTGACAGCAGCTGGCACATACAGTGTGAATGCAGTCAACGGTACTACTGGTTGTACCAACAATATGTTGGGTACAGCAGCAGTGATTGTTAATCCACTACCAGTAGCGTACAGCATCACTGGCGGCGGCAGTTATTGCACCGGTGGCAGTGGGGTAGTGATAGGTATGGAAGCTACCCAAACGGGCATCAGCTATCAGCTGTACAACGGAGCGAGCGCATCTGGCGCACCAGTTATGGGTACAGGCAGCGCCATCAGTTTTGGTTTGCGTACCGCAGCTGGCACGTACAGTGTAGCAGCGGTTAATCCATCCAGCGGCTGTACGATAGCCATGAGCGGCACGACCAGTGTGATCATGAACAGCTTACCAGTAGCGTATAGTGTTACAGGCGGTGGTACGTATTGCAGCGGTGGTACAGGTGTAAGCATCGGCCTCAGTAACTCTACAATCGGAGTAACTTATCAGTTATACAATGGTGGCACAGCAGTGGGTACAGCCGTGTTGGGCACTGGCAGCAGCATCAGCCTTGGTACACAGACAGGCGCTGGCAGCTACAGCGTACAGGCTACCAACAGTACAGGTTGTGTGAATGCGATGAGTGGTAGCGCAGTAGTGAATGTCAATGCATTGCCTGTATCTTATACAGTTACAGGTGGTGGTAACTATTGTGCAGGCGGCAGTGGCGTAGTAGTAGGCCTCGGCGGCTCAGAAACAGGCGTATCTTATCAGTTGTATCGCAATGGTACAGTTGCTGGCTTACCAGTATCAGGTAGCGGCGGCGCAGTAGACTTCGGTCCACAGTTGTCAGCAGGTACTTACACCGTATCAGCGGTTAACCCAATAACTAGTTGCAGCAACAACATGAGCGGCAGCACCGTAGTAGGCATCAATGCATTACCTATAGTACAGACAGTAACTGGTGGTGGCGCTTATTGTGCAGGCAGCAACGGTGTGTTCATCACGCTGAGCGGCTCACAGACAGGTGTTAACTATCGTTTATACAATGGTAGTACCGCAGTAGGCAGTATCCTTCCAGGTACTGGCAGCGGACTATCGTTTGGCTTGCAGACAGCAGTAGGCACGTACAGTGTACAAGCCATGAACGCAGGCAATGCATGCAGCGCAGGTATGTCAGGCACAGCAGTAGTAAGCATCAATGCACTACCAGTGGTACAAACAGTTACTGGCGGTGGCAGTTACTGCGCTGGTGGTAATGGCGTAGCAGTAGGCTTGAGCGGATCTACAACAGGGGTACGTTACCAGTTGTACTACAACGGACTTGCAAGTGGCGCACAAGTAAATGGTACAGGCGCACCGCTGAACTTCGGTTTGAAGACAGCAGCAGGCAGCTACAGCGTACAAGCTACGAGCACTACTACCGGTTGTGTGAACAACATGAGCGGTTCTGCAACCATCAACATTAACAGCCTACCAGTAGTATACAATGTGAGCGGCGGTGGCAACTATTGCTCAGGCGGCACAGGTATATCAGTAGGACTGGAAGGCACTACATCAGGTATCAGTTATCAGTTATACAAAGGCACGGCAACAGTAGGCGCAGCAGTAACGGGTACTGGCAGCAGCATCGACTTCGGTATGCAGACAGCAGCTGGTACATACAGTGTACAAGCTACCAACCCAGCTACAGGCTGTAGCGCAGGCATGGCCTACGGCGCCACTATCGGTATCGATCCATTACCTACTGTATTTACAGTAACAGGTGGTGGTAGCTACTGTGCTGGCGGCAATGGTGTATCTGTATCTATGAGCAACTCTACGTTTGGCGTACAATATCAGCTATACAATGGCAGTACGGCCACAGGCACAGCAGTAGCAGGTACTGGCAGCAGCATCAGCTTTGGTGCACAAACAGCAACCGGCATCTACTCAGTGCAAGCTACAAATGCATCAACTGGTTGTCGTTCTGATATGTCAGGCACCGCATCAGTGAGCATCGATGCAGCCCCTGCGGTATACGCAGTAAGCAGCGGTGGTAGTTATTGCAGCGGCGAAACAGGCGTAGGTATCACATTGAGTGGTTCTAATACTGGTATCACGTATCGTCTGTACCAAGGCACAACAGCAGTAGGCAGCACTATAAGCGGAACTGGCGGTGTTATCAGCTTTGGCACCTACAGCACAGCAGGTACTTACAGTGTTCAAGCTACGAATATGAGTACTGGTTGCCAGTCAGCGATGAGTGGAGCAGCCACTATCAGTATCAATGCCTTACCAATAGCATATAATGTAACCGGCGGCGGCAGCTACTGCAGCGGCGGCGCGGGTGTAACAGTGGGTCTAGGCAATAGCGAGCTGGGTATCAGCTATCGTCTGCACAGAGATGGCGTAGCCGTAGGCGAGCTATTACCAGGCGGCGGTTCAGCCCTCAGCTTCGGCATGCAGACCGCAGCAGGCAACTATACAGTAAGTGCTGTGAACACCACTACAGGTTGTAGCCGCACGATGAGTGGTAGCCGTACAGTAGTAGTAAATGCATTACCACTAAGCTTTAATGTAACAGGTGGTGGCGGCTACTGCGCAGGCGGCAGCGGGTTCAGCATCGGACTGGAAGGCTCACAAACAGGTATCAGCTACCAATTGTACAAAGGCAGTGTAGCCGAAGGCGCAGCAGTAGCAGGCACAGGTAGTGCTATCAGTTTTGGTACTAAGACCGCAGCAGGAAATTACACGGTTATCGGTACGCACAGCACACAAGGCTGTGTCAACAATATGAGCGGTAGTGCTACTATCAGCATCAATGCCCTACCAGTAGTATACAATGTAACAGGTGGTGGCAGCTATTGCGCAGGCGCAGCAGGTGTACCAGTAGGATTGGAAGGCTCAAATGCTGGCATCAACTATACATTATACCACGAAGGCGTAACAACAGGTATCACCGTATCAGGTACAGGTAGCGCCATCAGCTTTGGTATACAGACAGCAGGCGGCAGCTACAGCGTAAGCGCAGCAGACGCTACCAGCGGTTGCAGTAGGATGATGAGCGGCAGTCGCACAATCACAGTCAACAACCTACCAGTAGTACGTACGGTGAGTGCATCAGCAAGCAGCTATTGCTCTGGCGGTGCAGGTGTAACCCTGAACCTGAGTGGCTCAGAGAATGGCATCAGCTACCAGTTGTACAATGGTGCACTGACATCAGGCGCAGCAGTAACCGGTACAGGCAGCACACTCAGCTTCGGCAATCGTACTGCAGCAGGTAGTTACAGTGTAGTGGCCACCAATATGAGCACCGGTTGCGCAGCCAACATGAGCGGCAGTGCATCCGTAAGTATCAATCCATTACCAGCAGTATATAATGTAAGTGGTGGCGGTGCAGTATGTGCGGGCAGCACAGGTGCAGCAGTAATGCTCAACGGTTCAGAATCAGGTATTAACTACACACTGAAACTAGGTGCAGCCACAGTAGGAGCAGCAGTAGCAGGGGATGGCAGTGCCTTGAACTTCGGACCACAGACAGCAGCAGGCACTTATATGGTAATAGCAGCCAACAGCACTACTGGTTGTAGCCGCAGCATGAGTGGCAACGCCATCATCAATGTGAACGCCTTACCTTCGGTATACAGCGTAACGGGCGGCGGTAACTATTGTGCAGGCGGAAGTGGCATAGCAGTAGGACTGAACGGTACATCTACCAGCATCAGTTACCAGTTGTACAAAGACGGTGTAGCTGTAGGCACAGCAATCAACGGTACAGGCGGCTCACTGAGCTTCGGCAACCAAACAGCAGCTGGCGAGTACACAGTACAAGCCACCAACACCGTAACAACCTGTAGCCGTGTGATGTCGGGCGCAGCAACTATCGGTATCAACAACAATCCGGAATCATTCAACGTAACCGGCGGCGGCAGCTATTGCAGCGGCAGCACAGGCGTAAACATCGGTCTGAGCAACTCAGCAACAGGTATCAGCTACCGTCTATACAGAGGTTCAGCAATGGTGGGCAGTGCAGTAAGCGGCACAGGCAGCAGCATCAGCTTCGGCACACAGTCAGTAGCAGGTGTATACTCAGTAGCCGCAGTCAACAGCAGCACCGGATGTGCGGCAGGAATGACAGGTACTACGAA
>JAIXSZ010000037.1 GCA_027484425.1 Sphingobacteriales bacterium
GTAAAATGGTATTTTGATGATGGCTTTACCGATACCGGACTTGCACTAACACATACCTACGCAGTGGCAGATACCTATAATGTATGCGCATTAGTATATAGCCGTTGCGGAAAAGATACATTCTGCAGGGCAATAATTATCAACGACACAACGAAAACCGTGCATACATTAACTGCACCTGATTATAGTATTAGTGTGTACCCGAATCCGGCTAGACAACAACTAATGATATCGTGCACTGCGCCTATAGAATCGGTGGTAGTCAGCAATGCTGTAGGTCAGTTATTGCAGCAATATCACCCGAAGGCTGCTACGCATATAGCTGATGTGAGCAAGCTGCCACCGGGAGTGTATATAGTGCGTGTAAATGATGTGTGGGTGAGGCGGTTTGTGAAGGAGTAAAAGTTGAGGCTAGAAAGTAAACGCTTTGCCTTAAACTAATTGGAAGGTAGGATTAGGAGCTCTAAACTAAGCAACTGGCATTGCTTCTACGACTCTGGATATTTTCTGAAAACTCTTCTAAAGTATATGTTTTTGATGCACCTGAGGTATAGTTGTTCCATCTTTTATCAAGCTCTGCAATAGTTTCATCATCAATGGACATACCATTATTGTGTTCCAATAATTTACATATCACCTCAAGCTCATCCATATTGGCTTGATCTATATACGAATGTAGCTTTTGCTTTACTGCGGCTATTGTCATTGTACTGGTTTCAAAAGTAAATTTACAACAATACGACTACTAATAAAAACAGTCGTTCTATGAAAGATAACCAAGGAACGTTTTTAATCATTCAGGAATGCAACATCTTACTACCTTAACTGAGAATATTGATACTGAGGTATAATATACCGGCTACTGCGGCGGCTATTATAAATACTATGGTGAAGATGTTGATTAGTTTTTCGGAGTTCATGTTGTTGTTGCTTTAGTCTTTCTACACATTATCTTGTCGGTGAATGGTGTACAATAATCAAGCCGAAACTTGGAGAAAGTGACTTATGTATTGTTAAACCTGAGCGTGTGCTGTGGGTGGGACGGTATTATCAATTTGTATTTTTAACAAATTATCCATGCTACAGCTATTATATTTGCGCCCTAATATCTGTTTATGCGAAATATTGTTGTCATCACAGCCCTATTGCTCTTATCTGCCGCACGGCTTGTGGCACAGGACCAGAAAATAAACAGCAATGCAACGCCACCGCCTGTAGTGAAGCCTGCACGCGATTTCTTGATGGTGCAGTTTGGGTACACCAACTGGATTAACAAACCAGATAGCGGTGTGAGCACTAAACCATTTGCATATACGTTCAACACGTATCTGTGTTATGATTTCCCTATCAAAAAAAGCAAACTGAGTTTTGCTGCAGGACTAGGTATCAGCACTACTACGGTGTATATGGACAATCAACTGCTAGCGGTATCGGACACGGGTACTAGGGGTGTAGATGCTACGTTTGTAACAGATACTGCTGACTATAAGCGCTATAAGTTTAACACGGCTTACCTGCAGGCTCCGTTTGAACTGAG
Source organism: Sphingobacteriales bacterium (assembly GCA_027484425.1). Lineage (GTDB taxonomy): Bacteria > Bacteroidota > Bacteroidia > Chitinophagales > Chitinophagaceae > Nemorincola. Next base: position 1,538 of record JAIXSZ010000037.1, read on the forward strand.
GTACTTCAGCAATCCATACAACCGTAATAAAGGATTTAAGGCGGCTATAGGGCTGCAAGTGGGTACGCTGCTGAGCGGACATACTAAGGGATTGCGGTCGGTAGAGGGTACTAACATAAAAGATAAAGTAGGTACTAAACGCTACCTGAGCTCTTGGAACTTTGCTGCTACTGCCCGTGTGGGTTATGGCAACTTTACTGCATTTGCGTCTTACAACATCACCAATGTATTTAAAGACAATGCTGGCCCTGCACTGACACCTATGACACTGGGTATATGCATAACGGGTCTGTAATAATTAGCTGAACCTACTACTGGTATTAAATATAAAAAAAGGGCGTCTTGAAAAAGATGCCCTTTGTGGTCTCCTGCACTTACAGGACATTTCCGTTTCCTGTCAGGTTTCCATCGTTCTCACACACACTATCAGAAATGTAAATAAGTATGTTCAAATATTGTACCAAAAAATGGTATGGATATGTTATAATGAAGTGGAAGTTACGGCAGGACGGTATTTTGATTAATTTTGTGGTATGTCTCGCAAAGCAATACTCATTATAATGGATGGCTGGGGTCATGGTGCTGTACCAGCGTCTGATGCCATAGCAAATGCACAGGTACCATTTGTACAATCGCTGTATAGCCGATACCCCAATACTGAACTGATAACCTGTGGCGAAGCTGTGGGATTGCCAGAGGGGCAAATGGGCAACTCGGAGGTGGGACACCTGAACATAGGTGCGGGCAGAATAGTGTATCAGGAGCTGCAACGGATCAATGTGGCATTCAGAGATGGTGAGGCTGCCAATAGTGCAGTGCTACTGGCGGCACTGGAGGCTGCAAAAAAGGCAGGTACTACGCTACACCTGATGGGGCTGGTAAGTGATGGTGGTGTGCATAGCCACATAAGCCATCTGCAAGACCTGCTGACACTGGCACAGCAACATGAGGTGCCCAATGTAGCGGTGCACGCATTTACAGATGGCAGAGACTGCGACCCTAAAAGCGGTCTGGGCTTCCTAACACAACTGCAACAACACCTGACAAAAACGGGTGGCAAACTGGCAAGCATCACTGGTAGGTATTATGCCATGGACCGCGACAAACGCTGGGAACGTGTGAAGGTGGCCTATGATGCACTGGTGCATGGTGCGGGCACGCATACTACACTGCCACTAGAAGCAGTAGCGGCTGCGTATGAGTATAATATAACCGACGAGTTTATACAACCTATAATAGTGTGCGACAGCACCGGAGCACCCACTGCTGTGATAAAGGATGGCGATGTGGTGATCTGCTTCAACTTCAGGACAGACCGCTGCCGGGAGATAACCATTGCCCTGACCCAAGAGGCACACCATGAGGAGAACATGCATCCGCTGGCACTACACTACGTAACGATGACGGAGTATGACAAGAGCTACAAAGGTGTGGAGGTAATGTTTGTGAACAAGGACCTGACCAACACAATGGGTGAGGTGCTGGAGCAAAACGGCAAAACCCAGATGCGCATAGCCGAGACAGAAAAGTATCCGCATGTTACGTTCTTCTTTTCGGGCGGAAGGGAGCAGCCGTTTGTGGGCGAGCGGCGGATAATGGCACCATCGCCGAGGAATGTAGCCACCTATGACCTGCAACCCGAAATGAGTGCCAGAGAACTAACTGAAAGTATACTGCCTGAAATAATGGCACAGTCGGCCGACTTTGTATGCCTGAACTTTGCGAATGCAGACATGGTGGGGCATACGGGTGTATGGAGTGCTGTGGTGAAAGCTGTGGAAACTGTGGATGAATGTGTGAGCCGTATAGTGCCGGCTGCACTAGAAAACGGGTATGCGGTGTTCTTGACGGCAGACCACGGCAATGCCGACTACCTGATAAACGAAGATGGCACCCCCAACACTGCACATACTCTGAACCCTGTGCCGCTGTTTGTGATAGCCAATGACTATACAGGCACGCTGAAACCCGGCAAACTGGGCGATCTGGCACCTAGCATACTATCTTATATGGGATTGCCGATACCGGCAGACATGACGGGCAATGTGCTGCTGTAAGGAATAGCTACAAGGTGAAATCAGAATACATCCATCAATTGTGACAGATGGCTGACCTCGTATGTTGGTTTGTGGGTATGTGGCAATGAAAGCGGATTGTAATATGCACTGTGCCAACCGGCATTGATGGCTCCCTTAATGTCTATTTCTACTGCATCGCCTATCATGATACTATGTTCGGCTTGTGCGCCGGCTGCTGCCAGGGCGAAGTCGAATATTTCTTTGTAGGGCTTCATGCTATTGCTGCGCTCAGAGGTAATGAGGTGTGTAAAGTAACGGGCTATGCCTGAGTACTGTAGCTTCAGTCGCTGTGTGGTTTCGAAACCATTGGTAATGAGGTGCATCTCATACCTGCCTTTGCAGTGCTCCAGCAGTTCCTTGGCGTGTGGTATGAGCAGTGTTTGGGAGGGTAAGATCTCGAGAAAGGCGGTGCTGAGCTCGTGAGCCAGCGAGGTGTCTGCTACTTTAAAGTCGAGCAACATGAGCCACATGCGCTTCCAGCGTAGTTCATCGCGCTTTATGAAGCCATTGCGGTATCGGGCCCACAACTTGTCGTTGTGCACATTGTAAGACCTGAAAAGGGCATCAAAATCGGTAATGCCCCTGCTGGCAAGGTCGTACTCGGTGTAGAGTTGGCGTAGGGTTGCTTCTGAGTTTTTGTCGAAATCCCAAAGGGTGTGGTCGAGGTCAAAAAACAGATGTTTGTAATGTGCAGGCATGGTGTGGAGTGTTGTTGTAGCTGCGCCAAAGGTAATGGATGTGGGTGGTAAGTTTAGATAAACTGACTACATACCATTAAGGGTAGCTGAATTAACAAAAACTGGTTGGTAATTTTAATATTTGTCTTTACATTTGTGTCAATAAGACTCGCCAAGCCTCTTAACAATGCTCAAATGGGCGAGTTTTCGATTTTTTATACGTTCTGAGATGCAATTCAAAAAACCGCCGACAACTATCGCCCAACAAATAGACATTCTAAAAGAAAGAGGTTTATTGTTTAAAGACGAAAATAAAGCATCTCATTATCTTTCTAATATTAGTTACTACAGATTACGAGCCTATACTTTCCCTTTTCAAGATGAGTTAAGTTACGATCATGCCTTTAAGGGTGAGGTGTTTTTTGAAGACATATTGTCTGTATATGTATTCGATAGAAAGCTGCGATTACTTGTTTTCAACGCCATTGAAAAAATTGAAATAGCAATCAGAACAAAGATAATATACCATTTTTCATTGACACATGGTAGTCATTGGCATGAAAATGCATCTTTATATTTGAATAATAGTCGCTTTATCAAGGACCTTGACGATTTATACAAGGAAATAGATCGTTCTACAGAGACATTCATAAAACACTATACACAAAAATATACAACTCCCGATTATCCAGCATCTTGGATGAGTTTGGAGGTAGCTTCAATCGGTTTGTTGTCGAAATTGTTCTGTAACCTCAGAAACTGCCCAGAAAAGAAGGCCATTTGTCATGATTTAGGACTTAAACACTATAGTATATTAGAAAGTTGGCTACACTCTATTTGCCACATTCGGAATATATGCGCTCACCATGGGCGATTATGGAATAGACGATTTACTGCACATCCTGAACTGCCTAAAAACCCCATTAACCCATTTCTTAGAAATAATAACATCAACAGAAACAAGCTTTACGCTATTTTGAGTTGTATGACTTACTTATTAGACAATATTAGCCCACAAAATAATTTCAATGCAAATCTAAAAACGCTAATTGAAAGTTGTGATTTAATAACAATAAAGGAAATGGGCTTCCCCCAGGGATGGGAAAAAGAAGTAATTTGGCGATAGTATAATGGGCAACGCTGTGTATTGCATTAAACATAGATAGCCACTGATAGGTGTAAAATCTGTTTACACACAAGAAGGAACATCAGATCCAACTTTACCCGATCATCAAGATAGATATTTACTAGCTCATCCAATCAACATCTGCACAATTGACCTATCATAACTACCATCTTTTCTATTAGTTTTGCAGGCAGATAACTTTTAGAATAATGCTTACCGCCAACCAGATACGCAGCCAGTTTTTAGATTTTTTTCGCAGCAAGGGTCACCATGTGGTGCCGTCGGCACCGATAGTGGTGAAGGACGACCCTACCTTGTTGTTTACGAATGCTGGTATGAACCAGTTCAAGGATTATTTTTTGGGCAACAGAGTGACTGAGCACAACCGTATAGCCGATACCCAAAAGTGCCTACGTGTAAGCGGGAAACATAATGACCTAGAAGAGGTGGGTGTGGATACGTATCACCATACGATGTTTGAGATGCTGGGCAACTGGAGCTTTGGTGACTACTTTAAAGAAGAAGCTATAGCATGGAGCTGGGAGCTACTGACAGAGGTATATGGCATAACAAAAGACAATCTGTATGTAACGGTTTTTGGGGGCGATGCTGCCGAAAACCTGCCTATGGATGAGGAAGCCTATAACTTCTGGAAACAGCATGTGGCAGAAGACCGCATACTGATGGGTAGCAAAAAAGACAACTTTTGGGAGATGGGCGATACTGGCCCGTGTGGACCATGCTCTGAGATACATGTAGACTGCCGCACCGCCGACGAAAAAGCACTGATACCGGGCAAAGACCTAGTGAATGCCGATCATCCGCAGGTGATAGAGATATGGAATAACGTATTTATGCAGTTTAATCGTACATGGAAAGATAGAGAGAGTTTTTTGGTTTGGGAAAAATCATACACCGGCGATGATCTAAAAAGAGATAGACCCAAAAAAGTAATTGAATTTACTAAACTCGAACCACTTCCTGCAACGCACGTAGATACGGGTATGGGGCTGGAGCGACTGGTGCGTGTGCTGCAAGGTAAACAAAGCAACTATGATACCGACCTGTTTACAGGTACGATAGCTACTATAGAGCATATAACAGGCAAAAAATACGGGTTTACGGATAGCAGGGCAGATATTGCATTCAGGGTGATATCTGACCACATAAGGGCTATAGGCTTTACGATAGCCGATGGTCAGTTGCCCTCTAATACGGGTGCTGGCTATGTGATACGCAGGATACTGCGCCGTGCTGTGCGGTATTACTACACTTATCTGGAATACAAACAACCCATGCTTCATCAACTGATGCCTGTGCTGGCACAGCAGTTTCAGGAGGTGTTCCCGGAGCTGCACCTGCAACTGGGCTTGGTGAGCCGTGTGGTGAAGGAAGAAGAGGATGCTTTCTTGAGAACGCTGGATAAGGGATTGAGAAAAATAGACGACATCATAACTGCTACGCAAAACAGCCATACACTGACCATAAATGGTAAAGCTGCTTTTGAGTTGTATGATACTTATGGATTCCCGATAGACCTGACCCGCCTGATAGGTAGTGAGCAGGGACTGCATGTAGACGAAGCTGCTTTTGCAGCTGAGATGCAGCTACAGAAAACCCGTAGCCGTGCTGCTACAGCCCTAGATACAGATGACTGGGTGGTGCTGAGAGAGGGTGGTAGCGACTTTGTAGGGTATGAAACGCTGGTATCTGATGCTAACATCATGAAATACCGCAAGGTAACGTCTAAAGGTAAGGAGCAATACCAACTGGTGCTGGATACTACACCTTTCTATGCCGAAAGTGGTGGACAGGTGGGCGATACGGGCGAGCTGATTTTCCCGAATGAGCGGATACAGATAACTGATACCAAGAAGGAAGATGGTATGATTATTCACTTTGCTACTATGCTGCCCGAGAATACCGAGGCGCCTGCAATGGCTAAAGTAGATGCCGCTAAACGTGCTGCTACAGAGATACACCACAGTGCTACCCACCTGCTGCATGCGGCGCTGCGCGATGTGCTGGGCGTGCATGTGGCTCAAAAAGGTTCGCTGGTGAATAACGAAAATCTGCGTTTCGACTTTTCGCACTTTGCCAAGGTGACCGATGAAGAGATAACACAGATTGAAGCGATAGTAAACGCTAAAATAAGAGAGAATGTGCCTGTAGTGATAAAGTCTATGACCAAGAACGAAGCAGTGGCAATGGGTGCTATGGCACTGTTTGGTGAGAAGTATGGCAATGTGGTGCGGGTGGTGATAATGGACCCGAAATACTCGATAGAGCTGTGTGGTGGTACCCATGTGGGTGCTACGGGTGAGCTAGGCTTCTTTAAGATAACGAGCGAGGCAGCGGTGGCAGCAGGTGTGCGCCGTATGGAGGCTGTGAGTGGCAAGGCTGCAGAAGATTTTGTAACTGCACAACAACAACTGCTGTATAGCATAACTACCCAACTGAAGAATGCTAAAGACCCAGTTAAGGCTATAGAAAAGCTACAAGAAGAACGTAGCAAACTAGAAAAACATGTAGAGTATCTGGAGGCGCGACAGCTAGTGGGTATACGCAACGAACTACTGATGAAGGATGAAATCATCAACCAGATATCGTTTGTGGGGCAAATAGTGACTGTGGGTAATGCTGATGCGCTGCGCAAACTATGCCTAGATATGAAAGCACACCTCAACGACCATGTAGTGGTGCTGTGTGCCAACATAGATGGCAAACCATTTGTGGCAGTGGGCGTAGATGATAAAGTAACTGCTGCCCGCGGACTAGATGCTGGCAAAATAATAAAAGAACATGTTGCACCCCTGATAAAGGGCGGCGGTGGCGGTCAGAAATCGATGGCTACTGCAGGTGGTCAAGATGTGAGCGGACTGGCTGCTGTGATAGAAGCGGTGAGAGGGCTACTGTAGTGAAATAATATTGGCAAAAACAGAAAGAGACATCAGACCGTAATGGTAAGATGTCTCTTTTTTGATTTATTCTGTAAAAGAAATTACTTTTTACCTTTGAGCACCCAAGGAAAAAATAATACTGTGGTATAATAGAGTATCTCTTTGACGTTGATTTTGTCGGAGTACTTGAAGTAGTCGCCAGTGTTTGCAAAAACGTTTTTAAGTTTTCCAGCAAGATTGAGGTTTCGGGAGCCGTACATGATACGTGCCTTGGTGAGGTCTAGTAACACTTTCCTGAAGGCAGCATCGTGCTTATAGTCCAGCAGTTTGTTGATGCGTTCATACAAAAAAGCTTTTGCCTCTTCAGACTTATGTATATGCTCTTCTGTTTTAGTGATACCACCAGCATGAATTCTATATGCAGCGAACAGCTCGTTCATATACTTTGCCTTGCCATGATGAGCCACCAAAAGAATGATGAAAATATCTCCACTCATTATGGTTTTGTAGAACTCCGGTATTGGTTTTTGAAGGAGGTTTTTATAGACCAATGTAGCTGTGGGTATGATATGCATATCGGACAAAATAAAGTCGTCTATGGTATATACCTCTTTTTCAATAGGCGGAAAATAGTCCTTCAAGGGTAGTTCGTTACCTGCCTTATCAATCACTTGTGTGTCGCCAAAACAGATAACGAAATCGGGATTGGCCTCGAGAAAGCTAATTTGTTTCTGCAACTTATGAGGGTCTAACCAATAATCATCTCCATCACAAACAGCTACATACTTGGCTGTAGTAGCCATAAGCAAGGAGTAGCCATTTGCGTGGGCGCCGATATTCTTGGGGTGGTAAACCGGAAAGACCTTATCGGGATACTTTTGGGCAAACGACTCCAGAATAGTACGTGTATTGTCGGTAGAGCAATCATCAGATGGAATAACCCTGTACTTGTATTCCGTAACTTGATTAACTATACTATCAAGAGTGAGCTGTATAAAATTTTCGTGATTGTATACAGGTATTATCACATCTACAAGATACTCGCTCATTTTCTACGTGCAGTTGATATATAAAGGTTGTGCTGAAGCCCATAAAAATCGTCGAAACAATAACCCACACAAACATCATCAAAATAAGGAGACAATGTTTCAACAATATCTTCAGGAGATCTCATTGGTCTGAATTTGTATCCATTACGTATACCAAAGACATCGTTTTGAATAATAACGTGTCCATTGCCTGCTGGTATAGCATTATTGAGGATATAGTTGAGGGGTATGTTGATGTCTGTATATCCAGGGAAATTGGCTATAAGATAGCCACCTGGTTTTATGACTCTGGCTATTTCTTTAAGGTTATCTTCGAATGTAGTGTCTTTGTCTATGTAGTAGCAAGAAGCTGATGCAAGAACATAGTCGAAGAAACCATCTTCGAAAGGAATATTTGTATTGTTACCTACCTTGAGGGTAGTAGGTATGTTTAAGTTTTTCATTGCCTCAGTAACCATGTTGACGGTCTCCTCGGTAGTTTCTACACCGTAAATATCGAGACCACAATTGTGTAGTAGGGTCATGTTTCTGCCGTCGCCAAAACCAAGATCTAAGATTTTACCACCCTCATATTTAGAACGATCGTATTTCAGATTGGGATAATTGCCCAGCATGGTTCTTATGACCCACTCTGTAGGATACAGGTGGTTTGACTTTTTGCGAAGATGAAAGTCGGTGTATGATTTTTTTACGTCTTCTATCATGATATGAATGTTTTAAAATTTGTGAGGAGTCCTGTTTTGTTCAAGAAAATTAAGTGTACGATGCGCTAAAATTAATGCTCTTTGATGTTAAATACTAACCAACTGTAAGAACTATTAACTAACAGACAATAAACTATAGTATGAGACATTAACAAAAGCTAATGGTATACAACGGTATGCTACTGATGATAATTACGGTGTTATTTTTGCATAACCAAAACCATCCTTGCCATAATTATTGCCACAATAGAACATCAATAAATCGGTTTCGGTTTCGAGCACATCTGGATAACACACCATTTCGCTATCCCATCCTTGCTGCGAAACGCCTAACGTCATTTCAGCATCTTTGCGGGTCCAGTTTAGCTTGTCGTCAGACTCGGCATATCCTATTCTGTAAGGTCCACTATTACCCTGTTCATCGGTGCCGGGCCTGTAGGAGTACCACATGCAGTATTTACCGTTTATCTTTCTTACACATGGCGTAGCTAGCGCTTCGTTACTGTTGGCAGGTGCTATGCATTGATTACCAAACTGCCAATCGAGTCCATTGTCGGAAGATGCATATCTGATGTCGTAATTTGGTCGGTATCCTTTGCCAGTTTTTATCCATGGGCAGTAGTGTGTGTACCACATATGAAAAACGCCGTCTTCTACCAGTACAGTGACGTTGCCCACACCTAGCGGAACATGCCTGCTGATACCTATTACCGGACCGTCACTTACTTTGTCGAAGTGTATACCATCATCGCTCATTGCTAGGCCTAAACGATTCATGTAGGGCACGGTATCGCTGCGCTGCCAGCCCATATAGTACATGTAATACTTATCGTTGTGCTTTATAACGTCCGCTACCATAGTACCGTGCTCGTCGAATGTGCCGGGAGGGCCAAAAGAAAGCAATGGGTTTTCGGAAATAGCCAGGATTTTAGTTGGGTCATTTTTGTCGCAGTCTACATAAGCGATATGTGTTTTGAAATAGCCTTGCTCGTCTATGACATTGCGCGTAGTGAAATAGACCCTGATGAAAGTACCAAAATCTACACTGGTAACGGGTGCAGCATAATAGTGCATCCAGTCATATACCCCATCGGGTTTAAATAAATGTGCTATTTTTTCGTAATTCATATTCTACAGTTATTATAATTGTTTTCAAGAAATGATCATGACTCCCCTAAAATGCTACCTGACTTTAGCTGAGCTGGTAGTGTGTTTTCGGGTTTTAGTTTTATACAGCAGTCCTGTTTTTTAAGCAATATTTTACCTTCATATATCATCACCACCTCATTTTCGTTGAGGTGAGCAACATTGGCCATAAGGTAAGGATTGGTAACAATAGTAGCCTCTCTGATAACGATCTTTTCGGTGTGGAACGTAAAGTAAGCACCTTGGGATCTGGTATTAAATGCGTTTACCTGACGCAGTAAATGGGCAGCGTCTTTGGTGAAATCGAGTATTTTATCTTCTTCGGAGAGGTTATAGTAAATCTCGTTGCCCTTAAATGTTTGTGGACTTGCGTGATCGAAGTTTTTTTGCAATGCTATTCTGAATGCTTCTTTTTCGGCTGTAAACGATAGCTGATATAATAAGCCACAATCCATATCAGTGGTAAATGGTATTTCTACCTGAGCTATTATGTCACCACCATCTATAGCATCGTTCATGTAGTGGCAAGTAGCACCTGAAGACCTACCGTGTAGCAATGAGCCGGGCACAGGATCTATGCCACGTAAATCGGGCAAAAAAGATGGGTGAATATTGATGAATTTTTTATCGTTGCCCTCTGACAGCTTAGTAATAGGCAAAATAATGGGCAAACCATTAGACACAAAGTAATGGAAAGGAGTGCTCATGAGCTGCTCTACCAGCCACTTTTTGTTTTCTATTACCTCGTACTTCAAGCCTTTTGAAGTGAGCTCGCGCTCGAGAAAAGAACCTTTTACTGCAAAAATGCGCACTACATTTAGCCCAGCATCTAGCATCTCGCCCAAGACAAAAAACCTGTTGCCAGCAAAACAATAATCTTTTTTGAGTATGCTTTCCATTTACAGATTGCTGAAGTGTGACATTCTTAAAAATTGACGGCTACTTAGCTTTATAGGCTTAGAAGATTCTGCTATTACTACTTTATCGTCTTCGAGGTTCTTGGTAACGAGGGTATTGGCACCCAAGAAACAATTGTTGCCGATGGTGACACTGTGACCTATAGTGGCATTGACGGCAAGAAATGAATTGTTGCCAATGGTCACATTTCCGCCAATGTTGCAGCAGGAAGTAAGCCAACCATCGTTGCCAATAACACTGTGGTGACCTATAAGCGTACCACTCCACACAAACACATTGTCGCCCAGTACTACCCTAGGGTGAATACATACATTGTTCATAACGAAACAATTTTTGCCAACCACTAGGTCTTTAGGAGCCGATGAGTTGGGGTGTATGTATGAAATGACTTCATAGCCTTTGTCTGAAACCTCTTGTACCTTTTGTGCTCTTACGGCATTGAGGTCGTGATAACCAATGGCAACAAAAAATGAATATTTATCGGGTGGGTAGAGGGCCTCTATGTTTTCGAAGGGTACTACTGGCAAGCCATTAAATTCTTTGTCTGTGATGTATTTTTCATCTACAGTAAAAGCCGCAACATCCATACCGCTTTCTTCGCGCATATGAAACTGAATGACGTCGGCTATTTTGCCAATACCGAATATTATTATCTGTTTGCTCATAATGTATTTTTATAGTCTTTAAGTACTGTTTTGTCTGTTTTACCGTTTTGGTTTTTGGGTAAAGCTGGCATCAGAAACACTTTTCGGGGAATCATGTAGTCTGGTACCAGTTTTTTTACATCGTTTGTTACGATAGTAGCATCTGTAACAGTATCTGTAGCTACAAAGGCAATGATTTGTCCTAGTGACTCATTGATGCGGTCGTAAATTACGGCTGCTTCATGGACATAAGATAGGGTGTTGAGCATTGCTTCTATCTCTTCGAGCTCTATACGGTAACCCATGTGTTTCACCTGATTGTCTGCCCTACCCTTGAAGTGTAAATGCCCTTTAGCGTCGACCTGTACCAGATCGCCGGTGCAATAAATGATTTCGTTGAAGTAGGGGTTGTAGGGGTTTTGAATGAAGGACTTCTGAGTGCGCTCGGCATCATTGTAGTAACCCGCACCTACATTTGGTCCTTTGAGACACAGCTCGCCAAACGTACCAGTATCATCAGTATTAATAAGTACATAACTGAAATTGGGCGCAAGAAAACCCAGTGGAGCAAGGTTGTTCATATCTTCAAAATCTGCTTCAGAAATTTTGTAAGAAGAACAGATACAAGTACACTCAGTGGGCCCGTAAACGTTGTATATACCGGCTGCGGCACCATACATTTCGTATAGTTTTTTCAGTCTGGGTTTTGGGAAGCCCTCCCCACCAAAAATGAAACGTTTCATATCTGGCAAACTATTTGCGGCGAGCGCCTTGGTAGTAATCAAGTACACCAGCAGTGACGGTACTGAAAACCACGTAGTGCAGCCGGCAGCGGCAACAGCCTTAACGAGCAAAAATGGATCACGAGTGATATCGTTAGTAAATGGGGCTAACTGTGCTCCGGAAAATAGAGCAATATAAAAGTCGAAAACAGAGTTGTCGAAATAAATAGGATTGGCATTTGTAAGAATATCGTCTTGTGTGATGCCGTATTCTGCCTGCCCCCAATTGATAAAATTGATAAGGTTGGCATGGGATATGACAGCCCCTTTCGGGAAACCTGTAGACCCTGAAGTGAACATGATATATGCACCATCTTGCCCAGTAACTGATGGTGTGACTAGAGGCAAATCGGTGCTGTAACTATTCAGCTCTGCTTCGAAGCTAGCCTCAAAGATGTTGATAGATGGGATATTCAGTTCGTCCATTTCAGCACGCAAACTGTATTCCACGTCATATACCAGTAGTTTGGGCGTACAACGTTCCGTGATTTTCTTGATGCGCTGAAATGGGGATGTATGGTCGAGATTGGTGTAAATTATACCACACTTCAATGCGGCCAACATTGTAGCATAGCCCAAGGGCGACTTGTTATTGAATAACGCTATAACATCTCCTTTTTGTAAACCCTTGCTTTGCAAGTAATGTGCCATTCTGTTGCTGAGCGCATCTAGCTGAGCATATGAAACCTGCAGACCATCGTGGTATTTTAGTGCGGTTCTGTTGGTATGCAGCTGGGCAGTAAGTGAGAATCTGACACCTATATTGTAAATGTAATGCGCCATTGTAATAGTAGCTTGTGTAGTTTGCAGCCACTAAAGTACAAAAGACATTTGTATGCGTATGTGAATTATACACAAACACATTTTTTGATACTATTACCTGGTAAATTTTTAAATGGTTAACCCACCATTTAGGTCGAGAATATCACCGTTGTAAAAATCATTTTCGATGATGAACACAACCGCATGCAATAGTTCGTCGGTGGTGCCCATGCGTCTGATGGGTGTCGCATTCTTGTAGGCAGTAATTTTAGCCTCGGTAAGTGCCGCACGGGTGCTGGGCGTATCTATAAAGCCAGGTGCAATGGCAGCACATCGTATACCAAACATGCCCAATTCCTTGCTCCAGGTAACTGTTAGCGCATTGATAGCAGCCTTGGTAGCGGCATATGCAGATTGCCCCATATTGCCGTAAGACGAGATGGAACTGATGTTGATGATTACACCCTTGCTTCTTGTTTTCACCATTTGCTCGGCTACATTGACGGTTACATAAAAGACAGCATTCAGGTTGATGTCAATAGTTTTACGCCAGTTTTCGAGATTGTGCTTGGTATCGGGTCTTGACAGGATGTTTATCAATGGTTCGCTGTGAATGATACCTGCATTATTTACTAGTACATTGAGCTTTCCAAACCTTTGGAATATAGTAGCCACCAATGTTTGCACAGCATCGGAATCGGTAAGGTCGGCGGTATAACAAGTAACGCCAGGGCACTCTGATGTGAGTAGCTCCAATGCCTCCTCGTTTCGGTCTACTACAATAACATTGGCAGCAGTGGCAGCAAGCTGTATGGCCATCGTTTTGCCTAGCCCGCTAGCACCACCAGTAATCAGTATATTTGATTCGTTTAGCTTCATACTGTCTTGCCTTTTTCGCTGAGTACCTTTTTGATATCGCCAATACTCTGCATAGCAAAGATATCATCGCCAGTAAACTCTACGTCAAACACCTCTTCAACTCTGGTGATGAACAACATATGAGCCATAGACTCCCATTCGTCGAGCGTATTGAGCACAACATCGTCCTTTTGATCGGCTTCTTTGAGCGAAAATGATTCCTTTATAATTTCGGCAAGTGTCATGTAACTTAAATTTTGTATTAATCGAGATAATATGATGGTAATATTTTATTTACTATGTCCTCTTTACTGTTGAACATCAGTATGTCTATAATAGACAGCCAAGGTACGAATGTGTTGTTGAATTGCGAATACTCTACCAATTTAGCATTCATAAAATCGAGTTTCACTCCTTTAGCACCATAATATTCCTTGTCGTAAATGGCTTTGCCACCCGCAGCATTAACGTAGTGGGCTATGTTTTCTCTAAGGCAAATATCTATCAGCCTATCGGCTTTTTTCAATTCTCGGTTGTCGTAACTCTGAGAACTTAATCTGAATTCTCGTTTTATACCCAAATAATTGCAAATAGTAATGACGCTATGTATGGCCATATCTGCAATAGACAATGGCGCAGCTGAATGAGCTAGCTGAATGTCTAAAGAAGGGAAAACAGCTGATGGCTGGGTATAGTTACCAGCCGATTGTGTGGCCAAAGAAAGGGTGCCCTCTATTATAGGAAAAACATCGGCAAAATACGGTGCCTTGGCATAAGCCATTTTCACAGTATTGATGAGTTTGGCAATTGCCTTAACATCATCTGTGACAGCTATGTCCATTATCAGTTTGTTCTGGCTGGCATCCTTGCAGGGAACAGTTAGCATGTGCTCAGCACCATTCAGTAGTATTCTATTTCGGTTAATCCAACCCCTGTTTATGAAATTTACATCGTCATAAAACACAAATACATCGGATGCATACACCAGCTGAAAGTAGCCGATGTATGGAAAAATGTAAGGTTGCATTATGGCTATAGTCATTCTGGGTTGTTTTGAACCCGTAATAATAGTCGGGCTATGAAGTCGATATCTTCCTGCTTGAGAGAATGAAACATAGGCAAACAAAGTGCTCTTTTGCTGATGCTCTCTGATATAGGCACTTCATAAGCATCTACATAGCTAAGTGATGAAAGACTGGGATAAAAGTATCTTCTTGGGTATATCCAATGTTCATTGAGTATACTTATGCTTTTGAGTAATTGTTCTTCCGTATTAAATACGATTGGGTAGTAGGAGTAATTCCATTCAGCTCCGGCAAGAATCTCTGGTCTTTGTACGTCTAATGTAGCAAGCGCCTTGTTGTAAGCAGTTGCCTGCACTTTGCGCAAGTGTAATAGTGTGTCAATATGTTTGAGCACAGCCAAACCCATTGCTGCATGAAATTCTGAATTTTTGCCGTTGATACCAACAGGCCCAAAAGCATCGGAACTAACATGCCCAAAGTTGCGCAAATAAGACATGGTCTTAATAAGTTCAGGGTCATTAGCTATCAATGCACCACCCTCAGTAGAATGAAATATTTTGGTGGCATGGAAACTAGA
Organism: Sphingobacteriales bacterium; assembly: GCA_027484425.1. Classification (GTDB taxonomy): domain Bacteria; phylum Bacteroidota; class Bacteroidia; order Chitinophagales; family Chitinophagaceae; genus Nemorincola. Next base: position 16,784 of record JAIXSZ010000037.1, read on the forward strand.
TGTTGAGATATCTCCGTACTCAAAGATGCTTTTCCCTTTATACTTTACTCCGAAAGCATGTGCGGCGTCGTAAATAACTTTCAGATTGTGCTTGACAGCTATTTTTTCAATAGCCTCTACATCGCAAGGATTTCCGTAGACGTGTGTAGCAAGGATAGCTGTTGTTTTATCGGTAATTCTCTCCTCAATTTTTGTAGGGTCGATATTAAAAGATTTGGGATCGATGTCTACAAAAACCGGACTACATCCTTCCCAAACAATGGTACTGGTAGTGGCAACATAACTAAAAGGAGTAGTGATAATTTCGCCTTTCAGGTCGAGTGCCTTTATAGCTATTTGTAAAGCAATAGTACCATTGCCTACAAATAGAAGGTGCTTTAACTTGAGGTATTCTTTGAGTTTAATTTCTAAATCATTCACCAGCGGACCGTTGTTAGTCAGCCAGTTTCGTTCCCAAATACCCTGCAGATAGTGACTGTATTCTTCTATCGGGGGCAAAAAAGGTTTAGTTACGTTTATCATAATTTAGTGTATAGTTGCAAATAGTATAGTTTCTTCCTCATGAATTGTATAATGACCCAAATAGAATTTGTAACCCAGATTCAGTTTGTCTAGATATTCTGGTATACCTACAAAATCACTTAAGCTATGGTAGATGGCGATAGCCAAGGTAGGCTTATACTTGCGTAAGGTATTTTCTGCACCTCTTAACGCAAAAGGTTCAGCACCTTCGATATCCATTTTAATAAAATCAACTTTTTCAAGTTGTTGCTCAGCAACCAATGTATCTATTGATTTAGATTTTACTACACTCGCCCCATTACCTGGGTCTGTCATAGACACGCTACTAGCTGCACCACGATCAGTGTAGTAAACGTTCAAATCGCTTTTTTCCCATACCGGATGGGCTACAATTTGAATGTTGTTGGCATATTTAGGGTTTTGCTCCAGATTAGTTTTCATAATCTTCAAATTCCCCGGAATAAACTCAAAAGTGAATACTTTGCCAGTTGCACCTACTTTTGTTGCAAAGTACAATGAAGTATCGCCCCAAAAACCACCGCATTCAATAACGGTTTCACCGTTGTTAACCGTTATGTTTTTGTCTTTAGATTTATAATGATATTGTTCCAGCATAAAATCTGTAAGAATTCCTGCTCTGCCAAAAGTCATTTTTAAATCGTAACCGATAGGTGAAAGATTGTAAAATCCAACATTAGTTTTGTTGTCTTTTCCAGCATCACCTACATCTACTTTTTTCTCCAGCAAATCATCACATTTTGCCAATGCTGTGAAATATTCGGGGGTGCTTAATGGCAATTTCACCTTTCTGTGGCCTAATAAACGATAAGCGACAACATCTACAAGCAAATCTTTAGATTCTTGGTTGGCAAGGAGATCATACATATACTCTAACTTCCCAAACAAGGGATCGAGCATGATGTTATTTGCAGTATAGAACAGTGAAAGCTGATTACTCTTGTTGAGGAAACGCTTAGTTATGAAATCCGAGTTATATATCTTTCCAACCAGACTATCCGGTGTATTTTGAGTTCCAAATCTTTCTGTATCATAATTATCTTCATGATAATTAGGCAAAGAAGCCATTATTTTGAACAGTAAGCTTTTATAAAATTCTGATTTCATTTTGATAATAACTTTAAAAATAATTAATGTGCTGAACCTTTATTCCTTGTTAACCAAAATTTTATAGCCTCATTTGTTTTGCCAAAGCAATAAACAAGATTTTCGCACTATTCTTTCTTAATATACTGTACTCTTTCTAAGCTCGTTGTTTGTAACTATTTGTCTCACAATAAGCATATTATAATCTTTAAAAGTATAAAAACACGACCGCCCTACTTTACATTTTTTCAGATGTAAATTTCAAATCGGGCCTTACTGCACCTGGCCATTTGCCAAACCAAGCTCCATTTCTTACACTATCAATAACCTCAAAAATTAGCAAATCGTCCATTTTAAAAATGACAGAAGCTGTATCTTTTACAACCATTAAATTAATTGTATAGATATCATCATTTAGAAAATTTGGTGGAATTTGCAACTCTGCTGAATGATGCCCTTTTGACAGGTTTTTTGCTTGTGTACCTACGGCAAAAACACAGACTCCGGATGCGGTATTGAGAAACAAACTAAGATTTAGCAGCTGACCTTCCAGGTAGTTGTAAAACTCAAATTTTATACTGAATGCAGTGTTAATGCTGATTACAGAGTTGTTGATAGCATCGGAGGTTAGTATTTCTGCAGATAGGAGTCTTACTTTATCATTTCCAGGAGCATCTACGTCCAACTGCCATTTGCGCTCCATAGAATTACGGATTTCTCTGCTCAAGTAATTATTGATAACCGTGGCAGTGGGGCCCATGTCGGTAACTTTGCCTGCTTTCATGTACATGGCACTTTTACATAAGCTTTGTACAGCCTGCATATTGTGACTAACAAAAATAATTGTTCGACCATGGCTGGCCACATCGCTCATTTTGCCTAAGCACTTTTTCTGAAATTCTGCATCGCCAACTGCTAGCACCTCATCAACAATAAGAATTTCAGGCTCAAGGTGGGCTGCGACGCCAAAAGCCAATCGTACATACATGCCTGAGGAATATCGTTTTACGGGTGTATCAATGTACATTTCTACACCAGCAAAGTCTACAATTTCATCAAATTTTGAGGAGATTTCCTTTTTAGTCATTCCCAAAATGGCACCGTTCATGTATATATTTTCTCTTCCAGTAAGCTCTGGATGAAATCCTGTACCTACTTCTAGGAGTGATGCTATCCTCCCTTTTATTTTTATTTCGCCTGAAGTGGGACTTGTGACCCTAGACAACAACTTGAGTAGGGTAGATTTACCTGCACCATTCTTGCCTATAATACCTATAGTATCTCCACTAGCTATCTCAAAATTAACATCTTTCAAAGCCCAAGCATATTCGCTAGTTGCCTTTTTAGTTCTGTCATTATCTACGCCTACTTGGAGGTAGGGGTCTTCTTTGCCTCGCATAAGGCTCCACCACCGCTTAAGGTCGTGACTCAGCGTACCAGTACCCACCTGACCTAGGCGATACTGTTTTGATATATTTTCGGCCTTTATAACTATATCCTTACTCATATATTTACACCGTGTCTATGAATCGTTTTTCTACAACATTAAATATAACAACACCAAAAACAAGTATCACTATTGTAAATACAACACTATAACCTAGCCAGAAATAGCTAAAAACGCCTTGCCCCAGAAAAGCAAACTTAAAAGCTTCGAATATTGAAGTAAGAGGATTGAGCCACAGCCAAATTTGTTTTTGTGGTGAAGCTATAGAGATAGGATAAATAACTGGAGTAGCATACATTAGTAGCTGTATGGCGAATGAAATAAGAAAATTGAGGTCGCGATACTTAGTGGTAAGCGAGGTAATGATAATCCCAAAACTTAAGCTCATTATTGCCAATACAAACAATAGTAGTGGAAAGTAAACAATATGCCAATTGGGTGTTATGCCATGCTTTACAAAATAATAATAGGCCCAAAATACCAGAAACAAACTTAGCTGTATGAGCAACTTAAGCATACCGGAAAGAACCTTAGAGAGTGGCAGTATAATTCTTGGGAAGTAAACTTTGCCAAAAATTGTAGCATTCTCGGTGAATGTTTTTGAGGTAAGTGTTAGGGTCTCGGAGAAATAGTTCCAGATGGTGATGCTGCCTAGATAGAATAATATAGGTGGCACACCATCTGTTGATATTTTGGCTACCTGCCCAAAAATGACTACATAAATGAGTGTGGTCATGATAGGCTGTATGAGAAACCATATGGGGCCTAGTATAGTTTGTTTGTAAACGGTGATAATGTCCTTTTTTACAAACATGGACAATAAATCTCTATAACGCCAAACTTCTTGAAGATTAAGATCAAACTTGCCTCTGGTACCAGTTATATTAATATCCCAGGTATCAGTATGATTTATCTTTTCCGTATCAGTCATTGAGCAGCTACTTTGATTTGTTTGTTAATTGATTACTACTGGCCTAAGCTTTTTTAGATTTGAAAAGAGATAAAAGACCTTTTTTCTTGCTTTTTTTCTCGTCCTCTAAGTAATAACCATTGCCATAAGATCCGTAACCATAACCATAACCATAACCATAGCCGTAACCATAGCCATAACCATAACCATAACCGTAGCCATAACCATAACCGTAGCCGTAACCCTCTTCGTAACCATAACCATACGCAAAACCCCTGTTGGCAACTACGTCGTTAAGAATGAAGTTGAGCTTATTCATCCTGTTACTATAATACAATTCGTTGGGGATGCCCAGCTGCTGTTTGTAGGTATAACCTTGCCTTACCACATACATACAAGTATCGGCATATGTATTAAGCAATTGGGCATCAGTTACAAGACCTACTGGAGAAGTATCGACAATAACATAGTCGAAATTTTCGCGCAGATATGCAAATAGGTTTTCTGTACTTTTCAGCAGCACCAGCTCTGCAGGGTTAGGAGGTATAGGTCCTGATGGTAACACCAACAGATTATCATCAACACCAGAAGGAATGAGAATTTGATCGACAGTGGCCTTACCAATAGAGTAGTTAGAAAAGCCGACGTCATTATTGAGTCCTAAGGCCTTTGAAATCTTTGGTTTTCTAAGGTCAAGCTCCATCAACACTACCTTTTTCCCAGACATCGCCAGTGTTACCGCTAGATTGATGGCTATGAAAGATTTACCCTCACCACTCATACTAGATGTAATAAGTATTACCTTTTGTTGCTTATCTGGCAACAGGTATTGTAGGTTGGTACGAAGTGCTCTGAACTGTTCAGAAATGATGGTACGACTGTTTCTGCTTACGGCTACACTTTCGCCACCACTATTATTACCAATCTCGCCTATGATAGGAATAGTAGTGACCTTGGAGATATCGCTCTTGCTGATGATTCGAATATTTAACCCTCTCCTGAGAAGGATAACAGCAAAGGGAGTAAGGGCACCAATAAGGAACGAAATCATAAGAATACGTTTCTTGTTCGGTGCAACTATACCGTTAGTAAGAGCAGGATCAACAACCATTGCATCAGCAACAGTTGATGATTTTTCGATGGCAGTTTCTTCTCTTTTTTTCAACAGAAACACATAAAGTTCTTGTTTTATCTGTTGTTTACGAGAGAATTCAAGGTATTCACGTTCTACGGATGGTACATCTCTTATGTCTTTGATGTTCATACCTAAGGCACTTCTTATTTTTTCTACCTTAAGTTCCATTTCTTTTTTAGAAGACGCTAAGGCTGCAGCAAGGCTTCTTTTCACCTCATCCTTTTGCTTTAGCAGCGTAATTGGAATAGGGTTGATGGGCGTCATTGTTACAAGCGCATTATCAATTTTAGTTGCTAATTCGTTGTACCTGTTCATCAACTGTGAGAGACCTGGATTATCTAGTAAAGAGGCAGGCAAAGTCATAGTACGGTCGTCAACTTTTTGAAGATAATCGCTAATGGAACCAATAAGTTCCAGTTGGATTTGTGCTTCTTCAAGCTTAGCCGCGGTACCAGCTTTGGCGCTAATAACTAATGTGGCCTGAGCAGGCATGTCGGCAATACTATTATCTTGTTTAAACTTCACTATAGACTGCTCCACATCTGAAAGCTCTAAACCTAAAATGGAAATACGCTCGTCTATAAATTCGATAGTATTTGTAGCTACTCTAGTTCTATCTTCAACGTTCTTTTCCTTGTATACCTCCATCAGCTTGTTGATAACATCTACGGCACGCTCGGGAATCGTGTTTACCATAGTTATTAATATACAACTAGCAGATTTGTTGGGAATGCCATAGTTTACAGAACCCAGTAAACCTAAAGCTACATCTATAGCTGGAGTGTGGCTTACAGTATAATCGTTGTTAGACAAAGAGAAAAGACCAGTTTTTCTGAGACAAAATTTACCGGTTTCAGGTAGCTTTATTGTGTCACCCCAGTTACCACGTAAAACTTTTCCGGCAGGATCTGTGATTTGAAATTGTTTATCGCTGAGAATGTTCACTTTACAAGAAAAGTAACCATCAAACGAATCCAATTTCATTAGTTCAAACGGCTTGTTGCTATATAATTCAGTTTGTTTGAACCTACCTTCAATAGTATAATATATATTGAGATTTAGCTTATTTACAATGTTGATCATTGTAGTTCTGCTTTTTAGAATCTCAATCTCATTATCAATGTTTATGTTATTACTATTTGTTTTGAGTGCACTTAATATATCATCAGATGCACCACCTTTCTTCGAATCATTAAGCAATAGTTCAGCTGACGCTTTGTAAATAGGAGTGTAGTAGCGCAAATAAATATTACCAACAATTAGCGATATGATGATACTACCTAGTAACCAAGGCCAAATGGCTAACACAGTAGTGAGTAGCCATTTTAGATTGAAAGTACCACCACCACCTGCTCCGTCGTCGGATTTGGGCAATACTGGTTCTGACAATGGTTTCACAACTTCATTTGCCACTGGTTTATTATTGCCACTCATTAATATTAGTTTTTATTGAAAGTTTATCTGGTCAAAAGTAAGAATAGGGAAATGATACCTATTAGACCTGAGGCAACGCCCAAGTATCTGGTTACAATATTATTACTTGATTGACGTTTGAAGTTGCTTTGCTCTACGTATATATAATCTCTTTGCTTTACATAAAAATAGGGAGATTTGAATATATCTGTGGAGGTAAGATCAAATCTTACAAATTTTGTTTTATCACCTTCCCTACGAACCAATAAAATATTATTCCTTTTAGCGGTACCTGCAAGATCACCTGCTAATGCTATTACATCTATAATGCTAGCTTTTTCGGTGGGTAGTTTCACTAGGCCAGGGTTATTGACATCACCCAACACCATAACATCAAAGTTTGCAATGCGAACGTTTACGAGAGGGTCTTTGTAGTATTCTTTGGCTTTTTGCTTGATTAATTCTCGTGCTTCTGATGTTGTAAGCCCCACTACTTTTACAAATCCTATCAATGATAACTCTACATAGCCGTTTTTATCGACATGAAAACCGCTCATCAAATCAGAGGAAACATTGCTCTTGGATATCAATTCATTTCCTTCGTTTTGTGCGAGTGTTTGAATAGAAATAGACAGCACATCGTTGATAAGTATAACTGGTTCTTCAAACACAGTACCACTATCTTTTACTATTACCCCAGGGTGTAGCGTGTCATCTTTTACATTATTAAAATACACATAGTGCTTGGGTGCAACACAAGAATGTAAAGAAGAATATAATAAGAAGGCAAAAAACAGCAATAATATATTATGTTTTTTCCTTAAACATTGGTGCATTTGAGGTATTTTCATCAAAATTAGTTTAAAATAACCTAATTATAAAAAAAACAGACATCACTACCTGCTAAGTAATAATGTTTTAAGCTTGCGAGAAGAAGTTAGCTTCTTATCTATAACCTAGCGTCTGTCATTTCTTTTTCTAGGCAACCTTTCACATCATAAACAATTCCACCTGGTTTTACGTGTGTGCGCCAATCTGTATTTTTAAAGTCGTTGTGTGCCACTGCAAGGATAATAGAATCATATTCTGAGTCTTTGGGCAACTCTGTTACTATATCTATGCCATATTCATGTAATACCTCCTCTGGCTTTGCCCATGGGTCATATATCACCACATCGATGGCATAAGATTTGAGTTCACTGATAATATCTACAACACGGGTATTGCGCACATCCGGACAGTTTTCTTTGAATGTAATACCCAGTACCAATACTTTAGCTGCCTTGATAGTAATACTGTTTTTTATCATCAGCTTCACTACCTCGCCAGCTATGTATTTACCCATACCATCGTTGAGTCTCCTGCCAGCCAGTATAATTTCGGGATGATAACCTACCTCTTGTGCTTTCTGAGCCAAATAATAGGGGTCCACACCAATACAATGCCCCCCTACAAGCCCGGGTTTGAAAGGTAGGAAGTTCCATTTAGTTGCAGATGCCTCTAGTACCTCGTGCGTATCGATGCCCAGACGGTTGAAAATCATTGCCAGTTCGTTGACAAAAGCAATATTGATATCTCGCTGAGAGTTTTCTATCACTTTTGCTGCCTCGGCTACTTTGATGCTGGTAGCCTTGTGTGTACCAGCTGTGATAACAGACTGATACAACTTATCTACAACCTCGGCTATCTCGGGGGTGGAGCCAGAAGTGATTTTTTTGATTTTAGAGACTGTATGCAACTTGTCACCTGGGTTGATACGTTCAGGAGAATAACCACAAAAGAAATCTTGATTGAACTTAAGGCCAGAGGTTCTTTCCAACACTGGCACACACTCATCTTCTGTTACACCAGGGTATACAGTGGACTCATATATGACAATATCGCCTTTTTTAAGTACACTACCCACTGTTTCGCTTGCTTTGTAAAGCGGTGTGAGATCTGGGCGGTTGTTGCGATCAACAGGGGTGGGTACTGTGATAATATATATATTGCAATTGGTGATATCTGATTTGTCGAACGAACATTTCAAACCTGTATCTGCTACTTGTAGCACCTTTTTAAGGAGAGATTCGTCTACTTCCAGTGTAATATCTACTCCCTGTTGCAGCTCGTGTATGCGTTTTTTGTTAATATCGAAACCTACTACCTGATAGTACCTTGCAAACTCTGCTGCCAAAGGAAGACCAACATAACCCAGCCCTATAACTGCAATGTTGTGGATTGAATTTCCCATTCTGTAAGTATATTATATGAAAGCAGAATTATGCCCTGCAACTTCTGTTCTGGTGATTAAAGAAGTGCAAAAATATACTTTCTTATATTAGAAGTGAAACGTTATTGGCACAATCTTGAATTTAGGAACGGATAGCCAGCAATTTTATGGTAATCTTTTGAGCATGCCATCGCTTTAAGAACGCCTAAATGTTTTTCATGGTGAGCATCTGTGCCACAGTAGTCGTACAATCCTTTTGAAAGCAGCTGTTCTGCAACCATTTTCACATTTTGGCCATAATAACCAGCAATAGATAGCATATTCATCTGCAAAAGGCATCCACGATCTTTAAGTTCTCTGTACTTGTCGATATTGTGATGAAAAAATACATATCTTTCTGGGTGCGCTATTATAGGTTTGTAGCCTGCAGTCTGCATATTAAATAATGCTTGTGCTAATATAGGAGGCTCAAACATCATAGAAAACTCAACTAAAACCTCGTTTTTGTAAATAGGCAAAAGTGGCTCGCGCTCCAGCAGCCCCATAAAATAGTCGTCAATATAGTATTCTGCAGCGGCCTTTAATTGTAAGTTAATATTATTCTCTTTGATGGCGGTTTGCACTAATGCAAGGGCATCTTGTATGGTTTGGGTAGTATTGGGATAATAATCTATAAATACATGGGGAGTGGTAACAATATGTGTGTAGCCTAAATCGGCCATGTTGCGCAAAAGCAGAATGCTTTCTTCTATGTTTTTTGATCCATCGTCTATTCCTGGTAAAAAATGGGAGTGCATATCTGCACCTAGCACGCTCCAACTGGCCACCTGCGGAACGGGTAAGTCGTATTGGTTGTCCTCGTTTTTCTTTCTGCCAAATAGTCTTGAAAACATAAGTGGCAAGGTACAGAAAATTTTAAAGTAAAGGACCCACAAAAAGCATCATAACACGTTAAATACCGGTGAAAAAACGATGCTAGTTAAACTGTGTGTGGTTTTACTACATTTGTGCGCACAATAATAGTATATGGAATTACCTGAGCATTTAACAGTTAGCAATCTTGCAAACAATAATATTCAATCACCATTATCAATAGCTGAAGGGGCTTATGCCCGAATAACTGAGAATCGCAACTATCTGGACAATATCATTAGGCAGGGTGGCACCTACTATGGTATCAATACCGGGTTTGGGTCTTTGTGCAACGTTCGTATTAATGATAGCGACCTATCGCAATTGCAAGAAAACCTCGTTTGCTCGCATGCCTGTGGTATGGGTGACGAGGTACCACAAGACATAGTGCGACTGATGCTATTGCTGAAAATACACGGATTGAGTCAGGGCTATAGTGGGGTAAGACCAGAAATAGTGCAACGCCTTGCCGATTTTTACAATTTTGGCATTACACCAGTAGTTTATGAATTAGGTTCGTTGGGTGCCTCGGGCGACTTGGCTCCTCTGGCACATTTATGCTTACCACTATTCGGTAAAGGAGATGTATACTACAAAGGCAACAGAATGCCAGCTGCTGCTGCAATGCAGCTTGCCGGGCTACAACCAATAAAGCTAGCAGCTAAAGAAGGGCTGGCATTACTAAATGGCACCCAGTTTATGAGCTCCTATATAACATGGAGTGTACTGGCAGCTCAGCGCCTATCGGCATGGGCAGACGCTATCGGAGCGCTATCTGCAGATGCCTTTATGGCAAAAGACGAACCTTACCGACATGCTATACACCGTGTGCGCCCACACAAAGGGCAAATAGCTACGGCCGAGGCTATGCGCAAATGGTTGGCGGGAAGCCACCTACAGCAGCTACACAAGGAGCAGGTACAAGACCCATACTCATTCAGGTGCATACCACAGGTGCATGGGGCTACCAAAGATGTGCTGGAAACCGTAACAAGGGTGCTGGAAATAGAAATCAACTCTGTAACAGACAACCCCATCGTGTTTCATGACGAAGACGCTATAGTAAGTGGTGGTAACTTTCATGGTCAGCCATTGGCGCTCCATGCCGACTTTCTGGCTATAGCTATGTCGGAGCTAGCCAATATATCGGAGCGCCGCACGTATCTGCTGGTAAGTGGTCAGCGAGGCTTGCCTCCGTTTCTGGCCCCAGCTGCAGGTCTTAATAGTGGTTTTATGATAGCTCAATATACTGCTGCTGCCATAGTAAGTCAAAATAAACAATACTGTACCCCTGCATCTATAGATAGTATAGTAAGTAGCAACGGACAAGAAGATCATGTGAGTATGGGCGCCAATGCTGCTACCAAATTGCGTAAGGTATTGCTTAACGTTCAGCGAGTATTGGCTATTGAACTGCTTACTGCAGCTCAAGCCTTAGAACTTCGCCGTCCGGCGCAGTCGTCGCCGGCATTGGAGGCAATATTTACACAGCTACGTACTGTGGCCCCATTTATGGAACAAGATGATGTGCTGCATTATAGACTAATGGCGGCTGAGCGGATGCTGGATAATTATCCACCTACTATTGATTAATGTGTTTTTAGAACCCAACACTATTTTTACCTCAATAATATATTTGCATAGTTAAACTATGGACAAGCAACCAAATTATATAATTTTTCAGTGCTACGGAAACGAGAATATTTTTCATGAGTGTGCTTTTGCGTTACTCTCATTATCGCGACTGTATGGTGGTGGCTATCCTGCCAATACACAAATATGGGTGTATACCGATAACCCAAGCTGGTTTAGTACTTTTAAAAACATAAGCCTACCACTCAACTTCTGTGAAGTAACACCAGCTTATATAGCTAAGTGGAGAGGTAGTATAGATTTCGTGCACAGAGTAAAGATTGAAATACTAAAAGATTTTACCAAAGATAGAAACGGCAATGTGCTGTACACCGATACAGATGTGGTGTTTACCTGGCCTTTAGACTACCTGATGAATCAAATAAACAGCGGACAACTGTACATGCATGTAAACGAAGGTGTGGTCAGCAGCCGCAGCAATCCTATTTTTACAAAACTAGACGCACACCTTCACGACAACACCCCCATGAAGGTAAATGACAAACCGTTATGGGACCTGCCAATGTGGAATGCTGGTGTACTGGGCTTTGATACTAAATACCGTCACCTACTAGACGATGTGCTGACATTTACTGATACTGAATATCCACGTTTCCCCAAACATATAGTGGAACAGTTTGCTTTTTCAGTGTTCTTTGCTCATGCTGGCACTATAAAGGCGGCTTCACCCTTTGTGCTGCACTACTGGAACCTGAAGGAAGCCCGCGCAGTGCTGGCATCGTTCTTCGCCCACTTCAAAAACCACGACTGGAATGAACTTTCTGAATATAGTAGCCTACTGCAAATGCCTGTGCTGATGCAGGAAAAAGTAAATTTCCTTGCCAACCGTGACATAACCGACAAACTACTGAAAAAACAATGGCAACCTACAGACTATAACTGGCGCGAAATGCTGACCCAGCTATAAGATGAAAACTGAGATTTACGGTAGAAAATTATAATTTTACACTACTCAGCATATAAATAGGCGTATCATACCACAAGTATTATTGTCTTTTGTGTGCAGTTTCAATTTTGTTTAAAGTAATCTAGGGAGTAGAAAGGCTATCACTGGCAAAACGAGCAACAAACCTAATGGTACTAACACAGTTTCGTGCACTGAAAGAGCAGCAAAAAAGTGGATTTGCAGTACTTGCCGACCCCGACAAAATAGCCCCTGCAGACATGCACCACTTGGCACGCCTCTGCAACAATGCGGGTGTAGACTATCTGCTGATGGGTGGTAGCCTGCTGATGATACACCAAATGGAGCTGTGCATACAACGATTTAAGGCTGAAAGTAACATACCTGTAGTACTGTTTCCGGGTAGTCCTGCCCAAGTAACCCCCTATGCCGATGCGCTACTGTACCTTTCGCTTATATCGGGCAGAAATCCAGAGTTGCTGATTGGGCAGCATGTGGCATCAGCACCGCAAGTAAAGGCCAGCGGGCTGGAGGTAATATCTACAGGCTATATCATAGTAGATGGCGGCACGCAAACTACGGTATCGTACATGAGCAATACCACGCCCTTACCCGCAGACAAACCCGACATAGCACTTTGCACTGCATGGGCGGGCGAGCTGCAAGGAAAACATGCTATTTACCTAGATGCGGGCAGCGGTGCCAAAAGACCAGTGTCGGTGGAAATGATACAAAAAGTAAGTAGCAACATAGCAGTGCCATTGATAGTAGGTGGCGGCATATGCACCCCCGAAAAAGTATACGACAACTGCCGTGCCGGTGCTAACATAATAGTGGTGGGCAATGCAATAGAGCGCGACCCTATGCTTATAAAGGATATGGCACAAGCAGCTAAGGCTGGGAATGAGTATGTGCTTGAGCGTTAATAAACATTATCCCCCTGCTTCAATAAGACTATCCTAAATATTAGAGAGCTTTCTACTGTTCTGTACCTTGTACAGTACATTGATGTTACAAACAACAAGACTGTAAAAATTAGTAAACATCAAGCGGTTTGATGTACGTGACGTGTATCAAAATGCCTTCATGATAAAATAACACACATACACCAAATTATCATAAAATAAGCCTACTTTTGCGCTGCCTAAGGAAAGGTAGCAGATCGTCCCGGCGGATGTCGGGACGATTTTTTGTTTAAAAGAATCTCATTTTTAAAGTACAGGTATGAAAAAAATTATCGGCTACAGAAAGCTGCTCGGTGTCACGGAAAAGGTTACGCTGCAAGATCTCAAAACCATCTACAGAAACCTGATGAAAGACTGGCACCCCGACAAGTTTGCCGACAATCCAGAGCAGCAGGAAGAGGCAGAAGTGAAAAGTAAAAGAATTATCGAAGCATACCATTTTCTGGTTAGCATATCGGCTGAGCGTCGCCTGCAAGAGTTGCCAGAATATACACTTACTACGTCTTCGTCTCCTATTGTTGACTTCGACTATAAAAATGAAACATTGCTCATCAAGTACTTGGACGGTAGCAGCTATGAGTACTTTGGTGTGCCAAAAGCTACTTACATAAAGTTAGTTAATGCGCCGTCTCCGGCACGTTTTGCCCGCCGTCATATCTGCACCACCTTCGTTTACAGAAAAGTAGATAGCGTGACAGAAGTAGCTCAGCAAGCATAGTTTTAGGGCAGTATTATTGTAAAATTATTTAAGAAAGAGCTGATCTATGAGGTTGCAGAGTGGTATCAAGCCACTCTGCTAATTTCTTAGCAAGTACATCCGACCTTCTGCGTGGGCTAGATGCATACCACCACATATTGCTATAATGACTGTTGATAAGTATTCTGTTGTTGTCGGCTATCAATATCATTATTTCTTTTTTAGCCATCTCTTCATTTCCAATTTCTTTACTCTGCACCATAAATATGTTTGAATCTCTGGCATGAACATCTGACAATACTTGTTGTTCGGCTAGAAATCGGGATATCAGCATACTATTATCAGTAGTGTTTTTTGCCGAAGGCAATTCCTGAAATTGCAATGTATTCCACAACTTCATAGCTCTGACCACAACAGTAAGAAATGCAAACGACAATATAACCATATTCAACAATCTGTTCTCAGCCTGAGTTGTTAACACCCACTGTATAGATACGACTACTATTATAAAAACTATGGCAGCAATAGGCACCAACATTTTTTTGCCAATAGGGTAACGTTTGTGTTGTTTGATAAAAGACAGTTCATTGGCAATATCATCCCAATGAATCCCATAGTTATTAGTATCACTTTTTGCCATTTTACAAATCTAAATAAATCTTGTCTATCCTGAACAGCCTGCTGGATAGTACATTTGCCTATGGACTATTTCAAACAGCTACAGCAACTGTTGCTTATAGAGAGGGAAGAAGACAGGCGCAACTATCAGGAGCTTACAAAATCATCGTCAGCAGCAGAGCGGCGCACCAATGGTATCACCTGGTATCCGGTAGCCATAAGAGGGAAAGAGCTAAGTAAGGCTGAATACCTGACTGTAGAAGTAGAACGCACAACACATACCGACCTCGCACATCAGTTCAGGTTTGGGGGTGCGGCGGTATTGTTCTGCAATCACGATGCTGCCAATGACCGCATAGAAGGCACCATTACCCACATAGGTGGTAATAGACTAAAAATATCGCTGCGTACCGATGAACTACCCGACTGGGCTGACAACGGCAAACTGGGCATAGACCTGCTGTTTGACGACAACAGCTATGACGAAATGCAGCAGGCACTGAAACTGGCAACTACTCTTGCAGAAAAAAAAGAAGAAGGCAGACTGATAAATGTACTGACCGGTAGTACTCCACCAGCCTTTAACACAGATATACCTGTGTATACCAATGCTGCACTTAACCCCTCACAGCAAGCTGCCGTAAACCTCATACTTACTGCCGCCGACGTAGCCATAGTACACGGCCCACCTGGAACCGGCAAAACCACTACTCTGGTGCAAGCCATAAAGGCACTGATAGCACAGGGCGAGCAACGCATACTAGTAGTAGCACCTAGCAATACTGCTGTAGACTTGCTATCTGACAAACTATCTGCCGAGGGGCTGAATGTGCTGCGGGTGGGCAATCCGGCGAGGGTGTCTGAGCGGCTGATGTCGCTGACACTAGACAGCAAAATGGCTGCACATAGCACCATGAAGGATATAAAACGGCTGAAAAAACAAGCGTCAGAATTTAAAGAAATGGCGCATAAGTACAAGCGTAGTTTCGGGAGGGCAGAGCGCGAGCAGCGCAAAGCACTGTTTGACGAAGCTTATAAAATAATGAAAGATGTGGGCAGGCTGGAGCAATACATTATAGACGATGTAGTAGGAAAAGCACAAGTAATCACTGCGACACCTGTAGGTGCCAATCATTATACTGTGCGCTCACTCACCTATAATACTGTAGTAATAGACGAGGCCGGCCAAGCACTAGAACCTGCCTGCTGGATACCGATACTGAAGGGCAAAAAAGTAATACTAGCGGGGGACCACTGCCAGTTGCCGCCCACCATCAAAAGTGCCGAAGCTGCCCGCCTAGGGCTAAGTATAACCCTGCTGGAAAAATGTATAGCCCTGTACCCTCAAGCAGTAGCACTGCTTACCGAGCAATACCGGATGCACCAGCATATCATGGGCTATTCATCGGGTGTGTTTTACAAAAATCTGCTACAGGCGCACGCCACGGTAGCCAGCCATCTGCTGTATGATGCGGAAACGCCCCTTGCTTTTATAGATACTGCTGGTTGCGGATACGAAGAAAAACAAGAACAAACTGCCATCTCTAACCCCGATGAGGCAGCATTGCTGCTGCGCCACCTCAGCCAGTTGGTAATCTCGTTGCAGCCCCACTTTAGCGATGGCACATTCCCTTCTATAGCAGTCATATCGCCCTACCGGGAGCAGATATATGTGCTGCGCGAGCTGATGCAGCACTCTCCGGCACTGCTGCCCTACAGTGCCAGTATTACTATCAATACCATCGATAGTTTTCAGGGGCAGGAGCGCGATGTAGTGTATATAAGTATGACCCGCAGCAACGATAGTGGCACTATAGGGTTCTTATCTGATATCAGGCGCATGAACGTAGCCATGACCCGCGCCCGCAAAAAACTGGTGGTAATAGGCGATAGTGCCACGCTATCGCGGCTGGCATTTTATGCCGATTTTATAGCTTATGCCGAGCAACTCGATGCCTACCAAAGTGCATGGGAATTTATGGATATTTAAGCCACGGAGAAAAGCGAGGTACACACATTTCTCAAAAAAAATGTGGCTACATTATGCCTTACTTCAAATTTTTAGTATGTTTAATCCAAATACGTGCGTTATGAAAAATTCTATTTTATTCAGTTTAGGTCTTATACTCACTTTTTTCGTCACCGGTTGCGATAGCTACTCCAAGTATACTATTGACGAAAAACCAATGGTAAAAGCAGATGCACGCCTGCTGGGTATATGGAAAGCTGTAGGCGACACTAACAGATTTGATTACTTCCTGATTCAGAATAGCGAAGACACTCACAAAGAATTTGTGGAGTGGGTGGGCAAAAACAAAGGAGAAGAAAGAGACCGCAACGAAGCTGTGAAAATGATAGTAGATCATTACAAATCTGGCAATGCTAAAAACGTACATACGCTTTACATCACCCGTATGGACCAAAACGGCACCAACCGTCATTACGAAAACTTTACTACAACAATATCTAAAATAGGCAATGCTACTTTTTTGAACATTCCCTACAAGAACGTACCAGTTGAAGACGCCGAAATGGAAACAGAAAAAGAAGAATCGGGCTTCTTTTTTGTGCGCATACTCAGCTTCAACGAAAATGCGAGTCTGGTGAAAATAGCAGTGGTGCACGACCCATCGCTTAAATACCTGAGCAGTAGCAAACAGGTGCGCAAACAAATAGCTGCCAACATGAATAGGTCTTCTTACTACTCAGATACCATCACCTTGTATAAAGTAAATGGTTATCATGAATCTAAAAAAGGTTCTATTACAGTAGCCAATAAGTGGGAGTAATCAGCTATATGTAAAGTAGCTATTCAAAGTAGTTGATCACACATTCTTTGAGCATACGTTCTTGCTCTGCCATACCCTTGATGGGTACAGGTTCTATTTCGTTGAAGTGTGGCCAGCCTTCGTCATCGCGGCCTACAAACTCATAAAAACCATGCTGCGTAAGCAGTGTACACACAGCAATATGCATGAGATCTTGCTTTTGCTCTTTCGAGAATTTTTTGCGGGGCATTTTTCCTAGTTCGTTTACCCCTATCAAAAACAATATACCTTCCATATCGGGCAGCTTACCAAAACGCTCTCTGAGCATGTTTTCTGTATCAAGCCACCTTTGTTCAAAATTTTCCATAAATACTATTCACTTAGCAGGCATTTATTTGCATCCATAACAACAGCCATTTGCTAGTACGTGGCGAAATTAGAGCATTACACCTGAAACAGCGTGTAATAAGCGATCTTTTTAGTCAATATAGCCGTATCTTACGGTCACAATTTTTAAGAAAAGTTAAAAATAATAGCCATATACCTCTTTGTGGCTTTGGCTTTATATTTTTGATACCACATCCACATTACTGAGAAAAAAGCACAATAGAAATGGAAATATCTTCATCTTTCGACATTCGCGAACTCAACGAACGCATACACCAGCAAAGTGCCTTTATAGAGCTGCTGACTATGGAGCTGAATAAGGTAGTAGTAGGGCAAAAGCACATGGTAGAACGCCTGTTGATAGGTATGTTGGCAAATGGTCACGTACTGCTAGAAGGTGTGCCTGGCTTAGCTAAAACACTGGCTATCAAGTCGCTGGCTTCTGCTATTCATGCTCGGTTTGCTCGTATTCAATTCACTCCCGATCTGCTCCCTGCCGATGTGCTGGGCACGATGGTGTACAATCCTCAAGACCATGTGTTTGCGGTACGTAAAGGTCCAATATTTGCCAACTTCATACTTGCCGATGAAATAAACCGCGCCCCTGCCAAGGTGCAAAGTGCACTACTGGAAGCCATGCAAGAGCGCCAGGTAACAATAGGCGACAGTACTTACAAACTGGAAGAGCCATTTCTGGTATTAGCCACCCAAAACCCCATAGAGCAAGAAGGTACTTATGAGCTGCCGGAAGCACAGGTAGACCGCTTTATGCTAAAGATAGTTATTACATACCCTAAAAAAGACGAAGAAAGGCACATCATACGCACCAACCTCAACCCTTCTGGTGCTGTGAAAATAAACCCAGTAGTAAGTACAGAAGAAATACTAAAAGCTCGCGGACTGGTGCGCGAGGTGTACATGGACGAGAAAATAGAACAATACATACTCGACATCGTATTCGCTACCCGTTTTCCAGAGGAGTACAAACTAGGCAAACTAAAACCATTTATTAGTTATGGTGGCTCGCCACGTGCCAGCATCAATCTGGCTCTGGCATCAAAGGCGTACGCCTTCATAAAACGTAGAGGGTATGTAATACCTGAAGATGTACGTGCTGTATGCCACGACGTTATGCGTCACCGTATAGGCCTTACCTACGAGGCTGAAGCTGAAAACGTAACCAGCGAGCAAATACTCAACGAAATACTGAATGTGGTAGAAGTGCCATAGTAGGCTACTTTTACTATAATTATACTTTGCTACGCCACACCTCATCAGTGTGGCGTAGTTGTTTTAATACTTCGCCCTACCTATTAAAGTTTTGAAAATAAAAGCAGTTATCCACAATTTTTATTGGCAGAAGGTGATTAGCTAAATGCGGCACAACACAATACCACAAAGGGTTTCAGCAGATTGACGGCTGCTTTTTGTTGTGTTATCACTAAAAACAGAATTGTTGTTGTTGTTTATTTTTACACCTCAAAACCTATCTCTATGCGCGGACAAAAAGTGTACAATAGCATTATCAAAGACGGCAGCATTTCAGGCACCATTCGCAAGGGGCGCAACAATTCCCTTATCAGTAAGAGAAATGAATGTATGATAGCCCGTTACTACTACTATGGCTATCTGCGAAACAAAGGCTACGAAGAAACCTTAAAACTGCTGATGTCTGAGTTTTATTTATCTCCGGCTACAATTGCGTTTCAGGTGCAACAGCAATCTGAAAGTTTGGTGAAGCTGCGGCAACTGAGCCCTACTGTATATTACTTTATGAACCGCTGGCCTCACTACAAATGGTAAGCCTGTTGCCTACTTGTTTACATACAAGTAACCTGTAGTCAATATCTTATCTCAGAATTTTGTTGCACTTTTATGAAAAAATCATACTCATGGCACTACCCGATATCTTTACCAAAGAAGTATCTGAAGAGATTATAGGCAGAATAAATAAGCTTTCCACTAGCACGCAACCCAAATGGGGCAAAATGTCTGTAGCACAAATGCTGGCACACTGTAGTGTGACATACGAGTACATGTATGAAGATAAGCACAAAAAACCAGGCTTTGTAATGGGGCTAATGCTGAAACTAATGGTGAAACCAATGGTGGTAAATGAAACACCTTACAAACCTAACAATCGCACTGCACCTGCTTTTATCATCAGCGATGAAAGAGATTTCGAAAAAGAAAAACAACGATTAACAGAGTATATACGCCGTACACAGCAACATGGTGGCGACCATTTTAACGGTATGGAGTCTCATTCGTTTGGTGCACTCAATAAAATCGAGTGGAACAACATGATGTATAAGCACCTCAACCACCATCTTACACAGTTTGGTGTGTAAACTTGTACCAACAAAAACAGAGAGATAACATTGCAAAAACTAATGCAGTTATCTCTCTGTTTATTAACCAACTATCCTATTATGCTTTCCGCAGCAGGTCTATCAGCTCTGCTTCTATATGTTGTTGTTTATCTTTTGCATACCAGAGGTGCAGCTCATTGGCATAAGTAGCAGCAGTTTCAGGATTGGCTTTCAACTTTTTTACAAGCGCCTGAGCGAAAACAGGCCTTGGGCCCCAACTTCCAGTTACGTTATACTCAGCATCCAGCTGCACTACTTTAGGTATCGATTTCGTATTATCAGTTAAGTGAGCGTTTATCAATTCAGGATTTTGGTCTCTGTATACAAGGCTCATTTTTATTTTATTATTGCTCGCTGCTGCTAGTGCATGTAGTACTGGCACTATTTGTGCAGCATCGCCACACCAGTGTTCTGTTATCACTAGCCAGTGTATAGGATGAGTGAGTGAGTTGAGTACATTTTTCATTTCATCGCTCATGTGGTAGGTTTTCTCTACACGGTGTATGCGATGCTGGTTCATATTTATGTACTCTTTGTACTTAGCATCTGTAATATGAATTGCATCATGGGCCAGATTGACCATGTATGTATCATAATCTATTCCCTTGTCTACATAAGTTAGATAATCAGTTTTATTCAGCACCGCACTTATAACATCCGTTGTCATTTTCGATATTGTTTATTGAATACAAAATTAAGCCTTAAGCTGTTCATAATGCTGCATAAAACCATGATGTATATCACCTTTGCCTATGATGTTATTCCCTTTTGGCACAGCCGTTATCACTTCACTACTCATTATGCACATAAAAAAAGCCATTGTGTTTGAAACACAATAGCTTTCTAAAAACTCGTCAAGTAGTATTGAAAAATTACAAACGATTTGATTTTACCACGCTCATTATTCTCTTTTCCCATTCTTCGGGCTGTTCAGAATATCCAGCACGGCTTATAGCTTTAACCCATAACTGAGGATTATTGTTATTTTTCAGCTTGTTGTAAAACTTTTTGCGGGTCATCAGGTTACAAAAGTCAATGTAAGAAGCATATACATTATCATACTGTTTGTACCTGCTTTTGTTACCTCTATGATTCACTATGTTGTTATCACCTACTATACCAAAATGATTATTGAGCACCTTGGCTACTGCACCCGACCCACTAGCCGACTCTACAGCAGCTACCGCCAGTATCACAGATGCTGGTATGCCATAGTGCTCTCCTAGCACTTTGGCTATGATTTTGTGGTTGGTGATGTACTTGTTGTTTTGTGCGTTGGCCGAAAAAATCGCAACCATAAGCACAAGCACTAAAAGCTTTCTTCTTAGTATCCTGTTTATTATTGTCATTATGCTGCAATGTTTAGAAGCAGTGCAAATGTAATGATTTTTTCAATAGGTAGCTCATTCAAAGTGTTAAAACTCACTTAGCAACCCTATTGCACTCTATTTTCAGGTCTATCGTCTTCTACTTTTATACGGTCTTTCACTTTTATAATGGGCTTGTATCCTTTTCTCATCTTGGTTTTGCCCATCTTGTTTTTGGTGTAGAATATATAACCTACCGATAGGCAATAACCTACACTCTCCATGGATGAAGTACGATTTTTGCCTGGCACCAGATTCAGTAAACCCATTTGGGCTCTTGCCCTCAGGAAAAATCCTGTTTCATTTTGGTAACCAATATTAGCGCCACCACCTAAGTCTAGCTTACGAATATCATCTATTGGCCATTTGCCAAAGTCAAGATCTTTTTTAGATATAATACTGCCGCTCTTAATGTAATATTCCCCATCTCTATTATACCCTAAAAATGGACCTACTCCCACAAAAAAGGTGCTGTTTTCAAAAAATCCTGTTTTATAAACTACATTCAGCGGTATCTCCATAGTGCTAATAGTATACTGTTCGTAACCGTTTGCCAAATTTGATTTGTACCCATTGGTGACATGGTATATACCGGGCTGAAAGTAAAAATGGTTGGCAAAGGCATAATCTACAAAGCCACCCAGTCTACCACCAAACTTCATATCGGTTTGTTTCTGTTTATTGTTTGTTTCTATGTTATAGTCCGATGCATTGAACCCCAGCTCCACACCTATACCTAGCTGCGCTTGCACATGCATGGCCATAGTAGTTATCATTGCAGTAAGTAAAAGTATGCGCTTCATAAAAATATGTGCATTGTTGCTGTGGTGAAAGAGATAATTTTTGCGTAAAGTTAGCAAAGATTGTGAAGCAGCAGCATTATATATGATTAAACAGTGTAGCAAATATTCTCTTTATTGCTTCACACCCATATCGCTTATCTTCTATGTTAGACACCCACCTTACACCTTTCACAGCATTCGTAAGCATTAACTCATCAGCCTGCATCAATTCTTCATAGGTCAATGATCGCTCTTCTATACTAGGCCACTGCTCTAAAATATAACTACGCATCACCCCTGCTACACAGCCATCGGTAAGTGGTGGCGTGTATACTTTACCCTCTTTCACCCAAAACAAATTGGCTATAGCACTTTCTATTATATGCCCTTGAGTATTGTATACCAGTGCATCGTTCCACTTATTATGTTTTGCTTGTCTGGCCGCTATGGCATACACCAATGCATTTGCAGATTTCAGATTACTGAGGCTATCTGTGCTTTTGGTAATGCTTGATGCAATACCCAGCACTAGCCCGTTAGTATTCAGCAGCATATTGTCTTCGGGCAGCGGATAACATTCTATCACGTACTGGGGCTTTTGTGGTCCTTCCCCAAATATGCCACCACTTCCAAGATACACCTGCAAACGCACCCTACAATATGCCGCTAAATTGTTCCTTTTCACCGTTCGCAGCACTTCTGCCTCCAGCATAGTTGCTGTAAACAATACTGGCACCTCGAAAAACAGTTGTTTCATACCAGCAAACAATCGCTGCCAATGATAGCTGCCCAGTCTTATTTGCCCATTTTTTACAAGCATGGTCTCAAAAAGTCCTATCCCGTACCTGAATGCACCGTTATCAGCAGGTATTACCGCCTCTGCTGTCGCTATTATTTTCCCGTTTATGTTAGTAAAGCTCAATCTTAGATTTGTTTAGTTGTCAGAAACTGCAACCTGCTGTAAAGTTACAGCTTCGTTAATAAAGCAGTCATTGTATACCGTTATAGTCATATTTCTAGGGTTGTGCCCCCCCTATTGGGTAGTTTGTTTTTACATTTGCATCATGTTTAATAACGGATACAGGGGCGCATCGCAAATGCCAACAATTGTTAAGAACATTATCATCATCAATGTGCTGATGTTTCTACTACAAACTGTTTTGGGACAAAAAGCAGACGATTATCTGGCATTACATTTTTGGCAGTCGCCCGATTTCAGGTGGTGGCAGCTATTCACCCACATGTTTATGCATGCTGGCATAGCGCATATATTTTTCAACATGTTTGCCCTATGGATGTTTGGCTCCATACTCGAAAACGTTTTTGGCGAAAAGCGTTTCCTGATGTTTTATCTTATTTGTGGGTTGGGCGCTGCACTGTGTCACTTATCTGTATTAGCCATCCAGTTTCACAACTATCAATCTGCATTTCTATATTATCAAGAACATCAAACGCTGGTGGATTATGCCAATTTCCTGAAAGCTGGCAACATCACAGAGCCGGTTTTTGGTCGCATACTATCGGTATGGAGCGAAACGCCGGGCTGCTCAGACTGTGCCGAGGTATCTATTAGGCTCATTCAGGAGAAATATAATGCACTGATCAGCGAACCAACAGTGGGTGCATCAGGTGCGGTATTCGGGCTATTGTTTGCTTTTGGTTATCTATTCCCCAATACTGAATTGATGTTACTTTTCCCACCTATACCTATCAAGGCTAAGTGGTTCGTAACAATTTATGCAGCCATTGAGTTGTTTATGGGGCTCAAAAACTCAGCAGGCGACAATATTGCACACTTTGCCCATCTGGGTGGCATGCTGTTTGCGTTTATCCTCCTGTGGGCTTGGGGCAAACGCAGACCTGGGTTCTAGTGTCATACACCTAATTCTTCACTAATTGTGAAAAATTAGAGTCCCTGTAAGAACTAAAACATCACTCATACACAACCAAAACTTTAATAATTTACATCCACTATAAACAAGGTAGGGTATCATTTATTAATTTTACGGCTATAGTGGATGTGTCAATGTACATTTGGCATACCGTATAATAATTTTTAACCCTCTACTTTATTATAATGACCATACTCCGTTTCAGAGTTTATTGGGAAGAAGATGACCAAACTTACCGCGATGTGGAAATTCTGGGTAGCCAGACGTTTTTAGATTTTCACAATTGCATCATCAAGGCTTATGAGTTTGACGGCAAACATCCTGCCTCGTTCTATGAAAGCAACGAAAAATGGCACAGAGGCAGAGAACTAAACTCTGAAGTGCTGGTAAACAAAAAAGATGCTCCTGCACTATCTATGATCAAAACTCCGGTATCGGCCCTTATTGGCCTGCCCGATCAGAAATTCGTGTATATCTACGACCCTGCCAAAAAGTGGACTTTTCATGTAGAATTGATAGGTGTAAGCAAGGAAGAAGTATACAGAAGAGTCTACCCATTTGTGCTGCGCAAAGAAGGCATAGCACCTGCTCAGTATGGCATAAAAGGTGTGGCTGTAGACAAAATAATGGAGATAGAAGAAAAATATGACCTGGGTGCCGATGAAATGGCTGAAGGCTTTGGTGACGAAGGAGAAGGCGAGGCAGAAGAAAGCACCGAAAGCATGACAGATGATAGTGCTAATGATTTTTGATTATTTTACCCGTACCATTGTACTATTACCCTGCATCAGCCACAGCTAATGCAGGGTTTATTATAACTAGCTATAGTGAGCAGCACCCGCAACACAGTATACATTATCGCAGGCCCTACTGCATCTGGCAAGACTGCTGCTGCTATAGCACTGGCACAGCGGCTAGGTACAGCTATTGTGTCGGCCGATAGCAGGCAATGCTATGAAGGCATGACTATAGGCACTGCCAAACCTGATACAATTGAGCTAGCTACAGTGCCACACTATTTTATAGATTGTTTTCCTCCTACTACACCGCTCACTGCCGCCGACTATGAAAAACTAGCATTAGGCTATCTAGAAAAAATATTTGTAACACGCAACACTGCTGTAGTGTGCGGTGGCACCGGGCTTTACATAAAAGCATTGTGCGAGGGGCTAGACAATATGCCCGAAACCAACCCCGACATCAATAACCAAGTAGAAGCATCTTATAAAGACCTAGGCATAACATGGCTGCAACAAGCCATAGCTGCCGAAGACCCGGAATTTTACAAAACTGGCGAAATACACAATCCTGCCCGTATGTTACGTGCACTGGCTTTTGTGCGCAGCACTGGTACCAGTATTCTACAGTACCGCACCAGCCAGCCAAAGGCTCGTCCATTTGATATAGTG
Organism: Sphingobacteriales bacterium; assembly: GCA_027484425.1. Classification (GTDB taxonomy): domain Bacteria; phylum Bacteroidota; class Bacteroidia; order Chitinophagales; family Chitinophagaceae; genus Nemorincola. The sequence continues at coordinate 42,253 of JAIXSZ010000037.1, forward strand.
AAAGTGGCACTAGACCTACCTAGAGAAGTACTATATGACCGTATCAATAAACGGGTAGACACCATGCTGGCGCAAGGACTGGTAGCGGAGGTGCAAGCATTAATACCTTACCGACACCTCAAAAATCTGCAAACTGTGGGCTATGCCGAAATATTCGACTACCTAGATGGCAGCTGCACCCTGCCAGAAGCGACCGAAAAAATAAAACAACACAGCCGAAACTATGCCAAGCGACAAATAACTTGGTTTAAAAAAGATACACAATTTACCTGGCTATCTGCTAATGACCCGGAGTTGATAGAAAAAATATTGCAGCTATCGCACTCCTGATGCGATGCTTAGTAGTTTCTCTTGTTGTGCAAAGGTCTACTTTGGTCATTTTACTTTAAATTGCTTACTTATTCCGTACATGGCTCTCCTACGCTAGCCTGAAAATTGGTTTCGTTATGAAAAAAATCTTGTTCCTGTTTTCTATTGCGCTTTTCTTTTCAGGCTTTGCCGATGCACGTCATAGTCATGCATGTGCCGACCGAAATAGTAAGCGCAACAAAGCTGCCGCCAAAACTACCATGGCACACCCTGACGAGGGCAATTATGATATTACCTATCTCCGCTTCGACCTCAACATAACCGATACCTCGATCTACATTTTTCCATCTAGCGTAACCACTACTGCACGGGTAGTAGTAGCCTCAATGACCGATTATGTTTTCGAACTGGGCCCCACGCTCACTATCGACTCTGCCAAAGTCAACGGAGCACTGCTTCCGGTTTCAGCCACTGGTGCCGTAAGGCGCATCACCCTGCCATCAGCATTGGCTATGGGCACTACATTTACAGCACAGGTATGGTATCATGGCATGCCTCCTATAGGTGGTGGTTTTTTCAATGGCATCACACATACGGTATCATCTGGAGGTACAGACATGGTATATACCGTCAGCGACCCTTGGGTGGCACTAAACTGGTGGCCGTGTAAACAATCTGTCAATGATCAGGCCGACTCTGTGAATATGTACATCACCGTGCCATCGGGTGTAATGGCGGGTAGCAACGGTCTGCTCCTGCATACTGATACCACCACTATTACGGGCCGCTGGACACACCACTGGCGCACTCGCTACCCTATAGACTATTACCTGATATCTATAGCCATAGCCCGCTACACCGATTACAAAACCTATATGCACTTCACTGGCAGCCCCGACTCTATGCTGATTCATAATTTCTTTATGGATACAGCTACCTTCAACCCGGCACACAAAATAAAATTTGACAGTGTAGACCACATGATAAACTACTTCTCGTCTTTGTTTGGCAGATACCCGTTTTGGCAAGAGAAATATGGTATGTGCTTCACTACACTAGGTGGAGGAATGGAGCACCAAACCATGACCACCATTGGCGTAACAGATGTAGGCACCATAGCTCACGAATTGATGCACCAGTGGTTTGGCGACCATGTGACCTACAAAACATGGGGCGATATGTGGCTCAGTGAGGGTTTTGCTACGTTTTCAGAACATCTATACCTAGGTCAGTTTTGGGGTGCTGCTGCTGCCAAAACCCGCCGTCAGGCGCATCTATCCGCTGCACTATCTAAGGCTTGTGGTATGACGTACGTCAATGACACTTCTACTAGCGATAGCTTGTTTACATCCAATCAATATCAGAAGGCAAGTATTTTTATCAACACACTGCGCTACATGGCGCCTGCCGATAGCTTATTCTTCAAAATATTGCGTACCTATCAGAGCACCTACAGCATGGGCAATGCCAGCACTGCCGACTTCAAAGCCATAGCAGAATCGGTGTATGGGTTTAACCTCGATACGTTCTTCAATCAGTGGGTGTATGGTAGGGGTTTTCCTATTTACAAAACCACGTGGAATCAGATAGGCAGCACCGTGTACGTGCGATTGGTGCAAACACAGTCTTGCCCATCTTATACTAGCCACTTCAGCACCCCTGTGCAGTTGCAACTGCGTGCTGGCAGCATAGATACCTTTGTGAAAGTTTACAGTAGTCTGGATACTCAGGAGTTCACATTTGAGTGGGCACCCACTATGACCAGCCTGCTCATCAACCCCGATGTATGGACACTGCTGCGCAACAACGGCATTACCAAAGATGCATCTCTGGGTTTTGGCACCCTGTACAAAAACAATATTCGCATACACCCCAACCCTGCCGAAAACAATTGGCAAATAGACCACCTGCCCACCGATACCCAACTGGCACTGATGGATATGGCTGGTAAGGTATTGTGGCAAGGCAAAAGCAGTACCGGCACTATTGTGATACCTGGCACCCATCTACCTTCTGGCAACTATTTGCTACAACTCAGCGGCGGCACCAACGAACATGTGAAACTAATACACTGGTAATTAAGCCTTTGGCACCACAGTTTTCATGGCCATATCCAGCATTTCCATATGGTCGAAGGCCAGCTCGGTTATTCCTTTCACAAATACCCATTCTGCCTCAGCAGCATCGTCGCCACCCTGCACCTGTTGTGTGGCAGCATCTGCAAATGCATAATAGGTAACAGTTACAGTGCGTCCACGGCTATCTCTGCCCACCTTACCAAAAGTGTGGAGTTGCGTCATTGCAGGCACAACAAGACCGGTTTCCTCTTGCAGTTCACGTATGGCGGCCGCTTCTAGTTCTTCATCGTCCTCTACAAAGCCTCCGGGTATGGCCCACATACCTTTGTAGGGCTCATATTTGCGCCGCACCAGCAATATTTGCAGCGCGTCACCCTTGCCCGAAAACACCATAGCATCAGCAGCAAGTTTTATATTCTGTATTAACATGCTACAAGGTAATTATTTGTTACTTAACCTAAATCGGTGCGATGACTTTAGGGCTTGTTAAATATTTTGTAGTAGACAATTACAAAATAGTCCTGAATTGCTATTATCAGTAACTTCGTGTAACAAAAACTGCTATTATGAAAAATATAATTTTCATTCTTCTGTTTGTTTTGGGTGCTACGGTAGCTCATGGTCAGGAAGTGTACAATAGCTCAGGAAAAGCTAACTACAAAAACAAAAAGAAACAAAAAGGATATGACCCCGATAGGCTGGTGCTGGGCGGTGGCATGAATCTGGGCTTTGGTAGTGGCTATGCCAATGTAGGTATTTCTCCTATTGTTGGATATCGTATTACTAAACACTTTTCGGCTGGTGTGGGGCTTGGCTATCAATACTATAAATATCCTTCTTATTTAGATCCGTTCAATAACTATTATTACACTTACATGAACATCATTTACCCAAGTGTGTGGACTCGTTTGTTTGTGTACAGGAATTTGTTTTTGAGTGCTGGTTATGAATATGACTTTATCACTCGAAAAGAGCCTCTTGACCGTTTTGCCAACCTCAATCAAACCAAACTCTCTGTTACGAATCAGTGCTTGTTAATTGGTGTCGGTATCCGTCAACCCATTGCTGGTAGAGTATCTTTTTACGGCGAATTGTTCTACGATGCGCTTCAGGGCAAATACAGCCCTTATCCTATAGGTTCTCCAGGTCTTAGGTTTGGTATAGCAGCTGGTTTATAAAAAATTGACAATTATTCATAATTTCAGGCCTTGGGTAATAAACCCCGAGGCCTGACTTATTTTCAGCATGAATTCAATCATTCTATTACTTATCATACTGGCTTACTTTGCGGTCCTGCTAGGTATTGCCTTTTACACCTCTCGTGGTTCCGACAACGAATCATTTTTTATTGGGAACAGGAGCAGCAAATGGTGGCTCGTTGCCTTTGGCATGATAGGCACTTCGCTTTCGGGCATGACGTTTATCTCTGTACCAGGAACAGTAGGCAAGGCTGGCTTCGGCTACTTTCAGGTAGTTATTGGTTACTGGTTGGGCTACTTTGCAGTAGCTTACATTTTACTGCCACTCTATTATAGGCTCAATCTTACCTCTATATATACCTATCTGGAGCAGCGACTAGGCACCAACGCCTACAAGACCGGCTCTATGTTTTTTATCCTCTCACGCACGCTGGGGGCTACACTACGCCTATATCTGGTTATTAAGGTGCTGGAAAAATTTGTGTTGGAAGATATGGGCATTCCATTCGAGCTCACTGCTATTATCATACTGGGGCTTATACTGCTATACACCTACCGAGGTGGGGTAAAAACCATAGTATGGACAGATACCCTGCAAACCACCTTTATGCTGCTAGCACTGGTAATATGTGTGGGCTACATCATGCATACGTTGCACCTCAACCTAGGCGAAACCTGGAGCGCCATGCAGGCAAAAGGATATACCACACTACTACAAACCGACTTCAAAAGCCCAAGTTTTTTCCTGAAGCAGATATTAGGTGGTGCATTTATCACCATAGCTATGACTGGGCTTGACCAAGAAATGATGCAGAAAAATATCAGCGTCAGCAACCTCAAAGACTCGCAGAAAAACATGGTTGTTTTCTGCTTTGTGCTGCTGGTGGCCAATTTTATCTTCTTGCTGCTAGGTGGGTTGCTCTACCTCTATGCCGATGCTAATGCTATAGCTACCGTTGGCGACGACCTCTTTCCAGCTATAGCCATCAATAGTGGTTTGCCGTTTTTTATTACTGTTTGTTTTATGATAGGGCTCATATCTGCCGTTTTTCCTAGTGCCGATGGCGCACTAACTGCTCTCACTTCTTCTTTTTGTATAGATATACTGGGCATAAGGCGCAACAAAAACCTGACCGAAGCACAACAAAAAAAGACGCGCCTACTGGTACACAATGGGTTTGCCATCATTTTTTTGGGCTGTGTGTTTTTCTTTAGGCTTATAGACAATGGCTCGCTTATAGACATTCTACTCAAGATGGCAGGCTTCACCTATGGACCATTACTGGGTCTTTTTGCTTTTGGCATCCTCACCCAGCGCACTATAGGCGCACAGCTACCCATATGGATATGCCTCAGCGCACTGGTAGCCACCTTTGGTATAGACCTTGTAAACAATGCTGGTTGGTACATAGACAAGCTGCACATAAGCAGTAGCACTGCCGCTTCGCTCACGTCACTTTCCGAGCAGGTCTTTGGTGGGTACAAGATAGGAGTGGAGTTATTGATCATTAACGCTGCATTTACATTTTTACTACTACTTTTATTTGCTCAAAAAAAAGCAATACCAACCAACAACTAAATATACATGAGAGATCAGCTGAACAGTATAAAAATGCGCGACTGGACCGAAACAAAAGCACATTCCAGTTGGCAGATATTCAAGATAATGGCAGAGTTTGTGCAGGGCTTTGAGTCGCTGGCACGTGTGGGACCCTGCGTGTCCATTTTTGGGTCTGCCCGCACCAAGCCTGGTCATAAGTACTACGAGCTTACCGAAGAGATAGCTCGCCGCCTGTCTAAAGAAGGTTTTGGTATCATCACTGGTGGTGGACCGGGTATTATGGAGGCAGCCAACAAAGGTGCGCACTCTGTATCTGGCAGGTCAGTAGGGCTAAACATTGATCTTCCCTTCGAACAAGAAAGCAATAAGTTTGTAAGTAAAGACACCTCTATCGATTTCGATTACTTTTTTGTGCGCAAGGTTATGTTCACTAAGTATTCGCAGGGCTTTATCATGATGCCGGGCGGCTGGGGAACTATGGATGAATTCTTTGAAGTAGCTACATTGATACAAACACGTAAATTTATACAGACCCCTATGGTGTGTGTAGGGTCGGCATACTGGTCTGGCCTGTTCAACTGGATGCGCGAAGTGATGCAGGAAACTGAACACAACATTAGTCCCGGCGACCTAGAACTAATAAAGATTTTTGATACTGCCGATGAGGTAGTCAACTACATCAGCGAGTTTTATACCCACAACAAGCTACAACCTAATTTCTAAGTAATACAAATGACAACATCACTGCTATCGCCAGCCATAGAGGCGTATACCGCTCTGCACACCACCCCCGAAACATCGGTACTGGCTGCGCTGAACAGGGAAACCAATCTGAAGCGGGGCGATGCAGTAATGCTGTCGGGTCATGTGCAGGGTGCAGTATTGCAAATGCTGAGCAACATGATAGCACCTCACCACATCCTAGAGATAGGCACATACACCGGCTATTCTGCCATCTGTCTGGCACAAGGCTTGCAGCCAAATGGTCACCTACATACTATAGAGGTAGACGAAGAACTGGAAGATATAGCTGCCAGCTACATTACCGAGGCTGGGCTTCGCACAGCCATCACCCAGCACATAGGTGCCGCAGCCGATATTATACCCACCATAGATACCTCATTCGACCTCGTTTTTATAGATGCAGATAAGTCTAATTACGAACTATACTACGACCTTGTGTTCCCCAAAGTACCCATAGGTGGCTACATCATAGCCGATAATGTACTGTACGATGGCGAGGTAGTACTTCCCGCAGCAGCACAAAGTAAAAATGCCCGTGCCATGATAGCCTTTAACGAAAAAGTAAGTGCCGATGCGCGTGTGCAGCATCTGCTGCTAGCCGTACGAGATGGACTGATGATAGTACGGAAGGTGGCAGAGTAGGGAGTTTATGGGGTGAGTTGTTTGATGGACCATCTACGGTATAATTTGGTCAATACCTATAAAATATCTGAAATGACAAACCAGCAGTAGTGTTAGCTTCCTATCCCTTTTTCACCTCCACCCCTCTCGCCTCCAGCGCATTTTTCAGGTCTTCCCATCGTTGTGCTTTTAGGCTGGGGCAATGATAATTTTCATACCTATAGTCTTTGTAGAGTATGGTTATGGTGTTGGTAAATGATGATTGCTCAAACCCTATTTCTTTAATTTCTTTGATGTAAATTCTCTTTTTGAACCACGGCAAATTGTGTTTCCTCACCTCCATATATTCATCCGACAGCACAATATAATTCAGCAACAACGACATAGGTAGCACCCATATTACCAGCAATAATACAGGCAAGTTTGTTATCACTATACTGCTTGCATTTACCATCACCGGAATGGCACTAATCACCAAAAACACTACCCATATACCTATACCCACCACACTAGCAAACTGGCTACCCTTAAAATGTGTAGTATACATCCCCGTCTGCTGTCGTGCGGCAGTTGTTACGTTCTCCTTACCTACAATTATCCTTATGGCTGGCTGCTCTACAGCTGGGGGTTTGTTATCGTATACTGGCATTGGTGCTACAGCTTGCACCGTATCTGGTGTATATTCACTTTGACTTACTGGTGGCACTGTCTGTTTGTTTTCATCCACCTTTTTCAATGCCAGAAACAAGTCGTAAAAAGTATTGTTGGTATTAAACACAAATTGTTTGCTGTACAGTTTTATGCGTAGTCCATATTCCAGTTCCAGCAGTATGTAACTCCCTGCGGCTATACTATTCCTCATGTTTATCCCCCTTATTATATTCAGGGGTATGGTGTGCATCTGCAATACTGCAGCAGAGCCTCTCACTATATTCAGCACAATTTTTTCTTCCGTTACTGTCACACTGAGTTTAGACTTGGAAGTCAGCATTGCAAGGAAGTAGGTAAGCGGCAATGCCCCGAACATCCATGCTGCCACCAGCATGTCTTCGCGCTGCGGAAAAACATCCATCAACAACCCCAGTGCTATAAACCCCACAATAACATACACTAAGCTGGCAGCTACAACTGCGGCACCCGAACGAACATAAGCGGTATACTGTGGCATACTATATAAAGATAAGGTTATTGTATTTCTTACTTCAGATACTAGTCTGACCAAACCTATTTAAATATCTTACCCGGGTTCAGTATTCCTTTCGGGTCGAAAATATTTTTTATCTGCTGCATCAGTTGCAGTTGCGTATTACCAAAGGCTATATCCATATAGTCTTTCTGCACCAGCCCTATACCATGCTCGCCCGATATTGTGCCCCCTAGTCGCACCACTTCTGCAAACAGTTTACGAATGCCTTCAGTCAATTTATTGTTCCAGTCGTCATCGCTCATACCTGCCTTTACTATGTTCACATGCAGGTTGCCATCACCCGCATGCCCATAACACACCGACTGGAAGCCATACTCCTCACCTAGTCGTTTTATTATGGTCAGCAACTCGGGTAACTCTGCCCTTGGCACTACGGTATCTTCCTCTTTGTACACAGAGTTGCTTTTTACAGCCTCACCTACTTTGCGGCGCAGCGTCCACAGCATTTGTTTCTGTTCATGGCTATCCGCCATCAGCACCTCATCTATGTCATATCGTTGCACTATTTGTGCTATAGCCTCCGCATCTCTGTACAGCTCATCCATGTGGTTGCCATCTACCTCAATTAACAGGTGAGCTGCCACATCGGGCGGCAGTTGTATGCCTGTGCTTTGCACATATCGCATAGACCATTCCAGCGCATCGCGCTCCATAAACTCCAGCGCACTGGGTGTATATCCAGCCAGAAATATTGCATTCACAGCTTCGCACGCTTCCACAGCACTTCTGAACGGCACCAGCAAAAGCAAGTCGTGTTTTACGGCAGGTATCAGCCGCAGCACTATTTTGGTTATCACCCCCAGTGTGCCCTCACTACCCACTATAAGTTGGGTAAGGTTATATCCGGTAGCGTTTTTTAGCACATTGGCACCCGTCCACATCACATCACCATTCGGTAATACTATTTCCAAATTCAGCACATAGTCTTTCACCACACCATACTTTACAGCACGTGGTCCACCACTATTTTCAGACACATTACCGCCTATAAAGCAAGAGCCCTTGCTAGCAGGGTCGGGCGGATAAAACAACCCTTCTGCTTTCAGTTGTTCTTGTAGTACCTGTGTTATTACCCCTGGCTCTGTAGTTACCTGAAAGTTGCGCTTGTCTACATGCAGCACCTTGTCAAACCGTTTCATGTCCAGCACCACTCCACCTTTTACCGGCAGTGCACCACCACTCAGTCCAGTGCCCGCGCCGCGAGGCGTTACGGGTAGCAGGTGCTCGTTGCAGTAAGCCATTATCCTACTCACCTCTAGTGTAGTAGCTGGCTGCACCACCACCTCTGGCATATATTGTAGGTCCTCAGTTTGGTCCGATGCACAGCGCTGTCGATGCTCGGTATCAGTATGTACATATTGTACCCCTATTACCGATACTAAAAAGTCTACATGCGCCTGCATTACCTTATTATATTGCATACCACAAAGTTGCACAAAATATCAAAGCCTCAAATCACATTTTCCCTCCATCAGGTGCCTACTATACCCATTTCACTGACGTAATTGCTATTAATTGCGTCAGTCATTAAACTAACTAATAATATAGTGTAACTATTTATCGGCTACAATCTACAATTGCATAAACAATGTACCCATCAATAACTATTCTCGGTAACAATGTAATTCCGCTGCAATATCAATGCGAACTTTAAAACCACATCAGGTTTAGAAAGATTATACACTCCGAATAACTGCCAATCTTATACTAAATAGTGCATTCGTTCACGAGATATAACTACCACACTGCATTTGACAACAGAATACGTTATACCTTTGACATCCATTTCATAACATGATACTTGTTACCGGCGGCAGCGGATTTCTGGGGATGCATCTAGTGCAGTATTTATCGGCAATGGGCAAACCCGTGCGGGCACTCTATCACTCCACTCCCCCCAACCAACATTTGACATCGCTCCCGGGTATAGAGTGGATGCAATGCGACCTTCTCGATGTTTTTGCGGTAGAAGAAGCTATGCTGGGTGTTACAGACATTTATCATTGCGCTGCCATAGTCACATTTGCGCCACACCTACAGGAACAAATGCTTCATTTCAACCCAGAAAGCACCGCCAACATTGTCAATCAGGCAATAGAACAAGGCATCCGCAAGCTAGTCCATGTGAGCTCTGTAGCTGCTCTGGGCAGAAGCGGTGATGAAAATAAAGAAATCACCGAAGAGCAAGAATGGGCCGAAAGCAAATACAACTCAGCCTACGGCATCAGCAAATATCTGGCAGAAAATGAAGTGTGGCGTGGGATAGGCGAGGGACTTAATGCTGTCATCATTAATCCGTCTGTAATACTTGGTGCTGGCGACTGGACCAAAGGCTCTGCCCAATTAATGTCTGTAGCTAATAGTGAATTCCCATTTTACACCCATGGCGTAAGTGGATGGGTAGATGTAGATGATGTAGTGCGTGCTATGGTCATCCTTATGAACGCAGACACCACCGAAGAACGTTATATCATAAATAGTGGCAACCATGGCTTCCGTGAGGTCTTTACACTCATGGCACATGCGCTCGGCAAAAAACCACCACGCATTGCAGCTGGTAGCTTTATTACCAGTTTACTATGGCGGCTCAGCGCGTTTTACAGTTTCATTACAGGCAAAAACGTAGCCATCACCCGCGAAACCGCCGATACAGCCACTAGCTACTCTTACTATAACAACGAAAAATTCTTAAAACATTTCCCAGACTTTTCTTACACTCCGATCTCCGATTCTGTGAGGAAAATGGCACAAGCATTCAAAAACAATGCTGTTTCTGCATGATTTCAGGATAAATACAGCATGTAAAAAATTAAATCATTTTTTCGTTATTTAAAAAAACAATCGTAATCTTGCATCAAGGAAAGAAAAAGATGTTCCAGCCTTTCTTTCAGTACACCTGAAATTTCCTTTTACTATTTGTTGCAGTTATTTCAATGATGAATTTTTACAGACATTCAGGACTAATCATTTTTATTCAAAAAATTCCAACGGAAAAAGATCTAGCATGCCATACGACATTATGCAGCTAAATGATATGCTCATTCCTGAGCTTATCGATGTAGCTGACACGCTCAAAATAACTAATCCGGGATCTCTGGATAAACAAACACTGGTTTATAAAATATTGGACCAGCAGGCAATTATAGCCACTCCTGTTGCCGATAAACCTAAAAAACGCCCAGGACGTAAACCTAAATCAGCCACCGAAGATACAATTGAAGTAACACCCATTGCTGCTGCGGAAGCCATAACAGAAGCTCCAGCTATTGCAGTACCAGAAGTTGCAACGGCACCTACTCCTATTTCAGTTGTTGAAGCCAAAAAAACCGAGGAAGTATCACAATCAGCTATCGAGGAGGTAAGAGAAACACCTTTATCTGCCTCTACCAGCAATACCACTCAAACTGATACTAACAACGACGCTGCCGACAAAAAGCGCAGACAACGCAAACCTAAAGAAGACATAATACCCAACATACGACCCAAACCCAACAACGACCCTATTCCTTCATGGGCGGAAAGAAGACCATCTGAACCAAGGCCTCCTCACTTGCAACGCCCGCAACCCAGAACACAGGAAGAACGCTCTGCCGAAACACAAAGAACAACTACAGAACAACCTACAAATACGCCCACAGCTACACCTGCTGATGAGGCTCCAAAACCAGTTGTAAGTACTGGCATCACAATGCCCGTAATGGACTCGCCGGATGTACAACCTCCACAACAGTCTAACGAAAACGAGCAGCCTAAACCAGAACGCCCTCAACACCATCAACTCAACAGACCTCCTCGCAGAGATCAACCACAACAGAGCAACTTCAATCTAGAGTTTGAAGGTGTAGTAGCTAGCGAAGGCGTGCTGGAAATGATGCCTGATGGCTATGGTTTTTTGCGCAGCAGCGATTACAACTATCTTAGCTCTCCCGATGATATTTATGTCTCACCCTCGCAGATAAAACTGTTCGGACTGAAAACAGGTGATACCGTAAAAGGTAATGTACGTCCACCTAAAGAGGGTGAAAAATATTTCGCTCTTCTAAAGGTAGAAACCATCAACGGTAGACTGCCCGACGAAATACGCGATCGTGTACCTTTCGACTACCTTACACCGCTTTTCCCATTCGAAAAGCTGAACCTTACTACTACAGGCAGCAACTACAGCACTCGCATCATGGACCTCTTTACGCCCATAGGCAAGGGGCAACGTGGACTGATAGTAGCACAGCCCAAAACTGGTAAAACAATGTTGCTCAAGGAAGTAGCTAATGCTATTGCTGCTAACCACCCTGAGTGCTACCTCATGATAGTGCTGGTAGACGAGCGCCCTGAAGAAGTTACAGATATGCAACGGAGTGTAAGGGCAGAAGTAATCGCCTCTACTTTTGATGAGCCTGCAGACAAGCACGTTAAAGTATCTACTATAGCCCTGCAAAAAGCTAAGCGTCTGGTAGAAGTAGGACACGATGTGGTGATACTGCTCGACTCCATCACCCGTTTGGCTCGTGCTCACAATACCGTTGCGCCCGCCAGCGGCAAGGTGCTGAGTGGTGGTGTAGAGGCTAACGCTATGCAAAAACCAAAGCAGTTTTTTGGCGCTGCTCGTAAAATAGAAAATGGTGGCTCACTCACTATCCTCGCTACTGCTCTTATAGATACTGGATCTAAAATGGACGAAGTAATCTTCGAAGAGTTTAAAGGTACCGGCAATATGGAGCTACAGCTAGATAGAAAATTGGCAAACAAGCGCATATATCCAGCTATAGACATCACTTCATCTTCTACTCGCCGCGACGACTTGCTGCTAGACAAGGATGTACACAACAAAATGTGGCTGCTCCGCAATCATATTTCTGACATGAACACTGACGAGGCTATGCACTTCTTGCTGAAGCAAATGAAAGGCACAAGAAGCAACGAAGAGTTTCTGGCTACCATGAATAAATAATCATTTACAAAGCTAAAACAACAATAAAGGCAACCTCGCAAGAGGTTGCCTTTATTTATAACTACTGTAATTTCTGATGAATACCTCTTATGCCACCTCTGTTTTTTTTACCACATTCCTTATCACATTATCTAGGTCCAGCAACACCGTCTTCAAGTATTTTATCACTTCATTTTTCAGGTCCTCGTCTTTGTTCCTGTCATCTTCCAGTATGTTCAGCAAACCTAGCGCTGTCGCGACAGGTGCTCTAACAATATGCGATTGTAGAAAAGCAATTTCTTCCAGCCTTTTGTAAGGCCTCATATCTTTAAAGTATGCTGCTGCATAGGTTCTGCCTTCATTTTCAAAAAGATCGGCAGAGGTAATTAGCACTGGTATTTTCTCCCCCGACTTACTTAATATATGAGCATTAGTTTGATGAAAGTCGTTTGAATTGGTAAACTCTTCAAATTTTGCCGCAATAAATGCCAGCTCATCTTCAGGATGTAGTTTGGTTTGATGCAACCCTATCATCTCTTCTAGGGTATAACCCATTAGTCTTAGTGCCGCGTCATTTACAAAAGTAATAACGCCTGTTCTTACGTCTGCTACAAACACCGCATCATTACTCGCCTTTACAATTATTTTCAAAATATCTATCATCATAAATTTTTAACTAATTCAACACTATGAAAAATCCGTATACTGATAGTTATTCCCCCTCTCAACAACGCTAGAGCTTATAGCATTTTACTATAATATTGCAATAATACGCTATTTAACACTATAAACTACTACTAATATAAGTAGGTATTTGAGAACAGCTTTAAAAAGTAAGCCCGCAATGAACGTGTTCATTGCGGGCTTACTTTTTACTCGTTTTATTGTTATTGCTCGTTTAAGTTCATTTTACCACTTACTTTTTTTATCCAGTCTTTCAGTCTGAAACTAAGTAGACACATTACTGGTACCACTATCAGCGTCAGCACAGTAGCAAAGCTCAGCCCATATATCATAGTCCATGCCAGTGGAGCCCAGAGAGCATTACTATCACCACCAAAGAATATATGTGGGTTGAAGTGTGTAAACAATCCAGCAAAGTCAATGTTAAGCCCTACAGCCAGTGGTATCAGTCCTAGTATTGCTGCCGTAGCTGTAAGCAGTACTGGAGTCATACGAGTACGACCTGCCTCTACAATAGAGTCATATGGGGTCATTCCTTCCTTCAGCATCAGGTCCATAAACTCTACCAGCAGTATTCCATTCCTTACCACTATACCCACCAGCGCCACTATACCTATACCACTCATTACCAAAGAGAAGGTATTGGCAAATATACTATATCCTATCAGTACCCCAGTAATACTGAAAACTACCTCTGTCATTATAATAACGGTGCGGCTCAGCGAGTTGAACTGCAATACAAGTATCATAAAAATTAAGCTCACTGCTATCAGCATCGCATTACCCAGAAAGCCCATTGTTTCTGCTTGTTCTTCCTGTTGTCCACCCATTACTATATTCACGCCCGCTGGCACAGGAAAATTACCAAGCTCGCCCTGCACTGCAGCCACTACGTCATTTGGCTCGTAACCTGTCAGTACGTTCGACGACAGAGCTATGATACGCTTCTGGTCTTTACGCTTTACACCGCCATAAGTAGTTGCATAACGAATGTCAGCAAATGCACTCACCGGCACGGTACGTATCATACCACCCATACCCATGTCTCTATAAATCACCGGCATGTTCCTTATTGCTTCCACATCTTTACGTTGCTCGGTAGAGTATCTGAGGTAAATAGGGTAGTCATCGTTCGCATCTCTAAACCTCGATACTTCCTTACCAAACACCGCTGTGCGCAGTGCACCAGCAACAGCGTAGGTACTGATACTTTCGTTGTTCATCCTGTTGCGGTCAAGGTCAAAGATGATTTCTGGCTTATTTGCCTGAAAATCGCTTCTCAGCTCTTCTATACCCGGCACCTGTCTTTTCTCCAGAAAGCGTTTCAGGCGGGTAGATGTTGCTATCAGCGTATCCAGGTTGTCTCCTGTTATTTCTATAACCACTGGCTTAGGCAATGGTGGACCTCCTTGCTCTTTATCCACCGTCACTTCTGCTCCCGGATATTCTTTCACTGCTGCTCTTATCTTATCTAGGTATGCAGCTGTTGATACGCCTTTGCGGTGAGAAAACTCTACGAATGCAACTGTTATTTTACCCTTGTTAGGAAAGTCGCCCACTTCATTAGTAGTGGGGTCTACTGCACCTACTGTTACGTTGGATATGACCGACTTTACTACAGGGTTCTTTTTACCGTTATTCAGGTCTATCTCTAGGGCTCTGTACACTTTTGTTTCTAGCTTCTGCAGCACAGCATCTGTATGCTTCTGATCGGTACCTATGGGCATATTCAGATACACATACACAAAGTTAGGGTCGCCCGATGGGAAGAATACAAACGGGGGCTGACGAGCGACATAGGTAGCTATCGATACCGGAAACAGAATGATAGTTCCTATCAGCACTAGCATGGGTCTTTTCAGTGCACGTACCAGCCAGCGGGTGTACCACTCTCTGAAAGCTGGCCATACCTTATTCTGGAAGTTAAATATCCATTTAGACAGTATGTACTTTTCCAGTAGTATAAACAGGTACAACACTATTACGAAGTTGCCCATACCTATGCCACCACCCAGATAAAAGATAGCTGCAATAGCCAGAAACACTACCAGTATTGCCAAATCCTTGCGGGTAAATTTATTAGGTGCATGGTATTCATCATGGCTTTCCGCCTTCATAAAGCTTACTGCAAACACAGGGTTGATAAGGTAGGCAACCGCTAGCGATGCTAGCAATGTGATGATAAGCGTTACAGGCATAAAGAACATAAAACTACCTATCACCCCTTTCCAGAAAGCCAGTGGTATAAAGGGCACCAGTGTAGTAATAGTACCAGACAGTACTGGCAAAAACACCTCACCTGTGGCCATCTTTGCAGCCTCTTTTATACTTCGCTTTCCATTGTCAAACAGCCTGTGGGTATTCTCTATCACCACTATAGCATCATCCACCACTATACCTAGTGCCAGCAGGAAGGAGAACAGTACTATCATATTAAGCGTGAAGCCAATACCTGGCAACACCAAAAAGGCAATAGCGCAAGACAGCGGAACCGACATAGCCACAAATAGCGCGTTGGTAACGCCCATGAAGAACATCAATATCAACGTCACCAGGATAAAACCAATGATGATAGTGTTTACCAAGTCTACCAGTGTACTTTTTGTTGACTCTGATTGATCTCCTGTTATCACTATGGTTAGGTCTTTCGGCAATTCATCTTTTTGCATCTGTTTCACCAGTGCATCTATTGTTTCACTAGCTTCTATTAGGTTGGCACCACTCGCCTTTATCACATTCAGCGTTATCACATTTTTACCATCCAGGCGTGCAAAGCTTTTCTGCTCCACAAATGTGTCAATTACCGTAGCTACATCTTTTAGGTAAATACTCCTACCCTGCTGATTCTTCACTATGATGTCACCTATCTCTGATGCTGCTTTAAATTCATGTTTTACGCTCAGTATCCTTTTTTGATTATTCATAGATACCTCTCCTGCAGTCATAGATATATTTTCGCTAGCAACAGTGCGATCAATGTCGTCAAATGTGAGACCAGCTGCCTGCATCCTGAATAAGTCTACGTTTATTTGTATCTCCCGCTCTGGTGCGCCCACTAGGTCTACTCTTTTTATAGCTTTTACCGCTTCTATCTTATCTTTTACCTTGTCAGCATAGCTTTTCAGCCTATTCAGGTCATAGTTACCCGATACGTTTACGTTCAATATCGGAAACTCAGAAAAGTCTATATCCTTCACCTCTGGCTGAAACGGCAGATTTTGTGGCAAGTCTTGTTTGGCCTTATCCACTCCGTCTTTTACATCCTGTTTGGCCTTATCTACTTTTACATCTGTATTAAATTCTACTATTACCACAGAGTAATCCTGAAACGAGTTACTTGTTACTCGTTTCACCCCTGTCAGGTTTTTTACCTGTTTTTCTATAGGTTTGGTCACCAGATTCTCCATGTTCTCTGGCGATGTACCTGGATACACTGTTTGTACTATTATCTGCGGCAGTTTTATTTCCGGAAACTGTTCTTTAGGCAGATTGATATACGCCATCAGCCCCGCCAAGGTGATAATGATGGTAAGTATATATACGGCCGTGCGATTATCAATCACCCAGCTCGATGGTTTAAATTCTTTGAATTTGTCTTTCATGTCAGTTCTGTTAAACTACTATTGTGTGAAAAATTTGCATACTATGCCCATGTAGCCGCCTCAGCCACACGCTGCACTGGGTTTATTGTATAGCTATTGGCTCGCCGTTGTCCAGATCTTCATAGCCAGCTATAATAATCTTGTCGCCTGCTTCCAATCCTGACAATACTTCTACCATGCCATTTGAGTTTCTTCCAGTTACTATATTCACCAGTTTAGCCTTGTTGCCATCTGCTATATACACCATCTGCCCTTCCGATGTTTTCTGTATCACAGATACCGGTACTACTATGGCCTTCGGATTTTCATAGTTAGCTATCTTCAGTATAGACGACATATTCGGGTGCAACTTATTGTTGTTACCCAGTTTTATCTGCACGGTAAATGCGCGCGATAGCGGATCTACTGCCTTAGATACAAACGTGATCTTAGCTTTCACAGAGTCGTTCATATCCGGAAATACTAATGTTGCTGGGTCGCCTACTTTTACTTTACCTATGTAGTTTTCACCCAGACTTGCTTCTGCTTTAAGATTGCTTGTATTTACAATTCTTATAAAGCCTGCTGCCGACTGGTCGCCCACTTTCAGGCCCACCATATCTACCGTACCGTTAATAGGCGACAATATGTTATACAAGTCTTTATTGGCTTGCAATACTGCTTTTTGTTTCACCAGGTTTTCATAGGTTGCCTTAGCCGACATCAGCTGCACTTCGGTACCTATATTTTGCTCCCACAATTTCTGTTGTTTTTCAAACAGCGCTTTTGTCAGTTGTATCTGTGGCTCCAGTGCTGCTATTTGCTGGTCTGCTATCACATTGTCCAGCGATGCTAATACCTGACCTTTGCGCACGGCTTGTCCCACCTGCACATTCACACGATTCACAGTACCCATAGTGCGTGCCGTAGCATTTACTATTTCATCGCCGTTTATTTGTGCTTGCACTTCTATTATCCCGTTAAACACCATCGGCTGTAGCTCTGCCACAGATACAGCAGTTGTTTTTCCACAGTTTTTATCTTTGTTGCCCGCCTCCAGCTTCTGAATCTTTATATCCAGTTCCGCTCTTTGTTTTTTCAGTGCAGACAGTTGAATAGTGGGGTCGCCGGCATTGCCCCCGCACGATGCTAGTATCATGGCTGGTACTGCTAATAAAAATATTCGTTTCATTTTATAGTGTGTTATTTGTTTAGTTGAAGATTGTATTGAACCAATATTGTTTGTTGTACTCACGTTGTATGTTTTTTAAACCTAGATTGATTAGTCTTATTTATTTCAGCAGCCCCAGTGCCTTTTTCAGGTCAGCCTCTGCGTTTATAGCTTCCAGCAATGCAGCAAAGTAGTTGTTCTGCGATCTCAGGAGGTCTGTTTGTGCAGTAGTTACTTCTAGGTTGCTACCCACACCAGCTTTGTATTTTCTTTGTGCCAGGTCCAGTACACTATTAGATAGGTCCAAATTGCGTTTTTGGCTCTGTATCTGTAGCAGCGCATTTTTCAGAGTAGTGCGTGCAGTGGCAGCCTGAAAATCTATCGACTGTTTGGTATACTCTATGTTGTTTCTGGTTTTTTCTATTTTCAGCTTTGCCTCACGCACCTGATACTGACGAGCAAAACCATTGAACAATGGCACAGACAATGTCAATCCGCCATTATAGTATTCTATATATTTATCTAGTTGTGTGATACCACTAAATGTACTTGCCCCAAAGTTTACTCCTCTCGATGTAAAGCCCGCCAACGTAGGCAATGCCGCTAGTTTATACCTTTTCAGATCATACTCATTCAGCTTCAGTGCATTCATAAGCACTGTGTATTCAGGCACCCTTTCATAGCTTCCTTTTTCTGTCACAAGTTGCACCAGTTGGGCAGTATTTTTCTCTATACTTGTATCTGTCAATATTATCTGTGCATTGATATCCATACCCAGTTGGTACTTCAACATTTGTTCTGCTATAGTCAGCATGTTGGCTACCTTCAGACTATCCGTAGCTAGGTTATTTATCTGAACACTAGTACGCTCTACATCTATTTTTTCGGCAAAACCGGCCTCTCTGGTTTTTATCAGCTCTTGCTCCATAGTCCTTGCCAGTGCCAGTGAACTTTTTATTATCTCAAATTGTTTGTACGATATCACTAGCGAGTTGTAAGCTTTATGTACACCGTATCTTATGTTTTCGGCAGTCACTTGTTCTGTGCTACGCGCCAGATCCATTATACTATTACGCGCCTGTAGTGCCACCAGCAAGCTACCATCAAACAACACCTGCGATAGTGTTACACTTGCTGATGCAGTGTAAGGGATTGTAAATGGCACTGGACTAATCGTTCCCTTGGGTGCTTGTGGATTAAACGCACTGGCATCGAAAAACGAAAACTGTTGGTGCTTGGGGCTAAAGTGTACCAAATCTGATTTACCGCTCAATGATGGCAATGCCGCTGCTGTGGTTTGCTTCACCTGGGCTTGCTGTATCTGCACATCCAGTCTGGCATTTTTCATGGTTACGCTGTTACTCATAGCATAGGCTATACAGTCGTCCAGGCTTAGTTTCACGGGTTGCTGGGCTTGGGCTCCGGTAGCTATTGCTATCAGGCTAGCCAGTGTTACATATAGTCTTCTCATATTATTGTGTGGCTTGTATTGTTGCGTTTCCTTGTTTTATGTATTTTTCTTTATACGTTTTGTATTGTTCTATGCCTGTTGGAGTCATTATTCCGTACATAAAATGCTCGCCCAGCTCCAGCGCTACCGACATCAGCTCTGATCTTTCGTTTACCATCAGCGTAGGTTGCAGCATCATCAGTCCGGTTTCTATTCTGAATCTTGCCAGTAACTCAGCATTGAGGTCGGGCCGATAAAACCCTTCTTTTATACCTTGTAGTATGTTGTCGCGCACCATTGTCACATCGCGCTCTAGCAACTGCTCTCTGAATTTTTTGTAGGCCTCCGGAAAAAACCTTTGCATCTCAAACATTGCCATCGGATTGATACGTTTGTATATCCCATCAAAAAATGCCAGTATTTTCACCATTGCCTCCAGTGCATTCTCCGCATCTTGCAGCATGCATTCACAGTTGGCGGTAGTATTATTTTTATACCACGTCATTGTCTCGCTAACCACCTCATGCTTATTGGCAAAATGCTGATACAATGTCTTTTTCGATATGCCCGCCCTGCGCGCTATATCGTCCATCGTTATGGTTTTAAACCCATATTGGGTAAACAACTCTATAGATGAACTAAGTATTTTATCAAGTGCTTCCATATTTCTCACGCAAAACTAAGGAAACGTTTTACACAAAAAAAGTTTCCATCGTGTTTTGTGTGTCTATACGACTATTATTTTTGTCGATACCAGGGTTTTCATGGCACAAAAGTAGCTTCACCATAGCTCTACACCATCATCACACCGAAATTTGTGGATATCTTTTGTGTGATATTATTATTAACAACAATTCAGATTTGATTACATCGTAAATCCCACAGATAGAAAAACATCTAAGAATGCCACTAAACATTAGGGCGATTTACAATGAATGAAGGTTGCTATGCAAGAATATTGGGTTTGTATACCTCAATTTAATCAGCCAAATAGTATAATATCCGTAGTAAAAACTGAATGGCAAAACGGAGAAGGCGTCTTAGATAATTGTAAAAAAACGGCTATTACAAATCCCATGGATTAATTGATTTTAACCCATTTACTCGGTTGAAATCTTTTACATTGCGCGTAATTAAAATCAAATTATGATAAATAGCCGTTGCAGCAATAATCGCATCTGGCAATTTTATTTTGTACAACCTTCTTAGGTTAATACATTCGTTAATTACGCCCTCACTCAAATCGAATATAAATGCATCCCCCATAAAACTAACGAGCAAATCATAATATTCGTCAGGTGTATTGAACCCTAAAACTTCAATTTTTGTAATTACTGAAACATTAGGTACCTCATCGATCACGTCATCCATCAACAGCATGCCTTCTTCAGGCAATTTCCTACCTAAATAATCTACCACAACATTTGCATCAATTAAATATCACTGTTGTTCCATTCCTCACGGCTTTGCGTTACATAATTCTGTATTTCATCAGCAATTTTCACTGGTAGTTTCCCAGCATATTTTTCTGAAAGCCGCTTTACAGGATGAAAGTCATTCTTCAATACTTTTATAAGATTAAGTTCTTCAAGCTCGTGAATCAGCCCAATAGCTTTTAGATTTGTAACTTGTATTAATAAAGTATCCATAAACCAAAGTTAGCAATTAATCGAATACCCATTACCACACAAAAAAAACTGAGCATCCATTACAGACACTCAGCTTCATTAAATGCACTATTCCGATAAGGTTTATTCGCAGCTTATTATTTTACTACGTTGAACCTTGCCGATGCAGCAGCACCGTCACCTTGCAGGCGCACTATGTACATTCCAGCCGGCAGGTTGCTCACGTTAATGCTCACTTCATTTTTACCAGTTTTAAGGCTAGAACCGTTTATGGTGTTTACCACACGTCCAGTAGCATCAAATACCATCAGGTTGGTAGCAGCTGGTGTACCTGTTACATCAAAACCAAAAGTTACATTATCAGTAGCTGGGTTAGGATAAACATTTAGTGTAGTCACGTTGCTGGCTACATCTTTTACGCCAGTAGTTAATATACCTCTGTAGTATTTAGCATCACTTACATACAGTGTACCACTTCCAGAGGTATCATAGTTGATAGTCATCAATGGCGAGTGAAACCCTGCTCTGTACCAGCTATAACTCTCAGTTTGAGATACATTAACATCTGGCATACCCATAAAGTTAAGACTGTCCTTAGTGATTTCTACCTTACGAACCCTAAGTACATTATTGAATGTACCAAAAGGAGTAGTGATAGTTCCCCAAGCGTCACAGGTAAATGTGCTGGTGCCCGACAAGTACATGGTAGTACCAAGAAGATCGAGCTGTGCTGCAAATGTATCATTGAATGTAGTACCGAATGTCAATGGAAATTTCAATACGGTATTATAATTGCTAAGATGCACATATGTACCAGTCGAATAGCCACCTATCAACTCCATACCTGTTGAAGACGTTATTCCGTAAGAATAATCGCTACCATCATACATAACTATGTTAGATCCTGCAAACGAATCGCAGTAGGGTGTTGCCGCGCAAGTAAAGTAAGATGTAGTATCGCTATCATTGCGCACTACTGAGCTGAAATTCCAAGTGATAGACGCACCAGCTGCGCCCTTGTTCACACCTGCTGTGTCTACTGAATATCCGTAATAAATATCTCCGGCTACAGGATTGTTAGTAGCAGCAGTAAGCGTAGGTTGTGCAATTGCGGTTGCTGAAGCTGCACAGATGATGAGGCCAAGTAAAAATTGCTTTTTCATTTTTTGTGTTGTTTGGTTTGTGTGTTGTTTGTTTATAAGCCTATTGGCAAAACCCATGCCACAACACTACTAGCATTAGTAGCTTAACAATTATTTAAGAATCACCACAAACTACTTTGGCACAATAAAACCCCACTAAAAACACAAAGGGCTGTATCGCTTGTTAGAGGATACAGCCATTCAATATTATTCGTTTTTCTTGCTTATATTAAATCATGCATCATCTCTGGCAGTTTCTTCTATAGCTATAGGAAAAATCGTATCAAAATAGTATCAATAATTATTTGAACAAGCTTATTCTTCCTCATTACTATCCTTAAACAATACTTCAAGATCTAATGAAAATCCGGGTAAAACCGGCGTTGTCACAATGTCTCCCGCCGTATAGTAAGGCGATTCACTAAACCTCCCATCTACCAGTGTATATACCCTCAACCACTGATCTTGCGGACTCACAACCCAATATTCTTTTACACCAGCTTCTTCATAGGCATCATGTTTGTTTTTCAACTCTTTTGCATTATTGCCCGGACTCAGTACCTCTACCACTATATCAGGTGCTCCTATGCAGCCTCTTTTATCCAGTTTGGTGAGGTCGCATACGACACAAACATCTGGCTGTAAAACAGTGATAATCTCTTTGTCATTATTCGATTTACGTGGCAGCCGCACATCAAATGGTGCTACATATACCTTGCAGGGTTTGTCTTGAAGAAACATCCCTATAAGAATATGAATTGAACCGACTATTTCTTGATGAAACCTGTTGGGTGCAGGACTCATCTTAAATATCTTTCCTTTTATTAATTCTACACGTTCCTCAAACCGCCATTTAAAATAATCGGCGTAGGTATATGATTTACTCAGATCAAGTTCAGCGAATTGCATACTGCAAAAATAAATGAAATAGGTGTACTAAATAATCAGTAATTATAAGCTGGAATTTCATTTGCCAACATTGTTTCTGATAAGTGAGTGGGCTTCTTCCACAGTAAAGTTCTGAGTTTCACCATTCATGTATGCTTTCCTTCGCTCATAAAATGTCTCTAAATCTTCAGCAGAAAACTTATGATGTTCAGTCATGCTATTCTCAAGTATCGTATAAATTGCCTCAACATTTCGGTCATCTGCTACATCTATATAGCGATGCAACTGCTGCCTTTTTTCTGAAATAATCATACCCTGAGTTTTAAAGAATAAAAATACAAATTACTATATTCTATCCAGTTACTTGCTTTTAGTATATCAACTGGTGCGTAAGGCATTCTATGACTAATACCGCACACCAAAACCGTACCAAAAACACAAAGGGCTGCATCGCTTTTCACACAATGCAGCCCTTCTGTATTTTATAGATTGTTACTTGCTTATTTTACTCCGTGCATCATTTTTTTCAATGTTCCAGATAATAAGAACAATAATACTGATGCAATTCCTGAAAGTGCAACGAAAACCATGAAGAATTCAAAAAGATTATGAATGGTAAAACCAGCAAAATGTGGATTTTCAATACTGATTTTTGCACTATTAAGAAAGCTTAATTGATCTTGAGTTGGAACAATTTTTTTATCTAATATTCCTTGTAAGTCAATACCTTTCTCAGATGCAGCTATAAATTTATCAGTTGTGTTGGGAATAAGTGCACCTAACGTTCCTGCCAACGCGTAACCAGATGCATTTGATAAAAAGAAAACACCCATTAGTAACGAAGAAAAACGCTGAGGAGCCAGCTTAGCAACCAATGAAAGTCCTATAGGCGATAAACATAATTCGCCAAGTGTATGTAAAAGGTACAATAGAATGAGCCATCCAACACTCATTTTTTCTGTCATGCCTAATGACTTTACACGCATAGCTATAATAAAAAAACCAAGTGCCAACAAGAACAATCCAATCGACTGCTTAACTGGTGAAATTGGCTCCTTACCTTTTTTACCAAGTTGCACCCACATATAACTAAATGGGAAAGCAAATATTACAATAAATATAGCATTGAAATTCTGAACAAGGCTTGGTGGCATAGCCCATCCAAATATATGTGTATCTGTTTGCTGGTCTGCAATGAATGTTAATGAAGAACCTGCTTGTTCAAAACAACCCCAAAAAAATATAACAAAAAAGCCCACAATGTATACTACCAATATTCTCTGTGTCTCAACCTTTGTCAATGAACTATCAGTGAGTATAAAAGCAGCTAAACTTAAGCCTGATGCATAGATAAAAGGATACAAAAAGGTCTTAATAGGGGAAGAGGCTAATGCACTGAAATATGCACCAAGCCCTGATGTGCCTTGTTGAATTGGCATAGCAATAGGATCCCATGCAAGATATTGAAACAAGAAATAAAGAACTACAAATAGGATGCTAACTATGACTGTAGATTTAGTAGTGAACTTTGCTTGTACTGACTCTTCTCCCGAAGTACTTAAAGCTTTATTTGGAACACCACCTATAGGTTTACCTTCAGGAGTAACTATGTATTTGTTTTTAAGAAAATAGAATATAACCGTTGCTAGCATCATAGCTACAGAAGCAGCAAGAAAGCCCCATTTAAATGCCGAAACATCTCTTACGCCAGCAGCATCTTTCACATCTCCAACAGTTGAGCATATGTAATTGCCCAAAAATGCGCCCATGTTTATACCCATGTAGAATATAGTAAAGGCGGAATCTAGACGGCTATCCCCCTTAGGATAAAGACTGCCAACCATTGATGAAATGTTGGGCTTAAAAAAACCATTACCAAAAATGATTACAATAAATGCCAAATAAGTAATGTTTTGTGCAAAACTCAAGTCTGTACTATATCTGGACGCACTCATAAATAATAACATTTGGCCTATAGCCATCATAATACCACCTATAAGAATACAATTTCTGTTTCCCAAGAACCGATCAGACATAAAGCCACCCAACATTGGTGTCAGGTAACACAATGCTAAGAAACCGCCGTATATAAGAGAACTTTCCGATTCCTTAAAAGCCAAAGCGTGTATTAAAAACAAAGACAATATGGCTCTCATGCCATAGAAATTGAATCTTTCCCACATCTCTGTAGTAAAAAGCACACCCAGACCCTTAGGATGACCTTTGCTAGGTGTGATTATTGGTTCTTGTACTGTACTCATACGATTGTTAGTTTTAAGTTTTTTATTTTACCGAACTGCCAATATAAATAAAAAAATCAGGGTACAGCCCCCAATTTTTTGTTTTTTTGCACTCATGTCGGTAAAAATGCAAAATATCCTCCTTTTGGGGGCAGGTGGCAGGGAGTGTACCCTAGCTTGGAAACTAAAAAACAGCCCTCTTTGTGCCCATCTATTTATAGCACCTGGCAATGCCGGCACTAGCCAGTACGGCACTAATTTGCCTATAGCCGTTACAGATTTTAATGCCATTAAAGAGGCTTGTCTTTCTCTCAACATAGACATACTACTACCTGGCCCCGAAGACCCACTGGTAGCAGGTATATACGATTTCATAAAAAACGACCCACAACTACAACACATAGTAGTAGCAGGTCCATCCAAAGAAGGTGCCCAGCTAGAAGGCAGCAAAGCATTCTCTAAGCGGTTTATGGAGCGGCACAACATACCCACTGCTGCCTACCGCGAATTCACCGCCGATAACTATGCCGAGGGTGAAGCCTACCTGAAAACCTGCCCCACACCCATAGTGCTGAAAGCCGACGGACTAGCGGCTGGCAAGGGTGTAGTAATAGCCCAGACTACCACAGAGGCACTAGATGCCTTCAAAGCTATGATACAAGACCGCCAGTTTGGCGATGCCAGTAGCAAGGTGGTCATAGAGCAGTTTCTAGATGGTATAGAACTATCCGTGTTTGTGCTTACAGATGGCACCCACTACGTGCTGCTACCTGAGGCCAAAGACTACAAGCGTATAGGCGAAGGCGATACTGGGCTCAATACCGGTGGCATGGGCGCTATATCGCCTGTACCATTTGCCGATGCAGCCTTTATGCAGCAAGTAAAAGAACGCATTATAGACCCTACCGTCAATGGACTAAGAGCTGAAAACATTACCTACCAGGGTTTTATATTCTTTGGGCTTATAAAAGTAAATGGCGAACCCTACGTCATAGAATACAACTGCCGCATGGGCGACCCCGAAACAGAAGTAGTAATACCTCGTCTAGAAAACGACCTTGTGGCACTGCTACTGCTCATGCACGAGGGCAAGCTCCACGAAGCTACCGTAACCCACAGCCCACAAGCCGCAGGGGCAGTGATGCTGGTAGCAGGTGGCTACCCCGGCAGCTACGCCAAGGGCAGTATAATGACCGGTATGAAGCAGGTTACAGACAGTATGCTGTTTCATGCAGGCACCACCACTCGTGGCAACGATATTGTGACCAATGGCGGCAGAGTACTAGCCATCACCTCTCTAGGCGCCGACATAAAAGCAGCCCTTGCAAAAAGCTACCAAAACGCCTCCCTTATACACTACGACGGTATGTACTACCGTAGAGATATAGGGTGGGAGTTTTAATTACTTGCATTCACTTAATAGAACGCCAGCAGCAATACTATTGCTGCAAGCACTACGCACTAGTACTACCGCTCGTTGTTGTTTCGCTATCATCGGTGTCATTGGCTTGCCACAGTTCTATCTTATTGCCTTCGGGGTCCATTATGTGAGCAAATTTTC
Source organism: Sphingobacteriales bacterium (assembly GCA_027484425.1). Lineage (GTDB taxonomy): Bacteria > Bacteroidota > Bacteroidia > Chitinophagales > Chitinophagaceae > Nemorincola. The sequence goes on from JAIXSZ010000037.1 coordinate 69,244, forward strand.
CGAAGTCATATTCTTGTACTTCGCCTAGGGGTTCTATGCCTTCTTTTTTTAGTTCTTCTAGCAGATAATCCAGATTCTCAACCCTGAAGTTGAACATAAACTCCTTGGTTGATGGCTCAAAGTATTTGTTTTCGGCTTTGAATGTGCCCCAAACAGTATTGCCTTTAAGGGAGGGTTTGTCAAGGTGTCTCCACTCGAAGGTGGCGCCATAGTCATCTGTAGGCAGGCCCAGGTGCTGTGCATACCAGGTGCGCACCGCTTCAGGATTCTGACATTTAAAAAATATACCGCCTATACCTGTTACTTTTTTCGGCGTTGACATAAGGAAATTGTTTAATGGTGAAAACTACAAAGCCCCCAATAACGGGAGCTTTGTAAAAATAATATAAAATAAAAGATTGGCTAGTATAAAGTTGCTAAATAAACATCTCTGACAACTGATTGAGTTTGTTAACTATCTCCGTCCTATTGCCAACTATATTTTCGTTTTTCATCTTCAGTATTGTAGCAAATAACAAGCGTTGTTTTTGAGTTAGTTCGCTGTATTTGGCCACTTCTTCCTTATTAGCGGCATCTCTCATCTTGTAACGTACCACCTTAAGTTCTGCATGTACCATTTGGTCAATGTCCGCAAAAGTTTTGTTGGCTGCAGTGGCATCACCCTTGCCTAGCTGTTTGTTTAGTTCTTTGACCTTGCTGTCGAAATCTGAAACAGATACCGGTGCAGCAACATCTAGTGGTGGTGCAGACTCATGCTGGGCTTGTACATAGGTTGTACTGGCAGCCACAAGACAACACAAAAGCATAAAACGCTTCATGGACGTTAGTTTAATGATTGATTATAACTTAGAAATACACCAATACTTAGATAGTCAATGAAAACTCACCCAACTTTGCATGAATAGCAGCTCTGTTAGTAGCTAAGTCTGTTTTCAATCCCCAAACTATATTGTAAATAGCAGTTTGGTTATCGAGTACTGATCTGAAAGAAGCCTCGGCAGCAGGTGTGGTTGCTCCCTGTATATTAGTTTTAGAAGCACCCAATACCGACAACATCATAGTATGTATTTCTTGCCACGTAGCCTGTGCAGCAGTCATGTTGCCAGCAGCTATGTGGGAATCCATAAGGTTTACTTTAGTGTTGAAGGCAGCTTGGGTAACTGGAGTACCAGCTGGTGCAGCGTAAGAAGCGGCTGGCAATACTGATGTAACACCCACTGTAGCGGCAAGAAGAAAACAAGATAATAAAATGCGTTTCATTGCTGAAGTATTTTTTATAAAGGTACAAAAAGTTAATAAATATCGTTACTCATTATCTAAGACAGTAGCACCCCCCCCATATAGTTGGGTTTTGTAGCGTAAAGATGGAGATTTTAACATTTCACCCAGTCCCAGGTCTTTCCATTTGGCATCTACTGTCGCTATTGTGGCATCATCGGCTACTATAATATTGGGCCAGGGGCGGTCGAAATTGTCGTGGGTTTTGGTTTTGCGGGTACCATCCAGCCCCAGTATTTGGCGGTGTGTACCTCCAAACATATGATCGCGGCGGGGGTCAAGGTTGTTGCAGAACCTCCACAGCACGTCTGGTATATCTCCTGCATCTACCGTATGCTCCACATATAATATCATTTTTACGCCTTCTATACCCGGCTGGCGGCATATCTGCTGGTGCAGGTCTGCAACGTGACCCGGGCGGTCTTTGCGCATAGCCACAAACAGCACAGGTATCTGGTGTTGCCTCATCAGGCTGTCGTTGATACCAGTAATCTCGGGCAATGCTGTGGATATAGCCTGTGCATTAAATGCAGGATGTATCGTGTATGGCTGCAATGGAGTGGTAATTTCTTCCTCTGTTTTGCGAGTACCATCTATACACATCTTGCCACCAAAGCCCATTTTAGAGCAGCTATGGTCTAGCACATCCATGGGGCCCTGACTAAAATAGACATCTGTAGTGGGGTTGAGGTTATTAAATACCTCTCGCGCCAGATTTTTGTAGTCGTCTATTTTTATGCCGTTTTGGGCTACGCCATCAGCCAGTACCAGTATTTTGTTAAACATCATCTGTCCGGCACCCCACATGGCATTCATTACTTTTTGTCCTTGCCCTGCATATTCTTTCTGTATGGTGGTAATCACCAAATTATGAAACACTCCTTCTACGGGCATGTTCATATCCGCTATTTCTGGCACCATCGTCATTTTGATGGGAGTAAGGAAAATGCGCTCTGTAGCCTTGCCTATCCATGCATCTTCTTGTGGGGGTATGCCCACTATAGTAGCAGGGTATATGGCATCCTTGCGGTGAGTAATAGCCGTAACGTGGAAACGCGGATACCAGTCCGGCAGAGAATAATAGCCAGTATGGTCGCCAAACGGACCTTCCCAAATCATTTCTTCAGATGGGTCTACATAGCCTTCTATTATAAAGTCGGCATCGGCAGGCACTTCTATATCGGGTTGAGATATACAACGTACCAGTTCTACCTTTTTCTTGCGTAGGAAACCTGCCAACATGTATTCGTCTACATTTTCTGGCAGGGGTGCTGTAGCTGCATAGGTATAGACAGGGTCGCCACCCAGTGCCACTGCTACGGGCATCATTTTACCCAGTTTTTTATACTCATTGTAGTGCCTTGCTGATACCTTGTGCTTGTGCCAGTGCATACCTGTAAGGGTAGGTCCAAAGACCTGCATCCGGTACATACCTATATTGCGGATACCATTGTTGGGATCCTTGGTGTGTATAGCCGGCAGTGTAACAAAGGGGCCACCATCTTGCGGCCAACAAGTGAGAACTGGTATCTTGCTCATGTCGGGGTTAGGCATTACTACCTCCTGACAAGCACCTCTACCACTCACCACCTTCGGCATGTAAGAAGAAAACTTGGCCAATTCTGGCAGCATAGACAGTTTCTCTAACAACCCACTTTTGGGGGTCGACATTTTTTTGAGCAGCCCATCTATATCATTCATGGCATCATCGAGGTGATTGATGCCCAGAGCTATACACATCCGCTTGTCGCTGCCCATAGAATTAATGAGGACCGGGAAACCCGTGCCTGTATTCTCGAACAACAATGCTTTGTTTCTGTCTCCGGATTTTGATATCCGATCGGTAATTTCTGCTATCTCCAACACAGGATCTACAAATGTTTTGATCCTAACCAGTTCGCCCGCCTGCTCCAGTACCTCTATGAAAGCGCGGAGTGATTTATACGCCATTGCACAAAGGTAGGGAAAGGTAATGAGGCTGCGACCACCTACATTATAACTGCAAATGATGTGTGGTAAGTGAAAATTGATAAAGTCATCTACTTTTTTAGTAACAGTTGGGGCGATGTGATACCCATTTTTATCTTATTTGCTATCAGTAACGCCCGCTCTATACGTTTATCTGCCGACTTGACCAATGTAACCAAGTGCATAATACCGCGCTTTTTGCCATCTGTCAGCGCATCAAAAGCTGTAGCCGCTTCAGGGTCAGAATCCAGCACTTCTCGCAGCTCCTCTGGCATCACGAACTGGTATTCGGCAGTATCTACCTCTAGGTGAATACTAAGTCTACTGCCAGTAGTTACACCCAGTTGCTTACACACTTTACTGCTGATAACAATAAAATGGTCGCCTTCTTTAGTGCGCATGAGGGCACTGTGAAGGGTCACCGAGCCATTGATGGTACATAATACCCGCTTATTGCCATCTGCCAAAAGTGGTGCAGCCGCTGATGGGTCTATTACTATACATTGTCCCCAACTGCCAGACTTCTCCAATACACACTCCATAACACAAATATATAGAATGTGTGAAATGATGTAGTGCTATGCATCGTTTGTTTTGCAAGAAATGGCGTTGTTTTCCTACTAAAACATCATATTGTTTTTATTGAACTGGATTCCGCTTTCCTTACCCTACATACCTCTCAAAAACGAAAATCCGTACAATCAGGTACCTTACCACCTCTGCAAGTACGCTTCAGCTGCTCATTTACTTCATTTCTTCAAGGTCTACCTGCATGGTTTTTAGTTCCAGTATTATCTTCTCCAGCGATAGTAGTTGCGCATCATTCAGCACAAAGTAGGTTTGGGTGGTGGCATTGGGTTGCAGTAGTTGTACGGTATAGCCTTGTTGCAGATTGCCCATGTATCCCATTACTACATTGAACAAGCGCAGACATTCATTTATCTTTTGTTGCTGGTGCGGCGGTGCGTACTGAATATCAGTTATTTTTTTCTCATCCTGCTCCATGTATATGTTGTTCAGGTTGCGGGTTATGCGCACGTTGCAGGTTATGAGCCCGTGCCAGGCATCACTTTTATCTCTGCCGGGCTCTTGCATATATCTGTTAAACGAGTCAAACACGTTACTGTTATCCGATTCTGCTGTTCTTTTATACCTTGTCCAGTTTACCTGCCCCTCTGCCGTAAACATACTTTTTGTCAGGTATTCATAGTTGGCCGCTATAGCATTTACCAGGTGTTTGGGTAGCCATTTCTTATCCCAGGTAGGTAGCACCAGCCACCCAGACACTATAGCCAGTGCAGAGCCGCCTATGGTACATGCCACACGTGTCGCCATGAGGTTCATACTAAAGACCTCCTCCATGTTTAACAGCAGCATGAGGTTGAGTGTGATAAAGAATGCCGATACCGCATAGTTTCGCTTCACATAATATACCATCAGCACAAAAGTCAGAAACAGTATTACAGCATTCAGGTAAGCCACCTGAGGTATGTACAGCAAAAAGCTACCCGCCAGTATACCCAGCAGAGTGCCCACTATGCGGTCTATAGCTTTTTTGAGGGTAGCACCAAAGTAGGGTTGTATCACTATCATAAGGCTGAAGGTGATCCAAAATCCATGATCTATACCAAACCACTTGTACACAAACATAGCCACCGTAGCCGCTATCGCTGACCGCATAGCATACCTAAAGGTGAGTGTATTGATATTGAACAACACATAGATATTGCGCAGCAGGTACTTAGGCTTCAGTACAAACGACGTTTTTATCAATGAGTAAGACCTGAACACTGGTTTATCGCCCCCCATAGCCTCTATACGCAGAATAGCATTTTCCAGCAGTCTTATAGTGCGCTCTGTAAGTTGCAGAATGCGGTTGATAGCGGCTACTTGTCGGGCATCATTGGGCAGTTGGTGGGCACGTATCAGCACCGTCAGCTTTTGCAGACGGTTTATCTGCGAGCGCACCAGCAGTTTTTCCTCGGGGTTTAGCCCTATCACATACACCGATAGCCTATTGGCAGCCTCTCTCAGCGCGCCAAACAGTGCCGCTGCTTTCACCCTCAGGTCTTTCTCCAGCGCATGCACAGCTATGTGTTCCATTTCGTCACCCATAGCTATCACATTCACCGCTACTAGCCCTGCCAGTCGGCGCAGCATAGTCAGTTGATAGCGGCTATTGTCTTTGCCACTCACCTGATGCGCCATACTACTAAAGAACTCATACGAATTGTTGATGGCAGTTCTTACTTCAGTCTCCTTCACATATACATCAGCCAGCTTGTGGGTATACCCCACGCGGTTATCGCTCTTAGACACCGCATCGGCAAGGTTGGCTATAGACCGCCATATCAGCGCTATATGCCGTCTGAAGGGTTCCTGAGCAGGCATAAATGCCGAAGCCACCACACCTACTACCAGCGGCCAGGCAGCACCTACGGCTATCAGCTCCGTACGCAGTTTCAGCTCATGTAGGTCTGATACCGGAAACGCATTGCAGATAATATAAAGCAGATATACACATATAGCCAGTCCACTGGCACGGTCGCCTATGTTTTTCAGCAGCGTCGACACAAAACCCACCCCAAACATCACTACACAGCCCACCCATAGGTTGCCACCCGTCACAGAGCCCAGTATAGCCGCCAGCACTGCCAGCACAGACCCTATTACCAGGGTGCGCAGCCTCCACGTAAACGACCCCTTCAGCTCCACCCACGATATGGCCTCGGCGGTCAGTGCCACCCATACCGCATCTTCGAACCTACCGGTAGCCAGACCCCACAATATGGGTAGTGTACCAGATAGCGCCATACGTATACCCCAACTGAACATAGGCTCAAAACTTTCGTTTTGCAGCAGTTGGTTCAGTCGTTTATATGATTCTAGGTAGGCCAAGGGAGGTTATTGCTATAAAGTTATAAAACACCGCGATGCTATTTTAGTGGTAGGGTATTTTTTGCAAAGATGCAATACCATAGGCATATCTCCCCCTTTTGCACTATTCCTTCACCGACAAATAACATCCCTTTACCGATTTTAGCAGTTGCTTGGGTATAATTATTTTTCTACTTCTGTATGTATCATATAGCTTTGTAAGCCGTAGCTGGGCATCCATCTGGCTACTCACACACAGCACAGGTTTATGAAACATCTTATAGCTCTTTTTGTGGCATTGTCCTGCACCATACTGCAGGGTTTTGCGCAGCTTTACATTATCAAAGGCTCTGTTACCGATACGCTCAATGCCACACCCCTATCCATGGCATCGGTCGTGCTCATCCGCACCGCCGACTCCGTCATAGCCGCCCACACCCGCACTCGTGCCGATGGTTCCTTTCAGGCTAGTGTCACCAAGCCCGGCAAGTATTTCCTCCGCATTACCTTTCCTAGCTTTGCCGACTATATAGACGCGCTCAATATCAAAAAAGCGGTCACCACCCTCGGCGACCTGCCCATGGTCTCTAAGTCGCACCTGCTCAAGGAGTTTGTATTGACGCAGCAAATTTCTGCCATCAAAATAAAGGGCGATACTACCGAATACATGGCAGATAGTTTTAAGGTAAAGGAAGGAGCCACAGTAGAAGACCTCCTCAAAAAACTACCCGGCATACAAGTAGACAAAAATGGACAAATAGTAGCTCAGGGCGAAACTGTGCAAAAAGTACTCGTAGATGGCGAAGAGTTCTTCTCTGACGACCCCAAGGTAGTGACCCGCGGCCTGCAGGCAGATGCGGTAAGCAAAGTGCAGGTATATGACAAAAAAAGCGATCAGGCCGACTTCACCGGCATCGACGACGGACAAAAAACCAAAACCATCAATCTGGAGCTGAAAGAAGACAAAAAGAAGGGATATTTTGGCAAGGCCGATGTAGGTGGTGGCACCGATGGCTACTTCCAAAATCAAGGCATGATCAATGCCTTCAAAGCAAAACGGCAGCTATCGGCGTTTGGTATAGCTTCCAACACCGATAAGGCGGGCCTGGGCTGGCAGGACAATGACAAATTTGGGAGTGGCAATGGTACTACCGAGATTACCGAAGATGGTTCTTTTGTCTCTACTTCCAATCGTAGCGAGGAAGACCTCAGCGGCTGGGATGGCCGCTACACTGGCGAGGGACTACCCAAAACCTGGACCGGTGGCGCACACTATGCCGACAAGTGGAAAGACGGTAAGCACCACATCTCGGCCAACTATCGGGTAGCCCGCCAAAACGTGGACATAGAGGGCAATACCGCCAATCAGTTTTCACTACCCAACGACTCTATAAGGGTCACAGATATGGACAAAACCCAGTTCAGCACTGGCGACCGTCATGGCTTTGATGTACTTTACGACTGGAAGATAGACTCCAACACCAGTGCCAAAATAACCGCTAATGCTGGGCTCAAAACCTCCAATACCTCGTCCGACTACCTGACCCGCAACTACTTCCAAACCAAGGACGCACCCGATACCAGCTTCAATACCCGCCGTGTTACCAGCGATGCCACTGCGCAGTTCATCAATGCCGATTTCCTGCTCCGCAAAAAGTTTGCTAAAAAGGGCAGAACCCTTTCGCTCGATGTAAAGGAGAACTACAAAGAATCTGAAAACGAAGGCTTTTTTCTGTCAGATATTTACGGAGCTGGCATCACCGATACCTTCAACACCGACCAGCGCAAGGTTAATACCTCCTCCACACTCGCATTCTCGGGCAAGGTTACCTACACCGAGCCATTGTCCAAGGTCGTCTATACAGAGATCAGTTATGGCGTTACCGTCAACAACAGCACCGCTAGCAATCTGTCATACGACAAACTGTTTGGTGTATATGACTCTAATCCCAATACTTTCTTCAGCAGCGATTATCGGTTCAATATCCTCTCTAATACCGGAGGGCTCAACTTCAAGTTTGTGTCCAAAAAAGTCAACTTCTCCTTTGGTAGCGATATCTCTAAAACCGACTTCACCCAAACCAACCAACTCAATGCCGAAGACCCTACCAAGTACGACTTCATCAACCTATTCCCCAAGGCTGCCTTTACCTACCGCATAGGCAAGCAAACCAGCCTCAACTTCAGTTATCAGGGCAGCACCCGCCAGCCCACTATCAGCCAGCTACAGCCCTTTGCCCAAAACATAGACCCCCTTAATATTGTAGTGGGCAATACCGAACTCCGTCAAGAGTTCATCAACAAAGTATCGCTTCGGTTCAATGATTACAAGATACTTCAGAGCCGCTTCCTATGGGCCAATGCCTCTTTCAGCACCATATCCAATGCCATCACCACCGAGCAGTCTAACACTGGCGCCATCAACCAAACCCGCTACATCAACATGGATGGCAACTACAATGGTTTCGCATTCCTGGGTTATGGCTTCAAGGTCGGGCAGTCCGACTTTATGTTGGGCGCACAAACCAGTGGTTCTGTGTTTCATATCAACAGCAGGATCAATGACCGCGACAACACCAGCGACAACACCTCCGTATCCATAGGCCCCTATGTGCAGTACGACAAAGAAAACAAATTCGAATTCCGGTACAACCCGCAGTTTATCTACAACAACAACACCTCTACCAACAACCCTGTGGCGGTTAGTTATTACATCTTCAACAACGACCTCAGCGGCTCTGTGCAGCTACCAGCCAAGGTAGAGCTCGGTAGCTCGGTAGACATGATGTTCCGCCAGAAGACCCCCATCTTCACCGCCAACAACAACGTTATTCGCTGGAATGCCTATGTAGAAAAGAAGTTCCTCAAAAAATCCCAACTCGCACTGCGTGTTTCGGTCTTCGATATCCTCAACCAAAACATAGGCTTCAGCCGCACCGCTCAGGGCAGCATAGTAGCCCAAAACAGCTACAACACCATCAGGCGTTATGGCATGCTCAACCTCATCTGGAACTTCACCCACGCACCTGCCGGCGTCACCCCACCATCAGCCGGCGGTGGCATGCGCATGTTCCACTAACCACCATTACCCAACACCCACAACAACAAAACAACTCCCAATGCAAAAGATATTCATAGCCACACTCCTGCTCATAGCCACCACACTGGCAGCACACGCCCAGCACACCCTGCAGGGCAAAATAGAATTTGAGCGCAGGGTCAACATACACGCCCAGCTCGAGGAGATGGAGAACAACTCCTTCTTCGAGAAGATGAAAGCCCAGATACCCAAGTTCAATAGCAGCTACTTCGACCTCCGGTTCGATACCACCCGCAGTATCTACAAGCCCGGGCGCGAGGTAGAGGGCAACAGTGTGTTCAAGATGTTTGGTGGTGGCCCAGCTACCGAAAACACCGTCCTTACCCACTTTCAGGAGCGCACCATCAAGGCCAATAAGACTGTCTTTGAACAAAAGTTTTTTGTCACCGACAGCATTCGCGTCATAGACTGGAAAGAAAAAGACGAAATACGCACCATAGCCGGCTTCAAGTGTCACAAGGCAGTAGGCATCATCTGCGACAGTGTGTATGTAGTAGCCTTTTACACCGAGGATATAATAGTAGCCGGCGGCCCAGAGATGTTTGGCGGCCTGCCCGGCATGATCATGGAGCTAGCCATACCCCGCCTACACACCACCTGGATAGCCACCAAAGTAGAGCTCACCCCACCCGTCGATACCGACTTCACCATCACCGAAAAAGGCAAAAAAGTAACCGAAAAAGAACTCTACCAAAACGTATCCGAAAGCTTCAAAAAATGGGGCAGCATGGCAGCCCGCAATATCTGGTGGACGGTGCTGTAGATAATTGCTTTTTTGTAGCCAGCAGTGGCACTTCTATCATCGTTGGTTGCGTCGCACACTTGTACGTTCAGGAATGGTTGGGGGCTTTGCTCGAGAAATGAATTTTTTATACCCACAATTAGGTTGAAGACTTGGTTATAACAAGGTAATGGGGGAGCTACTCCTGTTCGGGGCATCAAAGAAAATCACGATAATTTGTAATGTGGATTTTTTGTTTCTTTGAGTCTGTATGCAAACGATCGACTTTTTGGAATGGAAATTACTTGTGGATGTCGCTTTAACCCGATCTACCTACGATAACGTCGCAGTTGGTGGGGCTGATAGTTGCATCTGTGAAAACTGCAAAAACTACGTGAAAAGCCGCGAGTTTGCTTTTCCTGAGGCCATAAAGAAGCTATTCAATGCTCTTGGAGTCGATTACAAAAAGGATTGTGAAGTTGTGCACTACTACAGAAATAAAAATGGCCTTCATCATTATGGCGGTTGGTTTCATTATATAGGAGATTTCTTTGGTCCAGATTGCACTTTGCCATCGGCTAATGGCGGATACACAACCAATCTTGTAACTATCACCCCAAACTTTAGTATTGGCTTCCGTAAAGGCACTTCATTAAGCATTTTTCAAAACAACGAAAATCTTGTGCAAATAGAATTTGAAGCCCACATTCCTTGGATAATTGATACGCCAGAAATCGAATAATATCCCCGATCTTAATCATTTTTGAAGTCTGTTGTTAGATGATCCATCTTCAGTGACTCTCCCCGCTTTTATTGTGGGCAACTCGCCGACATCAGGGCTAAGATGCTAAAAACTTTTCCCATTCTCCATTTGTCTAATTTCCTCACCTACAGCCTTTTTACCATAACCAGTCATCAAGTACCGTTGTTTGTTCGTGGCTTATATTTATCTTTAGCACTCGACACTGAAAGTACCAAAATATCAATACATGTTTCTTAAAAGTATCGTTGTTAATAATTTTAGATCTATACAAAACGCACGTGCCGATTTTGATAGCGGTCTGAATATTATTATTGGAAAAAATGGGGTCGGAAAATCAAATTTGCTTACCTACATTTTTCAAAATGTTAGTTATCACGCAATTGTGAGTCGTCCACCTCGACAAAGAGCTAACAATGTCGAATTTGAGTATAGTGTATGTTTTAATGACACTGATGAAAACCTTAACGAACTCACTATATATTTCAAGAGAGAAAAGGTTGTGACCAATAATGAATTAGAGTACACTCGCCATATCAAATTGAGCAAAAGCGTAAACGACACTGCGCTTTACGGCGATAAAAATTTTGAAATACCAGCTACTACTGAGTTTTCGCTAAGTTACAATGAATCTACAGCAGAATTTCTAACTGAATTTGATGTGCTAAGAAAGTTTCAAACACAATATGTTTCATTTGAAATACCACAGGATCCAGGATGGCTTGCAAAAAGCGTGAAATACGAAATAGATACAGAATACAACTTAGAATCTGACATGTTAATTCCGCATTTTGCAATTTTGTTAGATTTATACTTAACCTTAGAAACAAATTTTTTTTCAAGAATTGCTAAAAATGAAGCAGCAAGCAAAATAGAAGATCTAGATGCAGAGCAAATAAAAATATTCTTCCTCCATTCTTTCGATAGCTTGAAGGTCAAAAATGATTTGGAAAATGTTTTATCAAAATATTCTCCAATCTCCGATATAAGGTTAAACCCAAATATAAATACCTATTATGCTGAGAATAAAATTCTCGTCGAAAATTTGATTATCGAATTTCGTGTAAATAATGCTTGGATACCTTGGGGGCATTTATCTGATGGAACAAAAAGACTATTTTATCTTATTACTCAGTGCTTATCTGTTACAGATGGTATGTTGTTGATAGAAGAACCAGAGTTAGGCATACATCCTCATCAGTTATATTCACTAATGCAGTTCATTCGCGATCAAGCAAATTATAAACAAATAATCGTTTCCACTCATTCACCCATTGTATTAGATATTCTCTCTCCCGATGAACTCCACAGAATCAATATAGCTAAATTGACACCGAAAGGCACTCAATTTCATAAGCTATCGGATGCCCAAATAGAAACTGCTCAAAAATACATGGAGTTAGTTGGAGATTTAAGTCACTATTGGTTGCACTCAGACTTAGAAGATGAATAAAGTTATAGGCTTAGTTGGCGAGAACCCCAACGACACATTATCGATCAGATATTTATTGGAGAAAAAAATAGCAACTAAGGTGTCTTATGAACTTTTGATAAAAAACATAAGAGGGCATCAGTTAGATCATAATCGTACAAAAGAGACACTTAAAATCGAGTGCGAAAGGAAGAAACCTGATATTATAATATTCATCAGAGATGCTGATGGCATCTGTACACAGAAGGATAAAATAGAAGACTGTAAGCAATGGCACAAAGAGCTATCGAAGCAGCTGAATGTGCCTAATGTGTTGCTATTAAATATTTACGAATTAGAAGCCCTCATTTTTGCAGATATAGATGTGTTCAACAGGATATATAAAACGAGCATTAAGGGAAATAGGGATGTGACTTTTATTGAAGAGCCAAAAGAAGAATTGATTAGGCAAACAAGAAAGCTACCCAAAAAATACTGTGAATCTGATTGCCCAGAACTTTTCAAGCAAATGAATATTGACAAAATAATAAGTAATTGTAGCTACTTTAAGCATTTTTATCAAAATGTTGAAAAACTCCTAAGTGCTCAGTAAGTTTCATAAACTGTTTCGCGTAGGAATAAATCACACCAAAGCACTAACGTCCTCGGTGAGTCTCCCCGCTTATTCTGCGGCGGACTCACCGACATCAGTGCTATGAAGCTGAAACCACCACACACAGCCATTTGTCTCATTCCCTAACCAACCACCTCCGGCAGGAATATATCCAGCAATCAAACTTTTATAACTGGCTCAAGGATCTGCCAGTAAGAGAAACATTACCCATAACATCCAGATTTTTTTCACAATTTTTGTCCGCCTTTCAATTGATTGAAATGCCTTCTACTAGTTTCTGTACTCATGTTGTGCATAACATAAAATCGGGTACTCGGCCTATCACCTGCAAGTCCTCTAAATACATCCGGTTTCAAACATGTTAGCGGTATTTCATTACTTTTTTGACTCCTACCTTCAAGACTATCAATAGATCGGGTATAGAACTCGTCGAACGAAAGTTCAGGCTTTGCACAGCCTTCAGATGTACCATCAATATTTTTATAGTCCTGAAAAAGAAGCAAAAAGTTTTCAATATTCTTTCCCCTCCATTTTGGTTTGTCTATTCGTTTAATAATTCTTACAGACGTGTATCCAAGTTTTATATACGTATTGCATATGTGTTTTGTTAAAGGCAAAATAGCATAAGAGGTTCTGTAATTCACATATTCATCTTTGTCTTCTTCTGCTTCATAACCCTCCATCATTAGATTATTAGATGGTTTTCTTGCATCGTTTATAAGCTTTAAAAAGTTATCTATACTATTCATGTTGGTAGCATACATTGCTACTTTTTGTTTTTGCTTAGGTCCGGCATTGTCTTTTCCAGCCCATTTATTTCCCGATTTTTTTATATCCTCCAAAAAACTTTCTACATATGAATAGTCGACTACAAAATCAATTATTTCCATCCAGTCAATTTCTTCTTTCGATATCAGTGAGTTATACTTCTGGCTTGCGTCTTTTACGTACTCAAATACATTTTCTTGGTTGATGGTGTTTTTCTCTATCATATTATATATGTAAGTGTATGAAAACACGAAATTGTTTTGTCTGAAAATTATAATCCAACCTTCAGGCGCTGTAAACCCCATTTAATGATCAACAGTTGCGTGCAGGAAACTATCGCACCAAAAGAACTTCCACAACTTGTGGGGGATTTGTTTGGTAGTACCACATACATATAACATACTGTTTACTCAACATCCAACACAGCTATCACAGGTAAATGATCACTGATAGCCAGCCATACTGTTTCAGACCCAATTTCAAGGTCTGAAACATTGGGGAATCTTTTCTTACTAGCAAATATGTAGTCTATGTGGTAGGGCTTTTTCAGGTTGCGTTGTAGGTAAAATGTTGGGTGTGGTTCTTCGCCTTGGTTTACTTTGTGTTTTTCATGATACAAACTTACAATTCCAATTTCGGCGAGTTCCCTAACCACCTCACTATGATTACATGCTCTATTTTTCCTATCCCATATCTTATTGCTATTGAAATCACCCACTATTATAGTGTCTTCCATTCTACCCTTATGTAACCGGAGATACTTCCAAAATTGACCGATGTATCTATAGGTAACTGAGTTATTCCGCTGCGTCCAAACAGCTATAAGGTCAAAAGTGTTATTAATTCTTGCCGATATAAAGTGTTTTGTGCCGTCCGTGTCCCAGTCATTATTAGATAGCTGTATGCCATCCTTGCAGAAAATACCCATCCCTTTGTGTTTAGAATCCCCTATCCATAAGTAATTGGTTGCCCAATTTTTATAACTTATATCAGCGCATTGCATAGGGTCTTCGCACTCTTGTATTACCAATATATCAGCATCCATATCAGCCAATACTAGATACTTATTTCTAAAAGCACCATTACAATTCCATGTTACTACCTTCATTAAGCTTGTATTGTAGATAAAGATAGCCAACTGACCCTTCTGGTCCAAGGGTCCCCAATTGGTGCAAGCGTTTTTCACTCGCGTAAATTCCACATCTCAAAATGTGGATATCTTAACCCCTACCTCTACCCATAATGGCTGATATTGGCGCACTTTTTGCGGCATCAGTAGAGCGTAGTCTATTTATTCATTACCCTATTAAACCCACAATCATTATGAGAGAAAGTTACCTCACAATTCGTTACAACAAATATAACCCTCTATACCATTGCGCCCCATCTCACCCCACAAAAACCAACCGGAAAATGCATGCATACCGGAAAAATGAATAGCATTGATAATCAACGACTTACACCCAAAAACCCATGAAAACACCGGCAACAAACCGGCAAAACAGGAAATGAAAAATAAACTAAATATGAAAGCAAAACCACAGCATCCTGCGACCCGTATCCTGTAAATCCTAAAATCCTGTAAATCCTGATTCAGACAAAAACCCACCTGAAAATGCATGCACACCGGAAAAATGAATAGCATTGATAATCAACAACTTAAGTACCAAAACACATGAAAACACCGGAAACAAACCGGAAAAACCAGAAATGAACAATAAACCAAATATGACAACATATTGCCACAAAACACCTGCTGAAAGATATAAGAACGCCCAGCCCCTAATGGTGCCTTTTGATGCCGAAGAAGAAAGAACAGCAGACAAATTATAAACCCCAACCCCCAACCCATGACAAAAAGCCATATAGTAGTACAGCACCGGCAGAAAACCAGCACCACGCAGTTGCAAGTAGCCGAAGGATAACAGCGTAGAGCTACTTTTTTGTCAGCGGAGCGATTGACAAAAAATTTCCTTTTCTTTTGGTTCTTTTCTTTTTGAAACGAAAAAGAAAAGAACACAGCACACGGTCAGAATAACACGGAGCAGAAAACACCTCAACAACCACCCAGAAAATACCTACTAACCGGAAAAATGAATAGCATTGATAATCAACGACTTACACCCAAAAACCAATGAAAACACCGGCAAATAACCGGCAAAACCTATCAGTAGCCATAGCTTTTTAGCGACGGCTACAGAAATGAACAATAAACCAAATATGAAAGCAAAACCACAGCATCCTGCGACCCGCATCCTGTAAAACCTAAAATCCTCTAAATCCTGATTCAGACAAAAACCAACCGGAAAATACCTACTAATCGGAAAAATGAATAGTATTGATAATCAACGACTTACACTCAAAAACCCATGAAAACACCGGAAACAAACCGGAAACACACCACAATAAACTTCATACAGGCGTAACAATAGTTTTTAACACATTCCTATCAACCTCCCAACCTAAAACCAAATATTATTGATAATTTTGCAAATGATGATGAAGGGTAGAAAAAAGTCGATACTGCCATACATACCCGGGTATGACAATAACGCTGTGCTGAAGTTGATTTTCTTTTTAGCGGGTTCTTATATTGCCTTAGCCATATCATGGGCTATCGTCATGATAGTCTACATCCAGGCCGATAATTTTAATATCTATTTCGTACCCAATATTGCACTGCCTCGCCTCGCAGATTTTCCATCGCATTGGTACACGCTGTTCATATATGGCATCTTCCATTTCCCCAATAGTTTTATGGAGATGCTCAGCAATATGCTATGGTTATATTGCTTTGGGTCTGTATTGCAGATGCTAGTCGGCAAAAAACAGATAGCGCCTATATTTTTTTTCAGTCTGCTTTTAGGAGGCGTGTTTTATCTACTATCACAGTTGCTCCCTGGTGGTTTTGGTTACTGTCCCCCGCACATTATGGGGCCACGCGCTGGGCTTATGGGCATTTGTGCCGCAGCTATTACCATTTCTCCCAAGTATCGGTTTTACCTCACAGATACTTTCAGCCTACCCATCATGGGGGTGGCGGGTGTATTTTTAGTACTCATGCTCATAGGGTCAGGTTATTACATGCCCGTAGTAGGCATGATGGCAGGTGGAGCATTAGCAGGGTTTTTATTCATAAAACTATTACAGGCAGGCTACAGACCAGCCGAGTGGATCTACACAATAGGCGATAAACTAGAACGCATGGTCACCCCCAACGAACAAGCGATAGCCAAGCGCAACAGTGTGCGCAGAGGGGCTGCACTCAACAGCAAGCCCCCATTAGCTACCAGCAGTGCAGAGAAAAAAGTAGACGATATTCTCGATAAAATCCTACAGAAAGGCTATAATTCCCTCACTGCCGACGAAAAGGAGACACTTATCCGTGCAGGTAAAGACTAATATGGGATAGTGACGTTTAAATTATAATGTGTTTGTGACCCTCTATTATTACCCTCACATCCTTATTAAAAACACCATATATCGCAGACCCAGTACCCGTCATAGAGGCATATTTAGCACCCTGAATGTATAGTTCGTTTTTTAGCTCACCCAGTACAGGATGAGTCCCAAACACAGTTCGCTCAAAATCATTGACTAACACGTTCTTCCAATCTGTTATGGGTAGCTGTTCCAAATTCCTCAGGTCAAACGGCGCTGCATTAGGTGTTATACCCGCAAACGCAGTACGGGTAGACACATGTACGTCAGGGCATATGAGGTGTATGTCATAAGCGCTCAGGTCTATATGTACGGGTGTCATCACCTCACCCCTACCTCTAGCATACTGTGGACTGTTATACACAAAAAACGGACAGTCAGACCCCAGTTGCAGAGCATATTCTGCTAGTTCACTATCGGTCAGATTCAGGTGGCAGTAGTCGTTGAGCAGCCTTAGCATAAACGCCCCGTCTGCCGACCCGCCACCTATACCAGCCCCCATTGGCATAGCCTTGTGCAGGTATATATCCAGCGCAGGCACAGCAGAGGGGTACATCTTTTGCAGTAGCATATAAGCCTTCCATACTAGGTTGTCTTTGTTGTCACCGTTTACTGGCAGCCCGCTCAGGTACAGCTCACCCTCATTTTGGGCAGGCACTATTTCCAGCACATCGTTCAGCGTACCCACACTAGGCACCCTATTTTGGGTAGTGCCAGTGCACGGCAATAGCGGGTAAAACACTGTTTCCAGATCATGGTAGCCATCAGCTCGTTTGTTAGTTACAAACAAGCCCAGATTGATCTTACTATTTGGAAAACAAATCATACTAGGAATCGTTGATATAATAAAGTGTATAATATTGCGCAGCTGTCCTTCTGTTTTTCAAGACCGGAAAACTGCGTCCCATCATCTGGGATAAAGGTTTTTTATTGCAGAAAAAATGAAAAAGAGCAACTAAGGTTGAGCACTTTATTATATCATCGTTCCTAGGGGTGAAATTATGCGTATTTTTGATTTGCACAGCGATAAAATGCGGTTTTTTGATGAAAGAAGTTATAAGGCTGAATGATATCAGGAAGAGCTACTATTTGGGCAAGCAAGAGCTGCCTGTACTCAGGGGTATTTCGCTAGTCATAGAAAAGAGCGACTATGTGGCGCTAATGGGGCCATCTGGCTCGGGCAAGTCTACACTCATGAACATATTAGGCTGCTTAGACACCCCCACTGGTGGCCAATATATCCTTAATGGCAAGGATGTAAGTAATATGGTCGACGACCAGCTGGCGGATGTCCGCAATGTCGAGATAGGTTTTGTATTTCAGCAGTTCAATCTTTTACCCCGCCTTACCGCCTGGGAAAACGTAGCTCTGCCGCTTATATACTCGGGTGCTGGCCGCAAAGAAAGAGAAGAACGTGCTAGAGACATGCTCAACAAAGTAGGCCTTGCGGAGCGGGCCCACCACAAACCCAATGAGCTATCAGGTGGGCAAAGCCAGCGTGTAGCCATAGCCAGAGCACTCATCAACAATCCGTCGATACTACTCGCCGACGAACCCACCGGTAACCTCGACACTAAAACATCTGTAGAGATAATGGAGCTCTTCGGCAATATTCATAATCAGGGCAATACAGTTGTGCTAGTCACCCACGAAGAAGACATAGCCAACTATACCCAACGGGTAATAAGGGTAAGAGATGGTGTAGTGGAGTCCGATATTAATCAAGTGCCCAGATAGACCTAGGATGGTTATTTTACATTTTGGAGGAGAAACATCAATAAAACACTTAAAGAACAAAGTATGTTTAAGATATACACTAAGACAGGAGACAAAGGCGGAACAAGCCTCATAGGTGGGGTACGAGTACCCAAAAATCACATTCGTATAGAGAGTTATGGCACCGTAGACGAGCTAAACTCTTACATAGGGATGGTTAATGATATGGCGGCAAATGCACAGATCAGCGAGTGGCTGCGTGAGGTACAAGACCGACTGTTTACAGTAGGCGCGGTACTAGCCACAGACCCCGGCAAAGAAGTAAAAATGAAACTCCCCGACCTCCATGATGAAGACGTAACATGGCTCGAAGAACGTATAGACCTCATGAATGAGTCACTGCCAGAAATGCGTTCTTTTATTCTGCCCGGGGGTAATCTAGCTTCATCTACCTGCCACGTAGCCAGATGCGTGTGCCGCAGGGCAGAGCGTATATGTGTAGCCATGCAAGAGCAGGAAGAGTTCATACCGCCCATAGTAATACAATACCTCAATCGTTTATCCGACTTTTTGTTTGTGCTCTGCAGGTATATATTGCACATCAATAATGCACCAGAAATACCCTGGAGAGCAAGGGTATAACAAACTAGTGGACAGATGTACCAACTAAAAAAGGATTCCCATTTTTTGAGAATCCTTTTTCGTAAATGACTTTATAATTTCTATTAGTATTTCTTAGTAGTCCACCAGAATGCTTTACGAGAAGGTACTTTGAAAGTAAGCATAAATGACACTGTTGAGTAAGAGTCATTATTGCCTGGGTTACCTCTCAGAGTACCTGGTTCGCTAGGTAATGCGTTGTTGTAAAATGCTTTTTTATCAGCTACCAGTATAGCAGTACGCGCATCAGCGGGCGATAAGTTCTGATTGAACTCGAACTCACTAATATATTTGCCACTCACACCATCTAGCTGGTCAAACAACGTCATTCTATATTTATATTCTATAGCAAAGTTCAGACGCTCTCCTAGGTCCCATTTATAACCCACCGCTAGTGGTACTGCAGGTTGCCAGCGAGAATTGCGTTTTGGATAATCAGCACCTATAAATCCTTGCCCTTCCAGCGATAAGTCATATGTTTTCACATAAGTAGTACTGTTGCCTATAGTGCTGTATGGGGTATAGTGAAACACAGCTATACCAGCAGCTATATAAGGCTGGCGACGTCTAAAAGCCCTCTGGTGTATATGGAATCTACGAAGGTTAAGTTCTACCATTGAAGATGCCTCAAATATGGTTGCTTTCGCAGTCTGTGCGCGCAGATATCGCTGCACATAGTCACCTCCTTCTAGCAAACCTTTACCATTTACACCATCCAGGTTCCACTCATCAGTAGCAGTGACACTACCAAAGTTGAGTGCAAATCTCACAGCAACGAATGGGTGAAAATGATAACGACCATACATGCCGCCCATAAAAGAAACCTTATCAAGGTATTTACCGTTTGCAAAATGATCTATAGGAGATTTGGTACCCACATCGCCCCACAGTTCACTTTTACCAAAATTCAAGCCTATCGACCAGCCATCTGGTTCTACATAATCTCTCAGTGGTCTGTATTTTTGTGCCACAGCCGAATGACTAATCATAGCTGCAACAAACAAAACCGATAAGATTCGGGTAACCTTTGCCTGCATGTATCCAAAAATTTAAAGGTTGAAGATATAAATTAATTTCCTTTAAAAACAGGTTTTCTTTTTTCCAGAAACGCTTTTGTGCCTTCTTTCATGTCTTCTGTTTCAAAACACTCACCAAATCTTACTATTTCGTTATCGAAACTATGGTGATTACCATCGCTACACTCGTTTACACAAGCTATAATGTTGGCTATGGCTATCGGTGCCTTTGTATGTATCTTTTGTAGTATTTCTTTGGCTTTGTTTAGCAACTCCTCGGCAGGTACTACATGATTTACCAAGCCCAGTGTTTTAGCTTCCTCTGCACCTATCATATCAGCCGTCATTAATAGTTCCATGGCCTTGCCGTGACCTATAAGTCTTGTAAGACGCTGAGTGCCGCCATAACCCGGTATCAATCCCAGATTTACTTCAGGTTGCCCAAATTTAGCAGTAACTGACGCTACCCTAAAGTGGCATGCCATAGCCAATTCGCAACCGCCACCTAACGAAAAACCGTTTACAGCTGCTATTACTGGTTTAGGGCAATAGGCTATTTTGTCAAATACTAGATTACGACCCACAGTTGCTAGCGCTGCACCGCCTTCGGCTCCTAAAGCCAGAAATTCACTAATGTCTGCCCCAGCCACAAAAGCTTTCTCCCCAGCTCCAGTTATAATTGCCGATTTTATCTCCTTATTATTATACACCTCGTCCATTGCCCCGCCCAAATCCTGAATCACATCTTTGTTAAGAGCGTTCATTTTGTCAGGGCGATTGATAGTAATAATCAGTGTTCCGTTTTCTAAATTGGTTATTATGGTACTATACATATAGTCGTTTGTGTTTTTCGAGATCAAACTATTCGAAAATCTTCCGAAGAAATATTATTTACAGGTCACAACAATTCTTTTCTGTGTTCGCCTACCCAGTTATTAATATAGGAAACTATATCTGCTGTAGGAGTGCCAGGAGGGAATAATTGCCCGATACCAATAGATTGTAGCGCTTTCATATCTTCATCAGGTATGATGCCTCCACCTGTTATCAGCACATTATTCATGCCTTTTTCTTTCATTAATTGCATTACTCTAGGAAATACAGTCATGTGAGCACCACTAAGTATACTGATACCCAGCGCATCTACATCTTCTTGCAAGGCTGTGTTCACAACCATTTCAGGAGTTTGCCTTAATCCAGTATATATAACTTCCATGCCTGCATCGCGTAGAGTAGTTGCAATAACTTTTGCACCTCTATCATGGCCATCCAAACCTACCTTGGCAACCAGAATGCGCACGGGTCTTTTCCTTTCGTTATTCATTTATTGTAATTGATGCGGTAAAAATAAGCATTAAATGCAGTTTTGTATATTATGGTGTTATTTAGCATATTATCATCTGCTAGGATTTAGTCAATCGACATAACGATCTTTCCATTTTGTTTGACGCACACTATTTTTTTATATTAAAAAATTGCACACATTCTGTATTCTTATTGCTAAATGATCGTTGTGTCAATGAGCTAAAGAGAGAATAGATACAATACAAATACAATTTAATAATGAATCTGAATGCATATTTCTATATTAAACAACATCTTATGGCATTACAAATTTTTGTTTTGTAACATCACATTGTGGTTTTTTTGTTGAATCTACTTACTTTAATTTATTTTTTATTTTTGAAATTGTTTCTACCTTTGCCAAATTCACACATCTCACTATGCACAATTTTAGCATGAAAAATCTATTTCTACTACTTTCAGTAGTTTTTTTGTTTGTGTCGTCAAAGACATCGGCAGTCACAGTCAGCGGTACCAATATAGTCTGTACCGGTTTTACCACAACTTTTACTGCTGATGCTGGAGGTGGCACATGGAGCAGCGGCACACCAGCAGTTGCTACCGTTGACGAAACAACTGGGGTAGTAACAGGTGTAAGTTCAGGTACGTCTATTATTAGTTATAATTTACTTGGTGTAGCATACACCAGAACAGTAACTGTTCAATTGCAGCCTGGAGCTATTACAGGACCCAATCAGGTATGTGAGCTTTCTGGTATAACGCTCTCCAATAGTACAGCTGGTACATGGGCTAGCTCAAATACCGGTGTAGCTACTGTTAGCACTGCGGGCACAACATCAAGTATATCAGTTGCAGGTGTAGCAGTTGCTGGGGGTACTGCGACTATTACTTTTAGACCCACAGGTCTTACCTGTTTTACTACCCAGGTCGTAACAGTTAACCCAAGACCTACAGCCATTACTGGTCTTGTAGATTTGTGTGTTACAGAATCTGTTACATTAGGGTCTACTCCTGCAGGTGGTACTTGGACGAGTGCATTACCCTCAACAGCATCTATTGATCCAGTTTCTGGTCTGCTTACAGCAGTTATATATAACTCCGCAGGTTTATCTGCCACTACTGTTACTTATACATTACCTACTGGTTGTTCAAGGCTGGGAGTTGTTCGTGTAAACCAAGTTCCATCAGCAATAGGAGGCGGTACACTCACCTTATGTTTTGGCGGTACTTCAACGCTTACTTCGAGTACTTCAGGAAAAACTTGGTCTAGTACAAATCCTGGTGTTGCTACAATATCTACCGGTGGGGTGGTGAGTGCAGTGACTGCCGGAACATCTACAATTAGTTATACAAATGAATTTGGATGTGCTGCCGTTGCAATTGTGACCGTGAATGCAGTATTTACCCCCAACACTGGTACAGCAACAATATGTAATGGACTAACTACTACATTGTCAAATGCTACAGCAGGTGGTACTTGGGCAAGTAGTAATTTGGCTGTAGGTACCGTTAACAGTACTACAGGTGTGGTGAGAGGACTTACGGTGGGAACTACCAACATAACTTATAGAATTTCAACATCAGGCTGTGTTAGTACCACTGAGGTGACGGTTATTGCCACCCCTGCAGCTATCACAGGTACAGCTTCTGCCTGTGTAAACGCCAGTTCTACATTATCACATGTTGATGGAGGTGGTACATGGAGTAGTAGTAACATAGCCGTAGGTACTGTCAATACTACAACGGGGCAAGTGACTGGGGTTGCTGCAGGCAATACCACTATAACCTATACGCTATTTTCTGGCTGTTTTGTCACCAGAACGTTTACGGTCAATGCGCTACCGGTAGTCAATGCTATTACGGGTACTGCATCTGTCTGTATAAATTCCACAACAAACTTAGCCAACTCCACCACAGGTGGAGCATGGAGTAGCTCTGCAACATTAGTAGCCTCCGTCGGTACCACTGGTATAGTGACCGGTTTAGGTGCTGGCAATTCTACCATAAGTTACACCGTAACAAACGTTAATGGTTGCGTAAACAGGGCTACTAGAGAAGTAACGGTAAATGCACTACCGGTAGTAAATGCAATAACGGGTACTACTAATTTTTGTCAGGGTACTACTACTTTGCTGAGTAGTACCACGCCTAGTGGGGTGTGGAGTAGCTCTGCAGCCGGCGTAGCTAGTGTGGGTACATCAGGATTGGTAAATGGAGTAACAGCAGGTACAGCCACAATATCTTACACCGTCACTGATGCCAACAGCTGTGTGGCCAGAGTGACTACGGTGGTGACTGTAAATGCATTTCCCACTGTACCTGCAATAACTGGTACTAGAACATTATGTGCCAATGGTACTACTACTCTTGCAAATACTACCGCTGGTGGAGTTTGGTCGAGTAGCGATATTGCCATAGCTACTGTAGGAACAGGAGGTCTGGTTTCTGGTGTTTCCAATGGTAATGCAACTATATCATATGTGGTGACAAATGTGGCTGGATGTACCACTACGGTTACGGCAGTAGTTACAGTTAATGTGGTACCTTCAGTAGATGTAATTACAGGAACGCTTAGTGCTTGCGTAGGAGCAACAACTACACTTGGCAACACTACGGGTAGTGGGGTATGGAGTAGTAGTAATGCTGCAGTAGGAACTGTAAATTCTACCACGGGTGTGGTGACTGGAATAGCGTCTGGCACTACAACAATTTCATATTCTGTTACAAACGGATTTGGCTGTATAGGAAGATCTTTCGCAGAGGTAACGGTGAACGCTTTGCCAGTAGTAGCCGCTATAACAGGTACCAGAACGGTGTGCGTTAATAGCACAACAAGTTTGGCTAATGCCACTGCTAGTGGTGTTTGGACCAGCTCTGCACCAGCTACAGCATCAATAGATGCAGGTGGTGTAGTAAGCGGGGTGGTAGCAGGTAATGCCACTATCAGTTATACGGTTACCAATGGTTCTGGCTGCATAGGTCGGTCAACCGCTATCGTTACGGTAAATCCACTACCAACAGTAGCTGCAATAACAGGCACTGCTGTTGTTTGTGAAAATGCCACCACTAACTTGGCCAATGCTACATCGGGCGGTGTTTGGACCAGCGGTGCTACTGGTGTAGCTACAGTTGGCACATCGGGCGTAGTGACAGGCGTAAGTGCAGGAAATGCAGTAATATCTTATGCAGTAACCAACGGATTTGGATGTATTACTACTGTAACTACTAACGTTACTGTAAATCCTGTACCAGTAGTAGCTGCAATAACAGGTACCCTGTCTTTGTGTGATGATGCTACAACAACTTTGAATAATGCAACTGCAAGTGGTGTGTGGAGTAGCTCGGCTACTGGTGTGGCTACAGTAGGAACATCTGGTGTAGTAACAGGCGTAAGTGCAGGTAACGCTACAATCAGTTATTCAGTTACCAATGGTTTTGGCTGTATTGGCAGATCTACTGCTGTAGTTACAGTAAATCCTTTGCCAACAGTAGCTGCCATAACAGGTACAGCAACAGTTTGTCAGAATTTAACAACAACATTAAGCAGTGCTACATCAGGTGGTGTATGGACGAGCAGTGCTGCAGGTGTAGCCACGGTAGGCACATCAGGCATAGTTACAGGTGTGAGTGCAGGTAATGCGGTAATATCTTATACAGTAACCAACGGATTTAGCTGTAGTACTACAGTTACTACAAATGTTACAGTAAATCCTGTACCAGTAGTAGCTGCAATAAC